>WYBL01000097.1 GCA_011526565.1 Acidobacteriota bacterium | reverse complement strand
TTGGTCGCGTCCAACCGGTCCACTCGCTTGGCCGCACCGAGCGACGGCCATCCCGTCGCGCCTTTGGACACCCGCGCGTTCAGGCCGGCGACCGGGCCGTCAGGCCCTTTCACCACGGGCTGCTAGGCGAGGCTGCGTCCGCGGCCCGCGGGCCATGACGCGGCGCTGCCGGGGGTCGTAGAGCGATGCCGACCGTGGTGGGGGTGGCGCCGGCGGCTCGTCGTCAGGGAGCCAGCAGCAGGAAGTACTGGTAGGGGAGGAAGTGCTTTTCCGCCAGCAGGCGCAGGCCGCCTGCCGCAGCTTCCTTCAGGAAGTCGTCGCGCGCGAGGCGTTGTTCCGGAGGCGGGCCGATCGCCGTGCGGCGCTTCTGGAAGTCGATGTTGGCGATGCGGCCGCCCGGCTTGAGGGCGGCGATCAGGCGGCGCAGGTAGGCGGGTCCGTCCGGGAAGTGGTGGTAGGTGTTGACGATCAGGATCAGGTCGCAGGAACCGGGCGGGATCAGCGGGTCGTGGGGCAGGGCCAGCACGGGCGTGACGTTGGTGAGGCCGGTCTGGCCCACGCGGTCGCGCAGCGCGTCGAGGATCACCGGCTCGACGTCGACGGCGAACACGCGGCCCGCCTTGCCCACAGCCCGCGCCAGGCGCAGCGAGAAGTAGCCGGGGCCGGCGCCGACGTCGCACGCCGTCTGGCCCGGCTTGAGGCCGAGCGCGGAGACGACCTGGTCGGGTTTCTGCCAGCCGGCGCGGCCCTGCTCCTCGAGTTGCGCGATGTAGGACTCAAGGTCGGGCGGATTGCCGAAGCGCCCGCTGCCGCCGGGCCGGCCCTGCTGCGCCACGACCGGCAGCGCGAGCAGGGCCGCGGCGCACCAGGCGCCGGCGCGGCGGAGGCTCACTGAGCGGGCGGCGGAGTCGCCGGCTTGGCCCACACCGGGCGGAAGCGCGGGTCGAGTTCGAGCGCCTTCGCGAACAACTCGGCGGCGCGGGCCTTGTCGGGGTGGTTGCGGCGCTTGCCCTCGGCCAGCTTGTACACGCAGTAGCCGAGGTAGTAGTTGGCCGCGGCCGACTCGGGTGCCGCGGCGAGCGCCGCCTCGAACGACTTCGCGGCGCTCGCGTAGCGGGCGCGGGCGAAGGCCTTGAGCCCGGTCTCGATCAGCGCGTCGGCGTCGGCCGCCGGAGCGGCCGGTTCGGCCGGCGCTGCGGCTTCGGTGGGGGAGGCCGCGGGCGTCGCGGGCGGCGCCTGGGTGGGCTCGGGCGTCTGCGCGGCGAGCGCGCTCGTGAGCAGCAGGGCCAGGATCATGGGGCCTCCTTTGGGTCGGGTCGGTGGCGAGTCTAGCAAGCCCGCCGCGACCTCAGCGCGTCGCCGGCTCCGGAGTGGCCTCGGCGGGCGGCGCCTGGCCGCGCAGGCGGATCACGACCTGGACCTCGCCGACGCCCGGCACGTCGCGCGCGATCTCCTCCGCGCGCTGCGCCTGGGCCGGCGTCCGCGCCTCGCCGCCGAGCGTCACGGCGCGGCGGAACACCGACACCGCGACGTCGCTGCCTTCGAGCTCGCGGTCGAGCGAGAAGGCGAGCCGGACCTTGACGGCGAGCGCCTCGTCGTCGAGCCGCTCGCCGGCCGTGCGCCCGTCGTTGCCCGCCGCGGTGGTCGCGGCCAGCGCGGGGTCGGCCTTCAGGTGGTTGACGACCTGGCGCACGCCCGGCACCGCGCCCGCGACGCGCTCGGCCAGGGCCACCGTCTCGGCGTCGGGCACGCGTCCGCGCAGGGTGACGACACCCGCTTCGGTCGAGGCCTCGATCGGGTGGATCGCCAGGCGCCTGTTCAGCTCCAGCGCGCCCTTGACCTTGCCGGCCAGCGCGACGTCCTCGAGCTTCTGGCCGACCTCGCCGAGCTGGCGCGGCGGCTCGAACCCGAGCTCCTTGCCCTTCCAGTACCAGAGCCCGCCGCCGACCAGCACCACCAGCAGGACGAACCCGATCAGCCGCTGCATGACCCCTCCTCCGACATTCTATGGCCCGTCCGCTTCGGGTTTGACGCAGGGCGAGGCGCGGGTGATCCTCCTCGCGCATGGAAGCGCTCGACTTCGACCTGGTCGTGATCGGCTCCGGTCCCGCGGGGGAGAAGGGCGCCGCGCAGGCCGCCTACTTCGGCAAGAAGGTGGCGCTCGTCGAGCGCGAGCCGCATCTCGGTGGCGCCGGCGTCAACACCGGTACCGTGCCGAGCAAGACGCTGCGCGAGACCGCGCTGTACTTCTCCGGGCTGCGCCAGCGCGGGCTGTTCGGCATCGACTACCAGATCAAGCGCGACATCACCGTGCCCGACTTCATGTTCCGCAAGGACGACGTCGTGCGCCACCTGTGGAACCTGATCGACCGCAACCTGGAGCGCCACGCGATCACGCTGTTCCGCGGCGACGGCCGCTTCGAGGACCCGCACACGATCACGGTCACCTCCCGCGACGGCCAGGTGGAACGCCTGCGCGCGGGCGTCATCCTGATCGCCACCGGCTCGAGCCCGGCGTGGCCCGAGGGCGTGCCCCACGACCCGCGGCTGTTCGACTCCGACACGATCCTGCGCATGGAGCGCATCCCGCGCTCGCTCGTCGTGATCGGCGCCGGCGTGATCGGCTGCGAGTACGCCACGATGTTCCGCGCGATGGGCGTCGAGGTGACCCTCGTCTGCTCGCAGGACCGGCTGCTGCCGTTCCTCGACGGCGAGCTCTCCGAGCGGCTGCGGCTGCAGACCGAGCTGCTCGGCCTGCACGTCCTGCGCAACGAGGGCATGGGCGGCGTCGAGCTGGACGGGCCCGAGGTGACCGTGCGCCTCAAGGGCGGCGGCGGCGTGCAGGCGGAGTGCGTGCTGTTCGCGACCGGCCGCAGCGGCGCTACGGCAGGGCTCGGCCTCGAACGCGCGGGGCTTGCCGCCGGACCGCGCGGGCACCTGTCGGTGAACGGCGACTTCCAGACGGCCGTGCCGCACATCTACGCCGCCGGCGACGTGATCGGCTTCCCCGCGCTGGCCTCGACCTCGATGGACCAGGGCCGGGTCGCGATGTGCCACGCGTTCGACCTCAAGTACAAGACCCAGGTCTCGAGCCTGCTGCCGATGGCGGTGTACACGATCCCGGAGCTGGCCGCCGTCGGGGAGACCGAGGAGAGTGCCTCGAAGAAGGGGCTCGACTTCGTGGTCGGCCGCGCCTACTACGAGGGCAACAGCCGCGGCCAGATCATCGGCGACTTCTCCGGCTTCGTGAAGCTGGTCGTGGCACGCGAGGACCGCCGGCTGCTGGGCGTGCACGTCCTCGGCGAGCTGGCCTCCGAGCTGATCCACGTCGGCCAGGCCCAGCTCCAGCACGGCGGCACGCTCGAGCACCTGATCGACACCGTGTTCAACTACCCGACGCTGGGCGAGGCCTACAAGTACGCGGCCTACGACGCGCTGGGCGCGATCGGCGCCGGCCGGCTGCGCGAGGCCGACCGCTGATGCGGCGCCTGCTGCTCGCGGCGGCGCTGCTGGCGGCCGGCTGCGGGTCGCGCGCGCCCGAACCGCCGCCCCCGCCGCCTGCGCCCGCCTGCACGACCTGGTGGCGGACCGGCGACGCCGGGCTCGACGGCCTGCTGCCGCTGGTGAAGGAGACGCTCCAGGCCAACGAGCGGCAGTTCGCGGGCCGCACCGGGCCGGTGCGCGGCTTCGGCGCCGGCGAGGCCTATCCCCAGATCTGGATCCGCGACAGCGCGACGCTCGTGCCGATCGCGCGCTGGCTCTACCCGCGCGACCGGGTCGCCTCGTGGCTGGTCGAGCACCTCGCCCATCAGCACTCCGACTCGTCGCTCAACGACTGGATCGCGGCCGGGCCCGTCGAGGAGTTCCGGCCCTGGGCGCCGCGGGCGGAGGAGATCTGGCGCCGCGGCCCGGACCGCATCACCGCCGACCGCAACACGACCGAGGCCGACCAGGAGTCGTCGGCCGTGCTCGCCGCCTGGGAGCTCTTCGAGTTCTACGGCCCGATCTGGCTCGACACCGGCGTGGCGGGCCGGCCGCTGCTGGATCGCCTCGACGCGGCGCTGCTGTCGGTCAGCGAAGGCCGGCGCGACACCCCGACTGGGCTGGTGGTGAGCGCGCTGACCGCGGACTGGGGCGACGTCTCGCCCGCCCACGGCGATCAGCGGGCGATCTACCTCGACGAGCAGACGCCGCGGGTCGGCGGGCTGTACACGAACGCGATGGCGCTGATCGCCGCCCGCCGCCTCGCCGAGATGGCGAGCGACGGGGCGCGCCCGTTGCGGGCGCGGGCCTGGAGCAGCACCGCCGACCGGATGCGGATCGACCTCCGCAACGCCCTCTACCTGTCGCAGCGCGGCTACTTCCGCGTCCACCGCCCGCTGCCGGGTCCGCCTCCGCCGCGCCGCGTCGATCTCGACGCGATGCTGGCGACCGGGGGCAACGCGATCGCCGCTCGCGCCGGCGCCCTCGACGACGCGGAGCGGCTGCGGCTGTTCGACGAGATCGAGCGCCGGCACCAGGCGATCGGCGCGCCGGTGCTGGGCGTGACGCTGATCCCGCCGTTCCCGGCCGGGTTCTTCAGGCACCCGATCCTGGCCGAGGAGGGGAGCTACCAGAACGGCGGCCACTGGGACTGGTTCGCGGGGCGCCTGGCGCTGGCGATGCTGGAAGGAGGCGACGCCCTTCGCGGCCGGGCCCAGGTCCGCGCGCTGGCCGCCCGCGCCGTGCAGCGGCGCGCGCTGCACGAGTGGCACACGGCGGCCGGCGAAGGCCGCGGCAGCCCGCGCTACGCGGGCAGCGCCGGTGCGCTGGCCACGGCAGTGCTCGAGGGCCTGCTGGGGCTCGACTGGAGCCGCGATCCCGAGCGCCCGCTGCAGGCGCGCGCCGTGTTCCAGCCGCGGCTCGGGCCGGGCAACGCCCGGCTCGAGGCCTGCGCTCCCGGCGAGCCGGTGCGGGCCGGCTACGACTACCGGCAGACGGCCGAAGCGCTGCGCTTCGACTACCGCAGCAGCGCGGCCTCCGCCCGCCTCGCGATCCTGCTGCCTCCGGGGCGGACGGCGACCGCCGTCTCGCTCGACGGCGCGCCGCACGAACCCGTCCAGCAGGAGATCGGGCGCGACCGATACCTGGTGCTCGAGCGTGCGCCCGCCTCCGGGCGGCTCGAGGCGCGGCTGGCGCCGGGCTAGGGCATCACCTTGCGGTGCTTGGCGGCCTCTTCTTCGTAGTACTTGCGGTACAGCACGTCCCACTCCGAGGAGCCCTCGAGGATCGAGCGCTTCTGGGTCTCGATCTTGCGGCGGACCAGGGCGTCGATCGCCTCGTCGGCCTTCATCTCGGACTCGATCAGCCGGAAGATCTGCTGCCGGATCTCGGACAGGTCGTCGAAGAACTCGACCTCCTCGTCCTGGTTCAGGTAGTTGAGGACGAGCTGGGACAGCCGCACGCAGCGGTCGCGGGACAGCTTCAAATGACCAGCCCCTTCTTCTTCGCCAGCTCGCGCTTGACCTTCTTGAACATCTCGCTGTAGGCGATGTTCGAGCGCTCCATCTCCGGAGCGTGGGAGAGCAGGACCTGGCGGACCTCCTCGTTGAGCGCGTCCTCGAGCCGCAGCTCGTCGGCGATCACCCGCGCGATCTCGCCGGAAACCCGGGCCTCGGAGTCGACCTCGAGCTTGCCGCCGGAAACCAGCGTCTTGACGATCTTGCGCGAGATGTACTCGATCTCGTCTTCGGTCAGGCGCATGCGACCCCGGAGTATACACGCGTGGTATCTTGCCGCTCGCCATGGCAGCCCACGTCCTGAAGCACCCGCTGGTCGACGACTCGCTCGCGCGCCTGCGCGACAGGGACACGCCGCGCGACGCCTTCCGCCGGCTGGCCCGGCGCGTCGCCCTGATGCTGGTGGCGGAGGCCACCCGCGACCTGCCCACGGCGCCCCGCGAGATCGAGACGCCGCTCGAGAAGACGACCGCGCACCGCATCTCCACCCGGGTGGTGGCGGCGCCGGTGCTGCGCTCGGGGCTCGGCATGCTCGACGCCTTCCTCGACCTGGTTCCGCAGGCCGAAGTCGGCTACTTCGGCCTCAAGCGCGACGAGACGACCGCGGTCGCCCGCCGCTACTACGAGAAGATCCCGAAGAACCTGCACGAGGCTGTCGTCTTCCTGCTCGACCCGATGCTGGCCACCGGCGGCTCGGCCGCCATGGCCTTCGAGGGCCTGCGCGAGCTGGGCGCGAAGAACGTGCGCCTGCTCTCGATCGTCGCCGCGCCCGAAGGCGTCGCCCACCTGGAGGCCGCGTTCCCCGACGCCCGCATCTACACCGCCGCGCTCGACCGCCAGCTCAACGACCGCAAGTACATCCTGCCCGGCCTCGGCGACTTCGGGGACCGGCTGTACGGGACGTAGGTCGATGCGGCACCGCTTCGCCGCTCTCGCGCTCGCGCTGCTGCCGGCCGCGGCCGCCGCGGCCCAGGCCCCGCCCGCGGCCCCGGCCGATCCCGCCCTGGTGCGCCGCGCCGCGCGCGAGATCGCGGCCGCGGCCCGCTTCTGCACGCTGTCGACGGTCGGCGCCGACGGCCTGCTGCAGGCGCGGGTGATGGACGTGTTCCCGATCGACGAGGACCTCGTCGCGTGGATGGGCACCCACAAGGGGACCCGCAAGGTCGCGGAGCTGGAACGCGACCCGCGCGCCACGCTCTCCTGCTTCGATCCGAAGGGCCCCGGCTACGTCACGTTCGCCGGCCGTGCCGAGCGGGTCACGGAGGCGGCCGCGCGGGCGGCGCGGTTCAAGCCCGAGTGGGCGCCGTTCTACGAGGGCGGCGCGCAGAGCGCCGACTACCTGCTGCTGAAGCTGGTCCCGCGCCGCGTCGAGGTGGTGAGCCACGCCCACGGCCTGGCCAGCGGCCCCCGCGCCTGGCGGCCGGAGATCCTCGAACTGCCCTGAGCCGCCTGCGCCCCGGCTGCTAGACTCTGCATTTTCGACCCCATGACTTCGCCGACCGCCCGGATCGACGGGCCGCGCCTCGCCTTGCTGCTGCTGCTGGCGCTGTGCCTCGCCCAGCAGGCGATGGTGCTGCGCGACGGCCTGCGGCTGTTGCTGGCCGGGCCCGACGTGCTGCCGCGAGCGGGCCTCTCGGTCCGGTCCGACGGTCGCGTGCTGGGCGTCGACGACGCCCACGCGGGCTCGCTGTCCGTGGGGGACGTGATCGTCGCGGTCGACGGCACGCCGTGGCGCGGCCGCGCCAGCCTGAGCGTTGCGGTCGCCGCGGGCAAGGCGGGCGACCGGCTGCCGCTGCGGGTTTCGCGCGACGGCGCCCTGCTCGAGGTCGCGCTGGGGCTGCAGCCACGGCCGCCCCGCGACGGTGGCAACCAGGCCCTGTTGATCGTGCTGGTCCTGCTCTCGCCGCTGCTGGCGATCGCGCTCGGCTTCGGCGTCGCCTGGGTGCGCCCCCGGGATCCTCTGGCCTGGCTGCTGCTGCTGCTGCTGATCGGCTTCGCCGCGATGGGGGAGCGGGACCAGATCCAGCGCGCTGCCTGGCCGGACGTGCTGCGACCACTCGCGCTCTTCTGGCGCCATGGCCTGGGCGTGCTGTGGCCGCTGGCGCTGTTCCTGTTCGCGCTGCGCTTCCCGGAGCGGCTCGGCCTCGACGAGAAGTTCCCCTCGATCAAGTGGCTGGTGGCGGTGCCCGCGGTGCTCGACGCCCTGATGGTCGGCGCGTACTTCACCGCCGATGCCGACCGCCCCGCGTTGGCAGCGACGCTCGGTGCCTGGCTGGACCGCGCCCAGCTCCCCCGTTTCGTGCTCAGCAACGTGGCGATCGGCAGCTTCTTCGCGATCACCGGCTACCGGATGGGGACCACGAAGGACCCCGACGACCGCCGCCGGCTGCGACTGCTCAACTTCGGGGCGACGGCGGCGCTGCTGCCGATCTTTCCTTTCGTGATCGCGAGCGGCGTGTTCGGGCTCTCGTGGTCCTCGTTCGGCCCCCTGCTGCTGGTGCCGGCCCTGCTCGCTCTCGCTCTGCTGCCGCTGACGCTCGCCTACGTGATCGTCGTCGAGCGCGCGATGGGCATCTCGGTGGTTGTGCGCCAGGGACTCCAGTACGCGCTGGCCCGCCGCGGCATCCGGGTGTTGCAGGGGCTCGGCATCGGGCTCGCGCTCACGGCGGGCCTCGCACTTGCCCTCGACCCGGCGCTCAACCGCCCGCGCAAGATCCAGGCGATCGCCACCGGGGTACTGTTCGCGGTCGTCGCCGGGCGTGCCGGTGAACGGCTCCGCCGCTGGCTCGACCGCCGCTTCTTCCGCGAAGCCTACGACGCGGAACGCATCCTGAGCGAGGTCTCGGACGAGTTGCAGGAGCTGGCGGACGTGCGCAGGGTGGTCGACACCCTGGCCCGCAGGCTCTCCGACGCGCTGCACTCCACGCGGCTGGCCGTGCTGCTGCGCGAGGGCGCGGCGCTGCGGCCGGCGTTCGCCCTCGGCTACGAAGCCGCCCCTCCCGGCTTCGACACCGAGGGCCCGGTGGCGCGACGCCTGGCCGCCGCGAAGGAACCGCCGCGCGTCTACCTGGACGATCCCGAGAGCTGGGCCAACCAGCCCGAGGCGGCGGTCGAGCGGCCGCACCTGGAAGAGCTCGGCTCCGAGCTGCTGCTGCCGCTCTCGACGCGCACGGGCCTGCTCGGGTTCCTGGCGCTGGGGCCGAAGAAGAGCGAGGAGCCGTACTCGCCGCTCGACGTGCGACTGCTGCGCTCGGTGGCGACCCAGGCTGCGCTGGCACTCCACAACGCGCAACTCGCCGAGCAGGTGGCGGCCGAGGTCGCGCAGCGGGCGCGTTTCACCCGCGAGGTGGAGATCGCGCGCGAGGTGCAGGAGCAGCTCTACCCGCGCGATCTGCCGCGGGCGCCGGGGCTCGACCTGGCCGGCCAGTGCCGGCCGGCCCGCGGCGTCGGCGGCGACTACTACGACTTCCTCGCCCTCGACGACGGCCGCGTCGGGGTCGCGATCGGCGACATCTCCGGCAAGGGCATTCCGGCCGCGCTGCTGATGGCCAGCCTGCAGGCCTCGCTGCGCAGCCAGACCATCGGCGGCGGCCGCGCCGACCTCGCCACGCTGATGGCCAACCTGAATCGCCTGATCCACGACGCCTCGCCGTCCAACCGCTACGCCACGTTCTTCTACGGCGAGTACGACCCCCGTGACGGCCGCCTCGCCTACGTCAACGCGGGCCACAACGCGCCGATGGTGTTCCGGGCCGGAGTCGGCGAGCCCGAGCGGCTCGAGGTTGGCGGGCCGGTGATCGGTCTGCTGCCCGCCGCCGCCTACCAGGCCGGGGAGACCACGCTGCGCGCGGGCGACGCGCTGCTGGGCTTCACCGACGGCATCTCCGAGGCCATGGACCCGGCCGACGAGGAGTGGGGCGAGGCGCGCCTGGCCGACGCCTTCCGCGCCTGCACGGGGCTGCCGGCCGCCGCGGCGGTCGAGCGCCTGATCGCGGCCGCCGACGCCTTCGCCGCCGGCGCCCCGCAGCACGACGACATGACCGTGATCGTGGTCCGCCGGGGATGAAGGAACCGCGCGACCTGGTCGAGCACCTGCCGCTCGGCGTCTGGCGCGCCGACCTCGGGGGGCGGCTCGTGTTCGCCAACCCCGCGGCGCTCGCGCTCTTCGGCTTCGCCACCCTGGACGAGGCGCGCGAGCAGGGACTGGCGGCGGTCCACCTCGACCCCGAGGAGCCACGCAAGCTCATGGAGCGGGTGACGGATCTCGGCACCGCGACCGGCCAGCGGGCGCGGCTCGTGCGTCCCGACGGCAGCGGCGCCTGGGTCGAGACCCACGCGGCGCTGGCCCGCGACGGGCGCGGGCGCCCGGTCTTCGTCGACGCCGTCGTCGAGGACGTGACGCGCCAGGTCGAAGCCGAGCGTGACAGCGCCGGGTTGCGCGGCGCGCTGGAGGCGATCGTCACCCACACGCCGTCGGTCGCGGTCCAGATCTACGACGCGGAGGGGCGGGTGCGGCTGTGGAACCCGGCCTCCGAGGCGCTCTACGGCTGGACCGCTGCGGAAGCGCTGGGCCAGCGCATGCAGGAGCTGATCATCCGCCCCGAAGATCGCGCGGAGTTCGAGGCGCTGATCGCGCGGCTGCTGGCGACCGGCGAGGCCGAGCCTCCCAACGAGTGGACCGTGCGGCGCAGGGACCACGCGCTCCGCTTCGTGCACTCGAGCATGTTCCCGCTGCCCGCCTTCGCCGGCGCCCCCGCCGTGTGCTGCATGGACGTCGACGTCACCGAGCGCCGCATCACCGAAGACGCGCTGCGCCAGGGCCGCGAGCGCTACCGGGCCTTCGTCGACCACTCCACCGAGGGCATCTGGCGCTGCGAGCTGCTGCCACCGGTCGCGCTCGAGGGCCCGCTCGAGTCCTGCGTCGACGCCTTTCTCGACCGCGCCTACCTCGCCGAGTGCAACGAGGCGTTCGCCCGCCACCACGACCGCGAGAGCGGGGAGCAGGTGCTGGGGCGGCGGCTGGCCGACGTGCTGCCGCTGCGCGAGGCTCGCGGCCGCGCCCTGCTCGCCCGCTTCTTCGACGGCGGCCTGCGCCTCGCCGACGGCGAGACGCTGGAGCGCGGCGCGGACGGCGGCGTGCGCCACCGCCTCAACAACCTGGTGGGCGTCGTCGAGGACGGTCGCCTGACCCGGGCCTGGGGCACCCAGCGCGACGTCACCGACCGGCGGCTCGCAGAGGACGCGCTGCGCACCTCCGAAGAACGCTACCGCCTGATGACGGAGAACTCGACCGACCTGATCTCGCGCCAGGCCCCGGACGGGACCATCCTCTACGCGTCCCCGGCCTGCCGCCGACTGCTCGGCTACGAGCCGGAGGAGATGGTCGGGCGTCCGCCGGCCGCCTTCGTGCACGAGGAGGAGGTGGAGCGGCTCGCCCAGGAGCGCCAGCGGCTGCTCGGCTCCGAGCCGGTGGTGACGACGTGGCGAGTGCGGCGCAAGGACGGCGGGACCGTGTGGTTCGAGACCACGAGCCAGGCGATCTTCGGGCCCGACGGCGAGCCGCGCGAGGTGGTCGCGGTGTCGCGCGACATCTCCGAGCGCAAGGCCGCAGAGGAGCTGATCTCGTACCAGGCCTACCACGACACGCTGACCGGGCTGCCCAACCGGCTGCTGTTCCGCGACCGGCTCAGCCAGGCGCTGGCCCACGCCCACCGCACGGGACGCACGCTGGGCGTGGTGTTCCTCGACCTCGACCACTTCAAGCGGATCAACGACACGCTCGGCCACTCGGCGGGCGACCGGCTGCTCGAGGGCGTCGCCAGGCGGCTGGCCGCGTGCCTGCGCGAGGGCGACACCGTGGCCCGCGTCGGCGGCGACGAGTTCACCCTGCTGCTGGAGCCGCTGGCGCAGCCGGAGGACGCCGCCAAGGTCGCGGAGAAGCTGCTGCAGGCGCTCGCGACCCCGTTCGAGTTCGACGGACACCGGCTCCACGTTCAGGCCAGCATCGGCATCAGCCTCTATCCCGACGACGGCCAGGACACCGAGACGCTGCTCAAGAACGCGGACAACGCGATGTACCGCGCGAAGGAGGCGGGGCGCTCCAACTACCAGCTCTTCACCCGCGCGATGACCGTACGGGCCCAGGAGCGGCTCAACCTGGAGGGCGCGCTGCGCCAGGCGCTGGAGCGCGGCGAGTTCGAGCTGCGCTACCAGCCTTTCGTGGAGCTGAAGCGGCGCCGCGTCGTCGGCGCCGAGGCACTGCTGCGCTGGCGGGTCGCGGGGCGCGGCCTGGTGCCGCCGGCGGAGTTCATCCCGGTCGCCGAGGAGTCGGGCCTGATCGTGCCGATCGGCGAGTGGGTGCTGCGCGAGGCGTGCGCCACGCTCGCGCGGCTGTCGCGGGTGGCGGGCGGGCTTCGCATCGCGGTCAACCTCTCGCCGCGCCAGTTCCAGCGCCAGGACCTCGTGCGCTCGGTCGATCGCGCGCTGGCCGAGAGCGGGGCCGACCCGCGGCTGCTGGAGCTGGAGATCACCGAGAGCCTGGCGATGCAGAACGTGGCCGCCACCGTCGAGGTGTTGAGCGCGCTGCGCGAGCGGGGCATCCGTGCGGCCGTCGACGACTTCGGCACCGGGCACTCCTCGCTGTCGTACCTGAAACGGCTGCCCATCGACACCGTCAAGATCGACCGCTCGTTCGTGGCCGGCGTTCCGGGCGATGCCGATGACGCGGCGATCGTCTCCGCCGTCGTGCGCATGGCCCACTCGCTCAAGCTGCGGGTGGTGGCGGAAGGCGTCGAGAACGGCCGCCAGCTCCGCTTCCTGGCCCGCCACGGCTGCGAGGAGGTGCAGGGCTTCCTGCTCGGTGAGGCGATGCCCGCCGCCGAGCTGCTGCAGGAGCTGGCCCGCAGGCGCCCGCGTACGGTCGCCGCCCGCGCGCGGCGCAAGCCGGCTGCGGCGAAGCGCCTCGCGCGTTCGGGGCCGGCGCGGTCGCGGGGTTAGGATCGAAGGGATGCTGCAGCGCCGCGTGCTGAAGGTCGTGTGCCCCCACGACTGCCCGGACACCTGCTCGATGGCCGTCACCGTCGAAGGCGGCCGCGCCACGTCGCTCGGGGGCGACCCCGACGACCCCTTCACCCAGGGCTTCCTGTGCGCGAAGGTGAACCACTACCTCGAGCGGGTGTACGCGCCCGACCGCGTGCTCCACCCGATGAAGCGGGTGGGGAAGAAGGGCGAGGGCCGCTTCGAGCGGGTGAGCTGGGAGCACGCGCTGTCGGAGATCGCCGCGCGCCTGAAGGACGTCGCCCGCGAGCACGGGCCGCAGTCGATCCTGCCCTACTCGTACGCCGGCAACATGGGCGTGCTCTCGTACGGCAGTCTCGACCGCCGCTTCTTCCACGCGATCGGGGCCAGCAAGCTGGACCGCACCATCTGTGCCTCGGCGGGCGCCGCCGGCTGGAAGGCCACGATCGGGCGCTCGATCGGGCTCGATCCCGAGCAGCTCGGCCGCGCGCGGCTGATCGTCGCCTGGGGCGCCAACATCGTCAGCTCCAACGTGCACCTGTGGCCGTTCGTCGAGCGCGCGCGCCGCGCCGGCGCCCGGCTGGTGGTGATCGACCCCTACCGCTCGAAGACCGCGGAGAAGGCGGACCTGCACCTGGCGCCGTGGCCGGGCACCGACGCGGCGCTCGCGCTCGGGATGATGCACGTCATCTTCCGCGACAGCCTCGCCGACCGCGACTACCTCGAGCAACACACGACGGGCCACGCCGAGCTGGAGGCCCGCGCCCGCGAGTGGGACCCGGCGCGGACCGAGCGCGAGACCGGCGTCGCGGCCGCCGCGATCGAGGCCTTCGCCCGCGAGTACGCGACGACGCGGCCCTCCGCCATCCGCCTCAACTACGGCCTCAACCGCCACGCCGGAGGCGGCATGGCGGTCCGCACCGTCGCCTGCCTGCCGGCCGTGACCGGCGCCTGGCGCGACGTCGGCGGCGGCGCCCTGCTCTCCACCTCGGGCACGTTCCCGGTGCGCACCGACGCGCTCGAGCGTCCTGACCTGAGCCCGCCCGGCACCCGCACGCTGAACATGAGCCTGCTCGGGCGGCTGCTGAACGACCCCCTTCTCGACCCGCCGGTCAAGGCGCTGTTCGTCTACAACTCGAATCCCGCGGCCGTCGCGCCCGAGCAGGGGCAGGTGCTGCAGGGGCTCGCCCGCGAGGACCTGTTCGTCGTCGTCCACGACCTGTTCCAGACCGACACCGCCGACTACGCCGACTACCTGCTGCCGGCGACGACGACGCTCGAGCACGACGACCTGCACAAGGCCTACGGCCACCTCTACCTCTCGTGGAGCAAGGCTGCGATCGCGCCGCAGGGCGAGGCGGTCTCCAACACGGAGCTGTTCCGCCGCCTGGCGCGGGCGACGGGGCTCGACGACCCCTGCTTCTTCGAGTCCGACGAGGACCTCGCGCGCCAGGCCCTCGACTGGGACGACCCACGGCTCGCCGGGCTCGACTTCGAGCGCCTGCAGAGCCTGGGCCGCGTGCGGCTGTCGGTGCCCGCCGCGTGGGCGCCGTTCGCCGAGGGAGGCTTTCCGACGCCGTCGGGCAAGTGCGAGCTGCTGGCACCTTCGCTCGCCGCGAGCGGGCTCGACCCGCTCGCGGGGTACGTGCCGCCTCGGGAGAGCCCGGTCACCAACCCCGAGCTGGCGCAGCGCTACCCGCTCGCGTTCATCTCGCCGCCCGCCCACCACTTCCTGAACTCGACCTTCTCGGCGCAGCCCACGTTCGTGCGCCGCGAGAGCGAGCCGTTCCTGACGATCCACCCCGACGACGCCGCGGCCCGCGGCATCCGCGACGGCGAGCCGATCCGCGTCTGGAACGACCGCGGCGCGTTCGAGGCGAAGGCGCGGGTCTCGGACGCCGCCCGGCGCGGCCTCGTGGTCGGGCTGTCGATCTGGTGGCCGAAGTTGTGCCCCGGCGGCCGCAACGCCAACGCGGTCACCTCGCAGGAGCTGACCGACATGGGCGGCGGCCCGTCGTTCTACGACGCGCTTGTCGAAATCGGCCCGGCGTGACCGCGTTCTTCCTCGCCGCCACCGCGACCGCGCTCGTCGACTTCGTGCGGCGCCGCGACCGGCGCGTGCTGCCGCTCCTTGCCCTGTTCGCCTGCCTGGCCGCGGCCCACTCGCGCGAGTGGTGGGACCCGTGGCGAGACCGCTTCCACTACGCGGCGGGGATCTGCGGCCTGGTCCTGCTGCTGACGCTCGGGCGCCCCGCTGCGGCCGCGCCCGCGCCCGGACCCGCCGACCCACCATGAAGAAGCTGCCCGACGCCCGCCTCCACTACGCTGCCTCCGAGCACGACGCCGACCTGCTGTACGCGACCGGCTTCATGGCCCCGGACCCGTTCCTGTTCGTCGAGGTCCGGGGGGAGCGCACGATCACCGCCAGCGATCTCGAGTTCGACCGCGCCCGCGCCACGGCCCGCGACTGCCGGGTGCTGGCCTGGATGGAGTTCGCGCGGAAGCTGGAGCCGCGCGGACAGGCGCCGGCCGCGGACGTGATCGCGCTGGTGCTGCGCAAGCTGCGGGTGAAGCGGGCGCGGGTGCCGCGCCAGTTCCCGCTCGGCCTCGCCCACGAACTCGCGCAGCGCGGGATCGACTGCGTGCCGGCGCCCGAGCCGTTCTGGCCCGAGCGCGCGCTCAAGCGCCCCGACGAGGTGCGCGCGATCGAGGCCTCGCTGCGGGCCGCCGAGGCCGGGCTCCAGGCCGGCATCGAGGCGCTGCGCGCCTGCGCGATCGGCCGCGACGGGTACCTGCGGCGGGACGGCCGCCGCTTCACGGCCGACGACCTGCGCACCGTGGTCAACCAGCGCATCCTCGCCCTTGGCTGCATGCCGGCGCGGACGATCTGCGCGCCGGGCGACGAGGCGGTCGACCCGCACGAGGTCGGTCACGGCCCGATCCGCGCGAACCAGCCGGTAGTGATGGACATCTTCCCGCGCTCCGAGTCGACCGGCTACTTCGGCGACATGACCCGCACCGTCGTACGCGGCCGCGCCTCGGAGCGGCTCAAGGAGGTCTACGCGCTCGTCCACGAGGGCGTGAAGCTCGGCCACTCGCGGGTGAAGCCGGGCGCCGCCGGCAACGACATCCACCAGGCGATCCAGGCGCTGTTCGAGTCGCGCGGCTACCGCACGGGCGTGAAGGACGGCCGGATGCAGGGTTTCTTCCACGGCACCGGCCACGGCCTGGGCCTCGAGATCCACGAGGCACCCTCGATCGGCAAGCGGCCCGACGTGCTGCAGGCCGGCCACGTCGTCACCGTGGAGCCGGGCCTGTACTACCTCGGCCTCGGCGGGGTGCGGATCGAGGACGTCGCGCTGGTGACGAAGACCGGCTCGCGCAACCTGACCCGGGTGCCGAAGCAGCTCGAGATCGGCTGAGCCTTCAGCCGCGCGCCGCTTCGCCCGCCCCGGGGGGCACCCGGGCACGACGGGCGGCGAGCGCGACCAGCGCCGTCATCGCGAGCGCGGACAGGACGAGGCCGTGCACGACCTCGCGCGGCCGGTAACGCATCTCCACACGGTGGCGACCCGCGGGCACCGGAACGGCGCGGAAGACGAGGTTCGCGCGCAGCACCGGCGCCGGGACGCCGTCGACGGTCGCCGTCCAGCCGGGGTCCCAGGCCTCGAGCAGGACGACCAGGCCCGGCCGCTCGAGGGTCGCCTCGAGCGTCACGCGGTCGAGGCCGAGGTCGAGCGCGCTCACCTCGCCCGCGAGCGCGCCCGGCGCCGACGCCACGGGGCTTCCCGGTGGCAGCACCACCTCGCCGAGCGGGTCGAACGCGGGCGAGACCAGGGCGTCGAACGCCGCCTGGCCCTCCGCGTGGCGCACGCCGGCCGCGGCGAACGCCCGTGGCAGGGCGCCCTCGACCCGCGAGAGCTTGACGGTCTCGTGCACGCCGCGCGCTTCGGCCAGCGGCGCGAAACCGGGGCCCGGCGCGTGCAGCGAGAGCAGGAAGTCGGCGCCCGAGAGCCGCAGCAGGCGCGGGAACGCGGGCGTGGCGAGGTTGCGCTCGAGGCTGCGCAGCCAGCGCGTCGCCTCGGCGGAGCGCAGTTGCGGCACGTCGAGCGGGAAGCCCTCGCGGCCGAGCGAGCCGGCGCCGAGGTCGGCGACGGGGTAGAGCCGGCCGAGCAGCAGCCGTCCGTCCGCCGGGGCGTCGAGCGGCACCGTCCGGTAGCTGGAGCGGCCCAGCAGCCGGAGCGACTCGGCGTCGGGATAGTCGATCGCGTAGACGCGGTTCGGCCGCTCCGCGGGCACCGGCGCCAGCGCCGGCGTGCGCCACGCGAAAGCTTCGGCCGAAGCCGTGGCGTTGAGGCCGTCGACGCTCGCGACGGCCTCGAGCGCGGCGATGGCAGCGAGCGCGAGCGCAGCGCCGCGGCGATCCGCGCGCAGGACCAGCGCCGCGCCGGCGAGCGCCGCGGCGCCGGCGACGGCCAGCGCGCGCAGCGTCGCGAGGAACGCGGCCGACCGCGTCCACGGGTGGCCCAGCGCCTCGGGCGGGACCAGCAGCGCGTGCCACGCGCCGGCTCCCGGCTGCGCGGCCCACAGCGCGAGCAGGCCGATCAGCGCCATCGTCGCCGCGGCGGCCTGCCGAAGGCGCACAGCCTCGGCCCGGCGCAGGGCGTCGAGGCCGCAGCCCGCGAGCAGCGCCAGCGCGAACGCGACCAGCTCGAGGGCCTTCGAGGGAAAGCGCAGGCCGGAGAGGCCGGGCAGGCCGCTCCACAGGTCGAAGGCGGGCAGGTGCCTGCCGAGTGCGACGGCTGTCGCGCCCAGCGCCAGGGCGGCGAGCGCCAGCCGCGGCCGGCGCGGCGCCGCCGCCAGCCCGACCAGCGACAGCGGGAGCACGAGAGCGCCCAGGTAGATGGACGGCAGGAAGGGCTCGCGGTTCTCGTACAGCGCGCGCCGCCACGGCTCGGCGAGCGGCAGCTCGTCGAGGACGACGGGCAGCGCCAGCGTCGCGAGACCCGCGGGATGCTGCGACCAGTAGCCCTGGGCGCGCTCGCCGAGCGTCGCCCGCGCCGAGCGCTGGGCGAGCGCGAGGGTGGGCACCCACTGCGCGGCCGCGAGTCCGAGGCCGAGGCCGGCTGCGAGGCCGAGCCGCGCCAGGCGCCGGCGCGCGTCGGCCGGTGTCGCCTCGAGCCCGGTCGCGCCGAGAGCCACCGCCACGCACATCAGGAACGCCTCCGGCGAGCCCGCCAGCAGCGGCGCGGCGAGCGCCGCGGCCAGCCACAGCGGACCGCGCGGCGAGGCCAGTCGTGTCGCGGCGAGGCCGGCCCACGGCAGCCACGCGGCGCCGGTCAGCAGGTTCGGCATGTTGACCGCCGAGAGCAGCGCGTCGCCGCCCGCCCAGGCCGCGGCCGCGAGGCCGCTGGCGGCGGCCGACAGGCCCAGCCGCCGCGCGAGCAGGAACAGGCCGAGCCCGGTGGACGCGAGGTGCAGCGCGGCCGAGAGTGCCCACGCGGCTTGCGGCGCCAGGACGAGCGCCAGCCAGGCGGGCGGATAGAGCACCTGGGTGACACCCAGCGCGAGCAGCGGCTCGCCGAAGGCGGGGTAGGGGTTCCACAGCGGCAGCACGCCTTCGGCGACGCTCCGGCGCAGCACCTCGGCGCGGCCGTAGAAGAGCGTCTCCAGGTCGCGCTCGAACAGCGCGCGACCGCCGAAGAGCGCCTCTCGCAGCGCGAAGGCGGCCAGCGCGAGCGCGCCGCTCGCGGCCAGCAACCGCTCGCGCCGCGCCGCGATCACAGCCAGCCCTTGTCGCGGGCGATGCGCGCGGCCTCGATCCTGTTGGCCGCTCCCAGCTTGCCGATCGCCTCGCTGAGGTAGTTGCGGACCGTACCCTCCGACAGCCCCAGCTCGCCCGCGATGTCGGGTGCGCTGCGACCCAGCGCGGCGAGGCGCAGCGCCTGGCGCTCGCGCTCGGTCAGCGGGCACGCCTGGCTCCACGCTTCCGCGGCCAGCTCGGGGTCGACCGCGCGCAGCCCGGCGGCGACCCGTCGCACCGCGTCGGCGAGCTGCGCCGACGGCGCGTCCTTGAGCAGGTAGCCCGAGGCGCCGGCGTCCAGCGCACGGCGCAGGTAGCCGGGGCGCGCGAACGTGGTCAGGATCAGCACCCGCGTGGGCAGGCCCTTCGCCTTCACTGCCGCCGCCAGCTCCAGCCCCGGCAGCTTCGGCATCTCGATGTCCGTGACCAGCACGTCGGGGCGCAAATCCTCGCACAGCGCGAGAGCCTGGGCGCCGTCGGCGGCGCGGCCGACGACCTCGAGATCGGCCTCGATCTCGAGCAGCGCGGCCAGCGCGCCGAGCACCATCGCCTGGTCCTCGGCGAGCACGACGCGGATCATGGCGCGAGCGTGCGCAGCGCGAGCTGCGGCAGGTGGCGGCGAAGCAGCGGCTCGGCGGCCAGGCGCCGGCGCAGCTCGGCCACGCCGGGCAGCGCGTGGCCCGCGACGTAGATGCGGTTGTAATAGCGGCGCACTCCGACCTGGAGCGGGACCGGGGCGAGCGCGGCGAGCGCGCGCCGGACCCGTGGGCCCTCGTGGATCGTGTTGACGGCCAGCACGCCGCCCGCCGCGACGCGTTGCCAGGCCGCGCGGTAGCCGTCGTCCCACAGCGCCGGTGGCTTGTGGATCGAGCGGTTGGGTCCGACGAACAGGTCCTCGATGACGAGGTCGAAGCAGCGCTGCTCGCGCCGGACGTACTCCACCGCGTCGGCGTGCACCGTCTCGATGCCCAGTGCGTCGAGGCCGAAGTGGGTGCGGGCGGCGGCCAGCACGTCGGCGTCGAGCTCGACGCCGGTGATCTCGAGCCCGGGCTCGAGCGCGCGCAGCAGGCGCGCCGCGGCGCCGGCGCCGAGGCCGAGGATCAGCGCCCGGCGCCGGCGCGGCGGCGGCAGTGCCAGCAGCGGCGCCGCGAGCGCGGCCCACACCGGTCCCGTCTCTCCGTGGCCGGCGCCGACCACGGAGGCCAGCGTGCCGTCGACGCGCAGTTCGAGGCCGCCGCTGCCCTGGCGCACCTCGACGCGGGACGGGCCGCCGCTCAACGCAGGCTCCTCAACACGCCGCCCGCAGCGCCCGCGGCTCGTCGGCGTCACCGGCGGGGAGCACGACCTCGACCCGGGTCCCGCAGCGGGCGTCGACCACGAGGCGTCCGCCGAGCGCCTCGATCCGCTCCCGCATCCCCGCCAGGCCGCTGCCCTCGCGGACCGGGCCGCCACGGCCGTCGTCTTCGACCACGAGGCGCGCCTCGCCGTCCGCGACGCCCAACTCGATCCGGCAGCGGGTCGCGCCCGCGTGGCGCACCACGTTGGTGACGGCCTCGCGCAGCGCGAGCGACAGCGCAGCCTCGCGCTCGGCGCCGAGGAGGAGGGCCGGCGTGCTCGCGTTGAGGGCCACGCCGGCGGCTTCCAGCGCCAGCCGCGCCGAGGCCAGCTCGGCCGGCAGGTCGCGCTGGCGGAAGCCGGCCACCGCGCGGCGCACCTCGGAGAGGGCCTCGCGGGAGACGCGGAGCACCTCGTCGAGCTCGCGCGCCGCGCGCTGCGGGTCGCGCTCGAGCAGCCGCCGAGCGAGCTCGGACTTGAGCGTGACCAGCGACAGGGTGTGGCCGAGCAGGTCGTGCAGGTCGCGGCCGATGCGCTCGCGCTCGGCCGTGCGGGCCAGCCGCTCGACTTCCTCCTGGGCCAGCCGCAGCCGCGCGTTCTGGCGGTTGACCTCGCCGAAGTGGATGTTGGTGAGGCCGACGACCAGCGAGCCGACGATGGCAGGGAGCCAGACGCCGGGGTGCAGCCGCAGCAATGCCGCCTCCAGCCCGGCGACGGCGACGAAGAGCGCGAGCCAGCGCACGGCCAGCCCCGTCGGCAGCGCGTGGCCGAGGAAGGCGGCGCCGTAGACGAAGTAGGCCGAGGCGCCCGGGTTGAACGGCGCGAAGATGGCGCCCAGCGCCACCAGGCCCGAGGCGTAGGGCAGCACGCCGCGCCCCGTGAACCAGAAGCCGCGGAAGTAGAGGAAGAAGAACGCGGCGAGCCCCAGCAGGCTGGCGGCCCACGAGAGCGGGCCCGCGCCGCGCACGTAGAGGTAGAAGGGCACGAACGCCGCGTAGACGAGCCACGCGAACGGCGCGTAGCCGAGCTGGGGGTCGTCGGGGAGCAGGCGCAGTCGCACGGGGTTACCGGGTGATGGTACGTGAGCTACTCCTCGCGCGACCACAGCCAGGCCGCCCCGGCCAGGCAGGCCGCGCCGAAGACCGCCAGCACGGCCACGTGCAGGAGGGCGCTCTGCCCGAGGTCGCCGCCGAACGGCTTGAGCGCGAGCTGCGTGTAGTGGTACCCGGGCAGGAAGCGGGCCGCCGAGCGGAGCGCCGGGGGCAAGCCCTGGATCGGGATCCACATCCCCGACAGGAAGGCCATCGGCAGGTGCACGAGGTTGACCAGCGCCGGCGCGGCGTTCGGGCTGCCGAGCGAGCCCAGCAGCAGCCCGAACGCGCAGAACGGCAGGGCGCCCAGCACGACCGCGAGCGTGAGAAGCAGCCAGGTGCCGAGGGGCAGCTCGACACCCCCGAAGGCGATGCCCAGGACCGCCAGCAGCGCGAACACGATCAGGCCGAAGGCCATCGACATCAGCAGCTTCGCGCCGAAGTAGACGAGCGGCGGCAACGGCGACGCCCGCTTCAGCGTGAGCCAGCCCTGCCCCCGTTCCATCGCGTAGCCGATGCCGAAGGCGCCGAGGGCGACACCCATCGCGCCGAAGGCCCCGTAGCTGGCGATCAGGTAGGTCGACATCTTCAGGCCGCCCATGCCGCGGCTCCCGAAGGACAGACCGAAGAGCACGTAGAAGAACGCCGGGAACGTCACGGTGGGGACGAAGAAGGCCGGCGTCCGCAGCAGCTTCAGGAACTCGAGCCGGGTCTCGGTCCACAGCATCCGCAAGCGCCGTCCGGCGCTCATCTCCGCGCCCTGCTCGAGGGCCATCCACTCCGCAGTCGTCGCACTCATCGTCCGCCTTCCTCCGGCCCGCGGCCGGTCAGTGCCAGAAACGCCTCCTCGAGCCCCGCGCCCGCCACTTCCAGCTCGGAGGCGCCGGGGTCTGCGCCGAGCAGCGCGCGCACCAGAGCGTCGGGGGCGTCGGTCAGCAGCTCCGCGCGCGCGCCCTGCCGCTGCAGCTCGCGCACGCCGGGCAAGGCTCGCAATGCGTCGTCGTCGAGCCCGGTGACGGCGCGCACGCGGCGCCCGCTGGCCCGGCGCTTGATCTCGGACGGCGTGCCGTCGGCCACGATGCGACCGCGGTCGAGCACGATCACGCGCTGGGCGAGAGCGTCCGCCTCGTCCAGGTAGTGGGTGGTGAGCAGGACCGTCTTGCCGCGCGCCGCCAGCGCCCGCACGTGGCCCCAGAACGCGCGGCGGCCTTCGACGTCGAGGGCGACCGTCGGCTCGTCGAGGTAGAGCAGGTCGGGGTCGCCGACCAGCGCCAGGGCGAAGAGCAGCCGCTGCCGCTCGCCGCCGGAGAGCGCGCCGAACGGCCGCTCCGCCAGCCGCTCGAGGCCCGCGGCGGCCAGCGCCTCGCCGACCGCCAGCGGCGCCGGGTAGTAGCTGGCGAAGGCCTCGACGTGCTCGCGCACCTTCAGCGTCTCCGGCACCCGCGCGACCTGCAACATCGCACCGACGCGGTGCCGGCTCTGCGGCTGCCGCGGGTCGCGGCCGAACACGCGGACGTTGCCCTCGCTCGGCGCGCACAACCCGAGCAGCAGCCGCACGCTCGTGGTCTTGCCGGCGCCGTTGGGCCCCAGCAGCGCCGTCACCTCGCCCTGCCGCAACTCGAGATCGATCGGGCCCAGCGCGCGCACGGCGCCGAAATCCTTGCTCACGCCCGCCAGTCGCGCGACCACCGACTGTCGGGTGCCGCCCGCCTCCAGCGCCACTGCTGTCGCCATCCGTTTCGCCTCCCGCGTTGCCCACAAGGTGCGCCTGACCCGGCGCGGGCGGTAGTGGACGGGGTCAGGGTGTGCGGGTGACGGTTGTCATGGCCCGCGGCGTTACCATGAAGGCTCCATGAACGCGATGGCCGCCGAGCGGGCGCCGTCCCGCGGCGAAGAGCTCGCGAACTGCCTGAGCCACGGCGTCGGCCTGGTCGGCGTGCTGGTCGCCGCGCCGTTCCTGGTCGCCCTCGCCGCCTCCCGTGGCCGGGTCTCCTTCCTCGTGGGCTGCCTCGTGTTCGCGATCAGCGTGCTGCTGCTCTACGCGGGCTCGACGCTCTACCACGGCCTGCCGCCGGGGCGCGCGAAGGGCGCGTTCCGCGTGTTCGACCACTGCGCGATCTACGGCGTGATCGCCGGCACCTACACGCCGTTCGCGACCGGCGTGCTCGGGCCGCCGTGGGACGGGCCGGTGCTGGCGGCGGTGTGGACGCTGGCGGGCGGCGGCATCCTCTTCGAGCTGCTCGACCGCCATCGCCACCCGCGGATCTCGCTCGCGTTCTACCTGGCCACGGGCTGGGCGGGCGCCGTCGCCCTGCGCCCGCTGTGGGAGCGGCTGCCGCCCGCGGGCTTCGCGTGGTTCGTCGCCGGCGGCATCGCCTACAGCGTCGGTGCCCGCTTCTACGCCTGGAAGCGGCTGCGCTACGGCCACCTCGTGTGGCACCTGTTCGTGCTGGCAGGAACGGCCTGCCACTTCACCGCCGTGTTCCACGCGGCCTGAGCGCGCCGATGCCGATCGCCCACGTCTACCTGCTGGAAGGCCGCAGCGAGGACCAGAAGCGGGCCGTGATCGAGAAGGTGACCCAGGCCCTCCACGAGGCGGCCGACGCCCCGAAGGAGGCGATCCGCGTCGTCATCCAGGAGGTCCCCCGCGAGAACTGGGGGATCGCCGGAAAGAGCGCGCGCGACCTGGGTCGCTGACGACCCGAGACCAGATCCCGCGGGCGTCGGCGTGCCGCAGTACCTCGTCCGCCGCCCGCAACACCGCCTCGCGCCGCGCCGGGTCGAGGTCTTCGAGCGTCGACGGCGACACGGCGGGCCACACTTGCGGCTCGGGGAACAGCTCGTCCCAGGGGCGATCCAGGTAGCGCTCGGCGAAGGCGCGGTTGCCCTCCGCGAAGTGCGACCGCACCGCCTGCGCCTGCTCGGCGCCGAACCCGTTGAACGGCGTGTCCTGCCAGGCCGCGGCCTGCCGCGTCACCAGCCTGCGAAGCGGGCCCCGGTGGCCCGCGCCCACCGGGTGGCGGCGGGCCGCGACGCGCGCCCGCACCTCGTCGGCGAGGACCAGGCCCTGGCTCCCGAGGCTGGGGTTGACCTCGTCCCGCGGCGCCCGTGCCGCGAGCGCCGCGGCTGCGGCGAGCGAGGGCACTCGCGCGAACGCGGACACGACGCCCGCCTTCTTCACGGCCTCCGTGTAGGCGAAGGCCGCCACCGCAAACCCGGCTGCCTGCAGGCGAGCGGCCCAGCCCTGCCAGTCGCCGCTGTGCCGCGCGAGCGCAGCGGCGACGAAGCGCTCGAACGGTCGCACCGGCAGGAAGGCCTTGCGGCGCTGGGCGTGGCGCGAGTTCAGGAGCGCGCCCTGTTCACGGCAGCCGAAGACGGCGATCGGCTCGCGGCCCAGCTCGCGGATCGCCAGTGCCAGTCGGGGCAGCAGCGGGCGAAAACGCGGCGTCTCCGCGTGCTCGGCGGAGATCACCACCGTGTGCTGCGGGTGCGCCGCGGCCTCCTGTCGCAACGCCTCCCGCAGCCTCGCGGCCTCCGCCGCCGGGAAGTCGGGAGCCTCGGCCAAGGCGCGGATCAGCGGCGCGTGGTTTCCGACGCCGCCGACGCCGGTCGCGGGAACCAGGATGCCGCACGCCTTCAGACCCTCCCGCTCGTGTTGGAGCCACCCCTGCACGGCCGTCGTGCCCGTCTTGTGGGCTCCGGTGTGGACGACGAACGGCGCGTTCACGGGGCCGTCCAGACGCCCGCCGCGGTCAGGAAGGCGGCCACCCGGGCCGGGTACTCCGCGTGGAACTGGGCGCCGACGTGGTCGACGCCGTCCGCGACCCACAGCTCCTTCGGCCCGGGATGGGCGTCGAGGATGCGGCGCACCACGCTCTCCGGCATCCGCCGGTCGAGGCCGTCGACGATCAGGAACAGCGGGGCGCGGAGGCGCCGCGCGGCCGCCAGCGAGTCGATCGCGTCGGCGTCGAAGCCGGCGCGCCACTCGGCCACCCGGATCGCCATCGGGATCAGCGGCACCCAGCGCGGCAGGCCGTAGAACAGCCTTGCGTGGTGGGCGATCGTGTCGCGATAGGTGTCGTAGGGGCACTCGGCGACCACCGCCTTCACGTCGGGCTGGTCCGCCGCCGCGTGCAGCACCGCGACGGCACCCATCGAGAAGCCGAACAGCACGAGGCCGCTCCGCGCCAGGCCCTGCTGCCGGAGGTGCTCCATGCCGGCCGTCACGTCGCGTTGCTCGAGGCCGCCGAGCGTCGTCAGCCCGCCTTCGCTGCCGCCGTGGCCGCGCAGGTCGACCGCCAGCACCGTGTGACCCCGCGTCGCGAAGGCGTTGCCGAGCGGCAGGAAGCTGTCGAGCGTGTCGCCGAGCCCGTGGGCGATCACGAACGCCGGCCGCGCCGGGTCGCCCGCGCGCAGCGCCGCCCGCAGGGCGAGGCCGTCCGCGCTGCGCAGCGCCACCTCGCTCCACCCGGCGGGCAGCGGCTCGGCCGGCCGCCGCATCGTGCCCGTCATCACCACCGAGAAGGCCCACGGCAGGCCCACCAGGATCGCGCCGCCGTAGAGCAGCGCCCGCGCCGTCCACGGGTGGGCCGCGATCCAGGCGCGGACCGCACGCACCGCTAGAACTGGATGCGGCGCATCACGAAGCGCGGCAGGTTGCGGATCACGAGCATCACCAGGCCCCAGATCGGCGGCGCGTAGACGACCGGCTTGCCGGAGTCGATCGCCGAGAGCACCGTGCGCGCGACGTCTTCGGGTTCGCCCGCGAACGGCGGCGGCTTCAGGCCCTCGGTCATGCCCGTCTTCACGAAGCCCGGCTTGACGCACACCGTGCGCAGGCCCGCGGCGCGGTACTTGTGGTCGAGCGCCTCGAGATAGCGGGTGAGGCCGGCCTTGGCCGCGCCGTAGATCGCCACGGGCTTGCGGCCGCGCTCGCCGGCCACCGAGGAGAACACGCACAGCGTGCCGCCACCGCGGGCGAGCAGCCGCTTGCGCGCCTCCTCGCAGAAGGCGACGGTGTGCGCGAAGTCGACGACGAGCAGGCGCCGCGCCAGCTCGGCGTCCGCCTCCAGCCGGTCCTGGGTCGCGAACATGCCGGCGGTGACGACCACCGCGTCGAGCCCGCCCAGCGCCTCCTCGGCGGCCTCGAGCGCGGGGCCGAAGGTCTCGGGCCGCTCCAGGTCGCACGCGGCGACCGCGAAGGCGCCGGCCGCCTGGCCGCCGCGGGCCTCCGCGTCGCGCGCGCTCTTCTCGAGGTCCGCGACGTCGCGGCCCAGCAGGCACAGGGTGTCGCCGCGCTCGGCCATCGCCCGCGCCAGGGCGCGGCCCATGCCGCGGGTCGCGCCGAGGATCGCCGCCTTCACGGCCGGTCCCCGAACAGCCGCACCGACTGCGCGCTGCGCAGCCGGCCCTCGGGGTCCCACTTGCGGCGCACGCGCAGGAACTCCTCGAGCCGCGGCTCCATCGCCCGGAAGTGCTCCGGGCGGGTCAGCGAGTCCTTGGTCAGGTACACGCGGCCTCCTTCGGCGA
This sequence comes from Acidobacteriota bacterium, assembly GCA_011526565.1. Taxonomy (GTDB): domain Bacteria; phylum Acidobacteriota; class Vicinamibacteria; order Fen-336; family Fen-336; genus WYBL01. Next base: position 3,135 of record WYBL01000097.1, on the reverse strand, counting down.
TCACGGTTTCGTTGAGCGCGTCGACCAGTGCCTGGGTGTCGTCGCGCAGCGCGATGTCGAGCGCGATCGAGATCCCGGGCCGCGGGAACGACAGCAGGCCCGCGCCCTCCTCGCCGCAGTCCTTGATGACGCACAGGAACGAGGCGCCGCCGCGGGCCGAGAGCACGTCGAGGAAGCGCCGCGCTGCGCCGCGGCCCGCGCTGCGCGGCAGCACGCACTGGTACTGGGTGAAGCCGCGCGGACCGTACAGCCGGTTCCACTCGAGCAGCATGTCGAGCGGGTAGAAGAACGCCTCGGGGTGCACGATCCCGCGGCGCACCCGCGGCACGTGCTGGTGGTAGTTGAAGAAGTTGAAGGTGCGCACGGTCAGCGGGCCGAGCAGCCACTCGGGCATCACGAACGGCACCGTGAAGCGCGACTTGGGCCGCGGCGCGCGGCGCGGCGCCTCGTCCGGCGTCGCCCAGCGCCCGCGGTAGAGGATGCCGCGGCCGAGCGACTCGCCGCGCGACAGGCAGTCGATCCAGCCCATCGTCATCGGCCACTCGCGGGCGGCGGCCTCGAGGCCGTCGACGAAGCCCTCGAGGTTGGGGACGCGCTCGGTTTCGCCCAGGATCCACGGGCTCGGCACCCGCCGCAGCGCGAACTCCACCTCGAGGATGTGGCCGGTCAGCCCCATGCCGCCGACCGTCGCCCGGAACAGCTCGCCCTCGCGCTCGGGCGTGCACTCGACGATCTGGCCGGAGGCCACCCGCAGCTTCAGGGCGGTGACGTGACGGCCGATGGTGCCGTCGACGTGGTGGTTCTTGCCGTGCACGTCGGAGGCGACCATGCCGCCGAGCGTGACGTACTGCGTTCCCGGCGTGACCGGCGGGAACAGGCCGCGGGGCAGGAACAGGCGCACCACCTCGCGCAGGGTCAGGCCCGCCTCGGCGCGCAGGCGACCGCTCGCGGGATCGAAGGCGAGGATGCGGTCGGCGAGCGTCGTCCCGGCGACGACCGGGTGCGACCGCGGCGGCAGCGCGGAATCGCCGTAGGAGCGGCCGAGGCCGCGCGAGAGCACGGCGTCGCGGGTCAGCGCCTCGAGGTCCTCCGAGCGCTGCTCGCGCCCTGGCGCCGGCACCCGGCCCCAGCCCCACAGGCGAGGCTCCGGCGCGGCCACGGCGCGGCTCACGCCCGGGCGTCGCGCACGGCGGCGCGGCGTCGGGCGGGGTTCACTGCCGGGTCGGGTCGGCGCACGGGCGCATTCTAATCGGGCCCCCCGGTGCGGGCGCATAATCGCGGCGAAGACCCATGGACCTCGTCCGCATGACGTCGCGCAAGGGCGGGCTGAGCGTGCGCGCCCAACTCGCCCGCCAGCTCCAGATGAAGATCCTGTCGGGCGAACTGGCGCCGGGCCAGCGCCTGCCCAGCGTGCGCGCGCTGGCGCGACGGCTGAAGCTGCACGCGAACACGGTGTCGGCGGCCTTCACCGACCTGCGCCGCGAGGGCCTCGTCGAGCAGCGTCCCGGCTCGGGCGTCTACGTCCGGCGCACGGGGCCGCGCAGCGTGGCCGAGGCCGACGCCCTCGACGAGATGATCCGCCAGGCGCTGTGGACCGCGTTCGAGCGCGGCTACTCGGGCGCGGCGATCCGCGGAGCAGTGCTGCGCTGGCTGCGCGCCGCGCCGCCCGACCGGGTGGTCGTCGTCGACGCCCAGCTCGACCTCGCGGAGCTGGTCGCCCACGAGGCGCAGCGTGCGCTGGACGTGCGCGCGGAGGCGGCCTCGCTGGCCGACGTCGAGGGCGAGCCGGGCCGGCTGGCAGGCGCCCTGGCGCTGACCCTGCCGCAGTACGCGGAGGCCGTGCGTCGCGCGGCCCGCGGCTCGGCAGTCGAGGTCGTGCGGCTCGAGCCGTGCGACGCGGCCCACGAGGCGATCCGGGCCCTGCCCGCCGGCTCGGTGGTGCTGGCCGTCGCCCACAGCGCGGCCGTGCTGCCCTACGCCTCGGTGCTGGCCCGCGGCCTGCGCGGCGACGAGCTGCTGGTGGAGCCGCGGCTGCTGGCGCAGGCGACGGCCTGGAAGCGGCTCGCACCCGTGGCGGACCTGGTGCTGGCCGACGCGCTGGCCGCCCCGGTCGTGCGACGCGCCCGGCCGAAGCGGCTCTGCGAGGTGTCGCTGCTGCTGCCCCCCGCGGTGGCCCGGCTGAAGGACGTGCTGGGCGTCGTGGTGCCGGCGCCGGAGTGAACGTGGCCTGGGGCGCGGACCACGCCGAGCGGCTGCGGCTGCTGAGCCGCGCGCTCGATCGCCAGCCGCCTTCGGCGTCCGCGCCGTTCCCCTGCCCGTACCTGCCGGGCCGCGAGGCGCGCTACGTGCACATCGTGCCGACCCCGCTCGGCCCCGGGGTGTTCCACGCGCTGATGGACCTCAACTTCCGCCGCACCGGCGAGGTGTTCTACCGGACCGCCTGCGAGGGCTGCGCCGAGTGCCGCACGCTGCGCGTCGACGCCCGTGCCTTCCGCCCCGGCCGCGCCCAGCGCCGCTGCCTCGCGCGCAACGCCGACGTGGCGATCGAGGTCGGGCCGCTCGAGCCCGACGAGGAGAAGCTGGCGCTCTACCAGCGCTACCTGGCGGCCCGCCACAACGGCACCATGACCGGTTCGCTCGACGAGTTCCGCGACTTCCTCTACGCGACCTCGGTCGAGTCGCTGGAGCTGCGCTTCCGGCTCGACGGGCGGCTGATCGCGCTGTCGGTGGTGGACGTCGAGCCGGACGCCTGGAACGCCGTCTACTGCTTCTACGACCCGGACCTCGCGCCGCGATCGCTCGGCACCCTCAACGTGCTGACGACGATCGCCGAGTGCCGGCGCCGCGGCGGCTCGTGGGTGTACCTCGGGTACTGGGTGCCCGGCAGCGAGACGATGGACTACAAGTCCCGCTTCCGCCCCGCCGAGGTGCTGGTCGCTCCCGGACGCTGGCAGTCCGTGGAGTGAACCCGGCGCCGCGCGCGTTGCGGCGCCGGGTCCTGCGGCCGACTAGTCTCCTGTATCAGAAATTAGTTGACATTTAGTGTTCGAGCGGACGATACTGGTGCGTGAAGAAACCAGTCGGACGTCCGGTTGCCGAGATCGTGCTCACGGCCAGCGAGCGAGCAGCGCTGGA
>WYBL01000015.1 GCA_011526565.1 Acidobacteriota bacterium | reverse complement strand
TTCAAGTGCACGGTGCGACCTCCGGGCTCCGATCAAGTTCGAGCATCTTACCCGCTCCGGCCCTGGCGGCCGGTCGCGCGCAGGAAGGCGAGGGCGCCGCGCAGGGCGAGGCCCTTGAGCGGCGAGCGGCTGGAGGTGCGCTCCACGACCCAGTCCATCAGGCCCGCCGGGGGCAGCTCGGCGTCCGGGCGTTCGCGGAGGCGGATCGCCTCCGCCGGGCAGCCGGTCGCGCACACGCCGCAGCCGATGCAGCGCTCGGCCCGCACCTCCTGGCCGTCGCCCGCGTCGGCGATCGCCTCCATCGGGCAGCGGTCGACGCACGCGCCGCAGGACGTGCAGGCGTCGGCGTCGACGTGGGCGACGACGGAGGAGCGCGCCAGGAAGTGCGGCGCGTGGAACTCCTTCACGCCGCGCAGGAACCCGCAGCAGCACGAGCAGCAGTTGCAGACGAACATCGGCTCGTCGCGCACGTTGTAGGTGCAGTGGACGAGCCCCTCGTCCTCGGCTGCAGAAAGCACCCGCAGCGCCTCCGCGCGGTCGATCACGCGGCCGCCGGGCGGGTAGCGCTCGTAGGCGTTCTCCCGCGTCGAGAACGCGAGGCAGGTCTCGAGGGTGTGCGAGCAGGGGTGGCCCTCGAGCGCGCGCTCCTTGCGGCAGATGCACGGCGCCACCCGGAACGAGCGGGCCCGTTCCAGCATCGCGCGCAGGTCGTCGTGCGGCAGGATCCGCGGTCGCGCCTCGATCGGAGCATTGACCGGCACCACGCGGGCGACGGCCGGCGCGTGGCCGCCGAGCGTGCGCATCAGCGAAGGCGCGTACTCCTCGAACAGGTCCGCCAGCTCGCGGTCCATCCGCTCGAGCTGGAACTCGTAGATGCCGACGACGAACGGGATCAGCGAGAAGCGCGGTCCGCGCGAGCCGAGGCCGGCGCCGATCTGGCCGCGATCCGCCATCGACTCCAGGCGGGCGCGGACCTCGTCGGCCGGCCGCCGCGCGCGGCGCGCGATCGCCTCGGGCGGTTCCGGCCACGGCCGCAGCAGCAGCGCCAGTTCCGCGTCGGCGGGCTCGAACACCTTGCGCAGGATGCGCAGTTCCACCCCGCTGCCGGTGGCGGGGAAGCCGTGCGGCAGCGCGTCGAGCCGGCGGGCCAGGCGGCGGTAGACGTCCACGAGCGCCCCCTCGCGGGAAATGCTAGCGCCGGCCGGGTCGCTTGTGCTGTCCGGGGAGTCCTGTTACTCTCGACACGCTGAGTTGGACGTGCATGTGGCGTTTCCGGAAACGGTCATCCGCAGCGGGTGGCTTTCGATTCTGTGGCGCGCAGGCGACGTGACAGCGAGGCGAAGGCCTGAAGGAGGGCCTGAGCGCTATGGTCGAAGGTACCGTCAAGTGGTTCAACGAGTCGAAGGGTTTTGGTTTCCTGTCGCGTGAGGGTGGTCCGGACGTTTTCGTCCACCACTCCGAGATCCGGGCCGAGGGCTTCCGCACCCTGAACGAGGGTGACAAGGTCCGGTTCGAGATCACGGACAGCCCCAAGGGGCCGCGCGCGGCGAACGTCCAGCCGATTCGCTAGTTCCGCGAGACGTCATTTCGAAAGCCCGGCCCCCGCAGGGGTGCCGGGCTTTCGTGTTTCAGGGCGTCGCGAGGAAGCGCGCGAGCGCCCCGCCGTCGTCCTCCAGTTTCGCGAAGCGCACGCCGTAGCGGCCGGGACCGGCGATCCGCATCACCTGGCCGGCGCCGGTGACGGAGCCCGAGGGCAGCCGCAGCGTGAAGCGGATCGACTCGCCGACCTTCAGCGCCACGCTCGACTCGATCTGGGTGCCGCTCGCGCTCACCTCGAGCGCGGTGCCGAGCCCGGCCTGGCTGCGGCCGTCGTCGCCCTGGGCGGCGAAGTGGATCGGCGCCCGGGCGTCCACCCGCTGCGCGCGGTCGACCGGGCCGCCGCCGCGCGGCGCCTGCACCGGCAGCGTGAAGGAGAACGTGGATCCGCGCCCGACCTCGCTCTCGACGCCGATGCGGCCGCCGTGGCCGTCGACGATCTTCTGCACGATCGCGAGGCCGAGCCCGGTGCTCTTCTCGCCGGCCGTGCTCTGCACGCTCGTCTTCTGGAACTCCTGGAAGACCTTGTGCAGCTCCTCGGCGGGGATGCCCTGGCCCTGGTCGCGGACCGCGACCAGCACGTCGCCCTCGCGGCGCTCGACCGTCACCGTCACCGTCGTGTCCGGGTGCGAGTACTTGACCGCGTTGCTGATCAGGTTGGAGAGCACCTGCTCGACCTTGGCCGGGTCGATCTCGAGCGGCGGCAGTCCGGCCTCGCTGCGCAGGTCGATCGCGATCCGCTTCTTGTGGGCGAGGATGCGGTTGAGCTCGACGTTCTGGGTGACGAGTGCTTCGAGGTCGGTCGGCTCCTTGCGCAGCTCCAGCTTGCCGGACTCGATCTGCGACAGGTCCAGCAGGTCGTTCAGCAGCCTCAGCATGAACTGGCTGGAGCTCTGGATCTTGCGCACGACGGTCGCCGTCTCCTCGTCGAGCGGCTCCTCGAGCAGCAGCTCCGAGTAGCCGAGGATGCCGCCGATCGGGTTGCGCAGGTCGTGGGCCGCCATGCCGAGGAACTTGTTCTTCTGCTCGTTCAGCGCGTGCAGGCGCTGGGTCAGGTCGAGCAGCACCGCGTTCTCGTTCTTGACGCGCTCGCGCTCGGCGAGCCCCTCGATCATGCCGTTGATGCGGTGGGCCAGGTCCTCGATCTCGTCGCCGGTCGCGACCTTCGGCACCCGCACCGCGAAGTCGCCCTCGCCGACGGCGTTGGCGACGCGTCCCACCTCGAGGATCGGGCGCGAGATGCGCCGCGCGAACCAGGCGCCGCCGACCACGGCGACCACGACGCCGATGCCGACCCACAGCATCAGGCTCTGCGTCATGCGCCGGATCGCGACGTAGGCCGTGGCCTCGGATCGCTCGGCGATCACCGCCCAGTCGAGCCGCCGGGGCAGCGCGTAGGCGCCGAGCACGCGCTCTCCGTCGGGCCGCACGTAGGGCATGGCCCCGGCCGTGCGCGCGCCCTGGGCGAGCTGGTCGACGGCGGCCTTGACCAGCTCGCGCTCGCGCAGGTCCGGGCGCGCGGCGTCGAACAGCGCGCGGCCCTCGGCGTCGACCAGGGTGAGGGCGCCCGTGGCCTGGAAATGGTGGGTCTCCACCCGCAGTCGCAGCCGTCGCAGGTCGACCCGGGCCGAGAGCGCCGCCGGCCGGCCGCGCACCGCGTTCTCCAGCGGCAGCACCAGCGTCAGCAGCCAGTCGTCCGAGGCCGCCAGGTGGACCAGGTCGCCGACGCCGGGGCCGTCGGAGCTGTAGAGCGCCGCGACCTTCTCCGTCGGCAGCCTCAGGGTCGCGATCGGGTCCTGGCCGGCCCCCGCGAGCCGTTCGGCGAACTCGCCCTGGGTCAGCAGCAGCGGCTCGCCGCCGTCGGTCGGCGTGACCTGCAGCGCCACCACGTCGGGGATGTCGCGGCTGCTGGCCAGCACGGCGGTCTTCTCGCGCTCGCCGAGCTGCGGGTCGTCGAACGTGTCGCGCAGCACGATCAGCGCCGGCAGCCAGGTGTCGGCGACCAGGCCGTCGATCTCTCTCGCCACCTGCTCGGCGGTCAGCACCGCCTCCTGGTTGGCGAGCGCCTTGAGCTCACCCTGGGTGATCTCGATCAGCGTGCGGCCGGCGATCCCGATCGGGAGCAGCGCGAGCACGACGGCGAGCAGCAGCAGCTTGTTGCGCAGGCTGAGCCTGGGCACTTCTGGAAACCTCCGGGAAGGAACCGGGATCATGTCGCGGCAACCGTGCCGCCGCAAGGGCGCCGGCGGGCGCCTGCTACGATCGCGGCCCGATGCGCTCCCACCTGCTGGCCCTGGCGGCGATCGCGGCGATCGCCGCGGCCATCGGGGTGCACGGAGCGCGTGGCCCGGTGCGTTGGCACGTCGACGAGTTGTACTGGATCGGCGGCGCGTACTACGGAGAGCTGGCCGCCAGCGCCGCGGGCCGCGCGCATCCCGACTGGCAACTGCTGCCCGCCCGCGAGAACCCGCCGGTCGCCCGCTACGCCATCGCGCTCGCGCTGCGCCTGGCCGGGCAGCCGGTGCGCGACCCCGACCTGCTGGCGAACTTCTACATCCGCTTCGCCGGCGTGCCCGGGGCCTGGGGCCGCGATCCGGTCTCCCACGCCAAGCGCGAGGCGGTCGCCCGCCGCGCCTCGCCGGAGCTGCTCGCCGCCTACCGCGCGGGCCAGCTCCCGCCGCCCCCGCCAGCGCAGTTGTGGCCGGCCCGGCACGCGATGCTGGCGCTCGCGATCGGCACCGCGTGGCTGCTGTACGCCCTTGGTCACGCGGCCTGGGGGCCGGCGGCCGGCCTCGTCGCCGCGCTCGGCTTCCTGCTGCACCCGATCGCGCGGGCCGCCTACCTGTTCGCGATGAGCGACATGGTCGCGATCTTCTTCGCCACCGCGGCGCTGGCGGTGGCGGCGCTCCCGGTCGCGCCGCGGCCCTCGCGCGCGGGCGCGCTGGCGCTCGGCACAGGCGTCCTGCTGGGCCTCGCCTGCGCCGCGAAGATGAACGCGCTGGTGGCGGCGCTGGCGCTCGGCGTCGCCGGAGTCGCCGCCGCCGCGGCCCGCGCCCGCAGCGACCCACGCGGGGGGGGCGCGGTGCTCGTGCTGCTGGCCCTCGGGCTGGCCGCCGCGGCGCTCGCGTTCGTCGGCGTCAACCCGGCGCTGCACGACGACGTCGTCGGCGGCGTGCGCGAGCTGTTCGTCGAGCCGCGCCTGACCGTCGAGATCCAGCGCGGCTTCGGCGTGCCGTTCCTCGAGGGGCTGCCGTCGCGGCTGGCGGCGGTCGCCCGGCTCGTCGGGCTCTGGCCGCCGCTGCTGGCGCTGGCCGCCCTCGGGAGCCTGGCGCTCGGGATCCGCTCGAGCGCGCTGGCGGCCCGGCTGGTCGCGCTGTGGTGGTGGATCGCGGCCGCGGTGGTGGTGGCCTGGATCCCGTTCGCGATCGACCGCTACGCGATGCCCCTGCTGCCGCCGACCGCCCTGGTGGCGGGCGGCGCGGCGCAGGCCGCGTGGGACGCGCTCCGTCGCCGTGCCGCGCCCCGCCCCGGAACGTCGCAGGGCGCGTAGCATCGGGGGCGGAGGCCCCCATGGAAGGCTGGCTGCGCGACCTGCGGTTCGGGGCGCGGGCGCTGCTGCGCCGCCCCGTCGTCTCCGCGCTGGCGGTGTTGTCGCTGGCGCTGGGAATCGGGGCCAACGCGACCATCTTCAGCCTCGTCAACGCCCTGTTCCTGCGCGCGCTGCCGGTGGCGGACCCCGGCACGCTGGTCGCGATCTTCGGCACCGACCGCGCCAACCCCGGGCTGGCACCCGTGTCGCACCTCAACTGGCTGGACCTGCGCGCGCAGTCGGGCGACGTCTTCGCGTCGGTCACGGCCTACGACTGGACGCCGCTCGCGATCTCCGTGCGCGGTGGCGAGGCGACCGTGGGCTTCGGGCAGATGGTGTCGGGCGAGTACTTCGAGACGCTCGGCATCCAGCCGTTCCTGGGCCGCCTGCTCGCGCGCGGCGACGACGCGACGCCCGGGGCGCATCCGGTGGTGGTGCTGAGCCACGGCACCTGGACTCGCAAGTTCGGCGGGCGCGCCACGGCGATCGGCGAGCGGATCGTCGTCAACGCGACGCCGTTCGAGGTCGTCGGCGTGGCGCCGCCCGGCTTCACGGGTGCGACGCTCGGCGTCGAGCCGGAACTGTGGGCGCCGATGGCGATGAACGCCGCGCTGCGCCGCGACGAGAACTGGTACGGGCAGCGCCGCGGCCTGTCGCTCTCGCCGCTCGCGCGCCTGCGCCCCGGCGTCGACCTCGCGACCGCGCGGGCGGCGCTGCAGACCCTGGGCGCGCGGCTCGAGCAGGCGTGGCCCGCCGACAACGAGGGCCGCGGCTTCACGCTGCTGCCCTTCCAGCAGGCGACGATCTTCCCCGGCCTGCGCGACGCGGCGGTCGCCGGCACCGCGATGCTGATGGCGATCGCCGGCCTCGTGCTGCTGATCGCCTGCGCCAACGTCGCCAACCTGCTGCTGGCGCGGGCCAGCGCCCGCGAGCGGGAGACCGCGGTGCGCCTCGCGCTGGGCGCGGGCCGCGGGGCGCTGGTGCGGCACTTCCTGGCCGAGAGCCTGCTGCTCGCGTTCGCGGGCGCGGCGCTGGGGCTGCTCGTCGCGCGCTGGTCCGGCCACGCCCTGCTCGGGTTCGTCGCGGGCCTGCCCGCCCAGATCACGCTCAGCCTCGACCTGGGTCTCGACCCGCGGGTGCTGGCCTTCACGCTGGGCGTCGCGGTCCTGACGGCGTTGCTCGCGGGCCTTGCCCCGGCGTTGCAGGTGGCGCGGCCGCAGCTCGTGTCCGCGCTCAAGGACCGCGGGACCGGCGAGACGCGCGGCGGGCGCCTCGGCTCGGCCCGCCACCTGCTGGTCGGGGCGCAGGTGGCGCTGTCGCTGGTCGCCCTGGTCGGCGCCGGGCTGTTCACGCGTAGCCTCGACGCGGCACAGCGCGTCGACCCCGGCTTCGACAGCGAGCGGCTGGGCCTCGTCTCGTTCGACGTCGGATTGCAGGGCTACGACCGCGAGCGCGGCCTCGTCTTCCTGCGCACGGTCCTGGAGCGCGTCGCCGCGATCCCGGGCGTGGCCCGCGCCACGCTCGCCCACGCGGGGCCGCTGCAGGGCAGCCTGGCCCGCTCCGTCTTCCCCGAAGGGCAGGAGGGCGAGCGCGGGGTGCTGGTCCAGGTCAACGGCGTGACCGCCGGCTACTTCGAGACGGTCGGCGTGCCGCTGCTGCGCGGGCGCGCGCTCGGCGCCGACGACCGCGCGGGTTCGCCGCCCGTCGTGGTCGTCAACGAGGCGATGGCGGCCCGCTTCTGGCCCGGGCAGGAGGCGCTCGGCAAGCGCTTCCGCTTCTTCGGCGAGGAGTCGCTGGTGGAGATCGTGGGCGTCGCCCGCAACGCCAAGTACAACACCCTCGGCGAGCAGCCGCAGCCCTACGCGTACCGGCCGCTGGAGCAGGACTACCGCGGCGCGCTGACGCTGATCGTGCGCGCCGCGGGCGAGCCGGGCCCGCTGCTGCCGGCGCTGCGCGCCGAGCTCGTCGCGCTGCAGCGCGAGATGCCGCTCGTGGGCCTGACCACCGCGGGCCAGGCCCTGCGCGACTCGTTGTGGGCCTCGCGGCTGGCCGCGTCGCTGCTGGCGCTGTTCGGCGCGCTGGCGCTGCTGCTGGCCAGCGTCGGTCTCTACGGGGTGATGTCGTACGCGGTCGGCCAGCGCGCCCGCGAGATCGGGGTGCGGATGACGCTCGGCGCGGGCCGCGCCGCCGTGATGGCGATGGTGTTCCGGCAGGGCCTGACGGTGGTCGGCGTCGGCCTGGCGTTCGGCGCGATCGCCGCGCTGGCGCTGTCGCGACTGGTCGCGGCGCTGTTGTTCGTCAGCCCCTCCGACCCGCTGGTCCACGCCGGCATGGCGCTGACCCTCGCCGCGGTGGGCGCGCTCGCGATCCTGGTCCCCGCGCTGCGCGCGACCGCCGTCGACCCGGTGATCGCGCTGCGCGCGGAATAGCTACTCGACGCGGAGGGCGACCGACGGATCGGTCGCCGCCGCGCGCCGCGCCGGCCACCAGGTGGCGCCGAGCGCGGCCGCCCCGAAGAGCAGGGCGGAGACCGCCAGCGTGAGCGGGTCGCGCGGGCCGACCGCGAAGAGCTGGCTCTCGAGCAGGCGGCCGACGCCGAGCGCCGCGGGGACCCCGAGCGCGAGGCCGGCTCCCAGCACGGCCGCGCCCTGCCGCAGGAACAGCCGCACCACCTGCCCGGGAGCGGCGCCGAGCGCGACCCGCACGGCGATCTCGCGCTCGCGCTGGCGCACGGCGTAGGCCACGGCGCCCGCGATCCCGACCAGCGCGAGCAGCACCGCGGCCAGCGCGAAGCCCGCGAGCAGGCCCGCCAGCAGCCGCGGCCCCGTGCCCGCGCGATCGGCGAGCTCCGCGAGCGTCACCGTGCGGTCGAGCGCGATCTCGGGATCGGCGCTGCGCACCGTGGCGCGCAGCAGGTCCAGCGCCTGCGGCGGCGGCGCGGCGTGGCGCAGCAGCGCGAACGCGAAGCGGCCGGGCTCCTGGAGCAGCGGCACGTAGGCGTCGGCCAGCTCGTCGTCGAGCGGGCCCTGCTTCACGTCGGCCGCGACGCCGACGACGCGGCGCGGGACCGGCGGCTGCGTCGAGTGCGGCTGCGGGATCGACGCCACGCGGCCCAGCGCGTCGCCGGCGGGCCACAGCCGGCGGGCGAGCGTCTCGCTGACCACCATCACGAGCTCCGCGCCGTGGCGGTCTGCCGCGGTCAATGCGCGGCCGGCGCGCAGCGGGATGCCGAGCGCCTCGAAGTAGCCGGGCCCGACGAGCTGCGCGGGCGCGCGGGTCTCGGCGCCGGACTCGGCGCGGACCGGCTGGGCACCCGCCTGCTGCAGCGGCCACATCGAGGTGAACGCGACCGCGGAGGTGCCCGGCGCTTGCGCCAGCCGCGAGCGCATCGCCTCGAAGACGGCGGCCCGGCTCGGCGCGTCCGGGTAGCGCGAGGCGCGCAGCGTCAGCGAGCCGCTGACGACGCCGTGTGGCGCGATGCCGAGGTCGACGCGGCCGAGGCCGTGGGCCGAGCGCAGCATCAGGCCCGCGCCGGCCAGCAGCGCGAGCGAGGCGGCCACCTGCAGCGCGAGCAGCGCGGCGCGGAAGCGGCCGACGCCGCGCCCGGCCGTCGCCCCGCGCGCGGCCCCGTGCACGAACGCGGCGAGGTCGGGGCGCAGCGCGACGAAGAGCGGCGCGAACGAGCACGCCACCGCCGCCAGCACGCCGACACCCGCGGCGAGCGCCGCCAGCGGCGGGTCCAGCCGCAGCGCCTCGAGCCCGCCGGGCGCGCTGCGGCCGATCTGCTCCTGCAGCGCGGGGCCGAGCGCCTCGAGCGCGAGTCCCGCGAGCAGCGCCGCGATCGCCGCGGCGGACAGGCCGAGCACGCAGGCCTCGGCGGCGAGCAGCCGGGAGATCGCGCGGCGCCCGGCGCCGAGCGCCGTGCGCACCGCGACCTCGTGGCGGCGGCGGGCGCCGCGCACCAGCAGCAGCGCCGCGACGTTGGCGCAGCCGATCAGCAGCACCAGCAGGCTCGCGAGGCTGGCCGCGCGGAGGGTCGGGCGGATCGCCGCCACGTAGGCCTCGTGCACGCCTTCGACGCTCGCCTGCCAGCCGGGCGGCACCTCGCGGGCGCCGGCCGTCACCAGCGCGGTGACGCGCTGGCGCAGCGCCTCGGGCGCGACGCCGGGGCGCAGCCGCGCCATGTAGGGGAACGTGGGCGCGCGCAGCGGGGCGAAGAGGTCGGTGTACGGGTTCACGTGCCAGAACGAGGCCGGCAGCACGCCGACGATGCGGAAGCTCTCCGCCTCCTGCGGCCGGTCGGCGACGTAGGCCGTGAAGCTGCGGCCGACGACGTCCGGGCTGCCGCCGAAGCGCGAACGCCACAGGCGATGGCTGATCAGGGCCTCGTTCGGCCCGCCCTCGCGGAACGCCTCGGGCGAGAGGCCGCGGCCGAGGACGGGCTCCACGCCCAGCGCCGCCACGAAGCCGGGCGTCACCCAGGCGCCGGTGCTGGTCTCGGTGCTCTCGCCGCCCAGCAGGTAGAAGGCGTCGAGGTCCCAGGCGACCGGGTGCTCGACGAGGTCGGCGAGCGAGTTCCAGTCGAGCGCCTCCATCCCCCGCGGCGCCGGCACGGTCGGCCCGCCGTAGCGCACCCAGTGGAGCCGTTCCGCGGCCGGGTAGGGCAGGTCGCGCAGCAGGTAGGCGCGGGTCACCGCGGTGCTCGCGAGGAACAGCGCGATCGCGGCCGCGAGCGTCGACACGGCGGCCGCCGTGAAGCCGCGGTCGCGGCGCAGCGAGCGGGCGGCGAAGCGCAGGTCGTCGAAGAAGGCGCGCATGGCCGACCCCTCAGCGAAACCCGTACCCGCGGGGCTGGCGCGGGGAAGTCGCGACGGGACGGGAGTTTGCGGCCGTGGCCCCGGGCTCCCGTCCAGTTCCGGCTGCGCGTCCGCGGAGAGCCGTGTCCCGGAAGCGGACGCCGTTCACCAGTCGTGGGGACGGCGCAGGCGGCCGATCGCGCGCTTCTGCAGCGCCTCGACGCGGGCCAGCGCCTGGCGCACCGCGAGCGCCGTCTCCGGGCGGGGCCCGGCCTCGAGCGCCTGCAGCAGGTACTGCCAGGCCGCGGTCGGCTCCGCGCGGTCGTCGAGCAGGATCAGCCCGATCGTCGCGAAGGCCTCGGCCAGGCCCTCGCCGCGCGGCTGGTCGCGCGTGACCCGGCGCAGCAGCGTGAGCGCGGCGTCGGGATGGGCGTGGGTGCGCAGCCACGAGGCCAGCAGTGCGGCCTCGCCCGGGCTCAGCGCGAAGCGCGCCTCCGCAGCGGGCAGCGCGAACCAGGCCCGCGCCGCTTCCGCGTAGAGCCCGCGCGCCAGCGCCTCGCGCGGCGCGAGCCCCGCCGCTTCGGCCTCGATCCCGACCTCGCGCGGGGCCGACACGCCCCGGTTCAGCCACCACGCGAGCGCCGCGCCGCCGACGAAGCCGCCGAGGTGCGCGCCGTGGGCGACCCCGCCCTGGCCCGCCGCCAGGAACGGCAGCAGGTTGTCGAACACGACGTAGGCGCCGAGGACGAAGCGGGCGGGCACCTCGATCACCTGCATCACGAACGGCGGGAACAGCATCAGCATCCGCACCGAGTTGCGCGGGAACCAGACGAAGTAGAGGCCGAGCAGGCCGGAGATCGCGCCCGAGGCGCCGACGAGCGGCACCGGCGAGTCGGAGAAGACGAGCGCGTGCGACAGCGTGCCCATCGCTCCCGTCGCGAGGTAGGCGAGCAGGTACGGGATCGCGCCCAGCCGGCGCTCGACGTTGTCGCCGTAGATCCACAGGAACAGCATGTTGCCGACGAGGTGCATGAAGCCGCCGTGCAGGAACATGCAGGTGACGAGGTCGGCGAACTGCGGCGCGCTCGGGCGGTAGCCGTGCTCGAACGTGAACAGGTCGTAGGCCGAGGTCTGCAGCGCGACCTGGCGCGGCGAGACCTCGCCGCCGGAGAGCCCGACCACGACCTCGACGTACTCCCGCAGCGCCGGGTCGCGCACGTCGGCGCGGCGGGCGCCGAGCGGCACGCTGACCAGCACGTACACGAGCACGTTGGCGAGGATCAGCGCCCAGGTGACCCACGGCGTGCCCTTCGGGTTCGGCGCGTCGCCGATCGGCAGCAGCACCGGCTCAGCTCCCCTCGCTCCGGGCCATGTCGCATCCTACCCGCCGATCGCGCCGGCCGCGGCCCTGCGGGGTTCGGGTGCGAAGCGGTAGCATCGTCGCCCGTGCCCTCCTCCGCTGCGCTGCGCCGCGAGGCGCCCGCCCTCTGCGGCGTGCTGCTGCTGGTGCTCGTCGCGTGGGCGCCGGTCGTGTTCGGCAGCCGTTCGGTCGCCCACTACGACCTCTTCTACCAGCACGTGCCGTTCCGCGCGTTGGTCGCCCGCGCGCAGGCGCAGGGCGAACTGCCGCTGTGGGCGCCCGGAATGCGCGGCGGCTATCCGCTCCACGCCAACGGAGAGGCGGGCCTCCTCTCGCCCGTCGAGGCGCCGCTGCGCCTGCTCGGGTGGGCACCGCACCGGGTCAGCGACGCGGCGTTCGTGCTCGGCTCGCTGCTCGCGGCCGGCTTCGCCCACGCGTTCGGGCGCACGCTCGGGATGGGCCGCGCCGCGGCCGCGCTGACGGGCCTGGCGTGGGGATTGTCCGGCCGCGTGGTGGCGGCCGCCTGGCCCAACGCGGCGGTCGTGGCGGGACTGGCCCCGGCCCTGCTGCTCGCCCTCGAACGCGCCCGGCGCGCGCCCGCGGCCCCGGGCTCGGCCGTCGCGGTCGCGCTGGCCGTCGGCGCGCTGCTGCTGGCCGGGCGCCCGCAGTCGCTGCTGCCGCTGGCGCTGATCGCGGTCGTGCCGGTGCTGCAAGCTGCGATCGAGGGCCGGGCCCGGGCCGTGGCGCTGGGGCTGGTGCTCGGCGTCGGGCTCGGCGCGCCGCAGGCGCTGCCCACGCTGGCGCTCGTCCAGGACTCCGTGCTGGTCGCGGGGCTCGGTCCGCTGGACCGCGCGTGGGGCTCGGTGACGGCCGCGAACGCCCTGCAGCTCGTGGTCGCGAGCGGGACGCGGCTCGACTGGCCCGAGGCGCGCGCCCACGTCGGCGTCGTCACCCTCGCGCTGGCGTTGGCCGGCCTCGGGCTCGCGCTGCGCGGGGGCCTGCCGCGAGTGGCCCTCGGCTACTCGGCTGCGGCGCTGCTCGCGGCACTGCTCGCGCTCGGGCCGGCGACGCCGCTGTTCGAGCTGGCAGGCGGGGTTCCTTTCGTGGGCTCCGCGCGCGTGCCCGCCCGCTACCTGCTCGGTTTCTCGCTGGGCGTCGCCGTGCTCGCGGGGCTCGCGCTCCACGCCCTCGTGCGCGGGCGGCGGACGCGGGTCGCGCTGGCGCTGCTGGTCGGCGCGGAACTGGTGGGGTCGGCGTGGGCGACGATCCCGTGGGCGCCGCCTGCCCTCTACGAGGCGACGCCGCGCATGGTCGCGGTGCTCCGGGCGCTGCCGCGCGACGCCTCCGGCGCCGTGCCGCGTTTTCTCGGCGCGGTCTCGTTCCCCGGGTACGCCGGCATCCTCGGCACGGACGGCCGCGGGGTCGTGGAGCGCGACGCGCTCGGCGGCAACCGGGCCCTCGCCTTCGACCTGCTCTCGGCCGCGGGCTACGGCGAGCCGGTCGCCGCATGGCAGGAGCACTTCGCGCCGGAGGGCGCGCGCCGCATGGCCACGCTCGGCGTCCGGGTCTCGGTCAGCCCGGGCCCGCCGCGGCGGCTGCTGGGGCACGATGCCGTGCTGCCGCGGGCGCTGGTCGTGCCGCATGCCGTCGCGGCGCGCGGGCCTGCCGAAGCCCGCGCGCTGCTCGAGGCCGTCGACCCGGGCCGCGTCGCGATCGTCGAAGGGCCGGTGTCGCCGCCCGCGGCCGACTTCGAGCCGCGGCCCGCGGCCATCGAGGAGGCGAGCGCGAACCGGGTCGTGGTGCGGGCCGAAGCGCCGGCCGCCGGATGGCTCGTGCTGCACGATGCCTGGGATGCGGGCTGGACCGCGCGGGTGAACGGACAAGCGGTGGCCGTGCGCCGCGCCCACGGCTTCTTCCGCGCGGTGCCGCTGCCGCCGGGGCGCGCGGTGGTCGAGTTCTCGTACTGGCCGGTCGGCCTGACCGAAGGCCTGGCCGCCGCCACGCTCGCGTCGCTCGCCCTGGTCGGGCTTGCACTCGCGGCGCGGCAGCGGCCGCGCTCGTAGTTCAGGCCTTCTCGCGCGCGACCAGGCGGCGCTTGCGGGCGAGGCCCCAGCGGAAGCCGCCGAGGCCGCCGTCGCCGCGGATCACGCGGTGGCAGGGTACCAGCAGCGCGGTGCGGTTGGCGGCGCAGGCGCGGGCGACGGCGCGCGCGGCGCGGGGTTCGCCCACCGACGCGGCCACCTCGCCGTAGGACCGGGTGGCGCCAGCAGGGATCGCGCGCAGCGCGTTCCACACCCGCTGCTCGAAGGCGGTCCCGCGCAGGTCGAGCGGCAGCTCGGGCAGCGGCGCGCCGTCACGGCCGAGCGCGTCGCGCAGCGCGTCCGCCCAGGCGCGCAGCGTGCCGCCCGCGGCGGCCGGTCGCACGTCCGCGGCCGGCAGCTCCGCGCGCAGTTGCGCCTCGAGGGCGCGCGCGGAGGCGCCGAACTGCAGGAAGCAGATGCCGCGCTCGGTCGCGCCGAGGCCCAGCTCGCCCAGCGGCGTCGCGATCGTCACGAACGCCACCTCGACGCCGCGTCCGCCGCGGCGGTACGCGCCCGGCGTCATCCCCAGCCGCTCCGCCGCGCGCTCGTACACGCGGCTGCCGGAGCCGAAGCCCGCCTCGTAGATCGCGGCCGTGACCGCGCGCCCCTCGCGCAGCTCGCGCTTGAGGCGCTCCAGGCGCCGGGCCGCGACGTACTGGCGCGGCGAGACGCCCGTCACCCTGCGGAAGCTGCGCTGCAGGTGGCCCTCGCTCAGCCCCGCGCGCCGCGCGAGGTCGGCGATCGTCAGCGCTTCGCCGCCGTCCGCCTGTGCGGCGATCCACGCGCAGAGCGCGCGGATGCGCGCGGCCTGCGCCTGCTGCGACTCGTCGCGCGGATCGGGCCCGTCGGGGCGGCAGCGTCGGCAGGCGCGGAAGCCGGCCGCGCTGGCGGCCTGACCCGCGGCGAAGAAGCGCACGTTCTCCCGACGCGGCCGGCGCGCGGGGCAGGACGGGCGGCAGTAGACGCCGGTCGTCCGCACCGCGAAGACGAAGCGGCCGTCGGCGGCGCGGTCGCGATCGACCACGGCCTGCCAGCAGGCCGCCTCGTCGAGCGGGGTGAGACGACGGGGCGTCACGTCGAGGGAGACGAGAGATGGAGCGAGCAACATGGCAAGGCGGCCTCCGCGCCGCGCGCCGCCGCAGCCCGAAGGGGCGGGCGACGGGCACAGGATCGGGCCCCGGGCCCCGCCGCCGCCATCCGTTCCCTGACGTTCAAACTGCCGTCGCTACTGCTGCCGCCGGGCGTCGCTGCCCGGGCGGTCGAGGCCCCCGATCGGCTTCGCCTGCGCCGGCTTGACCGGCTCTTTCTCGAGCTTCTCGCGAAGCCAGGCGAGCGCCGCCTCGAGCTGGGCGTCGCCGCCGTCGAAGCTCGCGCGCGGCAGGTTGTCGACGACCTGGTCGGGGTCGACGCCGCGGCCCTCGAGCAGCCAGTTGCCCTCGGGGTCGTACTGCGGGAACTCGGCCGCCCGCGCGCGGCCGCCGTCCCGCAGGTTGTTGCGCCCGGTCAGCCACACGCCCGCACCCGCGGTGCGGCGGCCGATCAGCCGGCCGAGGCCGAGCGCCTTGACGCCCGCCGCAAAGGTCTCGCCGTCGGAGTAGGTGTGCTCGTTGATCAGCACCACCAGGTGGCCTCGGAACGTCTGCTGCATGTTCCAGTAGGCGGGCCCGCCGGGGGTCTTCCAGAACGCCCAGGCGCGGCGCAGCAGCTTCTCGATGATCCAGGAGTCGACGTTGCCGCCGCGGTTGTTGCGCACGTCGATGACGAGGCCGTCGCGGTCGAACTGGCCGTAGAAGTCGCGCGCGAAGTCCTCGATGTCGCTGTCGCCCATCGCGCGCAGGTGCAGGTAGCCGATGCGGCCCGACGACGCCGCCTCGACGCGGGCGAGGTTGGCGCGCTCCCACTCCTCCGCGGCCAGCGCGGAGTGGCGGCCTCCGTTCACCGGCACCACGACCACGCGATGTTCGGCCGCGCCCCGCTTCAGCGTCAGCAGCACCTGCTGGCCGGCCTGGTTGAGCAGCGCGGCGTACGGCGCGCGCTCGGCCGTCGGCACGCCGTTGATCGCGGTGATCACGTCGCCGACGCGGGCGTCGACGCCGGGCGCCGCCAGCGGGCCGCGCTCGCCGGGCAGCTCGACTTCGGCCTGCCAGATGCGGGCGATCCGGTAGCCGTCGTCGACGGCCTCGAGCTCCGCGCCGAGCGACGCGAACGCCGCCCCGTCCTGGGCCGAACGCAGCTCGCCCGGCACGATCTGCGAGTGCAGGCTGCCGACCTCGGCGGTCATCTGCCCGAGCAGGTCGTTCAGCTCCTCGCGCGAGTGGACTCGCGCCAGCAGCGGCTCGTGGCGCGCGCGCGCCGCGTTCCAGTCGACACCGCGCATCGCGGGGTCGTAGAAGAACTCGCGGTGCATGCGCCAGGCGTCGACGAACATCTGGCGCCACTCCTGGCGCGGGTCGAGCTCGAGCTGCCAGTCCTTGAGCCGCACCTGGGCCTTGCCCAGCTCGGCCGGGGCCTTGGCGCCCGCGTCGACGACCAGCAGGTCGCCGGGGCCGCCGGCCCCCGCCTTCAGGATCAGCAGCTTCTTGCGGTTGCCCGAGAGCTGGAACGCGGCCACGTCGGCCATGAACGTCTCGGGCTTCGGCGCGTCGTCCGCGATCGCCAGCGTCTTCAGGCTCGGCCGCGCGTCGTCGCCCGGCTCGCGGTCGAGCAGGTAGAGCCGGGCCGCGTCCACGGCCAGCGCCTCGTAGCCGCCGGGCGCGATCGGCACCTCGTGCAGCCGCTCGGCCAACCCGGCGTACTCGATCGCCGGCAGCGCGGCCTCGCCTTCCTTCTTCTTGTCGTCCTTCTTGTCGTCGCCCGCGGGCTTCGCCGGGACCAGCTCGTCCTTCGCCTGGAACGGGAAGCGGCGCCCGGACTGCAAGGACAGCGCGTAGACGCGGGTGCGGCGCACGAAGCCCGGGCCCATGTTGCGGTCGCCCCACGGGCCGCTGGGCCAGGCGTCGAAGTGACGGTCGGAGAGGAAGTAGAGCCACTGGCCGTCGGGAGAGAACGCGGGCGCCGAGGAGACGTAGCGGTCGCTGGTGAGCACGTGGACCTTGCGGCTCGCGACGTCGAGCACGAAGACCTGGTTGAGCTGGCGGTCGCTGGCCGAGCGCGCGAAGGCCAGCGCCTTCGAATCGGGCGACCACGTGAGGTCCGCGTGGAAGTCGGCCGGGTTCTCGTCGACCAGCGTGTTGGTGCCGGTCGCGAGTTCCAGCAGGAAGAGGCGGCCGCGCTTGTCGTGGTGCGCGATCCACTTGCCGTCGGGCGAGGGGTGGAGGCCCCAGCGATGGGCGCCGCCGTCGCGGGTGAGCTGGGTGCCGCGCGGCGAGCCGTCGGTGCCGAAGCGCCACAGCTCCTGCTCGCCGCTCTGGTCGGTGATCGCGTAGACGGCCTTGCCGTCGGGGGCCATCGCGACCTGGCTCACGCGCGCGTCGCCTGGCAGCGTCACGTCCACGCGCCGCAGCGGGCCGACGCCGGCGATGGCGAGCCGCCCGCGGGCGAGGACGGCGACCCGCTCGGCGTCGTTGCCGACGCTGGCCCCGGTCAGGAACTCGAGCGGCTTCTTGTGCCAGCGCCGACGTGCCTGGTCGAAGTCGGAGACGAGGTCGATCGCGAGCGCCTGGTCCTTCCCCTGCGCGAGGTCCAACACCCGCAGGTCGGCGCCGTGCTGGTAGACGATGCGCCCGGCGGCGAGCGACGGACCGCGCACGCCGAAATCGGCGTGGCGGGTGAGCTGGACGCGGTCGCTGCCGTCGAGCCGCGCGCTCCACAGGTTGTCGAGGCCGTCGGCGTCGGAGACGAAGTAGATGCGGTCGCCGGCCAGCATCGGTTCGCGCGCGTTGGCCGCGAGGCCCTCGAACAGCGGCCGCGCTTCGGCGTCCGCCGGGGTCCATCGCCAGAGCGACGCCATCAGCCCGCCGCGGTAGCGCCGCGCGTTGTCGGTGCTGAGGTGCAGGCCGCCGCGGGTGAAGGTCACGCTCCCGTCGGCCGCGACCGCGGCCTCGTTGGCGCCGGCCAGCGGCAGCACGCGACGTTTTCCGCTTTCGGGGTCGACCGCCACGACGTTGCGCGACCAGAAGGGGCCGGGCATCGACTGGACCGCGTACAGCACCTCGCCCGCCGGCGTCCAACCCAGCACGAGGCTGCGCTGGCCCTCGAACGAGACCTGGCGCGGCATCCCGCCCGTCACCGGCATCACCCACGCCTCGGCGACGCCGCTGTAGGACGCGGTGAACGCGATGGAGCGCCCGTCGGGCGACAGCGCCGCGTGCGACTCCTCGGCGGGGTGGGTGGTGAGCCGCGTCGCGAGCCCGCCCGTGAGCGGCACCGACCACAGGTCGCCTTCGGCGGTGAACACGACGCGGTCGGCGCCGGCGGCGGGGAAGCGGTAGTACCCGGGCACTGCGGCGGCGGACCCCGCGAGCAGCAGCGAGGCAACGGCGAAGAGGGCGGTCGGGGCGTGGAGGCGCATCCGCGGATGCTACCGGCCCGAGGCGGCCCCGTCAGCCGCCGCCTCCATCGGCCTGGAGAGACCTGCGGACGCTCGACTCCCGCGCGGCATGTCACAATCCGCCCCGCGTTCGACCGCGGGAACGGGGGGCGACGATGAAGGGGTGTTGGGCGATCGCCGTGCTGGCGCTGGGAGTGGTGGCCCAGACGGAGGCACAGAGCCTCGGCGAGCTCGCGAAGCAGGAAAAGAAGCGGCGCCAGGCGGTCAGCGACCCGAAGACGCGCACCATCACCGAGGACGACCTGCGCGGCGGCCCCAAGGCCTCGCCGGCCGCATCGCCGGAAGCCAGGTCCGGCTCGGCCGCTGCGAAGGCCCGCACGGACCAGGAGCCGCTGACCGAGACCGACCGCCGCCGGCTCGAGGCGCTCGCCAACATCGCGGCCCGCTTCGAGCGCCTGGTGGATGACGGCAACAGCCTGATCTACACCGCGCGGCTCTACAACCAGACCAACTGCACGTCCCAGCCGCAACCCGCGGAGTGCACGGCGATGCAGCAGAGCCTCGATTCGCTGGCCTGCTCGGTCGGGCGCTCGCTCGACGACGTCGAGGAGATCGCCCGCACCGGCTTCCTCCCGCCGGGCCTCGTGCGCGAGGCCCGCGAGGCGACGGGCCTCGATGGCCAGCTCTGGGACACGATCCAGGGCCTGTCCCGCTCGCACTGCGCCGGCCGCTAGCAGAGCTACGGATTCACGGTCACCGGACTCGAGGTGGCGAGTCGGTCGAAGGTGTTGTTCCTGAAGAAGCGGAATTCGTAGCTGCCTGCCGTCGTCGGGAGCGTGAAGGTGAGGGTGGCCGAGGCCTGGCCGCTGGCTGGCGGGGTCTTGGAGCCGTTGAGGTAGGCCCAGCGTCCGCCGTGGCCGTTGTCGGGAGCGCCGACGCTGAACAGGCCGA
>WYBL01000096.1 GCA_011526565.1 Acidobacteriota bacterium | reverse complement strand
GAGCTGAGCCTCGACGTGCCGAAGGGCTGCGTGTTCGGCCTGCTCGGCCCCAACGGCGCCGGCAAGACGACGACGCTGCGCATGGTGATGGACATCATCGGGCCCGACGCGGGCACGATCGACATCCTCGGCCGCCCTGCCGACCGCTCGGCCCGCGACCGCATCGGCTACATGCCCGAGGAGCGCGGGCTCTACGCGCGGATGCAGGTCGGCGAGCAGCTCCTCTACCTGGCCGAGCTCAAGGGCTGCGCGCGGGCCGAGGCGCAGAAGCGGCTGAGCCCCTGGCTCCAGCGGCTGGGGCTCGCCGAGTGGGAGAAGCGCAAGCTCAACGAGCTGTCGAAGGGCATGCAGCAGAAGACCCAGTTCGTGGCCACCGTGCTGCACGACCCGGAGATCCTGATCCTCGACGAGCCGATGAGCGGACTCGACCCCGTGGGCATGAACCTGATGAAGGACGTGCTGGTGGAGATGTCGCGCGCCGGCAAGACGCTGATCCTCTCCTCGCACCAGATGGAGACGGTCGAGAAGATGTGCGACCGGGTCGCGCTGATCCACCGCGGCCGCAAGGTGCTCGACGGCACAGTGGCCGAGGTCAAGAAGCAGCACGGCCAGAACGCGGTGGTGATGGCGTTCGAGGGCGACGGGCGCTTCCTCGAGACGCAGCCCGGGGTCGCCTCGGTGAACCACTTCAACAACTACGTCGAGCTGCGGCTGGGGCCGGGGGCCGACCCGCAGGCGCTGCTGAAGGCGGCTGCCGAGAAGCTGCGGCTGTCGCGCTTCGAACTGGTCGAGCCGAGCCTGCACGACATCTTCGTGGAGAAGGTCACCGCCGCCGGCGAGACGCTGCCCGGCGAAGCCGCCGGGGGGAAGGTCTAGCCATGCGCGTGCTGAGCGTCGTCCGCCGCGAGTTCCTGGAGCGGGTGCGGACCAAGGCCTTCCTGATCGGCACCGTGCTGGGGCCGCTCCTGCTCGCAGCGCTGACCATCGTGCCGGGGCTGCTGATGTCGAGGGCGGGCAAGCCGCTGAAGGTGGCCGTGCTGGACGAGGACGGCAGCCTTTCCGGGCCGGTGCGAACGGCGCTGTCGGCCGCGAAGGTCGCGGGCAACCCGCGCTTCCAGGTGCACGACGTGCCCGGCGATCGCAAGACGCTCGACGAGGCGGTGCTCGACGGGCGGATCGACGGCTACCTGCGGCTGCCGCAGGGCGCGCTCGACGCCGCGCAGGTGGCGTACCACGCGAAGAACGTGTCCAACCTGCCCGACCAGCGGATCATGGACAACGCGGTCGAGCAGGCCTTCGTCAAGCTGCGCCTCGCCCGCGAGGGCCTGGCCGCCGACAAGCTCGACGCGGTGACGAAGCGGCTGGACCTGAAGACGCTGCAGGTGACCCGGACCGGCTCGCGCGAGGACAAGGGCGCCGGCTTCATCGTCAGCGTGGTGATGCTGATGATCCTCTACACGTCGATGCTGATGTGGGGCCAGGCCGTGATGTCCTCGGTGATCGAGGAGAAGGGCAACCGGGTGCTCGAGGTGATGGTCTCCTCGATCAGCCCCAGCGAGCTGTTCGCGGGCAAGATCCTCGGCGTCGGGGCGGCCAGCCTCGCCCAGTTCCTGGTCTGGACGCTGGCCGGCATGGGCGCCAGCCTCTACGCGGGCGCCGCGGCGGGCGGGCTCAACCTGCCGAGCCTCGGGCCCCTGGTGTGGGGCTCGTTCGTCGTCTTCTTCCTGCTCGGCTACTTCTACTACTCCGCGATGTACGCGGCGGTCGGCGCCTGCGTCAACACGCTGCAGGAGGCGCAGAACCTGATGTTCCCGGTGATGCTGCCGATCATCGCGGCGATGGTCAGCTTCCCCATCGTGCTGCGCGACCCGGACGGCACGCTGTCCGTCGTGCTGTCGCTGATCCCGCCGCTGGCGCCGCTGCTGATGTTCCTGCGCATCGCCACGGTGCCGACCCCGGCATGGCAGATCGCGCTGTCGATCGTGCTGCTGCTGCTGGCGATCGGCGCCGTCAACTGGATCGCGGCCCGGATCTACCGGGTCGGCATCCTGATGTACGGCAAGCGCCCGACCTTCCCCGAGATGCTGCGCTGGGTGCGCCACCGCTGAGCCTTCCGCTGCCTGGCCCGGACCGGGAGCCCCTCTGCTAGAATGTAGCTCCCTCAACAACCCGGCGAAGGGAGCGATGGCCCAGAAGAGCAAGCTGGTCCAGACCGACAAGTTCGTCACCCACGCCCGTTGTCCGAACTGCCGCGACAACGTCGACGTCGGCGGTCGCTACGCGCACGGCGACCAGATGCAGTGCAGCAACTGCCACTCGGGCCTCAAGGTCGTGCGCCAGGGCAACAGCGTGCGTCTGCTGATCGCCGATCTGGCGCCGCTGCGCGAGGAGCTGAAGGCCCTCAACAAGCGGATCTTCGACGTCGACCGCGAGCTGGCGCGGGCCCGGGCGAGCTGGGGCATCGGCATCAACGGCCTCGGCGTCGGCGTGGTCTACGTGCTGGTCAAGGTGGCGCTCGAGGAGCAGACGATCGACCGCACGATGATCGCCGTTGCCGTCGCGATCTCCGTGGCCGTCGGCCTCGTGCTCGAGGGTGCCAACTACACGTTCCTGGCCAAGCGCCGGCAGATGAACGAGCTGTCGGAGGAGATCGCGTCGCTGCGCGCCGAGGCGAAGGCGCTGCAGCAGAAGATCAAGGAGTCCTCGCGCTAGCGGGGTCCGCCTACTCGATCTGGCCCGAGGCGGCCAGGTCGGCGATCGTCTTGTAGATCCAGTACGAGCAGCGCGGGATCTCGCGCTGCAGGTCGTCGATCGAGGCGCCCTTCTTGAGCCGCGCCCACACCGCGGCGGCGAGCTCGACGGTCTCCCCGTCCTCCCACGCGAGCTGGGCGGTCTTGTGCTTCCACAGGCGGTCCGCGTCGGGGAAGCGCTCCTTCAGAACCGGCAGCTCGTCCTGCAGCCGCACCGACTCCATCAGCAGCGAGATCGCCGGCATCGAGATGTCCTGGTGCACGTCCTCTTCCGTCAGGTTCTTGCCGGCGAAGCTGAACTCGCCCTGGATCTGGGTCTGGAAGAGCTGGAACACGGCGTCGTCGCCCGTCAGGTGGCGGAACTTGGCGCGCGAGATGTTGCCCTTGAAGAACAGGATCTCCGCGATCTTGTTCTTGGTGTCTTCCTCGGTGACCGCCAGCACCCCGTTCTGGTGGGAGCCGATCAGGGTCTGGATCACCGTGGCCAGGTCGAAGAAGCGCAGGTTGCCCTGGAGCTGCTTCGTGGAGGCCTTCGGGATCTTGAGGGTGGTCGCCTCCAGCCGCTTGGCGAGCACCACGCACATGTTCCGGGCGAACGTCGGCAGCGTCGCCATCAGGTCGTCGAAAACCGCCTTCTCGAGCGTGAACAGTTCCGCGTGCTCGGGCGAGCGCGCCGTCGCGCTGCGCGGCGAGCCGGTCAGCAGGGCCAGCTCGCCCAGCACCTCGCCGGTGCCGAGGTAGGCGACGGGCATCGCCTCGGAGCCGTCGCGCGGAGTGGCGAGGATCTCGAGCACGCCGCTCTTGACGATGTAGAGCCGGTCGCCGAGATCGCCCTGGCGGAACACGACGGCCCCGGGCCCGAACTCCTCGAGGTGGCCCTGGGACAACACCGCCTTCAGCACCTCGGCGGGCTGGTTCTCGAACAGGTCGGAGGCCTTGAGGAAGCCCGAGTCGATCGTCATGGCTCCTTGCCGAGGTGGGGCGGAGGATTATAAACGTGTTATCCTCCGCGTCGTATCCATACCGACATTCCGATCATGCCGCGGCGACAGGAACCTCGCAAGTCGTTCGAAAGAAAGTTCTTGCCGCCGTTCGAAACGGGAATGACGTAGGGGCCGGAGCGCGAAGAACCAGCGAAAGCCGACGCGCCCGCCCGGGTTTCATCTCGGTCCCGATCGTTCCCGCAGGAGTTGCACTCATGACCGCCCCGACCGTTCCCTCGATCGCTCCCGCCGACGTCCACTCGTCGCTCGCCCGCTACATCCTCGCGGATGGCTACGACATCGTCTTCGACTACGAGCGGAGCCACGGGAGCTGGCTGTACGACTCGCGCAAGGGGCGCGAGATCCTCGACTTCTTCTCGTTCTTCGCCTCGCACCCGATCGGCTACAACCACCCGAAGATGAACGACCCCGAGTTCCAGCGGGTCCTGGTGCGGGTGGCCCAGCTCAAGCCTTCGGTCTCGGACATCTACCCGGTCGAGTACGCGCAGTTCGTCGAGGTCTTCGGGCGGGTGGCGATGCCGAAGCACCTGCCCCACGCCTTCTTCATCGAGGGCGGGGCGCTGGCCAACGAGAACGCGCTGAAGACGGCGTTCGACTGGAAGGTGCGGCGCAACCGCGCGAAGGGCATCGGCGGCGAGAAGGGGCAGCAGGTCATCCACTTCCGCGAGGCGTTCCACGGCCGGTCGGGCTACACGATGTCGCTGACCAACACCGACCCGAAGAAGACCGACCTGTTCCCCAAGTTCCCCTGGCCGCGGATCGACAACCCCAAGCTGCGCTTCCCGGTCACGCCCGAGGTGGAGCGCGACGTGGTCGCCGCCGAGCAGAAGGCGCTGGAGCAGATCCACAAGGCGTTTGCCGACAACCCGGACGACATCGCCGCCATCATCATCGAGCCGATCCAGGCCGAAGGCGGGGACAACCACTTCCGGCCGGAGTTCCTGCAGGCGCTGCAGCGCGTGGCCGACGAGAACGAGGTCTTCTTCGTCCTCGACGAGGTGCAGACGGGCGTCGGGCTGACCGGGACGTTCTGGGTCCACGAGCAGTTCGGGCTGAAGCCCGACGCGCTCTCGTTCGGCAAGAAGATGCAGGTCTGCGGCTGCCTGGTCGGGCCCAAGGTCGACCGCGAGCCGGAGAACGTGTTCAAGGTCAGCTCCCGCATCAACTCGACCTGGGGCGGCAACCTGACCGACATGGTGCGCGCGATGCGCTTCCTCGAGATCCTCGAGGAGGACCGCCTGGTGGACAACGCCCGCGTCGTCGGCAACCACCTGCTGGCGGGGCTGCGCGCGATCGAGGGCGAGTTCGCGCCGCTCGTGTGCGGCGCGCGCGGTCGCGGGCTGATGATCGCCTTCGACCTGCCCGACGGCGAGAAGCGCGACCGGCTGCAGGAGAAGGCGCTCGAGCTGGGCCTGATGATCCTGACCTGCGGCCCGCGGTCGATCCGCTTCCGGCCCGCCCTCAACCTGAGTACGGCCGATGCCGACGCCGGCCTCGAGATCCTGCGTCGCGCGCTGAAACAGCTTTAGCCACAGGTCTAGCGGAAGGGGAACCCCATGATCGAGAAGGAAGGCGCGATCAAGGTCTACAGCGAGGTGCTCGGGGCCAAGGGCGCCAAGGCCCGGCTGGTGAAGGTCTGGCCCGAGGGCTTCTACGAGGTCCGGCTCGAGTCCGGCGGCCGCCTGTTCACCACCCTGCTGCCCGTCGGGACCACCGTCATCCTGGCGGCCGACCCCGAGCCCGAGGTGGCCACACTCGACGTCGTGGAGCGCTGATGGCCGAGATCAAGGTCGTCCACTGCGGGCTGGGCGGGATCGGCCTCGGCATCGCCCGCATCGTCGCCGCGACCGAGGGCCTGAAGATCGTCGGCGCCAGCGACATCGCGCCCGACAAGGCCGGCCAGGACCTCGGCACTGTGATGGGCCTGCCGAAGAAGCTGCGGGTCAAGGTCGAGCCCGAGAACCGGCGGCTGCTCAAGGGCGCGCGCCCCGACGTCGCCGTGCTGTCGACGGCGTCCTCGCTCAGGGACGTCAAGCCCCAGGTGCTGGAGCTGGTCGACAAGGGCGTCAACGTGGTGACGACCTGCGAGGAGCTGTCGTTCCCGGTGCCCGGCCACGAGAAGGCCGCCCGCGAGATCGACGCCGCCGCGAAGAAGAAGAAGGCCCGGGTGCTGGCCACCGGCGTCAACCCCGGCTACGCGATGGACGCGCTGGCGCTGGTGCTGACCGCGCCGTGCGTGAAGGTCGAGCGGGTGGCCGTCACCCGCGTGGTCGACGCCGGCACCCGCCGCGTGACGCTCCAGCGCAAGGTCGGGGCCGGCCTCAACCTGCACCAGTTCCGCCGCGCGATGACCGAGGGCAGCGTGCGCCACGTCGGCCTGCCCGAGTCCGCCCACATGATCGCCGCAGCGCTCGGCTGGAAGATCGACAAGCTCGAGGAAATGGTCGAGCCGGCGATCGCGCCGCGCGATCTCGACACCGACTACCTGCGGGTGGCAGCCGGCAACGTGGCCGGCGTCAAGCAGACCGTGCGCGCGTGGTGCGGGGAGCGTCTGGCGATCAGCCTCGACCTCCACGTCTACGTCGGGGCCGAGAACCCCCGCGACCAGATCGTGATCGACGCCACCCCCCCCGTCAACATGACGATCGCGGGCGGGCTGGCCGGCGACGAGGCGGCGGCCGCGCTCGTGGTCAACGCCATCCCGCGGCTGCTGTCGGCCCCGCCGGGCCTCGTCACCATGCGTGATCTGCCGCTGCTCCACGCCTACAATCCCGCCGAGGCCCGGGCCAGCCGCAAGCGCTGAGCGGGGCCCCCGGCCGTCGGGGGTATACTCGCCGCCAACTCATCGGCACGAGGCCAACTTTCCAAAATGCAGGGCAGCCTCAGCGCGAGTGCGTTCGCGACGGCGTTGCGGGACCTCCACCTGGGGCGCCAGACGGGGCTCCTGCATTGCGCGCAGCCCGGGGCGGCGCGCTCGCTGCGGTTCCAGCGCGGCGAAGTCGTCCACGTGCTCTCCGACCAGAAGGACGAGCGGCTCGGCGAGACCCTGCTGCGGCTGGGCGTGATCGACGGCGAGCAGCTCGCGCGCGCCACCTTCGTCCTGGTGCGCGACCGCAAGCGGCTGGGCCCGGTGCTGCTCGAGCTGGGGGTGCTGAACTTCGGCCAGCTCCAGGAGGCTCTCGGGCGCCACGTGCGCGACGTCTTCGAGCGGGTGCTCGGCCGCCCCGAGGGCCAGCTCGTCTACGAGGCCGTCAACGAAGACGCGATGGGCGCCGACGACGTGCGGCCGACGCTGCAGACCGGAGACCTGGTGCTGGAGGCGGTGCGGCGGGTGCCGGCGTCCGACGTGAAGGCGGCGCTCGGCGACCTGTCACGCCCGCTCGGGCTCGGCACCGGATCGGGGCTGCTCGCCGCCACGCTCAAGCTGACGCCGTCGGAGGGCTTCCTCTTCAGCCGCATCGACGGCAGCTCCGGGCGCGACGCGCTGTCGCTGCTGCCCGGCGACCCGGCGGAGGCCGAGCGCAGCCTGCTGGCCCTGATCTCTTGCGGCCTCGCCTGCTGGGGCGACGCGCGGCCCGCCGCGCCCACCCGCTCCGACGAACGCCCGCGCGTGACGCGGCTGCCCGTCGTCGAGGGCCGGATGCCGCCGACCCCGGCGGCGGGTTTCCCAGCCGTCAACCCGGAGGCGGCTGCGCCGGCGCCGGCCGCGTCTCCCGCGCCGAGCGCCAGGGTCCCCGAGCCGGCTCCGGCCGCGCCGCCCAGGCCCGATCCCGACGCGGTGAAGCGCGAGAAACAGGCCGAACTGCGCAAGGCGATCGAGGAAGCCCACGCGGCGCTCGGCCGCGAGAACCACTTCGAGGTGCTCGGGTTGACTCGCGAGGCGAAGGAGGCGGAGGTCAAGGAGGCCTACTTCCGCCTGGCCAAGCGCTTCCACCCCGACAGTTGCAACGACGAGGCGCTCCACGACCTCAAGCCCAGGGCCGAGGCGCTGTTCATCCGCATCGGCCAGGCGTGGGACGTCCTGCGCAGCCCGAAGGCACGCGGAGACTACGAGTCCTCGCTGCCGCGGGTGCGGCCGGCGCCCGCGTCGGCGGCCCCGGCGCCCGCCCCGGTGGGGCCGCCGACGCCGCGCACCCAGGCCATCCAGAGCGAAGCCGAGGTCGCCCGCGCCAACGACTCGGTGCGGCGGGCCGAGAAGCTGATGCAGGAAGAGAAGTGGTGGGACGCGATCCAGCTCTTCGAGGAGGCGCTCCCGCTCGCCTCCGGCAACTACCCGCTGCGAGCCCACCTCGGCCTCGCGCGCTGCTTCTTCAAGAACCCCAACTGGGTGAAGCGGGGCGAAGAGCAGCTCGCGAAGGCGGTTGCGGATTTCCCGAAGAGCGCGGAGCCGGCGGTCGAGCTGGCCCGCTTCTACGCGGGGCGCGGGATGAAGGCGCGCGCGCTCGGCCAGGTGCGGCGGGCGCTCGAACTCAAGCCCGACCACGAAGATGCGGTGGCGCTGCTGGCCGAACTCGAGGCCAGCCCGCCGCCCGAGGCGCCCGCCTCGCGCGGCGGCCTGCTCGGCAAGCTGCTCGGCCGCAAGTAGCGTTGACAACGGCCGCGGCCCGGTCCTAGGGTAGGAACGTGGATCTCGCCTCGCCCGGTTTCGTCGACTGGCTGAGCGCGCTCGGCCTCGCCGTCGCGCTCGCGGCGTGCGCGGGCCTGCGGGCCTGGCTGCCGCTGCTGCTGGCCGGCACCCTCTCGCGCGCCGGCGTGCTCGAGCTGGGCGAGTCGTTCGCGTTCCTCTCGACCACCAAGGCGCTCGTGATCTTCGCCGCGGCCGCGCTGCTGGAGATCGCCGCCGACAAGCTGCCGGCCCTCGACCACGCGCTCGACGCGCTGTCCACGCTGCTGCGGCCCGCGGCGGGCTCGCTGCTGGCCGCCTCGGCCATCGGCGTGGTGTCCGACCCGCTGACCGCGCTGGTGCTGGGGGTCGCGGTCGGCGCGCCGTCGTCGCTGGTGCCGCACGCGGGCAAGGCGGTGTTGCGCACCGCGTCGACCGCGTTCACCGGCGGCCTCGCCAACCCGGTGCTGTCGGCGCTCGAGGACGCGGCCACGCTGGTGCTGTTCGCGCTGGCGGTGCTGGTGCCGCTGCTGATCGCCTGCGCCGTGATCGTGGCCGGGTTCTTCGTCGCGCGGCGGATGGCCCGGCGGCCGGTCGCGGCCCCCGCTTGAGGCCGCCTCGCCGCGCCGCGGCGGCGCTCGCCCTGCTGCTCGCGCCGGCGGCCGCCGCCCAGGCCCCGGCTCCGACGCCGACGCCGACGCCGGCGCCGCTGACGCTCGGCATCGAGGTCGACGTCGTGTCGCTGACGGCCGTGATCCACGACCAGGCCGGCCGCTTCGTGAAGGGCCTGGGGCCCGCCGACGTCACGGTGCTCGAGGACGGCGTGCGCCAGGAGGTCACCTACTTCCGCGAGGCCTCGGCGGCGGCGGAGGCGGGCGAACGCATCCCGCTGTCGGTCGTGCTGGTGCTCGACACCTCGGGCAGCATGGGTCGCAACCTCTCGTTCCTCCAGGAGGCCGCCTCCAGCTTCCTGGCGAAGCTGGAGCCCGGCGACCGCGCGCT
>WYBL01000095.1 GCA_011526565.1 Acidobacteriota bacterium | reverse complement strand
TCGATCAGCGTGAAACCCGACTCGCTGTGCTTCTTCGTCATCTTCAGTTCTCCGGAAGGGCGTCGAGGAAATCGAGGAACGCGGCGCCGGTGTCGAGCGACGCGGCGCGCGCCTCGATCACGGCTTCCACCCGCTCGGCGAGCGCGGCTTCGGAAGCGAGGGGCCGCGACAGGACGGCGTCCACCCGGCCCGCGGCGGCCAGCTCGCGCAACGGGGCGTCGTCGTTCACGGTCACCGCGACCACCGGCAGCCCCATCGGCCCCACGAACGCCTTCAGCCCGGCGAGCAGCGTTCCCGCCGCGGCGCCGGCGTCGACGTCGAGCACGACGGCCGCGAACAGCGCCTGGCCCACGAGCGCGCGGGCCGCGGCGTCGGCGCCGTCGGCCTCGATGGCGTCGAAGCCGTGGGTGTTGAGGCCCAGGACCAGCTCCCGCCGCCCTTCGGCGCGCGGCCCGACCACCAGCGCGCACGGGCGGTCGGCGTGCGCCTCGACGGGCTCGGGGGCCGCCACGGCCACCATCGACACGTCCACGCCGCGACCGCGCGCCTGCTCCGCGAGGTCCGACCAGAAGACGCCGCCGAGCACGCGCTCGACCTCGTCGGGGGTGGTGTCGCCGTCGCGGATCACGTCGGCCGCCGCCTGGCCCAGGCTGCGGGTGCCGGCCTCGGCGACCACCCGCTCGAGGTCCATCTCGGTCGCGCTCGCGTCGAGGATGCAGGCCCGCAGCTCGCGCGAGGGCATCACCACCTGGGCCACGGGCACGCGCCCGCGGAAGCCGGTGAAACCGCAGGCGGCGCAGCCGTTGGCGCGGCGGAAGGGAAAGCCCGTGAGGCGATCGAAGCGCTTCTCGGCCTCGGTCAGGGATTGCGTCGTCGTGCCCGCGCAGGCAGCGCACAGCTTCCGCACCAGGCGCTGGCTGGTCGCGCCGCCGAACGCGTCGGCGAGCACCGTGCGCGGCACGCCCAGCTCGACGAGTCGCGGCACCACGCCGACGGCGCGTGGCGTGTGCAGCGTGGTCAGCACGGGGTGCCCGGTGAGCGCCGACTCGACCGCGATCGTCGCCGTCTCGGCGTCGCGCACCTCGCCGACCAGGATCAGGTTCGGGTCCTGGCGCAGGATCGCGCGCAGCGCCGACGCGTAGGTCAGACCGGCCTCGGGGTTGACCTCGATCTGGCTCAGGCCCGGCACCTTGTACTCGACCGGGTTCTCGACGGTGACGATGTTGAACTCGGGCCGGTTGAGCTGGGCGAGGCAGGCCTGCAGCGTCGTCGTCTTGCCGGAGCCGGTGGGCCCCGTGACGAACACGATGCCCTCGCGGCGGGTGAGCACCGCGCGCACCTGGGTCCGCTCCGGATCGCGGAAGCCGAGGTCCGAGAACACGGGGAGCCGGCCGCTGCCCAGCAGGCGCACGACCATCTTCTCCGCGCCATCGGCGGGCACCGTCGAGACGCGCAGGTCGATCGAGCGGTCGCCGAGGTCGAGCCGGGCGCGGCCGTCGTGGGGGTGGAGCGGGTCGGCCACGTTCATGCCGGAGACGGCCTTGATCCGCGTCACCACCCGCCGCAGGGCCGCCGACGAGAGGCTCATCGAGCGGCGCAACAGGCCGTCGACCCGCAAGCGCACGATGCCGCCGCCGAGGAACGGCTGCAGGTGGACGTCGGTCGCCCCGTGGCGCACCGCCTCCGCGAAGATCTGAGCGGTCAACTGCGCGACGGGGTTGGGCTCGTCGCCGATCGTCCGCTCCCAGCCACTGGTGCCGGGCTGGTAGAACACGGCGGCGCGTCCGGCCACCTGCGGCGCGTAGGCCTGGAGCAGCCAGTTCTCGATCGTCTCCGGGGCCGCGACGCGCAGGTCGACGCGCTGGCGGGCAGCGCGCGCCACCTGCCGTCCCTTCTCCGGGTCGCGCGGGTCCGCGACCGCGACCTGGAGCCGGCCGGCGTCCAGCTTCAGCGGCACGGCGCGCAGCTTGCGCGCGAGGGCCTCGGGCACGAGGCGGGCGACCGCGGGGTCCGGTCGGCCGACGTCGCCGCAGGTCGGCACGCCGAAGTGGCGGCCGACGACCGCAGCGAGTTCCTCCGGATCGAGCTTGCAGGCGCGGGCGACGATCAGCCACACGTCGCTCAGCGCGGCGTCCCCCACCGTCACCGCCGCGGCCCCGGGGAGGCCCTGTGCTGCTGCGACCTCCAGGAGCCAGTGGCGCGCCGCCGGCTTCTTCTCGGACATTCCGTCGCCTCCCGCCGCACCCCGGCGGCCGTGCATCGAGGGACGTTAGAACGCCCCTACCACCGAATCGATGGGCAAAAGGCTGGCAATGCTGTCAGCATTGTGCTGATGGCCCCGGTCTCCCGCTTCGCGCGACCATCGCCGCTCGTGAAGGAACCTCGTTTGCCGTCGGCCGCCGGGCCCTGGCGCGTGCTGATCGTCGACGACCACCCGATCGTGCGCACGGGCCTGGCGACGCTGATCGACGCCGAGCCCGATCTCTCCGTGTGCGCCCAGGCCGAGGACGAGGCGGGCGCGCTGGCCGCCATCGCCGCCCACGCCCCCGACCTGGTGCTCGTCGACCTCTCGCTGCGCTCGTCGAGCGGGCTCGACCTGCTCAAGGAGGTGGTCCACCTCGGCAAGGCCGCGCTGGTGGTGTCGATGCACGAGGACCCGACCTGGGCCGAGCGCAGCCTGGCGGCGGGTGCCCGCGGCTACCTGCTGAAGAGCGAGGCCGGCCGCAACATCGTGGCCGCGATCCGTGCCGTGAAGGCGGGCCGCCTGTACGTCAGCGAACCGCTCTCGCAGGAGCTGCTGGCGCTGCGCTTCACCCGCGGCGCCGACGGCAAGACCAGCGGCATCGAGCGCCTCACCGACCGCGAGCTGGAGGTGTTGCAGCGGATCGGCGGCGGCTTCACGACCCAGCAGATCGCGGGCCAGCTCGCCGTCAGCCCCAAGACGATCCAGACCTACCGCGAGCGGATCAAGGAGAAGCTCGCCATCGACACGGCGGCCGAGCTCTCCACCTGGGCCACACGCTGGGTCCTGGAGCGCAAGGGCCTGCCGGGCTGAGGCCCCACATCGTCTCTCGACGAGGGCGGGCGGGCGCGTCAGAATCCCCGCGATGGGCGCTGCGCGGGTCCATGGCAACCGCGGTGCCGGCTGGAGCCTGCTGGTGGCATGGCTCGGCGGCGCAGGGCTCGGCTGTCACACCACGCCACCGCCGGCGGTGGTGATCGGCCACACGCACGTCCTGGAGAAGGTGTCACCGCGCGCCGTCAGCCGCGACGTCGAGTTCACCGTGCTCGGCAACGTCTACGACACGCTGGTCAGCCTGGGACCCGAGCTGGAGCTGACGCCGGGTCTCGCGCAGTCGTGGGCCAACCTCGACGAGCGCACGATGGAGCTGAGGCTGCGCGCGGGCGTGCGCTTCCACGACGGCCGGGAGCTGAGCGCGGAGAACGCAGTGCGGGCGCTCGAAGAAGCCAGGAGCCGCAGCCGCGGCAGTCTCGTCAACCTCGACGACGTCGTGGCGATCGAAGCCGCGGGCCCGCTCACGCTGCGCCTGCGCACGCGCAAGGCCGCTCCGACGCTCGGTTTGAGGCTCTGCCTCATCTTCGTCGCGCTCCCGGCCCGAGGCGAAGACGGCGCTGACGTCGGAACGGGCCCATTCCGCATCGTGGGCTTCGAGCCCAACGGCTTCGTCGACCTCGAGGCGGTGGAGGGCGGCTGGCACGACCGACCCGCCTTCCGGCGGGCTCGCTACCTGCAACTGGCGGACGACCGAGCCCTCGGCGAAGCTCTCCGCTCAGGCGCCGTGCACCTGGCACGGGTGAATGCTGGTGCGGGCGGAGCCGAGGGGACGTTCCCGCCGAACCTGCGCGTCGTCCGACGCGCCGGGCTCTCCGAGGACCTGCTGACGTTCTCGGGCCCGCTGGCTCCACCGAACCCGTTCGCCGACGTGCGCGTGCGGCGAGCGGTGGCGCTGGCGATCGATCGCGCCGAGCTGGCGGCGGCGGTGGGGAGCGGCAGCGCCCCGCTCGATCAGGTGATTCCCCGCGTCGTCCACGGCCACCACGCGACGCTCCCGCCTGCACTCTTCGACGTCCAGGAGGCGCGCCGCCTGCTCGATGCCGCCGGTTGGAGCCAGGGCTTCGGCGTCCGCCTCGAGACGACGACGCCCGAGGCGCGGCTGTTGCGAGAAGCGGTCGCCGTGGCACTGGGCCGCATCGGCATCGTGATCGCGCCGGCGAACGAGCCGGCAGCGGACGCTCCGGTCGTGACCGTCACCCGCATCACCTTCCCGCCCGATGCCGCCTGGACCTACTCCCTGCTGCTGAGGCACCTCGCCGCCGGGCAGGGCAGCCCCGAGTTGCACGACCTGGTCGACCGCGCCGAACTGGAGGTGGACCCGCAAGCCCGCCTGAAGGTGCTCGAGACCGTCGCCGAAACGATCCGCCGAGAGGTCGTCGCGGTCCCTCTGCTCCAGCACGCGGACGAGTACGTCATGGCCGCCGAGATCGGATTCAGGCCGCGGCTCGATCGCTCGATACTCGTCGCCGACCTGGAGTGGCACGGGCGCCGCTGATCACTTCGGCTTGCAGTCGAGCTTCTCGCCAAGCCACGTGACCCGGACGCCCCCGTCCGCCTCGCGCAGCGACAGGCTCGGACCCTCGTAGCGCGCGCCGCCGGGGGCGTCGTCGACGAGGTAGGCGATCACGGTGCGGTCGCCGCGCTCGACGCGGACCGAGCGCAGCTCCGACTCGAACCACGTCGCGACGACCTCGTTCGACGGATTGCCCTGGCACACGTAGGCGACCGGACCGCGGGCGGGAACCAGGCTCCACCTGGCCTGCAGCTCCGTGATCCGCACGCGATGTTCGACGCGCAAGCAGGCGGTCTCGCCTCCTTTCGCCTTCCAGCACTCGTCGCGGCCCTTGATCCAGCCGCGCTGCTCGGTCTTCAACACCTGCGCCATGCCGCCCTTCGCCTTGGCAAGCGCCTCGGTGAAGACGTCGTGAAGCTTGCGGTCGAGGGCCGCCAGGTCCGGGTCGGCGCAGATCGCCTTCTCCGCGCTGGAGCTCGCCTTGGCGCAGTCGAACGACGGTCCGTCCGAGGCTGCGACCAGGGAGGTCACCGCCATTCCGAGCGTCACTCCGAGTGTGCTGCCTCGCATGCTTCGTCCCCCGAGCGGATCCTCGCAGAAGACGAGGGCTCGCGTTTCGGGCAGACGCGGGAGGCGAGGCGTCAGGTCGTCTCGGGTTCGAGCGGCAACCGCACGCGCACGCGAGTGCCGCCGGCGCCCGAGTCGATCGCGAGCTCGCCGCCGGCGAGCCGGGCTCGCTCGGCCATGCTGCCGAGCCCGACGCCGGGACCGCCGACCGTCGCGACAGGGTCGAAGCCCCGCCCCGCGTCCGCGACCTCGAGTTGCAGCTCCGAGGCGTCGAACTCCAGGGTCACGGTCGCGGCGCGCGCGCCCGAGTGGGTCAGCGCGTTGCGCAAGCTCTCCTGCGCGATGCGGTAGGCCGCGAGCGCCACTTCGGGTGCCAGTCGGCGCTCGGGACCGCGACACTGGAACTCGACAGCGAGACCCGTGCGGCGCGCGAATGTGGCGCACTCCGCGCGCAGCGCCTCGGCGAGGCCGAGCGCGTCGAGCGCCGCCGGGTGCAGGTCGCGCGACAGCGCCTGCACGTCGCGCGACAGCGCCTCCAGCTCGCGCGCGATCTCCTCGAGCGCACCCGCGTCGCGGCCCTCGGCACTGGCCGAGCGACCCCACGCGAGCATCGCGAGCCCGGCCAGGCGCTGGACGAGATCGTCGTGCAGCTCGCGCCCGAGGCGTCGCCGCTCGTCCTCCTGCGCCCGCAGCAACTGCAGGGACAGCCGGCTGGCCTCGAGCGCCGCCTGCTTGAAGTCGGTGATCTCCACCGCCGTGCCGACGACCTGTTCGACCGCGTCGCCCTCGGCCGTGAGACGTGGGCGCTTGACGACGCGGAACCAGCGTTCACGCCCGGCGTGGTCGACGATCTTCAGCTCCGGAATCCGCTGCTCCTGGCGACCGGCGATCACCACCTCGTCCAGCGCTTCGACCGCCGCCATGCCCGCCACGGCCGCCACGTCCGCGGGAGTGCGCCCTTCGAGGTCCGCGGGGCGCAGCCCGTACACCTCGGCCGTCGCCCGGTTCGCCAGCACGTAGGACCCGGCGGGCGAGCGGGCGAAGATCGGGTTTGGGCTGATGTCGATCACGTCCCACAGGAACGCGCGCTCGCGCGCGAGCGCGGCCGCGTGGCGCTCGCGCACCCGGGCGCGCCAGAGCCCGGCCAGCGCGACGAGGCCCAGCACGAAGGAGGCGGCTGCGATCCGGACGCCGGGGATCTCCGACAGCGTCGGCTCGACCGACACGGTGAGGGGCTGGAGTGCCTCCACCCAGGGGCGCCCGGGCAGGCGGGCCTGAAGGCGGAATCGGTAGTCCCCGGGCGGGAGGCGCGAGTAGCTCGCTTCGCCCGCGAGTCCCGCCGGGATCCAGTCGCCGTCGAGCCCCTCGATGCGATAGCGGAAGCGCACGGCCTCGGGCCGTTGCCACTCGATCGCGGAGAAAGCGATCCGCAACGAGCGCTCGTGGCGTTCGAGGACGAGGCGAGGGCCCGGGGGCAACAGCCTCGCCCCCGCCCAGGCGGCGTCGACGTAGATGCGGGCGGGCGTCAGGTCGTCGCCGCCCGGGACCGACGGATCGACCAGGGCGACGCCGGTCTGCGTGGGGTAGGCGAGGGCGCCCGACGAGAGCCGAGCGACGGCGGGTCGCCCCCAGCCGTTGCACTCGCCGTCGCGCAGGCCGTCGCGCCGGCCGAAGCGCTCGAACGGCACCGTGGCCGTCTCGCCGCGTCGCCAGCGGGCGTGATCGTCGA
Organism: Acidobacteriota bacterium; assembly: GCA_011526565.1. Taxonomy (GTDB): domain Bacteria; phylum Acidobacteriota; class Vicinamibacteria; order Fen-336; family Fen-336; genus WYBL01. Next base: position 11,040 of record WYBL01000095.1, on the reverse strand, counting down.
GCCGCATGCGGAACAGGCCCTGCTCGCTCGAGATCCACAGGTCGCCGCCCGGGGTCAGGATCAGGCTGTACGCGGTGCCGAAGGGGATGCCCTGGCGGGGCCCGAACGTCGTGACGTCGCCCGCCGGTCCGCGGCGCACGAGACCGGCCGGGTGCGCAGTCAGCCACAAGGTGCCGTCGGCTTCCTCGACGATCGCCCGCGCGCCGGTGAGCGGCTCGTCCGTCTCCGGCCACCGCGCCCAGCGTGAACCGGTCCACTCGTACACGCCGCCGTGGCCACCGGCCACGAGGCCGCCGCTGCGCGTGCGATGGAAGAGGAGGACGCGGCCCGCCTCGAGTCCGTTCGCCGCGTCGTGTCTCACGGCCCGACCGGGGGCCAGTTCCCAGGCTCCCTCCGCCCCCCCGGCGACCCAGAGGGTGTCGGCTGCGGCGGGATCGACGTAGAGCACCTGCACGGCTTCGCCGTAACGCAGTCCTCCCGGGCCGACCGCTCGCAAGCGCCCGTTCTCGAGCCACGCCAATCCGCGGTCGGAACCGACCCAGAGGCCTTCCGGCCGACGCGGGTCCCGGGCCAGCGCCCAGGCGGTCTCCCCGGGCAGACCCTCGGCCGCCCGCCAGCGCCCGAGCACTCCGTCCCGCTCTCTCCAGCGCACCAGCCCCTCGCGATACGAGCCGAGCCAGAGCTCGTCGCCCGGGCCCGCGAGGATCGCCGCGGGCCCGAACACGGCCAGCCCCTCGGGTGCGCCGAAGGCCCGGATCGGCCCCGCGCGGAGGCGAGCCAGACCCCCGTTGAAGGTGCCGAACCAGAGGTCGCCGAAGCCGTCCTGGAAGAAGGCCCGCAACCGCCAGTCTCCCAGCCCCGCGTCTGGCGCCAGGACGTCGACGGCGCCGCCCGACCAGCGGTGGAGCCCGGCCCGGCCACTGAACCAGATCGCGCCATCGCGATCGACGAGGACCGGACCGGCGGCGCGCTCCGCGGAGATCCGCTCCCATCGTGCCCGGGCCGCGTCCCAGCGGAACACTCCGGTGTCCCGGCAGGTCGTCGCGAGCGGGCCCGAAGCGTCGGCGGCCAGGCCGTAGCCACGGCAGTCGGGGGCGTCCATGACCTGGGTCGCGACGCCGTCGCGCACGCGCCACAGCCCCTGTTCGGTGCTGCGCGCCCAGAGATCTCCGGAGGCCGCCAGGACGATTCGCATCACTTCGCCGCCAGCGGCGACGCCTGCAGGGCGGATCTCGTCGATCGCGTCGGAGCTGGCGCGCCAGAGGCCCTGGCTCGTCGCGATCCAGAGCACTCCGGCGGAATCCTCGACCAGGTCGTTGACCCTGGCGGGGGCGAACGCCGCTCCGATCCGCGGGACGAGGCGGAGCTCGCCCGCTTCCAGTGAGGCCACGCCGCCGTGTTCCAACCCCAGCCAGAGCCGGCCCTCTCGCCCTGGCCAGAGGGCCGTGATCGAGTTGGTGGGCAACTCTGGCGCCTCCGCCACCGAGTAGCGCCGGAAGCTGCGCCCGTCGAAGCGTACGAGGCCGCGCGACGTGGCCGCCCACAGGAAGCCGTCCGCGGTCTGAGTGATGGAGGTGACCCAGTTGGCGGGCAGCCCCGACTCCAGCGTCCAGCGTTCGAGCCCGAACTGCGCCAGGCCCCTCGGGGGCGCTTCCGCCGAGACGGCGGACGACAGCAGCGCAGCGGCGAGCACAGCCCTCACGAGAACCCGCGGGGATTCTAGGCTGGGGCGCACGGTTCGAGGCGCCACGGCCAGCCCCGTCGCTCTCGCGCTCCGGGCGCGAGACACATTCCCGTGGACCTCTGGCGGCCGGGCCCCGGCTCACGATCACCACGTCATGGACGCACGCCAGGACCGGCTCCACAGTCACACGTATCATGTGGAGATGAAGAACGTCACCATCGCCCTCGACGAGGCCACGCTGCGCGACGCCCGGCGCATCGCCGCTGCGCGATCGACGTCCCTCAACGCCCTGATCCGCGAGTTCCTGGAGCAACTCACCCGTCGCGAGTCGGAGGCGCAGAAGGCGCGTCGGCGCATCGCTCAGCTCTGCCGTCAGTCGAAGGCCGAAGTCGGCGCCCGGACGTGGACGCGCGGGGAGTTGCATGAGCGTTGAGTGCTTCCTCGACACCAACGTCCTGGTGTATGCCGTTTCCGATGCTCGAGCCGAGGCGGGCAAGCGCAACCGCGCCCTGGAGCTGATCGCGTCGGCGGACTTCGGCCTGTCGGCCCAGGTGCTCCAGGAGTTCTACGTCACCGTCACGCGCAAGCTGAAGAGGCCGCTGCCGCCGCCACTGGCCCTCGCCCTCATGGACCAGTACCGCGTGTTTCCGACGGTCCCGACCGACTATCCCCTGATCGCGAGGGCGGTCGAGCGCTCGGTCGAGTTCGGCCTCTCCTACTGGGACGGCGCCATCCTCGCCGCAGCCGAGGTCCTCGAGGCCAAGACGCTGTACACGGAAGACCTGAGCCATGACCGGCAGTACGGCTCGATCCGGGTCGTGAACCCCTTCCGCAGTCGCTGACCAGCCAGGGGGGAGCATCCCGCCGACCCGGAGCCGCGAGAGTCCCGGCGCCGCCGTTGAGCGCCGCCAACTCGAGGAGTGACGCCAGCCGGAGTGGGCGCCGTCAGGCGAACGGATTGACCAGCCGCACCCCGCAGCCTCGGTAGTCGCGGACGTTTCGCGTCACCAGTGCCAGATCGCGCACGAGCGCTGTCGCGGCCAGCAGGCCGTCGACCACCGGAAGGGGGCGTTGCGCGTTGAGCCGGCCCCATTCCAGGGCGATCTCCTCGTCCACCCCGATCAATCGGTCGCGGAAGTCCCTGCGGAGCCGCGCCAGCCAGCGTCCGTGCCGGGCTGCCTGGGTGGCGTCGCGAGCAGCGAGACGGGCGACGCCCTGCTGGATCTCTCCCAGGACCAGCACCGAGAGGTACAGATCGTCCGCAGGCGCCGATTCGAACCAGGCAAGGACCGACGCCTGCGGCGTCGGCCGCCGCAGCTCGGAAACGACGTTCGTGTCGAGGAGGAACGCCACTCAGATCCGCACGCGTCGAGCCGGCCGTCGGTCGCGGCCGAGGTCGAGCGTCTCCAGATCAGGCCCCGAGCGCAGGAAGCGCTTGAAGTCGCGGCGCCCCCCCTGCCCGCGCCGGAACTCCTCGACGGATACGATGACGACAGCCTCGCGGCCGTGCCGCGTCACCACCTGCGGCCCGTCTTCGAGCGCCCGCCGCACGACCTCCGAGAACTGCTGCTTCGCCTCCTGCAAGGGCCAGCTCACCCACCCTCCGATCTGTCCAGTCTGGACAGATCGTATCACGCGCCGCAGGGAAGACGGCCCACGGTTCGCGGGAGTCTCCTAGAAGGAAACCCGGGCGACGACACCGCGGCGGCCGTGACCGGCCAGCGGGGCGAGTTGCACCTCGCGGCCGCGCCCGCTCGGGGCGCCGCCGTTGACGCGGACCACGGTGCGGCCCGCGAGGTAGCCGATCGCGCCGCCCGTCAGCACGTCGGAGAGCCAGTGCTTGTCGTGCTGGATGCGGGAGACGCCGACGGCAGACGCCACCGCGTAAGCTGCGAGGCTCCCCTTCCACCCGTAGTGACGCTCGATCACGGCGGCCAGCGCGAACGCGCTGGAGGTGTGCCCCGACGGCATCGAGCGGCGGTCCTCGCCGTCGGGCCGCTCGCGGCCGATCGCCCGCTTGAGCCCCTCGGTGGAGGCGAAGGTGACGAGCCAGGCGTCGAGCATGTCGTAGCTCGCCGCCCGGAAGCGGGGGCCGTGGGCGGCGCGTCCGGCGACGAAGGTGGCGCCCACCAGGACGCCGACGACGCCGGGAGTGGCCGCGTCCTCCAGCGTCGACCCGAAGCGGTGCTGCGGATCGCGCAGGGCGTCGGCGAGGGGATCGTCGAGCGCCGCCCCGAACCCGGCCGCCGTCGCCGCCACCAGCGCTGGCGCGGCGTTGTCTGCGTGGAAGAGGCCCACCGCCCCGCGCAACAGGTTGGCGGGCAGGCGCGACAGCGTGCGCCGCCCGTCGTCGGGGCGGCGCGCCACCGGCGCCGGCGGCTGGCCGGCGGCGGCGGCCGCCAGCGCCGAGCCGAGCAGCAGGCCGCCCAGCCGCACGCGCACTACGCGGCGGCCTCGGCGAGCTCGCGGTTGCGCCGCACGAGGGCGGCCGCGAGCGCGAGCCACACCACGATCAGCACCAGGTTGACGAGCGCGAAGCCGCTGGCGTCGAGCTGGACCCAGGTGGTGCCGGCGAACACGACCAGCGCGGCGACCAGGTCGCCGAGCCGGACGAAGAAGCTGTCGACGGCCTGCTTGGCCTTGTACTTCTCCTCGCGCGTCGTCGGCAGCCACAGCAGTTGCCGTGCGGTGTTCATGATCGAGTAGTCGGTGGAGTTCTCCGCGGTCTTGGCCAGCCGCACGATCAGGATCGTCGCGCCCAAGGCGACGAAGCCGTAGGCGGCGACGGCGATCAGCGGCAGCGCGTACAGCACGCCCGCCAGCCCGAAGCGCTTGACGAGGCGCGAGGCGACGAAGGCCTGCAGCACCACTGCGGCGATGTTGACCCACAGGAAGTAGCTGCCGTAGAAACCGCCGATGTAGGCGTTCTTGTCGAAGCCCGGGTCGGCGGCCGCCATCGCCTCCGCGTGCTCGACGACCAGGTGGCTCAGGATGTACTCGCCGGTGGTGTTGACGACGTTGAGCACGACCAGCAGCACCGCGATCAGCACGATGTAGGAGTTGGAGAAGACCAGCGCGAAGCCGTCGCCGCCGCGCATCGGCGCGGGCGCCGGGGTGGACGCGCCCGGCCGCGAGGCGCTGCGGTTGATCGCGACGTACAGGCCGAGGCTCACCATCAGCAGGGCGGCCGACAGGTACAGCAGGTCTTGCACCGGGACGTGGGCGTGGAACAGCCACTCGGCGAGCCCGGCTCCCACCGGCGTGCCGGCGGTCATCCCGATGCCGATGATCGGGAACAGCCGGTTGCCGGCGTCCTTCGTGTAGATGTCGTTGGCGTAGGACCAGAACTGGGCGATCACCGACAGGCTGAAGAAGCCGACCCAGACGTAGAACGCGACGCCGACGAAAGGCAGCTCCATCGCCTCGGCGACCGCGAAGGCGACGATGTTGGCCACGAAGAACAGGTTGACGCCGACGATCAGCCGCATGCGGTCGACGCGCGAGGCGAACCAGGAGTAGGCCGGCACGAACGCCATCAGCACCAGCGCCTGGCCGGCGGCCGCGTAGGTCTTGACCTCCGCCGGCCCGCGGATGCCGAGGCCGTGCAGGAACTCGGGCACCTCTGTGTTGAGGATCAGCGGCTCGCGCACGGTCTTGATCACGTAGTACGCGACCAGGATCAGGAACACGTTGAGGAGCATCAGCAGGGCCCGGGCGCCCTCGCCGGCGCGCACCTCGGAGAACAGGCCGAGAGCGCGGTCGAGAGGGCCCAGGGCGGGGCCGGCGGCGGTGGTGGCAGACATGGAGCGGAGATTGTGGCGGTCGGGCCACCTCGCCACGATCAGCATTCTGCTGATGGCTGGCGCGGCGCGGCCAGTGTCTATTTGTCGGTCTATGAAGAGGATGTGGACCGCGATCGGAGCCCTGGCCCTGCTGCTGCCCGCGCCGGGCCTCTCGGCCGAGACGCGCAAGGTGACGGTCGGACCGCAGTTCGAGGCGGGCGGCTTCCACCGTTTCTGGTTCGGGGACGGCTACCGCGACCTGTGGACCAATCCGGTCGAAGTCGAGGTCCTCGACCTGCGCTCCTTCGCGGGCGGGCTGACTCCCGTGCGCAAGGTCGGCCAGGCCCAGACCCTGGGCCTCGCGCTGCGCGGGGCGGACGGCCGCGCCTACACCTTCCGCTCGCTGCACAAGCACCCGGAGCGGCTGCTGCCCGAGGCCTGGCGCGACCGCTGGCCGGCGAAGCTGCTGCAGGACCGCACGTCCGCCACGCACCCGGCGGCGGCCCTGATCGTGGCGTCGCTCGCCGAGGCCGCCGGCGTCGCGCACACGGCGCCGCGGCTGGTCGTGATGCCGGACGATCCCGGCCTCGGCGAGTTCCGCCAGGTCTTCGCGGGCGAGATCGGGACCATCGACGAGTTCCCGCTGCCCACCGCCGAGGGACGCCCGGGTTTCGCCGGCGCCAGCGAGATCGTCGGCATGCCCGAACTGTGGAAGCGCTGGCTGCAGGGCCCGGAGCAGCACGTCGACGCCCGCGCCCTGCTGCGCGCGCGGCTGCTCGAGCTGTGGCTCGACAACTACGACCGCCACCGCGGCCAGTGGCGCTTCCTGCGGCTGCCAGGCCAGCCGCTGTGGCAGCCACTGCCCGAGGACCCGGACATGGCACTCGTCCGCCACGAGGGCGTGGCGATGGCCCAGGCGCGGCGTCATGCGCCGACCCAGTTGCGTTTCTCGGCGAGCTATCCCGGCGCCCTGGAAGGCCCGCTGCGCAACGCCTTCGAGGTCGATCGCTGGCTGCTGGCGGGGCTCGACCTGGCGGCCTGGCAGCAGGGCGCGCGCGAACTCCAGGCGCGACTGACCGACGCGGCGATCGAGCGGGCCGCGCGTTCGGTGCCCGTCGAGTGGCAAGCTCTCGACGCCGCCCGCACGACGGCCGACCTGAAAGCGCGCCGCGAGGGCCTCGTCGACTACGCGACCCGCGTCTACCGCTACCTCGCTCGCGAGGTCGACGTCCAGGCGACCGACCTCGACGAGCGCGTGAGCGTGGCCCGCGGCGCGGACGACAGCCTCGAGGTGAGCGTCGCCGCGGGCGAGCACGAGCCGTGGTACCGCCGCCGCTTCGTGCCCGGCGAGACAGACGAGGTCCGCATCTACCTTCGCGGAGGCCGCGACCAGGTCGTGCGCACCGGAGCGGCCGGCGGGCCGATCCGGCTGCGCGTGATCGGCGGCGCGGACGGCCAGGTCGTGGACGACTCGGCGGCCGGCGGCACCGAGGTGTGGCCCGACGGCGGGCCGGTGGAGGTGCGGGCGGGCTCCGGGACGCGGACCCGTGCGGCGTGGTCCAACCCGGCCCCGGTGGAAGGCGCGCCGTGGCTCGAACCGCGCAGCTTCGGCGCCTGGACGGTCGGCGACCCGGTCCTCGGCTACAACTCCGACGCGGGCGCGCTGCTCGGCTTCGCCGGCAGGCGGACGGCGTGGGGCTTCCGCGCCGAGCCCGCGGCGCAGGAGCACGAGTTCTCGCTGTTCCTGGCCACGGCGGAGCTGACGGGCAGGGCGCACTACGCGGGAGTGTTCCGGCGGCCGGCGAGCCGGTTCGGGTGGCAGTTCGAGGCCTTCGGCTCCGGCGTCGAGCACCTGAACTTCTTCGGCTTCGGCAACGAGAGCCCGGCCACCCGCGACAAGGCTGCGTACCGCGCCCACGAGGACGTGCTCCTCGCCGCGGCGGCCCTGCGCTACGAGGTGGGCGAACGCCTCGATGCCAGCTTCGGGCCGGAGCTGCGCTATTCGAGCTCCGGCGGCGACGAGGGTTCGATCCTCGCCAGCCAGGGCCCGCCGGGTTCTGGTCGCTACGGCCAGGTCGCACTGCGCGCCCGGCTGGCGTTCGACACCCGGGGCCGCGCCGAGGTCCACGCGCCCACGGTGCTGGCAGCCGGGCAGATCGGCGGCGAGCACCGCTCGCACGTCAGCGGGCTGCGCGTGGAGGCCGAGACGTCGCTGTCGCCCGCGGCGTGGGACGCCACGTCCACTCATGGCGCGTTCGACGCGCGCGTGATCGGCTACGCCGGCAGCGCGCGTGCCCACGTCGCGCTGCGGGTGGGAGGCCGACGCGCCTTCGGCGACTATCCCTGGTTCGAGGCGGCGACGCTGGGCGGCGAGAACAACCGCGGCTTCGCCAGCCACCGCTTCGCCGGCGACGGCGTGGTCTACGGGACGCTGTCCGGGCGCCTGTGGCTCGGCAAGGTGCACTTCCCGCTGATCCCGATGCGGGTCGGCCTTCTGGCGCTGGCGGACGGCGGCCGGGTGTGGCTGGACGGCGAGGCATCCGACAAGTGGCACACGTCCGCGGGGGGCGGCCTGCTGCTGCACCCGCTGGCGAGCCCGCTCACGCTGCACGTCGTCGGCGCCCACTCGAAGGAGGGCAATCGCTTCTTCTTCGGCATCGGGTATCCGTTCTAGAGACTTGAGGAGGCACGAGATGCGGCGAGGGACCTGGTTGGGACTGGCGATCGGAGCGGCACTGGCGGCGGTGGCCGTGGCGGAAGGACCGTCGTTCGACTGCACGAAGGCGAGCTCGGGCGCCGAGAAGGCGATCTGTGCCGACCCCGGGCTCGCGGCGCTCGACCGCAAGCTGCACGCGGTGTTCACCGAGGCCCTTGCGAAGGCAAAGGACGGGATGCCGCAGGTCCTGAAGACCGAGCAGCGCGGCTGGATCAAGGGCCGCGACGAGTGCTGGAAGGCGCAGGAGGGCAGCCCGACGTGGATCACCGAGAGCTGGACGGTGTCGAACGAGAAGGCCTGCCTCTCGGCCCAGCACCGGCTGCGGATCGCTGAGCTGCAGGCCGTGTGGCGCCTCGTCCCGGCCCGCGGTCCCGTCTTCCACGCCTGCGGCGGCAGCCCGGCCAACGAGCTGGTCGTCACCTATTTCGAGTCCGAGTTGAAGGCATTGCGCGCCGAGCGGGGTGACCGCACGGTGACGGCCTACTTCGTGGATGCCGCTCCCGGCGGCGGGCGTTACGAGGGCCAGAACTTCACGCTGCGCGCGCGCGACGGCGGCGTGGACGTGACGTGGCTCGGCGAGACGCTCGGCTGCAAGGCGAAGTGAGCCCGGCTCGCTCGCGCCTCCGCCTGGCCGCCGGCCTGGTGGCCCTGGGGCTGGCAGCGGGCGGCGCCGCCGCCGAGGTTCCGCACGCGGCGACGGTCGAACTCGAGTTCGCCTCGCCCAGTGCTCCGGTCGTCGTCGACGGGCTGGCGCTGTTCCGGGTGCGGGGCGTCTCCTCCTACCCCGCCGAGGAACGAGCCGCGGCGATCGCGGCGCGCATCGGCGCGCTCGCCCGCGACGCCGCGGTCGACCCCGCCACGGTTTCCGTCGCCCGGGTGGACGGCGCCCTGCGAGTCCAGGCGGGCGAGCGCTTCGTGCTCTCGGTGTTCGAGGCGGATGCCCGGCTGGAGGGCGCCGACCCTGCCGAACTGGCCGCGAACCACGCGCGGCGGGTGCGCGAGGCGATCGAGCGCTACCGGCACGACCGGGGCCGCGCAGTCCTGGGCCGGGCGGCGCTCGTCGCGGCCGCCGCCCTCGCGGTGGCGGCGCTGCTCAGCTTCCTGCTGCTCCGCGTGGGGGGCCGGCTCGAGGCGGCGCTCGAATCACGCTACCGCTCGCGGGTCCGCGCCCTGGGCGTGCAGTCCTTCGAGATCCTGCGCGCCGACCAGGTCTGGCACCTGCTGGCGGTCGCCGTGGCTTTCGCCCGTGGCCTCGGCCTGCTGGTCGCGTGGGGGGTGGCGCTCGACGTGGCCCTCGGCCGATTTCCCTGGACGCGCGGGCTGGCGCTCGACCTCGGCGGCCTGATCACGCGGCCGCTGGCCGTGCTGGCCGCCTCGACCGCGGCCGCCCTGCCCGACCTCGTGTTCCTGGCCGTGCTGCTGCTGCTGACGCGCTGGGGCCTCGGCCTGCTGCGCCTGTTCTTCGACGCCGTGGAGCGCGGGGCCCTGAGCATCAGCGGGTTCGAACGGGAGTGGGCGGTCCCGACCTACAAGCTGGCCCGGCTGGGGGTGATCGCCCTGGTGCTGGTCGTGGCCTACCCGTACATTCCGGGCTCGCAGTCGCCCGCGTTCAAGGGCCTGTCGCTGTTCCTCGGCCTGCTCGCCTCGCTGGGATCCTCGTCGTTCATCGCCAACACGATCGCCGGCTACTCGATGACCTACCGCCGCGCCTTCCGCGTCGGCGAGCGGGTGCGCATCGGCGACGTCTACGGCGAGGTGACGGACGTCCGGCTGCAGGTGACCCACGTGCGGACCCCGAAGAACGAGGAGATCGTGGTCCCCAACTCGCTGATCCTCGGATCCAGCGTCGTCAACTACAGCCGGCTGGCGGCGGAGCGCGGCCTGATCCTGCACACGACCGTCGGCATCGGCTACGAGACGCCGTGGCGGCAGGTGGAGGCCATGCTCCTGCTGGCCGCCGAGCGCACGCCGGGCCTGATGAAGGAGCCGCCGCCGTTCGTCCGCCAGACGGCGCTCGGCGACTTCGCGGTCACGTACGAGCTCAACGTTCACTGCGACGCGCCGCAGCGGATGGAGGCCCTCTACACCGCGCTCCACCGCAACGTCCTCGACGTCTTCAACGAGTACGGCGTCGCGATCATGACCCCGGCCTACGAGGGCGACCCGCCGGAGCCCAAGCTGGTGCGCCGCGAGGACTGGTACCGCGCCCCGGCCGCGCCGGAGGCCGATCCCCAGCCTTCAGCAAAACCTACTCAATAACTTGACATCGGTGGCGACGGGCGTCTAACCTCCCCCCATGGTCGAGGATCGCCCCCCCACCCCGCTCCCGCCGGGCCTGGGGGGGAGCGTGCACCTGATCCTGGGCGGCGCGGGCGGGATCGGCTCCGCGCTCGCCCGCCAACTCGTCGCCGCCGGCGCGCGGGTGCTGCTGGCCGGCCGCCGGGCCGAGCCGCTGGCGGCGCTCGGCGCGGAGCTCGGGGCCGCGCACGCGGTGGCCGATGCCACGCGCTTCGCCGAAGTCGAGGCCGTCGCCGCGCGTGCGGTGGAAGAGCTGGGGCGCCTGGACGGCATCGCCTGCTGCGTCGGGTCGCTGCTGCTCAAGCCCGCCCACCTGACCAGCGAGGAGGAGCTGGAGCAGACGCTCGCCGCCAACGTGCGCACCGCCTTCGCCGCCGTGCGCGCCGGCGCCCGCTGCCTCTCCCCCGGCGGCGCGGTCGTGCTCTGCTCGTCCGCCGCGGCCCGGCTCGGCCTGCCCAACCACGAGGCGATCGCGGCGGCCAAGGCCGCGGTCGAGGGGCTGGTGCGCTCGGCCGCCGCGACCTACGCGCCGAGGCTGCGCGTCAACGCGGTGGCGCCGG
>WYBL01000094.1 GCA_011526565.1 Acidobacteriota bacterium | reverse complement strand
GATCTTGCGAGCGTAGTGGGCGATCGTCGGCAGTCCGTCGGCCTTGCTCTCGTCCTTCTCCACGGCCGTCTGCCGCGGCGTCCCCGCCTCGATCCGCAGCGGCGTGCCGCGGTCGAGCCCGGCGATCTTCAGGTCGTGGAGCTTCTCGAGCGCCAGCACGGCGGCCGGCAGCTTCACGGTGCTGGCGGGATAGAAGTAGCGCGGGTCGTCGAGCCGGTAGCCGAACGAGTGGAAGGTCGGCCTGTTCTGCGCGTCGCGGTCGATCTGCGTGTAGAGGATCTGCAGCCGGTGGTGCTCGGCGCGCGCCAGCACGGGCGCGAGTTCAGGACGCGAGCGCAGGATCCGTTCGAGCACGTCGGGGGCCTCGGAAGCGGAAGCGGTCGAGGGCAGCAGCAGCAGGGCGATCGCGGCGAGACGCATCGGGCAGCTCCGGTCGAAAACCGGCGGAGCGGCGCGGGAGGCGCCGCTCCGCCCGGGACGGAAGGGAGCTTACGCCTTGCGGGCGACGCGGGCGCCGGGCTTGCCCTCGATGACCAGGCCGCCCTTGGCCTTGCAGGTGTCGGCCGGCGTCTCCATCCAGTTCAGGATGCCCATCGAACCGCCGCACTTGGCCTTGCCGGCGCAGGCGTGGACCTCGGACTTGCCGAACTTCTTCTGGTACTCGGCGTCGCCGAGCAGCTTCTTGACGGCGGCCAGGTCCTCCGCGGTCACGGCGCACTTGGCCATGCCGCCGCAGCCGTTGACGCCCCAGCACTGCACGTTGTCCGCCTTCGCCGCCGGGGCCTGGGCCCCCGCGCTCGCGCCCGCGAACAGTCCGGCCACCGCGGCCAGCACCAGCTTCTGCCTCTTCATCCTTCGTCGCCCTCCTCGGCCCCCGGCTCCCCGCCGGAGACGCATCCGTCCAAGGTAACCGAAACAGGGCCCGTGTGGGGCGCCTCGGCCCGCTAGGGTCTCTCCAGCAGGACCAGCTCCACGCCCGGGCGCAGCGGGAAGCGGCCGATCTCGCGCGGCGGGGCGCCGGCCACGCGGGCGATCTCCTCGAGCTGCCCGGGCAGGGCCAGCACCAGCCCGCTGGGGATGCTCTCGGGCACCTTCCCCCAGTAGCCGACGGCCGGGTAGCGGTGCAGCGTCCACGGCAGCGGCCAGTAGTCAGGCGAGGTGACGGTGAGCGCCTGCGAGGTGCCCTTGCCGCTGCGGGTCGCGAAGTTCTCGATGGTGGAGACGAGGTCCGGATACCGCGGGTCGGTGTGGGCGTAGGCCCACGGCAGCGTCTCGTCGGCGGGGCGCTCGAACGACTGCTCGCGCGTGGTGTGCAGGCTGAAGCCGAGCGCCGCCGCGAGCAGCAGCGCCGCGGCGACGCGACTGCGCTCGCCGACCCGCTCGACGGCCACGCCGCCGAGCAGCGCCAGCGGCACCGCGACGTTGAGCGCGAGCCACGGCGTCTTGTAGGCGACCAGCGAGTACGCGCAGAGGATGCCGATCGTGCCCAGCGCGAGGGCGACGGCCGTGCGCCCGGGGAACGCCTCCACCAGCGGCGCGCCGCCGCGCAGCGCCCGGAAGCGCGCGGGCATCGCGAGCACGGCCGGGACCAGCACCAGCAGCAGGCCCAGCGCGCCGGCGACGACCAGCGCGGGGTCGCCCTCCCACAACCACAGCGCGTGCTGGTACCACGGGTTGACGTGCGCCTCGCGCCCGGTGCGGGCCCAGATCGCGAGCGTCTCGAGCGCCCCCTTCAGCCCGTCGGGGTTCTGTCCGAAAGAGGAGTAGAACACCGCGGCGACGCCGAGCAGCACGCCGGCACCGGTGCCCCACGACACGGCCGACGGCCGTGGCAACGCCCGCCCGGGTCGCAGCGCGATCGCCATGCCGGCCGCGATCACTGCGACCGCGGCGTGCACGATCGTCGTCTCCTTGGTCGCGATCAGCAGGCCGAGCGCCAGGCCACACGAGGCCACCCAGGCGGCGTGGCCCGTGCGCAGGTAGCGCAGGGCCGCGGCCGCCGCGGCCAGCCCGAACACCACGACCAGCGACTCGTGGATGAAGTAGCGCGAGTAGTAGACGGCGCAGTTGGACACGGCGAGCAGCGCGCCCGCCGCCAGCGCTCCCGTGCGACCGAGCGCGCCGCGCAGCGACAGCGCGATCAGCACCGTGGCCAGCCCGGCGATGGCGCTCAGCCCGCGCAGCGCCTCGTCGCGCAGGCCGAGCACCCTGGTCAGCGGCAGCGCCAGGTAGTACAGCGTTGGCCCGTGGTAGTTGGCCGGGTCGTACTTGTACTCGCCGTAGTCGTGCAGCCGCTGCAGGAAGAAGCCGTTCACGCCCTCGTCGTGGTGGAACGGGCGCGCCGGCATGTCGTGGAAGCGCAGCGCCGCCGCGACGAGCAGCACGAGCAGGGACAGGGTGGGGTAGGCCAGGCGCTTCATTCGAGGTCGAGAGCGTACAGGCTCCACGAACCGGCGCGCGCGAGCAAGCGGCGGCCCTCGAAGGCGGCCGCGGCCCCGGGGAACGAGGCGCGCTCGCGCGGGCCCACCACCGCGGCCGTCACTCCCGCCGCCCGCAACTCGCGCCACGCGGCGCGATCGCCCGCGTAGGCCGCCGCGATCCGCTCGCGCCGGCCCGAGCCGTCGAGGCCCTGCGACCAGATGTGCCCCTCGTAGCCGAGATACTGGGGACGGCCCGACAGCAGCGCCGGGTGGTCGTGGGCCGGCGCCGTCAGCAGTCGGTCGGCGGGGCCGGTCGCCTGCGCGATCGCCCTGCCGAAGGCGAGCGCTTCGGCGTCGAAGAGCCGGTGCTGGCGGCCGCCGCTCGCCAGCCGCCAGGCGTCTACGGCCCCGGACGCGACCGTCACAGCGAGCAGCGCGGCGGCGACGGCCGCGGCCGCGCGGCCGCGGACGGCCAGCCGCGCGAGCAGCAGCGCGACGAGCGGCGCCGAGAGCACGTGGGCCCAGAAGAGCAGCTTCACGTTGTCCCAGATCCACGGCGAGAGCCGCAGCAGGTTGGGAACCAGGAAGAGCACCCCCGCCGCCGCCAGGAAGCGGGCGGCGCGTTGGCGACGCATCAGCGCGAACGCCGCGACTGCGAGCAGGAGATATGGCCCCGCGTTGCGCCACCAGAAGCCCGCGACGCCCTGCTCACCGCGGTCCCAGCCGACCTGGAAGGCGACGAACGAGGCGAGGCCGGTGCCGCTGCCGGCGCCCAGCGCGAACGCCTGCGGCAGCGCCAGCACGGCGGCGAGCGCGAACGCGCGCGCGAAGCCGGGCCGCCGGAACAGGAGCGCCGCGACGGCCAGCGCCAGCCCGGTCGCCAGCGCGCTGTGCGCGTGCGCCAGCGGCATCAACCCCAGCGTGACGCCGACGCCCTTCAGCGCGCTTCGCTCTTCCGCCGAGCCGCGTTCCGCCGCCAGCGCGCGCCAGGCGAGCAGCGACGCGTAGAGGCCGAGCGGCAGGCCGAGCAGGAAGGCGCGCTGCGGAATCAGCAGAACGGCCAGCGCGTTGCCCCAGCGCAGGCCCCAGGGGTCGTGGATGGTGACGTCGTGGGGCGATTGGGCCAGCGCCGACCAGGCGGCCTCGGCACTGCCCGCCTCCGCGATCAGGCGGAAGGCGCCGGTGCCGCCGTTGAGCAGCGCGAGCGCCGGCACCAGCAGTGCGGCGCCGCGCGAGCCCGTCAGCTCCCGGCCCCAGGTCCAGAGCAGGACCACGAGCCCGGCGGCGAGGGCGATGCCCTGCGCGTTCATCGCGGCCGCGACCGGCGCTCCGAGCGCGATCGCCGCCGCTACCGCCGAGTCGACCGCCCACGAGTACGTGAGCGGGACACCCGACAGCTCCGGGTGCTCGGGGCGCGTGCCGTCGCCCTCGACGAAGGCGTGGACGATGCCGAGGTGGAACGGCAGGTCGCCGAGGTTGTGGTCGGCGCCGGTGAAGAGGCCGCGCGCGTCGATCCACACGGCGCGCGACATCGGCACGGCGATCGCCCCGGCGGCCAGCAGCCCGGCGAGGAGCGCAGTGGCGGCCGGCGGCCGCGGCGCGAGCGCGGCCCTCCCGCAGCGGGCCGCGAACCCGGCGCCGGCGCAGAGCAGCAGCAGGAGGGCCACCGCCGAGGCGACGCGGAACCCGAGCAGCGGCGCGAGCGCCGCCGAGGCGAGTCCCAGCAGCGTGACGCCGAGGGCCAGGCCCACGGCGAGGCGCTCGGCGAGGCGGCCCGGGACGCGGTCCCAGGCCAGGGTGAGCAGCGCGCCCGCGGCAGCGCAGGCCGCCCACGCGCCCCAGGCGAGGACCGGCACCTACACCATCGCGGTGCGCCGCACGCGGTCGCGCTCCTTGCGGTAGAAGGTGACGAGGGTGCCGACGTAGTCGGCGAAGCGCGGGCAGCGCACGCCCATCGGGCCGAGGTCCTTCACCGCCTGGGTGGTGTCGTAGCGGCAGTCGTGGTCGAAGTAGTCGAGCGCCTGGAGCGGCAGGCCGAGCAGGTCCTGCACGAACTTCGGCTGGAACAGCGGGCGCGCCAGCAGCGTCGGCATCGGCAGGTAGACGAACGTGCGCCCGAGCGCCTTCGCCACCGCCTGCGACACCTCGAACGCGGTCAGCGGCTCGGGGTCGGTGAGCTGGTAGGTCTTGCCGAGGCTGACCTTCGACGTCGCCAGCCGCGCGAGCGCCTCGATCACGTAGTCGACGGGCACCAGGCCGGCGGGCGCCTTGCCGTCGCCGAGGCGCAGGAACACGCCCGGCGAGGGCAGACGCTCCATCGCGGTCATCACGAAGTACGGGCCGTCGAACTTGGCGGTCTCGCCCGTGCGCGAGTCGCCGACCACGATGCCCGGTCGATAGACGGTGGTCGGCAGCCCCGACTTCGCGACCTCCACCTCCGCCAGGTGCTTGGTCTCCTCGTAGAAGTTCTTGAAGCCCTGGCCGAGTTCGAGGTCGGTCTCCTTGAACGTCCCGCGGTGGTCGCCCGAGACGTAACAGGTGGAGACGTAGTGGTGGCGCTCGAGGTGTGCGCAGTCCGCGAGGAAGTGCAGCACGTGGCGGGTGCCGAGCACGTTGACCTTGACCGCGAAGTCGCGCCCGACCGCCAGGTCGTAGACCGCCGCCAGGTGGAAGGCGCCGGTGATCTTCTTCTTCAGGCGCGCATCGCGCAGGCCGAGGCCCTCGGCGACGATGTCGCCTTCGACCAGGTCCATCCGCCCGCGCACGTGCGGGTGCAGTTCCTCGAGCCGCGCCACCTCCTTCTTCGCGAAGTCGGCGAACTTGGCCTGGACGAGGCACACGACGCGGTCGTCGGGCCTGAGCTCGAGCAGTCGGGGCAGCAGGCGGGCGCCGAGGAAGCCGGGGAAACCGGTCACGAGGTGCAGGCCCATGGTGTCGCCTCCTAGTCCGCTTCTTCGTCTCCGGCAGGCCGCGCCCGCGGGAACGCGGGGTCGCGGTCGTCGCGCACGACGGCGTCCGCCTCCAGTTCGACCAGGAACGCGGGATCGGCGAGGCCCGCGACGCGCACCGTCGTCAGCGCGGGCAACGCCTCGCCGAACGCCTCGTGCAGCGCCGCCAGCACGCCGGGCCCGACCTCCGGGTCGACGAAGTGCACGCGCAGCCGCAACACCGAGTCGAGCCCGCCGCCGAGCCGCCGCAGCGCCTCGTCGACGATCGCGAGCGCCGCCCGCGTCTGGCCGTGGGCGTCGGGAGCGGCGGGCCGCCCCAGCGCGTCGGCGCCGAGCGTGCCCGACACCAGGATCAGCGCGCCGGCCCGCGTCGCCCGCGCGTAGCCGAAGCTGCGTTCCCACGTGGAGCCCGACGAAGCGCGGACGATCTTCATGCGCGGCGAGCCTAGCGCCGCGCCCGCGGGCGTACAAGCGGCCGTGCACTCGTGAAGGCACGTTGCACCCGGGCCACCTCGTTTGACGAAACAGGCGGCGCGCGGGACCCGTCTTCAGTCGCGAGCGGAACGACGGGGGCTTCACGGAGATGAACATGCGCAAGGCGATGGCGTTCCTGGTGATGGCGGGCGTGCTGGCGGCGGCTCCGGCGATGGCGTCCGGCAAGGGCTCCATCCGGGTGGACGTCAACTCCGAGACCGCGGTCGCGGGGCAGAAGCTGCCGGCCGGGACCTACACGATCTCCTGGAAGTCCGAGGGCGAGACCACGAAGGTCGTCTTCAAGTCGGGCCGCACGAAGGTCGAGGCCCAGGCGAAGCTCGAGCAGCGCGACGCGAAGTCCCCGCACGACGCGGTCGTCTCCCGCGGCGCCGACGGCTCGAAGGCGGTGGCCGAGGTCCGGATCGAAGGCAAGAAGGACGTGCTGGTGTTCGCCGGCCAGTCGTAGGCGAGGCGCGGCGGCGGGTCGGGCCCGCGGCGGCCCGGCCCCGCCTCCTCCCGCCGGCCCGTGCGATGCTGGAGAGCCGGGCCAGACCGGGAGGAAGATATGGCCGACGACAGGGACTTCGCCGCACCGTACCGCGTCACCGACGGCCGCCGCTTCCGGCTCCGCGACGTGGACCCGCGGGACACCGGCGACCTCAAGAACAAGGACAAGGCCCGCGAGGCGCTGAAGGCCGGCGTCGCGCGGCTGGCGGACCTGCAGGAGAAGCTCTACGCGCAGGACCGCTGGGCGGTGCTGCTCGTGTTCCAGGCGATGGACGCGGCCGGCAAGGACGGCGCGATCGAGCACGTGATGTCGGGCGTCAACCCGCAGGGCGTCCAGGTGTTCTCGTTCAAGGCCCCGTCTGCCGAGGACCTGGACCACGACTTCCTGTGGCGCACGGCGCGCTGCCTGCCCGAGCGCGGCCGGATCGGCATCTTCAACCGCTCGTACTACGAGGAGGTGCTCGTCGTCCGCGTGCACCCCGAGTTCCTGAAGGGACAGCGGCTGCCGGAGAAGCTGGTCACCAAGCGGATCTGGGAGGAGCGCTGCGAGGACATCGCGGCCCACGAGCGCTACCTCTCGCGCAACGGCGTCCGCGTCGTCAAGTTCTTCCTGCACGTCTCGAAGGAGGAACAGAAGCGGCGCTTCCTGGCCCGCCTCGACGAGCCGGAGAAGAACTGGAAGTTCTCGTCGGGCGACGTGCGCGAGCGCGGCCACTGGGACGATTACCAGGCGGCCTACGAGGACGCGATCCGCCGCACCGCCACGAAGGACGCGCCGTGGTACGTGATCCCGGCCGACAACAAGTGGTTCACCCGGCTGGCCGTGGCGCGGGCGGTGATCGACACCCTCGAGGACCTCGACCTGCGCTTTCCCGAGGTCGACGAGAAGCAGCGCCAGGGCTTCGCGGAGGCCCGCGCCCTGCTCGAGGGCGAGGAGCGGAAGGGGCGCCGGAAGAAGCGCTGATGGCCACCGGGACTGCCGGCGCGACCGTCGGCTGGGGCGAGCTGCTGCGCGAGCACGCGCGGCGCAACGGCGGCGCGGCGGTGGCGGCGGCAGTGGCCCTGGTCGCGAGCTTCGCGCTGCTCGGCCAGGGCCTGCTCGACGCCAGCCCGGCCGCCGTGCGCCTCGCGCTGATCGGCGGCGCGGTCGCCTTCGCGGCCACGGCGCTGGGCGCAGCGCCGGCGCTGGTCGTGCGCGAGCTGCCGCAGAAGGTCGAGGACACGCTGCTGGGCTGGGCGGCGGGCATGATGCTGGCCGCCGCCGCCTTCTCGCTGCTGCTGCCCGGCCTGGAGGCGGCCGAGGCGCTGACCGGTTCGTCGCGGGCGGCAGGCGGCGTGGTCGTGATCGGCATGACGCTGGGCGTGCTGCTGATGCTCGGACTCGACCGCTTCACGCCCCACGAGCACGAGAGCGTGGGGCCCTGTGGTCCCGGCCACGACCGCTGCGGGCGGCTGTGGCTGTTCGTGTTCGCGATCGCGCTGCACAACCTGCCCGAGGGGATGGCGATCGGGGTCGGCTTCGCTCAGGCCGACCTCTCGGTGGGCGTGCCGCTGACGGCGGCGATCGCGCTGCAGGACGCGCCGGAAGGCCTCGCCGTGGCGCTGGCGCTGCGCGGCGCCGGCTTCGGCCCGTGGCTCTCCGTGCTGGTGGCCGGCGGCACCGGGCTGCTGGAGCCGCTCGGGGCGCTGGCCGGCGTCTCGCTCGGCAGCGGGCTGGCGATCGCCTACCCGATCGGGCTCGGCCTCGCGGCCGGCGCCATGATCTTCGTGGTCTCCCACGAGGTGATTCCCGAGACCCACCGCAACGGCCACCAGACCGCGGCCACGCTCGGCCTGATGGTGGGCTTCGCGCTGATGATGGTGCTCGACACCTCGCTCGGGTAGCCGCCGTCACACCTCGGCCGCGCCGCCTCTGCTAACTTCCGCCGCACGGAGGTTTCCCGCATGATGACGCTGCTCGGCGTGGCGTTCGGTTTCTTCGCCTGGTTCTTCGTCCGTTACGGACTGGGCGGCTTCTACACGATCGGCCCCAACGAGCGGGGCGTGCTCACGACCTTCGGCAAGGCGCAGCGGCTCGGCGAGCACTCGACGCTCGACGACCCCGCCCTGGCCCAGGCGCTGCGACCCGAGGAGGTCGAGCGCTACGCGTACCCGCAGGTGCGGGTGATCGGGCCCGGCTTCTCCTGGAAGTTCCCGTGGCAGAGCCTGTACAAGGTGTCGGTGGCGACGGTGACCGTCTCCATCGCCCACGACCCCGACACGCCCGAGGCCAACCAGCACGGCCAGGTGCTGGAGGCCGTCACCAAGGACCAGCTCAACACGGGGCTCACCGGGCAGCTCCGCTACACGGTCTCCGAGCGCAACCTCTACGCCTACCTGTTCGGCGTCAAGAACCCCGTGTCGCACGTGATGGGCTACTTCGTCTCGATCCTGCGCGACCGGATCGCCAACTTCGAGGCGCCGCGCGGCGCCGACTCCGGACTGCCTGCCGTGGCCTCCGACCTTGGCGGCGCGCAGGGCATCTCGATCAACGACCTGCGCAAGAACCTGCGCGACCTCAACGAGCGGATGGACGCCGAGTGCGCCTCGGCGCCGGCCCGCTACGGGATCAGCCTCGACGCCGCGCTGATCACGGGCATCGACCCGCCCGGCGAGATCGAGTCGGCGCTGGCCGCCATCAACACCGCCCACAACCAGGTCTCGTCCGAGATCTCGCTGGCCCAGGCCGCGGCCGACCAGAAGATCGTCCAGAGCAAGCGCGCGGTCGAGATCGAGACCCTCAACGCGCAGGCCGAGGTCGAGCCGCTGCTGGCGCTGGCCGCCCAGCTCCGCGAGCTGAAGGCGCAGGGCGCAGGCGCGCTGCAGGCCTACGTGCGCAACACGCGGATGAAGCTCTACGGGCGCACCCGCTCGCTGATCGCGGTCCAGGGCGGGGAGGTGCGGTCGTGAGCGAGTTCCTGTTCGCCGCCGTCGTCACCTTCTTCGTCAGCTTCGTCGGCGTGCCGATCGCGATGGGCCTCTTCCGCGCGTTCGGCATGTACGTGATCGTGCGCGAGCGCCAGTGCGTCGTGTTCGAGCTGTTCGGCACCGTGCGCGACGTGATCGCGGAGCCCGGGCTCTACTTCCCGTGGCTGCGGATCGGGCCGTTCGCCGCGCTGGTGCCCTTCTTCGGCCGCAAGCACTGGGTCGACCTGCGGCTCGACCAGACCTACCTGCGCAGCCAGCCGGTCAACTCGGAGGAAGGCGCGCCGATGGGCATCGGCGTCTGGTACGAGATGATCGTCTCCGACCCCCAGGCCTTCCTCTACAAGAACGCCGACCCGCAGGGGTCGCTGGCGGCCAACGTCTCGAACGCCACCGTGCGCTCGCTGTCCAACATGAAGCTGGAACGGATGCTGGAGGACCGCCACACCATGAGCCACACCGTGCGCGAGGAGGTCTCGGCCAAGTCGCGGGAGTGGGGCTACCAGGTGGGCAGCGTGTACATCCGCAAGGTCCACTTCCGCGACGTCGGCATGATCCAGCAGATCGAGCAGAAGGTCGTCAACCGCCTGCGCCAGGTGACGGCCGCCATCCAGCAGGACGGCGCCAACCGCGTCAACGTGATCCGCTCGACCTCCGAGCGCGAGGCGGCGATCGAGTTCGCCAAGGCCGGGGCGATGCGGCCGCGCATCGTCGGCGCGGCGCTGGCCGAGATCAGCCGCGACGCGGAGGTCGCCGGCGCGCTGTTCGACGTGCTCGAGACGCAGCAGATGCTGCAGAGCCCCGAGCTGAAGCTGACCGTGCTGCCGCCGGGACAGGGCCTGCTCGCAGAACTGGCGGCGGCCGCCGCGGAACGCCCGACGCCTCCGCGCTGAGGCGGGCTGTCCGGTCCTGGCGGCGGATTGCGGTTCGCCGCCAGGACCCGGTCGCCGCCCCGGCTAGACTGCAGCGATGTCCGGCTGGCAGCCGCTCGGAGACTCGGGCTTCCTGTTCACCTTCGCGGCGACGCTGGATCCCGCAGCCAACGCGCGCGCCCGCGCGCTCGCTACCGCCGTGCGCGCGGCGGCGATCCCCGGCGTGGCCGACGTGGTGCCCGCCTACGCGAGCGTCGCGGTGGCGCTTTCACCCGACGCCGATCCGGAGGCGACCCGGGCCCGGCTCACACAACTGCCCGTCCCGGACGCCCGCGCCCGGGGCCAGCATCCGCCGCGCACCGTGATCCTGCCCTGCTGCTACGACGGTCCCGACCTCGGCGAGTGGGCTGCCCACGCCGGCCTCGCCGTCGAGGCTGCCGTCGCGCGCCACTCGGCGGCCACCTACACCGTCGCCCTGCTCGGCTTCCAGCCGGGCTTCCCGTACCTGCTCGGCCTCGACCCCGCCCTCGCGATGCCGCGCCGCCCGGCGCCGCGGCCGCGGGTGCCTGCGGGCTCGGTCGCCGTGGGCGGGGCCCAGGCCGGCATCTACCCGCGCGACTCGCCCGGCGGCTGGCGCCTGATCGGCCGCATCGACGTCTCCCTGTTCGACCCGCGGCGCGACCCGCCGTCGCTGCTGCTGCCGGGGGACCAGGTGCGCTTCCGCCCCACGCCGGGCGAAGCGCTGGCCGCGGCGACGGTCGAGGTGCGCCCGTGATCGAGGTGCTCGCGCCGGGCCTGCTGACGACGGTCCAGGACCTCGGCCGGCCCGGGTTGCGCCATCTCGGCGTCGTCCACGCCGGCGCCGCCGACGTCGCGTCGCACGTGCTCGCGCACCTCCTCGTCGGCAACCCCGCGTTCGCCGCGGGCCTCGAGATCACCTGGCTGGGGCCGCGGTTGCGCTTCCACGCGGAGGCCGTCGTCGCGCTGGCGGGCGGCGAGATCGAGGCGCGCTGCAGCGGCGCCGCGGTCCCCGCGCGGCGGCCGGTGCGGCTGCCGGCCGGCTCGCTGCTGGAACTGGGCCAGGTCGTCTCCGGCGCCCGCACCACGCTCGCCGTGGCGGGCGGCATCGACGTGGAGCCGGTGCTCGGCAGCCGCTCCACGGATCGCCGCGCCGGCTTCGGCGGGCACGAGGGGCGCCCGCTGCGCAGCGGTGACGTGCTGCCCGTCGGCCGCTCGGGCGAACCCCTCCCGACGCGACACGCTGCGGGGCCGGCCGCGCCCGCGTGGTCGATTCACCCGCTCGACGGGCTCGGGCCGGGTGCTGCGCTGCGGGTGCTGCCCGGGGCCGACTTCGAGGCGCTGGACCCGCCGTCGCGCGCGACGCTCCTCGACGGCGAGTGGAGGGTGGGGGCGGACTCCGATCGCATGGGCCTGACGCTCGACGGGGCGGTGCTGGGCGTGGAGGCGGCGCCGGGGCGCGTGTCGGCGCCGGTGCTGCCGGGCTGCGTCCAGATGCCGCCGGGCGGGCGCCCGGTGCTGCTCGGCGTCGACGCGCAGACCGTCGGCGGTTACCCTGTCGTCGCCCACGTGATCCGCGCCGACCTCGATCGCATGATGCAGTTGCGGCCCGGCGACGCGGTGCGCCTGGAGCCGGTCGACGAGGCTCGCGCGCGAGCGGAGTGGCAGGCGCGGCTGCACGCGCTGCACGAGCGGGCCGCCGCGATCGCCGCGCGGCGCGGGCGGGGAGGCGGAGCGTGAGAGGCGTCGCGATCGACCTCAACTGCGACATGGGCGAGTCGTTCGGCGCCTGGACGATGGGGCAGGACGAGGCGGTGCTGCCGTTCGTCACGTCCGCCAACGTCGCCTGCGGGTTCCACGCGGGCGACCCGCAGGTGATGCTCGCGACCGTGCGCGCCGCGGTGCGCCACGGCGTGAAGGTCGGCGCCCACGTCGCGCTGCCCGACCTGCAGGGCTTCGGCCGCCGCGAGATGAAGCTGACGCCCGCCGAGGCGCACGCCTTCACCCTGTACCAGCTCGGGGCCCTCGACGGCGTGGCCCGCGCCTGCGGCGCGAAGCTCGCCCACGTCAAGCCGCACGGCGCGCTCTACAACATGGCGGCTCGCGACCCGGCGCTGTCCGCCGCGATCGCGACCGCCGTGGCCGCGTTCGACCGCGGCCTGGTGCTGTTCGGCCTCGCCGGCGGCGCCCTGGTCGCGGCCGGGCGCGCGGCGGGGCTGCGCGTCGCCGAGGAGGCCTTCGCCGATCGCTCGTACGAGCCCGACGGCCAGCTCACGCCGCGCGGGATCGCGGGGGCGGTGCTGTCCGATCCCGCGGCGGCGGCGGCCCAGGCCGTCGCGCTCGCCACCCGCGGCGAGGTGATCGCCCGCGGGGGCGCGACCGTGAGCCTGCGCGCCGACACGATCTGCGTCCACGGCGACCGCGTGGACGCTGCCGCCTTAGCGGGCGCGCTGCGCGAGGCGCTCGCGGCCGCCGGCCTGCGCGTCGAGGCCCCGTGAACCTCTGGCCGCTGCTCGGCGTGGCGCTGGTCGTCGCCGGCTTCGCGCTGCGCCTGAACCCGCTGATGGTGGTGGTCGCCGCGGGCCTGGCGACGGGGCTCTTCGCGGGCCTCGCGCCCGACGAGGTGCTGCGGCTGCTCGGCGAGGGCGTGCTGCGCAACCGCTACCTGCTGCTGTTCGTGCTGACCCTGCCGGTGATCGGCCTGCTCGAGCGGTCCGGGCTGCGCGAGCACGCGCAGGCGACCATCGCGAAGCTCCGCGCGGTGACCGCGGGACGGCTGCTGATCGCCTACCTCGCGCTGCGGCAGTTGATGTCGATGCTGGGGCTCACCAACATCGCCGGCCACGCCCAGACGGTGCGACCGTTGATCGCGCCGATGGCCGAGGCGGCGGCCGAGCGCGCGACGGGCGCGCTGCCGCCGCGCACCCGCGGCAGGCTGCTGGGGCTGGTCGCCGGCACCGACAACGTCGGGCTGTTCTTCGGCGAGGACGTGTTCGTGGCGTTCGGCGCCGTGCTGCTGATGCAGGGCTTCCTGGAGTCGAACGGGATCGTCGTCGAGCCGATCCGGATCGCGTTGTGGGGTCTGCCGACGGCGATCGCCGCCTTCGCGATCCACGGCTTCCGGCTGTGGCGGCTGGACGCCCGGCTGCGCCGCGAGGCCGAGGCCGAGCGCGCCGAAAGCGAGCGGCCGTGAAGCCGCTCTACCTCCTGATCGGAGCCCTGCTCGTGGCCGTCGCCTGGCACGTCGGCCGCGACCCCAGCCACCCGCGGCGGTGGGCGAGCGGCGCGTTCTGGGCGCTGCTCGCGCTGCTGTTCGTCGGCGGCGACGCGATCGGACCGCTCGGCGCGGGCGTGATCGCCGTGGCGCTGGCGGCGCTCGCGGGCGCGGGCCGCGTCGTGCGCGGTCCGGCCCGCGAGGAGCCGGCCGCGCAGCGGGCGGAGTCCGCCGCCCGGCTCGGGCACCGGCTCTTCGGCCCGGCGCTGGCGATCCCTGCCGCGACCGTGCTGCTGGTGCTGGCACTCAAGCGTGCGACCTGGGGCGGGCGCCCGCTGCTCGAGCCGCAGATCCAGACGCTGTGGGCACTCGCGCTCGCCTGCCTGCTGGCCGGCGGGCTCGCGCTGCGGCTGACGCGCCGCGGCCCGCCGGACGGCGTGCACGCGGCCCGCGACCTGCTGGAGGCGATCGGCTGGGCCGGCGTGCTGCCGCTGATGCTGGCGGCGCTCGGCACGGTGTTCGCCGCCGCCGGGGTCGGCGACCTGCTGGCGCGCGGCGTGTCGGCCGTGATCCCCGTCCAGAGCGCGTTCGCCTGCGTCGTCGCCTACGCGGTGGGCATGGCGGCGTTCACGATGCTGATGGGCAACGCCTTCGCGGCCTTCCCGGTGATGACGGCGGGCGTCGGCCTGCCGCTGCTGGTGAAGCTGCACGGCGCCGACCCGGCCTCGATGGTCGCGATCGGCATGCTCTCCGGCTACTGCGGAACGCTGCTGACGCCGATGGCCGCCAACTTCAACGTCGTGCCGGCGGCGCTGCTCGAGTTGAAGGACCCGCACGGCGTGATCCGCGCCCAGGCGCCGACGGGGATCGTCCTGCTCGCCGTCAACGTGCTGCTGATGTACGTGATCGTGTTCCGCTGAGGGGCCGCCGATGAAGACCGTCCTGCTGACCGGCTTCGACCCGTTCGACGGGGAGAAGGTGAATCCCTCGTGGGAGGCGGTGAAGCGCCTGCGCGGCGCGCGGATCGCAGGCCACACGGTCGCCGTGGCCCGGCTGCCCACGGAGTTCGAACGCGCCCCGAAGGCGCTGGTGCGGGCGATGGCGCGGCATCGCCCCGCGCTGGTGCTGTGCGTTGGCCAGGCCGGCGGCCGCGCCGCGATCTCGCTCGAGCGGGTGGCGGTGAACCTGCTCGACGCCCGCATTGCCGACAACGCCGGCGCGAAACCGGTGGACGTGCCGGTGATCGCCGGTGCGCCTGCCGCCTACTTCGCGCCGCTGCCGGTCAAGGCGATGGCGACGGCGCTCCGGGAGGCGGGCATCCCCGCGGAGATCTCGTACACGGCGGGCACCTTCGTCTGCAACGCGGTGCTCTTCGCGCTCTGCCACCACCTGGCCGAACGCCGCTCGCCGGTCCCCGCGGGCTTCGTCCACATCCCCTACCTGCCGGCGCAGGCAGCGGGCAGGCCCGGTGCTCCCAGCCTCGATCTCGACATCGTTGGGAGGGCCTTGCGGATCTGCATTCGCGCGGCGCTTCGCTGAGGGCGCGCGTCGTGCGGAGCCGTCGGCGCGACGTCGGCGTTGCACTCTCGCTGGCCAACCTGCTGGTGCTTCCGATCTGGGCGCCGACCTTCGCCGAAACGCGCGCAACCAGTTCTACAGCGCGTCCGCGGCTCACCCGTCGCTGTTCCTCGCCGCGGTCGGGCTTCACTTCGCGCTGGCAGGTCTGTTCTTCCTGGGCGGCACCTCGCGCAGCCGGGGCTGGCCGTTGCGCCCGCTGTCCGAGGCCGCCCTGGTGCTGGCGGTTGCCGTGGCGGCCAGCTTCTGGCGGTTCCTGACGCCGGGCCTCTTCCATCTCCAGTCTGCAGGCGGGGTGCTCAGCCTGGCGGTCCTGGCCGCGGTCGCGCTGCTGTTCGGCGCGCTGGGCCGCCGGCTCGTCGGAAGCGTCGCCGCAGCCCTCTACCTCGGGTTGCTGGTGATGACGCCGTTCGCGGCGCTGAACTCCGGGCGCGCCCTGTACCAGGCGGTGCGCGCGGCCTTCACGGCTGGGGAGTTCGCCGAGCCTTCACGCGTTCGACTCGCGGAGCCGGCGCCTGTCGGCCGACGGCTGTTGATCCTGCTCTTCGACGAACTCGACTACGAGTTTCTCTTCGTTCGTCGACCGCCGGGACTCCGGCTGCCTGAGGTGGACGCGCTTCACCGCCAGTCGTGGTCGGCCGAGAGGGCGTTCCCGACGCTCAACGCCACCGCGGGCTCGGTCCCCGCACTCCTCTCAGGTGTGCGAGTCAGCGCCTACCGGACCAGGGGTCCGGCGGGTTTGACCTTGACGACCGAGAGCGGGGAGGCCGAGTGGCGTGATCTCCCGTCGATCTTCTCCGACGCGAGGCAGCGGGGCATCGCCGCCGGCGTCGCGGGCTGGTACCCGGCCCATCTCGCGGCCTGGCGCTCGGTGCTGGAGGAGACCGAGCGTCTGGCACTGCGGGCGGACCTGGGACTCGTCTACGCGCACTTCCCGATCCCCCACCCGCCGCCGATCGGCAGGCTGGTGTCGGAGACAGCGCCCGACGGCTACGCGGGAAACGTACGCCTGGTCGACGAGAGCCTGGGACGGATTCGCCGCGCGCTGCGCGACGCCGGACGGCTCGACGAGACCGCGATCCTGCTTCTCTCGGACCATCACCACCTCGGGCGGCAACGTGGAGGGCGGTTGGGAGACCCGGCGGACCCGACCCACCGCGTGCCCGTGATTCTCCACCTCCCGTGGGAGCAGGCGGCGACACGTTTCCGCGAGCCGGTTTCGCTCGCGGCCGTGCGCGGGCTGGTGATGGCGTTCCTCGACGGCCGCGTGGAGCGCCAGGCCGACGTGCCGGCAGCCCTGGGGCGATCCGGCCCGGTCGATCCCCCTTGATGTCGTTGGCCGATGCGATGCCTCAGGAGTTCGCGAAGAGCTGCCCGGCCTGGACCAGGTCGACGTTGCCGCCGGAGAGGATGACGCCGACGCGCAGGCCCGCGACCGGCACCGTGCCAGCCAGGGCTGCGGCGAGGCCGAGCACGCCCGTGGGCTCGACCACCAGCTTCATCCGCTCCCAGGCGAAGCGCATCGCCTCGACGAGCTGGGCGTCGGTCGCGGTCGCCATGTCGTCGACGTTCTGCAGCACCAGCGGGAAGGTCAGCATCCCGAGCGACGGCGTGCGGGCGCCGTCGGCGATGGTGCGCGGGTTGTGGACGGTCTGGACGGCGCGCGTGCGGAACGAGCGGTTGGCGTCGTCGCCAGCCTCGGGCTCGACGCCCACGACCCGACACTTCGGCGCCAGCGCCCGGGCCGAGAGGGCCGACCCCGAGAGCAGCCCGCCGCCGCCGCACGGCACGAGCAGCAGGTCGAGCGGCCCGACCTCCTGCAGCAGCTCGCGCGCCGCGGTGCCGGCGCCCGCGATCACGTGCGGGTGGTCGTAGGGCGGGATCAGGGTCGGGTGCTCGCGCTCCGCGATCGCGCGCGCGATCTCCTCGCGGTTCTCGGTCGCCGGGTCGTAGGGCACGACGCGGGCGCCGTAGCCCTCGGTGGCGCGGCGCTTGGCGGCCGGCGCGTCGGTCGGCATCACGACCGTCGCCCGGCTGCCGAGCAGCTTCGCCGCCAGCGCGATCGCCTGCGCGTGGTTGCCGGAGGAGTAGGCGATCACGCCGCGCTCGCGGGCGCCCGGGTCGAGCTGGAGCAGCGCGTTCGCCGCGCCGCGGAACTTGAAGGCGCCGCCGCGCTGCAGGTTCTCGCACTTGAGGAACAGCCGGGCGCCGAGGCGTTCGTCGAGGGTGCGCGAGGTGGCGACCGGCGTCACGTGGGCGAGCCCGCGAAGCCGCGTGGCCGCGGCCTCGACGTCGGCGAAGGTCGGCAGCGAAGCGGCCGTCATCAGCGCCCCTTGCGGGTGAAGGCGCCGGCCGCGGTCGCCGCCTCGAGCACGGCCTTCACCTGGGCCGGCGTCACCGTGCCGTAGTACCAGGAGCCCGCCGAGAGCGCCTGGGCCGAGACCGCGTCGTACACCTCGAGCGCCGTGCGCCGGCCGTCGGCGAGGTTGAGGATCTCGAAGCGCACGATCGGGTGGAGGCCGGAGGGCAGCTTGGCCTTCTCCATCGCCGCGTCGAAGGCCGCATAGTCCGCGAGCGGGACGTGGACCTCCTGCGACATCGCGCGTTCCTCGGCGCTGAGCGACACGTTCGGCGGCTGCTGGCCCGTGAAGGCCGTGTAGGCGCGCTCGAGCGCCTCGAAGTCGGCCGCGCGCGCGCTGTCCAGCCGCTGCGAGTAAGCGGCCACGAGGTCGGCGCCGCGCCCGCGGCCCGCGAAGCGGCGCACCGAGCCGAGCGCGCGCAGCTCCTTCGCGTAGGACTGGCTGACCAGGTTGCGGGCGGCGCGGAAGCCGCCGGCGTCGCGGTGGGTGGCGAGGTGGGCCTGCGCGGCGCGCAGGTCGAGCGCCACGCGGGCGCGGGCGCCGGCGGCAACCTGGGTCGCGAGCAGCGGCGCGTCGGCCTCGGCCGCGTTCGCGAAGTACCAGGCGACGGCCGCGATCACCACGGCGTTGCGCTCGAGCTGGGTCGCGTCGATGTTCTCGAGGTCGTCGCCCGTCGAGTGGATGAACTCGTCGGGCCAGTTGGTCAGCGTCGTGGCGGGCACGCCGACGCGGGCGGGCGTGAAGGCGTGGTGGTCGGTGTTGCCGAAGTACGGGACCATGCGCGCGTGGAAGGGCTCGCGCGAGCCCTTGACCGCCACGATCTCCTTCGAGAACGGCTGCGGGATCTTCTGTCCACGCATCGTCAAGAGCTCGGTGTTGCCGTCGCGCACCGCGCTCAGCACGCTCTCCATCACGTCGTCGAGGGCGTGGGGCAGGCTCCACGGCAGCCGCGAGGCGTACTGCACGCGGCCGCCCCAGCTCTGGCGGGCGCCGACCATGTCCTGGTTGAGCGCCACCAGCATCTTCTTCGGGGCCTGCGGGTTCTCGCGGAAGTACTGCTCCTGGCTCGCGAACTCGTTGACCCACCAGAAGCGGATGTCGCGCCGCGGCCGCGGCACCCGGCCCTCCGCGATCAGCACGTCCAGCGCCCGCGCGATCTCCAGCAGGTTGGCGCAGCCGGAGCCGTCGTCGTTCGCGGAGGTCATCTCCTCCTGGACGTGGGCCGTCAGCACGATCGCCGGCTCCGCCGGGTCGGTGCCGCGGATGTAGCCCTCGACGTACGCCTGCTCGGCAGGGTCCGCGAAGCTCGCCTCGATGTCGACCGAGACCTCGACCGGGCCGGCCGCGAGCAGCTTCTGGAGCGCGCGCGCGCGGCGCGGGGAGACCAGGACCGCGAAGGTGCCGGGGGTGCCGTCCGCGACGCCTTCGACGCCCTTCGCCTCGTACGGGATGCGGCCCCACGCCACCTGGTCCGGGGCGTCGAACGCCTCCTTGCGGTTGGTCGTGGAGGAGACGATGCCGAGCGCCCCGCGCTTCCAGACGGCGAGCTCCGTCACCTTGCCGGTGGCGCCCGAGGCCAGCACGACCTTGCCCTTCACGTCGCGTCCTTCGTAGTCCGCGTCGGCGGTGCCGGCGCCGACGTCGACGAGGGCCGCCTTCAGGTGGGTCGTGCGGCTGTTGTCGGCGAGCGAGACCGCGACCTCGCCGTACGAGGCCAGCTTCCACTCCTCGGGCGAGCGCACCCACGCCTCACCCGAGCTCACGCTCCAGCCGCGCCCGCCGGGCCACTTCTGGCGCACGAGCGCCACGTCCTGCAGGCCGGCCCTGGCCGCGGCGCCACGGATGTACTCGGCGGCGGCGAAGTAGTCGGGGTTGCCGCCGGTGCGGTGGTAGTGGCTGAGGTGGCGGACGTGCTCGAAGGCGCGGTCGCCGGAGAGCTCGTTGACCAGGGCCCGTTGCAGCGCGTCGGGCAGGAACGGTGACGTCTGCGCGAGCGCGACCGGTGCGGCGGCGAAGGTGGCGACGGCGAGGCGGGCGAGTCGGTTCACGGGTGCTCCTGGCGCCAGGCCGCGAACTCGAGGAGCAGGCGACGGCGCAGCGCGGTGTCGGCGAGGCCGAAGCGGAGGCCGTTGAGGTTCATCTCCCACAGCGTGGCAGGCGAGAGCCCGAGCACGTCGTGGGCCTGCTGGTACTCGCGGACGAGGTCGGTGCCGAAGAACGGCGGGTCGTCGGTGGACAGCGTGCACGGCACGCCCGCGGCGAGCAGCGCGGGCAGCGGGTGGGACGGCAGGTCGCGGTGGATCGTGAGCAGCGTGTTGGACGTGAGCGCGACGTCGCAGCAGATCTCGCGCTCGGCGAGCAGGCGCACGAGCGCCGGGTCCTCGAGCACGCGGATGCCGTGCTGCACGCGGCGCACCTTGAGGAGCTCCACGGCCTCGCGCACGAACGCCGCGCCGGCCGTCTCGCCCGCGTGGGCCACGCACGGGTAGCCGGCGGCGCGGGCGCGCTCGAAGTGGGGCGCGACCAGCGAACGCGGGAAGCCCTCCTCGGGCCCGCCCAGGCCGATCGCGACGACCAGCGGCTCGGCGATCTGCTCGAGCAGGCCGATCGTGTAGGGCCCGCTCTCGGGCACCGACTCGCTGGGGATGTCGAGGATCAGGCGCGTGACCGGGCCGCCCGCGGCTTCGGCCGCGCGCAGCCGGTCGCAGACGATCTCCAGCGCGCGGCGGCCGCCGAAGCCGAAGCGCTCGTGGTTGTACGGCGTGAAGTGGGCCTCGACGTAGCGGACGTTCTGGCGCCGGCACGCGGCCAGGTAGCCGTCGACCATCTCCTCGTAGTCGCGCGGGTGGCGCAGCGAGTTGCACATCGCGAGCCACAGCGTCAGGAAGCGGTCGAAGCCGTCGAACGCGTAGTGAGCGCGCAGGCCCTCGAGAGAAGCGGCGGGCAGGGCGACGCCGTTGCGGGACGCGAGGTCCCACAGCGTCTCCGGCGAGACGGTCCCCTCGAGGTGGAGGTGAACCTCGGTCTTGGGCCAGGCGGCGAAGTCTTCGGGCATCGGCCGGGGATGGTAGCGCGCCGCCTCAGGCCGGTGGTGGCGCGATCTCGGTCAGCCGGAACGAGAAATCGAGCCGGGGTTCCCAGGTGTAGCCGTTCTCGATTCCGTAGAAGTTCTGGGACGTGAACAGCGGGATCCAGATCAGCCGCTCCATCACCTCGCGCATCAGCGCCTGCAGCGCCCGCAGCCGGTCCGCCCGCCGCATCGAGAGGAGGCTCTGCTCGATCAGGCGGTCCAGGGCGGGGTCCGCATGGCCCGACTCGTTGAAGGCGCCGAGACCGGTCTTGGCGTCGCGCGAGTGCATCGCGTTTTCGAACAGCTCGCCGGCCTCGCCCGTGGTACAGCCCCAGTTGTCGATCCACAAGGAGAGCTCGCGGCGCTCGATCGCGCGGAAGTAGGCGCCGTGTTCCAGGAACTCGACCCGGGCCCGGATTCCCAGCTCGGCGAGTTGCGCGGCGAGCAGCGGCGCGGCCTGCTCGTAGCGGTCGCGGGCGTGCAGCGTGACGTCGAAGCCACGGGCCAGTCCCGCTTCCCGGAGCAGCGCCCGCGCCCGCTCGCGGTCTGCGGCGACCGGCTCGATCTCCGGGGCGAAACCGAACACCGAGCGGGGCACGAGCTGGCTCGCGGGCCGGACCTGGCCCGGCAGTTCCGCGGCCACGGCCCCGCGGTCGAGGCCGAGGTGGATCGCGCGCCGCACCCGCGGGTCGCGGAACGGGTTCGGCCGGCGGGGCACGAAGGGCGTGACGGCGCGGCCGAGGTCCATGCCGAGGTAGCTGACGAACAGGCTCTCGCGGGCCAGGAGCTGGTGGCGCGGCGAGTCCCGCACGCGCGTGGACTCGGGGCTGAACCCGAGCGAGACGAGCTGATAGCGGCCGGCGAGCAGGCCGGCTGCGGCGCGCTCGGGGCCCAGGCCCATTTCGAGCACCACGCGGTCGAAGGCCGGGCGGCCGCGCCACCAGTGCTCGTGCCGGGCGAGTTCCAGGCGGCGGCCCGGCTCCCATCCCGCGAAGGCGTAGGGTCCGGTGCCGCGCGGCGCTGTGGTCAGCTCCTCCGCCTCGGCGCCGCGAGGGACCACCGTGACGAAGCTCAGCCGGTTCAGCAACGCCGGGCTGGGCCGCCGGGTGCGCAGCTCGACCTGGAACCTCCCGGTCGCGCGCACGCTCTCCAGGTCGGCGAGGTAGTAGACGGTCTCGAACTCCGCGCGCCGCGCCCGCTGGAGCGTGTGCACGACGTCTTCCGCGTCGAACGGCGCACCGCCGTGGAACCGCACGTCGTCGCGCAGTTCCAGCACCAGCGTCAGGTCGTCCGGCGTGGTCCACGAGCGGGCCAGCGCCGGCTGCGCGCTCATCATCGGGTCGAGCTCGACGAGCGGCTCGAACAGGCTGTAGCTGATCTCCTGGCCGCTCGAGAAGCCGGTGCCGTCGTGCGGGTCGAGGCCGGCGATCGTGTGGTCGAGCCCGACCTCGAGCACGCGCGGCGCGGGCGGCGGGGCCGCGCGCACACAGGCGAGCGCGCCCAACGGGGCGGCCGCCAGGCTGCGCAGGAAGCGGCGGCGGCCCCGCGCTCTCACGCGAAGGCCTGCCGTATCTCACCCACCGCCTTGTCCCACGAGCGGTAGATCGCGAGGCGGCCCTTGCGCCCGCGCCAGCCGGCGCGCGCCATCGCCCGCAGCGGCTGCGGCTGCACGCCGCCGAGCACGACCAGCACGTCGTTGCGGTGCAGCCGCTCGAACGCGGACTCCAGGTTGACGATCGCGGTGGCGTCCATCGCCGGCACCGCGCGCAGGTCGAGGAGCACGACGCGCACGCCCGGGTTCACGGTCTCGAGTGCGCTCATCGCCTTCTGCGCGGCACCGAAGAAGAGCGGGCCGGCGACCTCGTAGAGCACCACGCCGCGCGGCAGCCGCTCGCCGCGCGGGTGCTCCTCGGGCTCGACCAGCCGCACGCCGCTGACCTCGGCCATCCGCTTCATGAACAGCAGCGAGGCGAGCAGCACGCCGACCGTGACCGACACCACCATGTCGAACACGACGGTGAGCCCGAAGCAGAGCAGCAGCACGATCACGTCGGCCCGCGGCGCGGCCCGCAGCGTGTGGGCGAAGTGCTTGGCCTCGCTCATGTTCCACGCCACCACCAGCAGCAGCGCGGCCAGCGCCGCCATCGGCAGCATGCCGAGCAGCGGGGCGAGCAGCACGACGGCCGCCAGCACGACCAGCGCGTGCAGCATCGCGGCGACCGGGGTCAGCGCCCCGGAGCGGATGTTGGTCGCCGTGCGCGCGATCGCGCCGGTGGCCGCGAAGCCGCCCAGGAACGGGCCCACGAGGTTGCCGACGCCCTGCGCGAACAGCTCGGCGTCCGGGTCGTGCTTGTGACCGGTCATGCCGTCCGCGACCACCGCCGACAGCAACGACTCGATCGCGCCCAGCATCGCGATCGCGAAGGCCGAAGGCGAGAGGTCGCGGATCAGGGCGAAATCGAGGCCGAGCGGCTGGCCGTCGCCGCCGGGGAAGTTCCAGGGCAGGCCGGGCATCGGCGGCAGGCGTGGAATTCCCGGCGCCATCACGCCGCCGCCCACGTCGTAGGCGAAGCGGTCGGCGATCGTCGCCGCGTGCAGCCCGGGCGCCAGCTTCTGGATCAGCGCCGCGGCGACGATCGCGAGCGGAAGTGCCACCAGCGGCGCCGGCACCTGTCGCGTCGCCTGCGGCCACAGCAGCAGCACGGCCAGCGTGAGCCCGCCGACCACGACGTCGGACAGGTGCGCCGTCGGCAGCGCGTGGAACAGCGCGGCGACCCGCTCGGGGTAGTGCTCCGGCATCTTCGCGACCTCGAGCCCGAAGAAGTCGCGCACCTGCAGCGTCGCGATCACGACCGCGATGCCGGCCGTGAAGCCGGTCGTCACCGGGTGGGGCACGAACTCGATCAGCTTGCCGAAGCGGGCCAGGCCCATCGCGATCAGCATCAGCCCCGCCAGCACGGTGGCGACGAGCAGCCCGCCCAGCCCGTGGCGGGTCGCGATCGGAGCCAGGATCACGACGAACGCTGCGGTGGGGCCGGAGACCTGGACCCGAGAGCCGCCGAGGGCGGCGATCAGGAAGCCCGCGACGATCGCCGTGTAGAGCCCGTGCTGGGGGGCGACGCCGGAGGCGATCGCCAGCGCCATCGAGAGGGGCAAGGCGACCACGCCGACCACCGCACCGGCCATCGCGTCGGCCCGGAACTGGGGAGCGCCGTAGCCTTCGGCCCACGACTTGCGAAGGGCCGTCCCCGGCTGTACCGGCAGGGCGGCGAGCGCGGCTTGTAGCCCCGGGGCCATCTCGAGCGCGTCCATTGTATCCGTTGCTCCGCTTGCCCGGCGGAGCGGCGCGTTGCTACGCTGCTCGTTCCATGTCAGCGACTGCAACGGCCGCGGGCGCGCCGCGCGCCGCGAGCCCTTTCATCCTGTCCCCGCTGCGGGACCTGGCCCTGTTCGTCGTCACGCCGGCGCTGGTGCTGCCCGCGTTCTGGCTGGCGCGACAGGCGGCCAGCGTCGAGCAGATCGCGCTCTTCGTGGCCTCGTTCGGCGCCCTCGGACACCACCTCCCGGGCATGCTGCGCGCGTACGGCGACCGCGCGCTGTTCCGCCGCTTCCGGACCCGCTTCCTGGTGGCGCCGCTGGTGCTGGCCGCCGCCTGCGTGTTCGCCAACGTGAAGGGCTTCGGCTCGCTGGCGCTGCTCGTCTACCTGTGGGGCGTCTGGCACGGGATGATGCAGACGTTCGGCTTCGTCCGCATCTACGGCGCGCGCGGCGGCGGCGAGTCGCCGTGGGCCAGCCGCCTCGACTTCGCGCTGTGTGCCTCCTTCTTCTACGGCGCCGTGGTGCTGAGCGACACCCGGCTGCCGCACGTGCTGAAGCTCCTGAGCGAGGCCGGCGCGCCGCTCCTCCCGCCCGCCGCGGTCGCCGGGCTGCGCGTCTTCGCGAAGAGCGCGATCGCCGTCGCCGCCCTGCTGTGGCTGCTCGACCTCGCGCGCGGCCTGGCGGCCGGCCGGCGGCCGGCCCCGCTGCGGCTGCTGACCGTCGCCACCAGCCTGGGCTTCTGGTGGTACACGAACGCGAGTCTCGCGGACATGCTGGTCGGCATCGCGCTGTTCGAGGTCTTCCACGACGTCCAGTACCTGACCATCGTCTGGATGTTCAACCGCAACCGCGCGAAGCAGGCCCCGGGCGAGTTGGCCTCGTGGCTGCGCTTCCTGTTCGGCCGCAGCGGGGCGCTGGCCGGGGTCTACGTCGGGCTCGTGTTCGCGTACGGCGGGCTCAACCTCGGCGCCCGCGCGGTCGGCGAGGAGACGCTGCGCGCCGCGCTGCTCGGCGTGCTGGCCGCCTCGGCGCTGCTGCACTTCTACTTCGACAGCTTCATCTGGAAGGTGCGCGACTCGGAGACCCGTCGCGGCCTCGGCCTCGCCGAGGCCGGGCCGGCGGCACGGCCCGCAACGGCGTTCTCGTTCGGCCTCGGCCACGCCGCCCGCTGGGTCGCGGTGGCGCTTCCGTT
This sequence comes from Acidobacteriota bacterium, assembly GCA_011526565.1. Classification (GTDB taxonomy): domain Bacteria; phylum Acidobacteriota; class Vicinamibacteria; order Fen-336; family Fen-336; genus WYBL01. The sequence continues at coordinate 3,013 of WYBL01000094.1, read as the reverse complement.
CGTGCTGCTGGCGGCGGCGCAAGCGACCACCGGCGTGGTCAGCGCCGACGAGCGCTCCCGGGCGCTGGCCGCGGCCTTCCCGCAGAGCCCGGCGCTCCAGCTCGAGTGGGGCGACGCCGCGCTGGCACGCGGGGACGGCGAGACGGCGCGAGTGGCCTACGAGCGGGCGCTGGCGGCGCGACCGGGCGACGTGCGCGCGCTGGTCGGACTCGGCCTCGCGCTGGCACGCCTCGAGCGGCCCGCGGAAGCGCGCGAGCGCTTCGCCGAGGCCGCGCGCCGCGCGCCGGAATCCGCGGAACCGAAGCTCAACGAAGGCGTGGCGCTGCTGGTGCTCGGGCGACCCGCCGAGGCGGAACGCCAGTTCCGGGAGGCGGCGGCCCTCGGCGACGAGTCAGGACAGGCGGCGCTGCAACTCGGGCGCCTCACGGCAGCACGTCGGAGCTGGGGCGAAGCCGCCGGCTGGTTCCAGCTCGCGGCCCGGGCGCAGCCGCAGGCGGCCGGGCCGCGGCTGGGACTGGCCGACGCGCTGGCGGCCACCGGGCGGCCGGACCAGGCGTTGCAGCACTACGCAGAGGCGGTTCGCCTCGAGCCGCAACTCGCGGAAGCCCACTACAACATGGGCAACGCGCTGGCCGCGCTCGGCCAGGCCGATGCCGCCCGCGCGGCGTTCGACGCGGCGATCGCCGCGCGCCCCGGCTTCATGGAGGCCCGCCACAACCGGGCCGTGATCCTGCTGGCGCGTGGCCGAGCCGCGGAAGCCGAAGCCGAGTTGCGCACGGTGCTGGCGACGCGCCCCGACTACACCGCCGCCTGGCGTACGCTGGCGGCGGCGCTGGCGGCCCAGGGCCGGCACCGTGAGGCGCAGGAGGCCGCCGCGCGGGTTGCCGGCCGCACTTGAAGCGCGACGAACTCGTCCTGATCGGGCGGCCGGGTTGCCACCTGTGCGACGACATGCGCGCGGTGGTCGAAGCCGTCGCGCTGCCGCTCGGCTTCGCGCTGCGCGAGGTGGACCTGGCGCACGACCCGGACCTGGAGGCTCGCTACGCGTTCGAGATCCCGGTGCTGCGACTCGGCGAGCGGGAGGTCTGCCGCCACCGGGTCGGCCCCGAGGAACTGCGCGCGCTCCTCCGCGAGGCCGATTGAGGAGGCGCGGCCGGCCTTGACGGCCGGGGCGGGCGGCCGTAGCGTTCGCCCGCCATGGCGATCCGCGAAGGCAAGTGGCGCTGCCCGCACTGCGGGCGGGTCGAACGAGGCGCGAACGCCGCCTGCCAGGGCTGCGGCGCGACCCGCGACGAGAACGTCGCGTTCTTCCTCGAGGACGAGGCACCCGAGGTCACGGACGAGGCGCACTTGCAGCGCGCCCGTGCCGGGGCCGAGTGGCTCTGTCCGTACTGCGACACCTCGAACCCCGCGCCCGCGAAGAAGTGCGGGCAGTGCGGGGCGGACCGCGAGGGCGACCGCGCGCGCGCGGTGCGCGAGATCCCGCCGCCGCCGCCTGTCCCGCTCGCCGCGCCGGCCCCGAGGTCCGGCGGCTGCCTCAAGTGGATCGTCGTGCTCCTGGTCCTGGGCCTCGCCTTCTGTGCCGGGCTCGGCTGGCTCGCCTTCCGCGAGACCGACGAGCCGGTCATGGTCGAGGCGCTCACCTGGTCGCGCAGCGTCGAGGTCGAAGCCTGGCAGACGGTGCGCGAGGAGGGCTGGCTCGACGAGCGGCCGAGCGGCGCCCGGGTCGTCGACCGCTGGCAGGACGTGCGCCGCACGGAACGGGTGCAGGTCGGCACCGAGCGCGTCAAGACCGGCGTTCGCGACCTCGGCAACGGCTACTTCGAGGACGTGTACGAGGATCGCCCCGTCTACGACGAGCGCGAGGTGCGCGACACCCGCGCCCGCTGGGACGTGGACCGCTGGGTCAAGGTGCGCACCGAGCGCGCCGAAGGCGGAGCGGGCGACGAGCGGCACTGGCCGGAGCTGCGCCTCGGCCGCAACGAGCGCGAGGGGGGACGCCAGGAGCAGTGCCTCGCGGAGCTCAAGGGCGCGAGCCGCAGCTACCGCGCCGACCTCGGCTGCGCGCGCTGGGAGCAGCTCGCCGTCGGCCAGTCGTTCACCGCGCGGGTCCAGGGCGGCTCGACCGTGAAGGAGCTGAACTAGCGCTTCGCGGACTCGCTCCAGACGGTCGCCCGCATCTGGTCCAGCCGCGGGCCACCCTCGAGCAGCAGGCGCGGCACGCGCACGCCGCCTGCGGCGAGGTCGCCGTCCGCGCTGCCCTGGAACGGCAGCATCACCAGCCGGCCCGGTCCCAGCGTCAGCTTCGCGTCGAACAGCGCGCGCTTGAGCCCCATCGCGTTGAGGCGTGCCGCGGCGGCCTTGCCGCACGCGGCGAGCAGGACGAACGGGGCCAGCGGCCGCGCCTCCTCCTCCGACAGCGCGGCGCCGACGAAGCGCGGCCGGCCACCGAGCGGCACCTTGCCCGGGGCGACCGCGGGCGGCTCGCGGTGCAGCCACTCGACCATCGACTTGAAGGCCTCGTCGCCGGGCTCGGTGCCGAGCAGGCGCAGCGCGGGCACCCAGAGCCGATCGCCGGCGATCGCGGCGGCCGGCGGCAACCCGCCCGGGACGACGGCCTGGGCCCAGGCGGCGAGGTCGGCGATCGGCTTCGCCGTGCCGACGCGCAGCTCGAACGGGAAGCTCCAGGCCGGCACGTAAGCGGCGTCGAGCGACGCGCTCCCTCCGGCCGCCACGTGGTCGTAGCCGACGACGCCGACGCCACCCGTGCGCGGCTCCAGCGCGAGGTGGCAGTTGGGGCAGACGGCGACGTGGTCGCGCGGGTCGAACTGCTGCTCGTGACCGCAGTCGGGGCAACGCGAGGCGGCCACGACGATGCGGCGATAAGCGGCCTCGCCCGCGCCCAGGGGGTCGTGCCGCGCCTGCATCCGCAACGCGCGCGCTTCGGCGGCGTCGGGATAGCCCGCGACCGTGCGGAAGCCGCCGTCGAACAGCACCCACTCGGGCCCCTTGT
>WYBL01000093.1 GCA_011526565.1 Acidobacteriota bacterium | reverse complement strand
GCGTCACGTACAGCGTGCAGCCGGGCAGCCGGTAGTTGCCCAGCAGCGTCGCCGCGTGGCGCAGCGCGACGATCTCGGCGTGCGCGGTCGGGTCGTGGGTGGTGATCGGCCGGTTGTAGCCGGTGGCCAGCAGCTGCGGCCCCTCGGCGCCGTCGCGCACGATCACGGCGCCGACCGGCACCTCGCCGACGAGCTGGGCGTTGAGCGCCTGGTCGAGTGCGAGTCGCATCGCCCATTCGTCCTGGGCTTGCGGGTCCATGTCTTCTTGCTGGCAGGTCATTGCCGCGGGCTTGGCATCGTTGACGCGGGCTGGCCGGGGGTTATCGGGCGGGGCGCGGCCGGCATGCCCCGGGACCGTGGTGCCCGCCTCCGCGCCGCGCCGCCATCGTACGCCGGTACGCCGGCGCGACGGCGGCCGATCCCCGCGCAGGCCGACCGTCGCCGAATCGGCGCGGCCGCGCGGCAGCTTATCCTGCGCGCTGCGAGCTGAAACCCTCACGCAGGCCCATCCATGAAACCACAATCTGAACGGCCGGCCGGCGCGGCGGCCGACGAGGTGGTCCCCGAACTGGAGCTCACCGACGAGGACATCCTCGACGCGATGCAGCAGATCTCGGGCTACCTCGACATCTCGGCCGCCGACTTCCGCGAGATCTACCACCTCGCGCACCGTCACGCGACCGGCCGGCTGCTCGCGGGGCTGAGCGCCGGCGGCCTGGCGCGGCCGGTGGCGCGCGGGCTGCCGCCGGGCATGATGCTCGACGAGGCTGCCCGGGCCATCGTCGCGAGCGGCTACAAGGGGCTGCCCGTCGTCGACGACGATGGCCGGGTGGTGGGCATGCTGACCGAGACGGACTACCTCAGCCGGCTCCAGGCCGGGACCTTCCTCGAGCTGCTGCTGCGCATGGTGGAGAACTCCTGCGAGGTGAGCCACCGCTGCCACGAGACGCCCGTGCGCGAGGCGATGACCGCGCCGGCGGTCACGGTACGCCCCGAGTCGGGGCTGCGCGAGACGATGGCCGCCTTCCGGCGCCACCCCGGCCGCAGCATGCCGCTGGCGGACGCGCAGGGGCGGCTCGCGGGGCTGCTGCTGCGCAAGGATTTTCTCGACGCCATCGACCGCCGGGTGCACCGATGAGACACCCCGGCCGCCCCCCGTCGCTCGTCCGGCGGCGCCCCGTGCGGGGGTGCCGCCCTTGAGCCTCGCCGACTACTTGCGCAAGATGCGCGGCAGCGCGCGCGGCGGCCCGCCGCGCGTGAGCGCGTCCGAGATCGCGTGGAGCTGGATCGGCTCCTTCGTGGGCATCATGGCCGCCTGGTTCGCGAACCAGGCCTTGCTCGCGGGGGCGGACCTGATGCTGATGATCGGGTCGATGGGGGCGTCGGCCGCGCTGATCTTCGGCGCACCGCGCAGCCCGCTGGCCCAGCCGCGCAACGTCGTGGGGGGGCATGCGTTGTCCGCGAGCGTCGGCGTGGCCTGCTGGACCCTCCTGCACGCCTACCCGTGGCTGGCCGCGCCGCTGGCGGTGTCCACCGCGATCGCGCTGATGCACGCCACGCGCACGCTGCACCCGCCCGGCGGCGCGACGGCCCTGATCGCCGTGATCGGCTCGCAGGACGTGCACGACCTGGGTTGGCTGTACGTGCTCGCCCCTTGTACGCTGGGCCCGTCGCTGCTGGTGCTGGTGGCGCTGTTCGTCAACAACATCCCGTCGTCGCGACGCTATCCCGAGGCGTGGTTCTAAGCGCCGCACGAGCCATCACGCCAGCTACCCGAGCCACGGGTTGACCAGCGGCACTCCGCTGGCTTCGAAATCGGCCACGTTGCGGGTCACCACCGTCATGCCATGAACGAGCGCCGTCGCGGCGATCATCGCGTCGCGCTCGCTGAGCTTGTCGGGCACGTGCAGACGGGCGCATCGAAGCGCGACCGCTGCATCGATGGCGAGGACACGCCCGGCAAACGCCGGAAGCACATGGTCATCCAACCACGTTCGGATGATCGTTCCCTGTGCGGCGTCACGCCGCTCGACCTGAAGGACACCCATCTCGAGTTCGAGCAGCGTGATGGCCGACAGGTACAAGCTGCCCGCCGGCACCTTGGTTGCCCACGCGGTCACCCGGGGATGGGCCTTGCCGGACTTGGCCTTGCGCAACTCCGAGACGACGTTGGTGTCGAGGAGGAACATCACGTCAGATCCGCCGCCTTCGCGATCTTGCGAGCGCGTGGCGCGACGAATCGAATGTTTTCAGCGCCGGGCGTCGCCAACAGATCGACGATGCTGGCGGCTGGCGCCACCAGCGACTGGTACTGCTCGATGCTCAGCAGGACGTGGGCCAGCCTGCCACGGTCGGTGATGAAGACCGGTCCGGTCTTGGCAGCCTTCTTGGCCTTGCTCGTGTCCTGATTGAATTCGCGGCTGGAAAGGGTCATCGTCATCGGTCACCTCCGACCCACATTGTAGCAACGTGACTACAATTGAGTGGGCAGCGCCCGCATAGGAGCGCCGCAGATTGCTCGAGGACGCGCGATCCAGGATGGACCGCCAGCGGTAGCCGTCGACGCCGCCGGCTATTCGCGGTTCTGTGAACCTAGATCCGGCAGTTGGGCGCGCCCGAGCGGGCCGTCATCGGCCGCGCTGGCAAGGCGCAAACCGCAGCGATGGCTCGTGCCATCGCGAGGATTTGCAACGCCGCCAGCGTGGTCGAGGGCGGCTCGATCGGGTGCGCAGCGCGCTC
>WYBL01000014.1 GCA_011526565.1 Acidobacteriota bacterium | reverse complement strand
CAGATGCCGTCGCCGTCGGCGTCGACGAAGTTGGGGCCGACGTTCGTCGGCTGCGCCGGGCTCGGGGCCGGGGTCGGGGTCTGCGCCGCCGCCATCGTCGTGAACGCCGCCGCCGCCAGGCCCAGGATCAGGATGCGCTTCATGATTTCCTCCTTCGGAGCTCTCTCTCGCCCCGCACCTTTCGCAAAGGCAAGTCGCGGGCCATCCCCCGTCAGGCGTCGGGCGGGGCGCGCAAGTGGCTGATGGCGAGAGGGTTGCGTGAGCGCCTGGCGCGATCCGCCCGGGCTCGGCGCGCCGCTGATTCGACGATTTCGTCGAGCCGACTCGACGGCCCGGTCGACGCGCGTGCGACCATCGCAGCTTGCAGGCGCGCCGCGTCGAGCCCAACTCGCTCCCCCTTCGCGCCGTCCGCCGCCTGGTGCCGTCGCCGCGGAAGGGCAGCTCGTGGCCCGTCCTGGTCGAGACCGACGCGGGACGGTTCATCGTGAAGCTGGCCGGGACCGGCCACGGCCACGCGGCCCTGGTGGCGGAGGTGATCGTGGCCGAGCTCGCGGAGCGCCTCGGCCTGCAGGTGCCTGCGCGCGTCCTCGTCCCGGTCGAGCCATCGCTCGTCGACCCGCGTTCCGATCCGGAGTTGCAGGACCTGCTCGGGCGCAGCCTCGGGCTCGGCCTGGGCTTCGCGTGGCTCGAAGGGGCGCGGGACCTCGAACCGGGCGACCTGGACCACGTCTCGCCCGACGAGGCCGCCGCGGTGATGTGGCTCGACGGGCTCGTCGGCAACCCCGACCGGACCTGGCGCAGCCCGAACCTGATGATCCGCCGCGGCCGGCTGTACCTCGTCGACCACGGCGCGTGCCTGCCGTTCCACCACGACTGGCGCCGCGTCCGCGAGGACACGCCACGGCTTCCCGGGCCGGGCCCGGCGCTGCACGCGCTCGCCGCCCGCGGGCTGCCGCGACTCGCCCACGGCGACCGGGATCTCGCCGCCCGGCTCGGCCGCGAGGAACTGCGGGCTGCGGTCGCCACCGTGCCGGACGACTTCCTGCGCCCCCTGCTGCCCGCTCCCGGCGACAGCGCACTCCTGGCCCGCCGTCGCGAGGCCTATGTCGCCTTCCTCTGGAAGCGGCTGCGCCACCCGCGCCCGTTCGTGTCGCGAGAGTGAGGTTCCCGCCGGCCGGCGTCCGGGGGGCGGCGGCTACTCGAGGCCGTGCTTCTGCAGGCGATAGCGGAGGTGGCGCTCGGTGATGCCGAGCGCCTTCGCGGCGCGCACCTGCACGCCGTCGGCCGCGCGCAGGGCGTCGGCGATCAGCCGCTTCTCGAGCGCCGCGAGCTGGTCGGGGAGCGAGCTGCCCGAATCCGAGGCCTCCGCGCGCAGGCCGTGGAGCGGCAGCGGCAGGTCGGCGGCCGTGATCAGCTCGCCGCGGGCGAGCACGACGGCGCGGTGGACCACGTTCTCGAGCTCGCGCACGTTGCCCGGCCAGGCGTGCTTGAGCAGCAGGTCGAGCGCCTCGCGCGAGACCGTCTTCGGTGCTTCGCCCGCCTCGGAAGCGAAGCGCCGCAGGAACACGTCGAGCAGGGCCGGGACGTCCTCGCGCCGCTCGCGCAGGGGCGGCAACTCGATCGAGACCACGTTGAGCCGGTAGTAGAGGTCCTCGCGGAAGTCGCCGGCCGCGATCATCTTCTCGAGATCGCGGTGGGTGGCCGCCACGAGCCGCACGTCGACCTTCAGCGTGCGGTTCCCGCCGAGCCGCTCGAAGCTCTGCTCCTGCACCGCGCGCAGCAGCTTCACCTGCGTCCCTTTCGGCAGGTCGCCGATCTCGTCGAGGAACAGCGTGCCGCCGTCGGCCAGCTCGAAGCGGCCGCGGCGCTCGCGATCGGCGCCGGTGAAGGCGCCCTTCTCGTGGCCGAACAGCTCCGACTCGAGCAGCGTCTCCGGCAACGCGCCGACGTTGACCGCGACGAGTGGCCCCTTCGCTCGCGGGCTCGCGAAGTGGATCGCGCGGGCCAGCAGCTCCTTGCCCGTCCCGCTCTCGCCGCGCACGAGCACCGTGGCCTTGCTCTGTGCCGCGCGGGCCGCCACCGACAGCGCCTCGGCCATGCGCGGGTTCTGGGTCTGCAATCCGGCCAGGCGGTGGCGCGACTCGAGCTGCTCGCGCAGCGCGCGGTTCTCCGAGACGAGCGCGCGCCGCTCCAGCACGCGCGCTACCAGCAGCTCCAGCTCGTCGAGGTCGACCGGCTTGGTCAGGTAGTCGGCGGCGCCCTGTTTCATCGCCGCGACCGCGCTCTGCACGGTCGCGAACGCGGTCATCAGGATCACCGGGATCTCGGGGTTGAGCCGGCGCAGGCCAAGGAGCAGGTCGAGACCGCTGCCGCCCGGCATCTTGAGGTCGGAGAGCACGAGGTCGACGGCGCGCGCGGCGGCGACGGCCAGCGCCTCGGCGGGGGAGCTTGCGGCCTCCACCGCGTAGCCGCGCTTGCGCAGGAAGCCGGCCAGCACCTTGCGCTGGCTCTCCTCGTCGTCGACCACCAGGATCAGCCGCTCGCTCATCGGGCCGCCTCCGCCTTCCGCGGCAGGAGCACCGTCATCCGCGTGCCCGCGCCGGGCGCCGTGTCGACCTCGATCGTGCCGTCGTGCGCCGTGACCACCTGGTGGACGAGCGCGAGCCCGACGCCGGTGCCGTCGGGCTTGGTCGTGAAGTAGAGGTCGAAGACGCGGGCGCGCACGTCGTCGGGGATGCCGGGGCCGGTGTCGGCGACTTCCCAGGCGACGCGCTCGCCGTCGTCGCGCGAGACGAGGCGCACGGCGCCGCCCTCGGGGGTCGCCTCGATCGCGTTGCGCAGCAGGTTGCCGAGCGCCTCGCGCACGCGGTCGGGATCGAGATCGGCCTCGCCGGTGGCCGCGGACGACACCTCGAAGCGGAGGCCGCGAGCTTCGGCCTGGGCCCGGGCCGCGTCGCCGACCGAGGCCGTCAGCGCGGCGACGTCCGTGGCGCGGCGGGCGAGCGGCGCGGGCCGCGCGAAATCGACGAAGTCGCGCACGATGCGGTCGATCCGCTGCGACTCCGAGGCGACGACCTCGAGCAGCTCGCGCTGCTCGGCCGCGTCGGTGGCGTCGTCCGTGGCCGGCGCGAACTCGCGCTGCAGCCGCCGCGCGCTCATGGCGATGGCGTTGAGCGGGTTGCGGATCTCGTGGGCGACCGTCGACGCCAGCTCGCCCATCGCAGCCAGCCGGTCGCGGCGGCGCAGCGCCTCTTCGGCGCGGGCGTGGCGCGCGGCCAGCAGCGCGTACTTGCGCCGCAGCCAGGCGCTGCCGACGCCGAGCCAGGCGACCGCCAGCGCGGCGCACAGCGAGAGCGCGAGCTGCACGAGCATGCGCCGCTCGGCGCGGTGCACGCCGTCGGTCCGCATGCCGAGCCGCAGCGTGGCCTCGGCCCCTGGACCGAGATCGAGCGGGCCGGTCAGCTCGAGGGCCGGGCCGGTCGGCGTCTCCACCTCGCGCTCGTCCGCGCCGGCCGCCGGCTCCGCAGGTGCGTCGCCGTGGGCCAGGCGCAGCTCGCCCTGCTCGAAGACGACGAACGCGACCTCGGGCACGCGGGCGACGATGTCGGCCAGCAGCACGTCGAGCGACGCCTGCGCGCGCAACGCGTCGAGCTCGGCGGCATCCACGTTGACGATCACGGCGCCGCCGCCGCTGCGCCGCGCCCCGGCGGAGAGCCGCGCGCCCGAGCCCCAGCGCGTCGCATGCATGTCGGAAACGGCAACCGGCTCGCCCGCCAGCAGCCGCGGCAGCAGGCCGCTGCCCGCGCCCGCGCCCCCGGGCCCGCCCGGGCCCCGCCCGCCACCCCGGGGGCCCCCGCCGCCCGGCCCGCCGCCCCGGCCGCGCCCGAGCCCGCGCACCGGACCGCCCCCCCCCGCGCCGGGCGGGCCGCCCCGGGTCCCCCGCGCGCGCGCGAGCGCGCCCCCGGGGGCGAACAACGTGATGCGGAAAAGGCCTCCCACTT
>WYBL01000092.1 GCA_011526565.1 Acidobacteriota bacterium | reverse complement strand
GCGATCGCACGGGCCCGCGGCTCCTCGATCCCACGACCGCGCTCCCACGCACGCTGCGACAGCTCCATCGCACGGCTGAAGTACCCCGCTCGACGCGACGCAATCGACAGCCCCGTCAGCACCGACAGCGTCCAGGGCGAGTCGGGATGGCTCTCCACGAACAAGAGCCACGGGCTCAGGTCCTCACGGTCCTCGCTGGAAACGAACGCCTCGATCGCGGCGACGAGCGTCGAGTTGTCGTCAGGACGGGTCGCACGCTCGGGGATGAAGGGCTCCTCGAACACCCGCGCCCGGAACACCTCCTGATCCGTCGGTGGTGTCGAGAACCGCGGCAGCGCAGTCGGCGGTGTCACCCTCGGCACCGCAGTCCGTCCGAGACGCCGCGGGCCTGGAGCCGCGGGTGGAGCCTCGGGCGGGGCTGGCACCGGAACCCCCTGCTCCACCTCCACCTCCACTCGCACCGAGGTGAGCGGCGGAGGCGCAGGCGCCGGAGAGGCCGCGACGGGAGGCGCTGACGCCGTCACCAGCGCGTTCGTCACCACCCATACGACCCCGCCCGTGAATCTCCGCCCCGTCCAGTTCCTGAGCATGCGCATGCTGTCTCCTGGCCCCGCGGTCAGGGCACCGAGCTGACGAGTGTTGCGGCGGGTTTGGTCAGTGTGATCGTGGGTGGCGTCGTGTCGCCGGGAACGCTGCCGGCACAGGCCCCGGTCCGAGCCGCGTCGAGCGGGAAGCACTCGGCGTCGCTCGAGCCGTCGCCATCGGTGTCCCAGTCGAACGGGTCGGTGCCCTTCGTGAACTCGACCGCATTGGTGATGCCGTCGCCGTCGGCGTCCGTCGCCGTCGCCGTTCGGCCCGTGGCCACCGCCGTCCCGTCGAGCACCCCGTCACCGTTGCTGTCGGGGTTTCCGGGGTCGGTGCCGTGCAGGATCTCGTCGAACACGCCGAGCCCGTCTCCGTCGCGGTCGCTGGCGAGCGCCCAGGCGATCGCGGCGTCGAGCAGCCTCGCGCCTTCGTCGGTGAGGCCCGAAGCCGAGGTCGAGGCCAGCGGGAACGCGATCCGGCGGTCGGGCGCGGCCACGCCCACCATCGCTGCACCGACCTCGTAGGCGAAGATCGTGCGGCCTTCTTCGGGAACCGCCGGGTTCAACTGGGCGATCGAGATCGCCGCCGCGCTGGGCACGCCCCAGGGCAAGGACGCGCTCGCGGAGAACAGGACCCGGGTCCCGGCCAGGCCGGCCGCGAGGGGGTGGGACACGCCCGTCATCACGACCGAGTCGGAGGTCGTGGGCCCTCCGCTCACCACCTGGTCGTGGAGGTCGGTGCCTCCCACGCTGCTGCCGATGGCCAGGCGGTACGAGGTGATGCCCGTGCCGGTGCTCCACGAGAAGGAGGTGGCCGCCCCCGGCAACGTGCGGCCCGGGGCGGGAGCCTGCAGCACCGCCGCCACCGGAGTCGTGTGCGCCCGATAGACGAAGTCGTTGAAGAGCCAGGTGCTGGCGCCGTATCGCGACCAGAGCCTCACGTAGACGTCACTGCCGTTGGTCGGCAAGCCGCTGACTGTAGTCGACGTGGCCGAGCCCGTCGATTGGTTGTGGAGGTCGGTTCCCCCAGGAGACGAGCCGACGTGCAGCCAGTACTCGGAGATGCTCGAGCCCGCGTCCCATTCGAACGAGACGGCCGCGCCACCGAGGGCGCTTCCGGGAGACGGGCTCAGCATCACCGCGGGCACCGCGCCGGACGTCTTTGCCTGGTACTTGTAGTCGACGTACGTCCAGGCTCCGCCGATCCGCGAATAGAGCCGGACGTAGAGCTGACTCCCGTTCGAAGGCAACGACGAAACGGTCGTCGTCAGGCTGGTGCCCAGGTCGGCCGTGTAGATCTCGTGCCCCCCGAGGCTGGTTCCGACGTACAACCAGTACTGCGTGACGCCGATCCCGGCATCCCACGTGAACACCTGGCTGGTGCCGCCGAGCGTCAGGCCGGGAACAGGGCTGGTCATCGCGGCCTTGACCGTGGCGTAAGCCCTGATCTCGTAGTCCTCGAACAGCCACTGAGCGCCACCCGTCCGCGACCACAGGCGCACGTACAGGGTCCGTCCGTCCGTGGGCAGGCCGGTCACGTTCGTGGTCTGGGCGCCCCCCAGGGTCGCGTCGTAGACGTCGGTACCGCCCCTGGTGTTGCCGACGGAGAGGCGGTAGGAGTCGATGGCCACGCCCGGCGACCAGGTGAAGCTCGCCGTGGAGCCCGCCAGGGTCGCGCCGGGCGCGGGCGTCGTCAGCAGGGCGGGTGCAGCACCTGACCACGCCGCCTGGAGGGTGTAGTCCCGATACGGCCAGCTACTGCCGTCGTACGAGGACAGCCGCACGTAGAGCTGGCGTCCGTCCGTCGGCAGCCCGGAGACGGCGTGAACCACGTCGCCCGCGGCAGGTCCGGTCAGGGCGTTCGACTCGTAGGCCTTGCGGTTGGCGAGGATGACAGGCGTGGTGACGTCCCGCAGCCTGGCGCCGAGCACGAGCGGGTCGGCCGTCGGCGAAACGAAGACGACGGCCTTGCCCGCGGCGTGAGCCGGCGTCACGTCGGCCGCCGACACCGCAGACACCACGAGACCGTGTGCGACGAGGCGAGCCTTCAGCGCAGCATCGGCCGCGGAAAGCGACGTCGAGCCGACGACCAGCAGCGCGGGCACGTGCGCCCGCGTCGCCCACAGCACGGCAGCGTCGAAGAGCGCGCCGGAGGTGGCGTTCACGTAGCCGGGATGCCAGAAGAAACCGACGCGTCGCGCGGGCGCCGTCCCCGAGGCCATCGTCTCACCCGTCTCGTAGCCGAAGATCGCGGCCTGACCGGGCTGCCCGGGAATCGTCGCAGCGGTCACGGCACCCGCACCGGGAGCCCCCCACGCGCGATCGCCCGACCCGGCGTGAACGGTCTGGGTGCCGGTCAGCGACGCACTGAGCGGATGGGTGAGACCGGTCATCGTGACGTCCGTGCCGGCACTGCTGCCGGCGGTCGCGGCTAGGCCCATCGCGACGTAGATGTCCGGTTCCCAGGTGATCACGGGCACCGCGACGCCGGCGAACGAGCCGGCGACTGCTCCGGCATCGACGGATCCGCTCACCGCCACCAGGGCCTTGCCGTCCGCAGCCGACGCCGAGGCCGAGGTGGTGGCCGTCACGGTGAAGCCGAGGCCCTCCAGCCGGTTCTTCACGATCGTGTCCCCCCCGCTGAGCGGGATGCCGCCGACGACGAAAAGAACCGATCCGCTGGCTCCCTCCACGACGACCGTGATCTCGTCAGCGCTGGATGCAGCGCCGTCGGAGGCCATCGCCCGCAGCCGGTAGCTGCCGGGCGCCGAGAATGTGACGGTCGTGTTCGCGCCCGCCGCTGGAGTGAACGTGACCGTGCCGGGGCCGGCTACCTTCGACCACGACACGCTCACGGTGCCGGGCGAGAGGGGACGCCCATCGTCGAAGACGCTGGCGGCAAGGGCAAGCGAAGCCGGGAACTCCACGCGGCGATCCGGCCCGAGCGCGATCGACGGCGGCGCGTTGGTGCTCGTGTCCACGACCCGGACCGTCACGAGGTCGGTGTGGGTCAGCGCGCTGTCGGCGGCCGTCAGAGCCAACACGTAGACGCCGGCTTCGGCGAAGGTCGCCGAGGTCGTGGCGGACGATGGCGACGCGATGGTGGCGGCCGTCGGGCCGGAACGCTGCTCCCAGGAAGCCGTCACCACTCCGGGAGACACCGGGCGCCCGTCGTCCACGACCCGGCCGGCGAGGCTCGTCGAGCCGATCGCGATCGTCTGGTCGCTCCCGGCATCGGCCCACGGCCGGGCATTGGCACCCGCCAACCACCAGATGGCGGCATCCACGAGGCGCTGCCCCGAAGCCGTCAGCGTTGCCAGCGCCGGTGCGCCGAGGCCGAAGAACAGCCGGCGACCCGCCGCCGCATTCCCGTTTGCCAGCAGTTGGCCTTCTTCGTACGCGAAGAAGACCGATTGCGTGCCGGACGAGACGCGGGAGGCCACCTTGGCCGCCGCGGCTGCGGGGACGCCCCAGTCGTAGTCCACCGACGACGAGGTGGTCAAGGTCCCAGTCAGGCCGGCTGAGAGCCCGTGAGTCGCCGCCGTGATCGCCACCTGCGTCTGGGCGCTCGCGGTCCCGCGGTCTCCGCTCGTCGTCCCGGTCATCCCCATGTCGTCGACGGTGCCCGCTGACTGGAGGGCGATCGGGACGCCCTTGAGGAGGAACTTCGCGTTGCCCGACCCGTCGAGCAGGTCCTCGTTGGGGGACGTGCTGGAGATCCAGACGAAGGCCTTGTCGTTGGCGTCGTTCGACGCCGTTGCCGAGGCGAGTTGCACCACGACGGGGTAGCCGAGCGCCTCGAACCTCGCCTTCAGCGCCGTCTCGCCGGCGGTCAGGGTCGTGCTCCCCACGACCAGAAGCACCGGAGAGGACGTCGACACCACGAGTTCGTCGAAGCTCGAGAGATAGGCGGTGGCCCCGACCTTCTCGGTCACCGTCAGGCGGACGACGTACGACCCGGCCGCCGAGAACGTCGCGGTCGTCGACGCGGACGCCGGGGCTCCGAAAGTGATCGTGCCCGGACCGCTCGTCTTGGACCACGCGTAGTGGAGCGTCGACGCCGGCGGCAAGGCATCGTCCACCGCCGTGCCCGCCAGCGTGATGGGCTGGCCGGTCAGCGCGAGCGCGTCGCTCCCGGCCTGGACCACCGGAGGCACGTTCGTTTCGGGTGTGTAGACCTGGACCTCGACGTCGTCGTGGCCGGAGAGGGGACCGTCGCTCACGGTGAGCCGGAGGACGTAAAGGCCGGTGATCGGGAAGGTGGCGGTCGTCGTGAGCGACGCGGGCGTCCCGAAAGTGGCCGTGGCAGGGCCCGAAACCTGGCTCCAACTCGCCGTCAACCCGCTTCCGGGGAGGCCATCGTCGAACACGCTGCCTTCGAGCGTGATGGCGCTCTGGTAGTAGGCCGTGCGATCAGGCCCGGCATCGACTTCGGGCGAGCGATTGGTGCCCGTGGCCCAGAAGATCATGCGCTCGAAGAGATCGACTCCGGAGGCGGTCAGCGTCTCGGCGGCGGGGCTGACGAGGCCGTAGAAGGCGCGCCGAGCCGGTGCGGTCATTCCGACCATCGACGCGCCGGAGGGATACACGAAGAGGGCGTGATGGCCCGAAGAAGCGTTCGTGGCGGCAACCGACTGCGAAGACGCCGAGCCGACGCCCCAGTTCTGCACGGCACTGCCCGAAACGGTGACGCTGCCTGTGAGCGGATGGGCGATGGCATGTTCCGGATCGACGATGGCCACCTGGGACGCCGCCGCGTCGGAGCCGCGGTCGGCTGCCGAGGTCATCAGCATGTCGTCCACGATGCCGGGCGCCTGGATCAGCACCGGCACGGTGACGTTCAGGAACTTCGTGAGGATGTCGCCGTTCGGCGAACTCGCCGACACGAACACCAGCACCTTGCCCGTGGCATCGCTCGCGCCCGCGGCCGAGGCGACCTTGGTCTCCACGGTGAATCCCATCGCCTCGATCATCGACTTGAGGCTCGCGTCGTAGGTCGACAGCGTGAGACTGCCGACGACGAGGAGGATGGTGCCCGTCCCGCCTGTGAGCCCCTCGGCCGCCGCGAGTCTCGAACCGCCGGTCAGTCGCTCGGTCTCGACGCGGTCTCGAACAGGGCCGACGGGTTTGTCCACGGCCCATCGCACTGCCTCGTCGAAGAGCTGCCAGGCAGCGGCCGTCAGGTGCGACGGGCCGAGCAGCAGAGCCGCTCGGCGCCGAGGCGTCTCCCAGCCGAACACCAAGCCAAGGCCGGCCTCGGACACGGTCGTGATCACCCCGCCACTGGGTTGGACGTGTGGCAACCAGGACGCGCGTCCGGCCACCAGAATTCGCCCGCTGCGCCGCGCGCCGAGGGCGTGGAGAGGACGAACGCCAACTGCTGCGAGGCCGGGGCTGAGTCCGTAGCCGTGTGGGCCCGGAACCACGAGTCCCAGACGACCGAGTACGGCCGCGTCGAGCACGAGCATGGGAACCGGCGCCTCAGCGGTGGACGGCGGCAGCCGGGAAGCGACGACCGAAGATGACACCACCAGCAGGTCCGCCTCGCCCTGCGCCTGATCCTGGCGCACGATGCGCGTCTCGAAGCCTGCCTCTTCGAGGCGCCTCGCGACGAGGACGTCCAGATCGCTGGCTGCGGGACCGACCATCAACGACGCGCGCAATGACGAGCCCACCGGGGGCGGAGACTCCCATGCAGGTTCCGGCTGCGCGACATGGAAGGTCGCACCCGGATAGCGGGTGCTCTCGTTGGCAGACCGCAGCGTCAGATCGCCCCGATCGTCGAGCGCCAGCGCGACGTCACCGCTCGGCCACAGCCAAAGGCAGTCCGCACTGCCGGGGACTGCGACGGCAGCCCGCCCCAATTGCAGCAGCCCGCCGTCGAGGGTGATCGCCAGCGCCCCGCCGGGGGCGCGGGCGATCCGGCGGGCCTCGACGCCCTCGACTTTCGACGGCTCACCGGCGCCCGTCCATGCCAGAACCTGACCCGAACGCGACAGGGCATAGCCACCCGCCGAGGTTGCGGCGACGAGGCTCGCGTCCCCAACGCCGACCCGACGTGGTTCTCCCTCGAGGGCCCCGGTCCACTCCAGGACTGCGCCCGCCTCCGTCGCGACCAGCGTGCGATCGCCTGCCACCGAGATGGCGATCGCCTCCCCTTCCCACGCGACACGTGCCGGCTCGAAGCTCTCATCCCACGCGACGAGCCTGCCATCGGCGAGCCGCGCAACGCACCGAATCGGGCCGCACGAAAGGTCGCGGATGTCGACCGCGCCGGGCACGTCCTGCCACCGCTCACCGGGAGCCGCCCAGACAGAAACGCCTCCCGTGCGGCGAACCGCCACGACGCGGCCCCGGAAGATCTCCGTGACTGTCGCATCAGCGATCCCTGGAAGGTGCTGCCAGGTGCGGTCCGTTGCGGCGATGGCCCAGACTCGGCCATCGGCGGCCACCCATGACGCGACCGCATTCGGGTCGTTGCCGCGCGTCAGGGGCGCGAACCAGATGCCGAGTGCCAGAAGAAGCGCGACCGTCGCCGCCATTCGATGCAGCATGCTGCGGATACTATTCGCACGCCTTGCGGATCGCAATCTGGGATGCCCTGATCAGAGAGCGTACGCGGGCCAGCGGTGGGCGCCGCTGGCGAATCAGCCCTGCAGGACCTCGTCGAGCTCGGCGGCCAGCTCGAGGGCGCGAGAGTCCAGTTCGCGGCTGGCGCCGTCGCCCGAGCTGCGGGCCGTGAAGCACTCGTCGGCGATGTTGAGGGCGGCGAGCACCGCAATCTTCAGCGAGTCGACGGCGCCGGTGCCGCGGCTGACCTCGCGCATCTGCTCGTCGACGTAGGCCGCGAGGCGGCGCAGGTACTCGGGGTCGGTGCCGGCCTTGACCGCGTAGGTCTGGCCGAAGATCTCGACGTGGAGCAGGCTGGACTTGTCGGCCATCGGGCTCCCCTTCCTACGCCAGCTTGTCGAGCACGGCGACGACCCGCGCCACCCGTTCGCGCAGCTCGCCGCGCTCGCGGTCGCGGGCCTTCAACTGCGCGGCGAGCGCCTCGGCCCGCGCCGCGGCGTCTTCGTCGCCCTTCGAGGCCTCGTCCGCGAGCTCTTCGGCTCTCGCGCGCTCTGTCTCCAGCTCGCGTTCTGCGGCCTCGCGCGCCTCGCGCTCGCGGGTCAGCTCCGCGCGCGCCCCCGCGAGCGACTGCCGCGTGGTGGCCAACTCGTCCTGGACGGCGGCCAGCTTCTCGCGCGCCGCGCCGACCTCGGCCTGGGCCGCCTGCAGCTTCTCGCGCGCCGCGGTCAGGTCCGACTCCAGCGAGGTGCGCTCGTCTTCGGTGCCGGCCTGGGCCCCGGCCGCGTCTTCGATCTGCTCGACGAGCCGCGCCTTCTCCTCGCGCAGGCGCGCTCGTTCGGCGTCCCAGCCCGCGCGCTCCGCGAGCAGCGCCTCGTGGGCCGCCTTCAGCCCGGCCAGCTCGTCGGCCTGGGCGGCGTCGGCGGCGCCCGCCGCACCGCGCGCCGCATCGAGCTCCGCCTGCAGGCCCTCGCGCGCCTTCTCGGCCGCATCGCGGGCGGCCTGGAGCGCGCCGCGCTCGGCCTCGAGCCGGCGCACGGCCTCCTCGACGACGCCGAGCGCCGCGCGGGCGCCGGCCAGCTCTTCGGCCCGAGCCTGGTCGCGCTGCCGCAGCTCGGCGATCGTGCGAATCGCCGCCCGGACCTTCTGCTCGAGCTGCTCGAAGCCCTGCTCCATCACGCGACTCCCCGGACCTCCGCGCCCGCGGCCGCGAGGGCCTGGACCGCGGCCTCGAGCGCGCGCTGCACCTCGTCGCCGACCAGCGTGCGGTCGGGGTCCGAGAAGCGCAGCGAGAGCGTGAGGCTCACGTGCCCCGCCTTCACCTGCGGCCCGGCGTAGCGATCCACGAACGCGACGTGGCGCAGCGTCGGCCCCGCCGCCCCGCGAATGATGGACTCGAGACCGGCCGCGGACAAGCCCGGCGGACAGACGACCGAGAGGTCGCGGCTGACGGCCGGGAACTTCGGCAGCGGCGCGAAGCGCACGGCGGCGCGTGCCGCGAGCAGGGGGGCGAGGTCGAGCTCCGCGAGGCAGGCCGCGTCACGCAGGTCGAAGCCCGCGGCGACGTCGGGATGCAGCGCCCCCGCCCAGCCGATCGCCGCGTCGCCGAGGCGCAAGCGCGCGCTCTGCCCCGGGTGCAGGAAGCCCGGCGCGCCTTCGGCCTCCCAGGTCGGGGCCGGCGCGCCGAGGCTCTCGACGAGCCCGTCGACGAGTCCCTTGAGCTCCGCGAAGTCCGCCCCCTCGCGGCGACCCGACCAGCGGGCCTGCGGGTCGGGCCCACTGACGAGCAGCGCGACGCGCCGCACCTCGCGCGGACGGCCGCCGTCCGCGGCGGGCAGGAACGCGGCGCCGACCTCGAACAGCCGCACGTCGCGGCGGCCCTGGCGCTGGTTGAGCTGGAGGGCCTGGACCAGGCCGGGAAACGCGACCGAGGCACGCAGGGCGTCGCCTTCTTCGGAGAGCGGGTTGGCCAGCCGCACGCGGGCGTCGGCGACGCCGCGCTGGGCGGCGTCGGACACCATCGAGAGCGAGATCACCTCGTGCAGGCCGGCGCCGGCCAGCAGCTCGCGCACGCGGCGCGCGAAGCGGGCGTCGTCGCGGAGCCGGCCCGGGCGCGACGCGGGCGGCGTCGTCGCCGGCACGTTGTCGACGCCGAAGTGGCGCGCGACCTCCTCGACGACGTCGATCTCGGACCCCACGTCCCCGCGCCAGGTGGGCACGCTCACGCCCCACGAGCCGCCGCCGCCTTCGACGCCGAAGCCGAGCCCGACCAGCACGCGGCGGTGCTCGCCCTCTGGCACTCGCACGCCGAGCAGGCGGTTGGTGCGCTGCGGGTGGTAGACGACGTGGCGCGCCGCCGGGATCGCGCCCGCGGTGACGATGCCGGGGCGCACGGAGCCGATGCCCAGCTTGACGACGAGGTGCGCGATGCGGTCCAGCGCGAAGCGGGTGGCCGCCGGGTCGGCGCCGCGCTCGAAGCGGTGCGACGCCTCGGTGTGCAGCGAGTGGCTGCGCGCGCTGCGGCGGGTCGCGAGCGGGTTCCAGTAGGCGGCCTCGAGGGCGATCAGGCGGGTGCCGTCGTGGACCTCGCTGTCGCCGCCGCCCATCACGCCGGCCAGCGCCAGCGGCGTGCCGTCGCTCGCGGCCACCAGGCCGTTCTTCGCCGACAGCTCGCGCTCCACGCCGTCGAGCGTGCGCAGCTTCTCGCCGGGCTTCGCCCAGCGCGCACGCAGGCCCGGCGCCGGCAGCCGCTCCAGGTCGAACGCGTGCGAGGGCTGGCCGGTCTCCAGCATCACGTAGTTGGTGAGATCGACGAGGTTGTTGATCGCGCGCACGCCGACGGCCTCGAGCCGCGCCCGCAGCCAGTCGGGCGAAGGGCCGATCTTCACCTCGAGCACGCGGGCCGCGAAGTACGGGCACAGGTCCGGCGCGTCGATCGCGACCGAGAGGACCTCGGACGCGGGGGCGCCCGACTCGGCGACGTCGGCGGCCGGCCGGCGCAGCGGCTTGCCGTAGCGGACCGCGGTCTCGCGGGCGAGGCCCACCACGTTCATGCAGTCGACGCGGTTGGTGGTCACCTCGAAGTCGAGGACCACGTCGTCGCCGACGCGCTCGAGGCCCCCCAGCTCGAGGCCGACCTTCGTCAGGTCCTGCCCGAGCTGCTCCGCCTCGACGGGGACGTCGACGTACTCGCGCAGCCAGGAGATCGGCGCCTTCACCGCGGGAACTGCTCCAGGAAGCGCAGGTCAGACTGGTACAGAAGCCGGATGTGGTCGATGCCGTAGCGCAGCATCGCCACCCGGTCGATGCCGAGGCCGAACGCGAAGCCCGTGACCTGCTCGGGGTCGTACGCGTTGCGGCCCAGGCGGCGGTTGACCGCCTCGAACACGGCGGGGTTGACCATGCCGGAGCCGAGGATCTCGAGCCACCCGGTCTGCTTGCAGATGCGGCAGCCGGAGCCGCCGCAGTTGATGCAGCCGAGGTCGGCCTCGACCGAGGGCTCGGTGTACGGGAAGTACGAGTGGCGGAACCGCACCGGGTACTGCGGCCCGAACAGCCGGTGCAGGAACACCTCGATGGTGCCCTTCAGGTCGCCGAGCGTGATGCCCTTGCCCACGACCAGCCCCTCGATCTGCTGGAACATCGGCGAGTGGGTGATGTCGTCGTCGCGCCGGTACACCTTGCCGGGGCAGATGATGCGGACCTCGGGCGGGCGCTCGTTCTCGACCATGTAGCGGATCTGGGTGGCCGAGGTGTGGGTGCGCAGCAGCAGGCCGCCGGGGCCCTCGAGATAGAACGTGTCCTGCATGTCCCGCGCGGGGTGGTCGGCGGGCATGTTGAGGGCCTCGAAGCAGTGGTAGTCGTCTTCGACCTCGGGCCCGTCGTAGACCTCGTAGCCCATCGCGACGAAGATGTCCTCGAGGTCCTCGCGCACGGTCGTCAGCGGGTGGCGGCCGCCTTGCGGGATCGGCCGCCCCGGCAGCGTGACGTCGACCCGCTCGGCCTGCAGCCGCGCCTCGCGTTCGCCCGCGGCGAGCGCCGCCTGGCGCTCCTCGAGCGCGCCCTCGATCGCCTGCTTGAGGGCGTTGAGCGACGCGCCGGCCGCCTTGCGGGCTTCGGCCGGGAGCTGGCCGAGGTCCTTCATCAGGGCGGTGACGAGGCCGGCCTTGCGGCCGACGAAGCGGTCGCGCAGCGCCTGCAGCGCCGCGGCGTCCGTCGCGGCGGACACCGCGGCGTCGAACTCCGCGCGGGCCGCGCGGGCGCGTTCTTCGAGTTGCCGTGTGGGGTCGTCGGCCATCGCGGGGCCCTCCGGGGCCCCGGCCGCCCCGCACGTCTTCGGGGGCGGGAGCGGCCGGGTTGACGCGGAAAGACTAGGCGGTGGCCGGCGCGGCCTTGGCCTTCTCGACCAGGGCGGCGAAAGCGGCCGCGTCGCGGGCGGCGATGTCGGCCAGCGACTTGCGGTCGAGGTCGACGCCGGCGCGCTTGAGGCCGGCCATGAACTGGCTGTAGGAGACGCCGTGCTCGCGCGTCGCCGCGTTGATGCGGATGATCCACAGCCGGCGGAAGTCGCGCTTCTTGCGCTTGCGGCCGTGGTACGCGAAGTTGCCCGCGCGCTCGACGGCTTCCTTGGCGAACTTGTAGAGCTTGCTCTTCCCGAGGAAGTACCCGGAGGCGAGGCTCAGCAGCTTCTTGCGCCGCTCGCGGCGCTTGTTTCCACGCTTGACTCTCGGCATTGCGTTTCGCTTCGCGCGACGCCGGCAGGCGTCGTCCGCGCCGGGCGCTTCCAGGCGGCCGCGGGAGCCCGGGCCGCGCGACGGCGACCCTCTTCGTAAGAAGCGGCGATTCTAAACGAAAACGGCCGCCCCCGCGAGGGGCGGCCCTTTCCCCGCAGCGTCCAGGATCGCCGGCAGGCGAGAACCGAGTCCGTTGTGGGGGTTCGGGGGCGGAGGAGGGTTCGTAGTCCGACGTAGCCCCCGAGGAGCGACGAGACGCCCTCAGGCGTCTCGTCGACTCCCTTATGAAGTCAGCATCTCGCGGACGTTGGCGGCGTCCGCGTCGGAGACCAGGCCCGCCTTGGCGAGCTGGCGCTTCCGGCCCGGCGCCTTCTTGGTCAGGATGTGGCGCTTCATCGACTTCCCGCGCTTCACCTTGCCCGAGGCGGTGAGCTTGAAGCGCTTGACCGCGGCGCGCTTGGTCTTCTTCTTGATCTTGGCCTTCGGCTTGCGCATGACTACTCCTGGTTCTGGTTCGAGGCGGCCGCGGGCGCCGCCTTGGGCGCCTTCTTCGCCGCCTTGGGCTTGGCGGGCGCCACGTCCTTCTTCGGCGAGAGGACCAGCACCATCGTCATGCCCTCGTGCTTCGGCGAGGACTCGACGATGCCGGCGCCCTCGAGCTCCTGGGCGAAGCGGTCGAGGATGCGGCGCCCGATCTCCGAGTGCACGGCCTCGCGGCCGCGGAAGATGACCGTCGCCTTCACCTTGTTGCCTTCCTGCAGGAAGCGCTCCGCGTTGCGGCGCTTGAAGGTGAAGTCGTGGTCGTCGATCTTGGGCCGGAACTTGATCTCCTTGACCTGGATGTGCCGCTGGTGCTTGCGCGCCTCCGACTCGCGCTTGGCCTGCTGGTACATCCACTTCCCGGAGTTCATGATCCGGCACACGGGCGGGTCGGCGGTGGGCGCGATCTCGACCAGGTCCAGCCCCTTCTCCTCGGCGAGCGTCAGCGCCTGGGCAGGGGGCATGATCCCGAGCTGGGATCCGTCGTCGTCGATGACGCGGACTTCCTTCGCACGGATCCGGTCGTTGATGCGCACCGTCTGCTTGTTGTCGATCACTTGCCTCCCGGCCGCGGCGTCTCGCCCTCGCTGGTGGCGCGAGTGGCGACGAGCCGCGCGAGCTTGTCGATCCACGCGGAGAGCGGAACCTCGGAACCGAGGTCGCCGGCGTGGCGGTGGCGCACCGAGACCTTCTCGCCGGCCGGGTCCGCCGCCTCCACCTTCCCCACCACGAACATGTACGGCACCTTCTGGAGCTGGGCCTCGCGGATCTTGTAGCCCATCTTCTCGGAGCGGTCGTCGACGTGGACGCGCAGGCCGGCCGCGCGCATCCGTGCCGCGACCTTCTCGGCGTGCTCCTTGTGCGCCTCGGCGACCGGGATGATCACGGCCTGCACCGGCGCCAGCCACATCGGGAACGCGCCCGCGTAGTGCTCGAGCAGGACGCCGAAGAAGCGCTCCATCGAGCCGTACAGCGCGCGGTGCACCATCAGCGGCTGGTGGCGGGCGCCGTCTTCGCCCACGTACTCGAGCTGGAAGCGGCGCGGCAGCGTGAAGTCGAACTGCACGGTGCAGAGCTGCCACTTGCGGCCGATGGCGTCGACCAGCTTGACGTCGATCTTGGGCCCGTAGAACGCCGCTTCGTCCGGGATCACGGGGGCGGCCAGGCCGACCTTCTCGACCGCGCGCTTCAGCGCGTTCTCGGCGAGTTCCCACTGGTCGGCAGTGCCGTCGTACTTGCCGCTCTTGCCGCCGTCCCACGTCGACAGCTCGGCCTCGTACTCGGTGAAGCCGAAGGTCGTCAGCACGTCCTTCGCGAACTCGAGGCAGCCGATCACCTCGGCTTCGACCTGCTCCGGCGTGCAGAAGATGTGGGCGTCGTCCTGGGTGAAGCCGCGCACGCGCAGCAGGCCGTGCAGCACGCCCGAGCGCTCGTAGCGGTAGACGGTGCCCAGCTCGCCCAGCCGGATCGGCAGCTCGCGGTAGCTGCGCAGCTTGTGCTGGTAGATCAGGATGTGGCCCGGGCAGTTCATCGGCTTGAGCTGGTACTCGGCGTCGTCCAGCTCCATCGTCGCGAACATGTTCTGGGCGTAGAACCCGGCGTGGCCCGAGGTCTCCCACAGCTTCTTCCGCATCACGTGCGGGGTGGCCACCAGCGAGTAGCCGCGCGCCAGGTACTGGTCGCGCATCCAGTCCTCGAGCTGCTTGCGGACGAGGCCACCCTTGGGCAGGAAGAAGATCAGGCCGGGGCCGGCCAGCTCCTCGATGCTGATCAGCTCGAGCTCCTTGCCGAGCTTGCGGTGGTCGCGCTTCTTCGCTTCCTCGAGGCGGTGCAGGTACTGCTCCAGCTCGTCCTTCGTGAAGAAGGAGTAGCCGTAGAGGCGCTGCATCGAGGGGTTGCCCTCGCGGCCCTTCCAGTAGGCCGCGGTCGGCACCGGGTTGAGCTTGAAGGCCTTGATGTGCGAGGTGCTCGGCAGGTGCGGCCCGAGGCAGAAGTCGACGAACGGGCCCATCGTGTAGCACTGGACCTGCTCGCCCGCCTTCTCGCGGATCAGCTCGCACTTCAGGGTCTGGCCCTTCTGCGCGAACAGCTCCAGCGCTTCGGCCTTGGGGATCAGCTTGCGCTCGATCGGGCGGTCCTCGGCCACGATCGCGGCCATCTTCTTCTCGATCGCCTCGAGGTCCTCGGGCGTGAACGGGCGCGAGACCAGGAAGTCGTAGAAGAAGCCGTCGTCCGTGGGCGGGCCGATCCCGCACTGCGCCTCGGGGAACAGCTCGGTCACCGCGGCCGCCAGCAGGTGGGCGGACGAGTGCCGGTAGATCTCGAGGGGGGAATCGGCCGGTTTCGTCTCGCCGGAGGGCCCGGTGGTGTCCAGGAGAGGTTCGCTCGTCGACATCAGTCAGCGAGCATCGCGGGATTCACCGTTCAAACGCAGAGGCCTCCTCCGGCACTTTCGCCCCCCGGGGGGTTGGTAGGCGCGGGTGGAATTGAACCACCGACCCCTTCCGTGTCAAGGAAGTGCTCTACCACTGAGCCACGCGCCTGACGAAAGGCCGACGAAGTGCGAATGTTAGAGGGGACTCCGGTGGCTGTCAACGCGCGGGCGAGGCATCGGCGGCGGGCAGCGGCTTGCGCGTCCAGCGCTCCCCCGCCAGCACCAGCGCCTCGTCGCCCAGCTCGTTGATCGGCAGCTTTTCCTCCGAGATCGAGCCGTTCTCGGCTGCGACGGAGAGGACGAGCGCTTCTCCTTCGACGCGCCAGGTGCCCTTCTGCGGGCCCAGCACGTCGCTGAGGAAGCCGAGCTTGCCCGACAGCCGGCGCGTGAAACTGCCGTCGGCGAACAGGTCCAGCGTGCGCTTCGGGGAGTCGACGCTCTCCCAGCGGCCCCGCAGCCGCCGCTCCGTGAGCATCCCGCAGCCCGCGGCAACCACGCCCGCCAGCGCGAGCGCGGCGCCGGACAGCAGGCCGCGGCGGGTCACAGGATCCGCTTTCCGAGCAGCGAGGCGATCAGCTCCGCGCCCAGCCTCGCGGTGCCGTTGCGGGTGTCGAACACGGGGTTGAGCTCGACGAACTCGCAGCTCACGACCTTGTGGGTGTCGGCCAGCATCTCCATCGCCAGGTGCGCCTCGCGATACGAGATGCCGCCGGTCGCCGGGGTGCCGACGCCGGGCGCGTGGTCCGGGTCCATCGCGTCCATGTCGAAGCTGACGTGGATGCCGGCGGTGCCGTTGCTGGCGCGCTTGATCGCCTCCTCCATCACGGCCCGCATCCCGCGCTCGTCGATGTCCCGCATCGTGAAGGCGTTGATGCCGGTCTGGCGGATGATCGCCCGCTCGGCCGCGTCGACGTCGCGCAGGCCGATGATCGCGGCCCGCGTGCCTTCGATCATCGGGGTGTGGGCGGAGATCGAGAGCAGCTCGGGCGCGCCCACGCCCAGCGCCACCGCGCAGGGCATGCCGTGGATGTTGCCGGTCGGCGAGGACTCGGGCGTGTTGGCGTCGCCGTGGGCGTCGAACCAGACGAGGCCCAGCTTCTCGCCGCGGGCGTGGAAGTGCTTCGACGCGCCCGCGATCGTGCCCATCGCGATCGAGTGGTCGCCGCCGAGCACCACCGGCACCCGGCCGCGCCCCAGCACGCCGGCCACGGTGTCGCGCACGGTCTCGCAGGTGGCCTTGATCTCGCGCAGGTACTTGAGCTTCGGGTTGCCGGGGTCCTGGGTCTCCTGGATCTGGACGTCGACGTCGCCGAGGTCTTCGACGTCGCAGCCCAGTTCGTGGGCCTTGCCGTGGATGTCGGCCACCCGCAGCGCCGAGGGGCCCATGTCGACGCCGCGACGGCCGGCGCCGAGGTCGAGGGGGACTCCGAGAATGGAAATGGGGCGGGACATGCGGGTCGACGCTAGCACGCGATTTTCCGCACGGTCAACGAACCGTCACGCGCGGGTTTGACCGGCTCGAACGCTGGCCTGAATAATGACCGACATGCCGAGCGCCCCCGCACCGCGCCGCCCGCCGGCGGCCCCCGCCGCAGCCAGCCCCTCCGAGCGGCCCGAACTCCTCACCACCCTGCTCGCCCAGAAGGTCCTGACGGCCGAGCAGGCGGAGCGGGCCCGCCGCGCCGCGCGGCTCGGCAACCTGGCGATCGAGCAGGCGCTGCAACAGCAGGGGCTCGCCACCGAGGTCCAGATCGCGCAGGCGATCGCCGCCCAGTCCGGCCTCCCGTTCGCGCGGCTCAATCCGCTCGACCTCGACCTCGACGTCGTGACCGGGGCGCTGTCCGGGCCGTTCGCGCGCCGCCACGGGATCGTCGCGATCTCCAAGGCCGGCGGCGTGCTGACGGTCGCCGTCCACGACCCGTGGGCACCCTTCCCGCTCGAGGAGATCCACCAGAAGACCGGGCTGGAGGTGAAGCGGGTGGTCGCCACCCGCAGCGACGTGGAGGCCGTCAACAAGGGCTTCTACGACCTCAAGACCAGCCTGACCACGGCCCAGAAGCAGCTCGAGTCGAGCCGCGTCTCCAGCGTCGACCTCGGCAACCAGGAGTTCCTGTCGGCCTCGGCCGACGAGCTGGACCCGGCGGCCGCCCCGGTCGTGCGCGCGCTCGACCACATGCTGAACTACGCGTTCGAGCAGCGCGCCTCCGACATCCACTTCGAGCCCAAGCGCGAGCTGACCCTGGTGCGCCTGCGGATCGACGGCGTGCTGCACGACGTGCACGTGATCCCGAAGATCGTGTACCAGGCGCTCGTCTCGCGCATCAAGCTGCTCTCGGGCTGCAACATCGCCGAAAAGCGGCGGCCGCAGGACGGCCGCATCAAGCGCGAGCAGGGCGGGCGCGAGGTGGAGCTGCGCGTGTCCACGATGCCGACCGCCTTCGGCGAGAAAGCGGTGCTGCGCATCTTCGACCCCGAGATCCTGCTGAAGGGCGTGGACGAGCTGGGGCTGTCGCCGCGCGACCTGCCGCGCTTCTACGAGTTCATCTCGCGCACCAACGGCATCCTGCTGGTGACGGGGCCGACCGGCAGCGGCAAGACCACGACGCTCTACTCGATCCTCAAGCACCTGTCGCGGCCCGAGGTCAACATCGTCACGATCGAGGACCCGATCGAGATGGTGCACGAGGACTTCAACCAGGTCGCGGTGCGCCCGCAGATCGACGTCACGTTCGCCGCCGCGCTGCGCACCGTGCTGCGGCAGGACCCCGACATCGTGATGGTCGGCGAGATCCGCGACGCCGAGACCGCGGAGAACGCGGTCCAGGCCGCGCTCACCGGCCACCTCGTGCTCTCCACGCTGCACACGAACGACGCGCCCTCGTCCGTCACCCGCCTGCTCGACCTCGGAGTCCCCCACTTCCTGATCACCTCGACGCTGATCGGCGTGCTGGCCCAGCGCCTCGTGCGCATCAACTGCCCCCACTGCTCCGAGCAGCACGCGCCGACCCGCGAGGAGGCGGCCGAGCTGGCGCTGCCGCCGGACGCGATGACCGGCGTGGTCTTCCGCGCGGGCCGGGGCTGCCTCGAGTGCCGGCAGACCGGCTACTCCGGACGCGACGGCATCTACGAGGTGATGGCGATGAGCGAGCGGCTGCGCCAGCTCGTCACCGACCGCGCCGGAGCCGAGGCGATCCAGAAGGCCGCCCGCGCCGAGGGCCTGCGCACGCTGCGCGAGGCCGGGATCGAGAAGGTGTTCCGCGGCACCACGACCGTCGCCGAGCTGGTCCGCGTCACCGGGCGGGTGCGCCCCGCCTGAATGGACAACCTCACCCACTCGCTCGCCGGCTGGGCGATCGCCCGCGCCGGCCTCGGCCGGGTTTCCCCCGGCGCCACCGCGGCGCTGGTGCTGGCCTCCAACCTGCCCGACCTCGACATCGTCGCGGGGCTGGCGGGCACCGCTTCCTATCTCGCCCACCACCGCGATCTGACCCACTCGGTGGTCGGACTGCTGCCCCAGGCCGTGCTGCTGGCGGCGGTGCTGCGGCGCTTCGTCAAGGGCTCCCGCTTCGGGCCGCTGCTCGGGTGCACGCTGCTGGGACTCGCGCTCCACGTCGTGATGGACCTGTGGACGAGCTACGGGACCCGGGCGCTGACCCCGCTGATGAACGACTGGTTCGCGTGGGACCTGGTGTTCATCGTGGACCCGTGGATTCTGGCGGCGCTCGGGGCCGGGATCTTCCTGTCCCGGCGCCTCGACGCGCCGGGGCCGGCCCGGGTCGCGCTGCTCGCCTGCGCGCTGTACGTCGGCGGGCGGGGCGTGGCCCACGACGCCGCGGTGCGCGCCGCGGTCGCCGCGATCGACGAGCCCGTGTACCGCGTCGCCGCGCTGCCGGAACCGATCGACCCGTTGCGCTGGCGGGTGCTGGCCGACGCGGGCAGTGCGTACCACGTCGGCGAGCTGCGCCTCGGTGGCGGCCCGCCGAGGTTCGTGCGGCGGGCCAAGGCCGCCGAGACCCCGCTGGTCGCCCGCATCCGCGAGTCCTCCGCGGTCGCCGCGATCTTCCTGGACTTCTCGCGCTGGCCGTGGCTGGAAGTGGAAGAGACGCCGGCCGGAAAGGCGGTCGTCTGGAGCGACCTGCGCTTCGACTTCCCCGAGCGCCGCGGCTTCGTGACCCGCGTCGAGGTCGACGCCGAAGGCCGCATCCTGTCGGAGCGCTTCGAGTTCTAGGTCAACGAAGCTCGGGCTCCGAGAAGACCTCGGCCTCGAAGGCTTCGATCGTCGTGCCGGGGTCGCGCCAGGCGGTCTCGGGGAGGCCGGCCTTGCGGCAGGTCGCGGCGAGGAACTGCTCGCGGTCCCAGCCGAACTGCGCCGGCACCTGCGGCAGCAGCAGGCCACGCCGTCCTCCGCGGCTGACGATCAGGCCGTGCCGGCCGCACTCGACCTCGGCCGCTCGGATCGGGCGCGGCGAGGTCAGCAGCGAGATCTCGATCTGCAGGCCGTGCAGTTCGTCCGCCCGCACCGGCGGGAAGCGCGGGTCGCGGGTCGCCGCGGCGATCGCGGCGTCGCGCACCGTGCGCGGGTGCGGGTCGTCGGACTCGATGAAACCGATGCAGCCCCGCAGCGCTCCCTCGCGATCGTGCAGCGAGACGAAGGCGCCGCCGCGCGAGGCGTCTTCCGGCTGCGGCGCAGGCCCGGAGCCGGGCGTGCCGATCGCGCCCGCGATCGCGTGGCGGGCCAGCGCCAGCAGCGCCTCGCGCTCGGCCGCGGCCGTCACGCCGCCGCCCACACCGCGACCGACACGTAGCCGACGACGCGCGACTTGTCGAACAGCCCGGCGTCCCCGGAGTCGGCCCGCCGGAGCACCTCGCACCGCGCGTCCCGTCCCGCGCCCAGCGCGCGCAGCAGCGCCGCCACCGCGCCGCCGCCGCAGGCGTGGTGTGGATCGCCCTCCCACAGCCGCTCGAAGGCGGTTCCATCCGCGCTCTCGAGCGCCGCCAGCACCTGGCCGTCGAGCCGCTCGGCCACCGTCGCCGACTGGTAGTGGGACAGGTCGCTCGAGGCCACGAGCAGGAGGTCGGGACGGTCGCGGGCGACCGCGGCGAGGCCAGCCGCCAGGGCGTGGTGCTCGCCGGTCTCCTGCGTCCCGAGCAGCACCGGCACGATCCGCGCGCGCGGGGCGACGACCTGGAGGAACGGGAGCTGCATCTCGAGCGAGTGCTCCAGGCGGTGCGCGGCGGGCAGCGCCACGAAAGGCGGACCACACGCGAGCAGTCGCGCGGCCACCTCGGCGTCGATCTCGCAGGCTCCCAGCGGCGTCTCGAACGCGCCTTCCGGGTAGACCGCGAGGCCCTCGAAGTCGCCGCGGTGGGAGGGGCCGGCGAGCACGATCGTCGCCGGCGGCTGCGCGGCCAGCAGCGAGTAGCCCCAGGCGGCGACGGGGCCCGAGTACATCAGGCCCGCGTGGGGGCTGATCAGGCCCGCCAGGCGTCCGTGGCGCGGCAGCGCCGGCACGGCATGCAGCATCTCCTCGACCTCGCGGCGCAGCGCCGCGGGGTGGCCGGGATACCAGCTCCCGGCGATCGGCGACCGGCGGACGGGTCCGCTCATCCCCCTACCGGGGACTATAGACCCGGTAGTCGAGGTTCGGGAAGATGTTGTCCTTGTCCTCGAGCTCGCGGACGATCGGCTCCTCGAGCATCACCTCGCCCGTCAGCGCGCGGTACAGGTACGTGAAGCGCGCGACGTGGTCGCGGGTGCGCTTCTTCGCGTACTCGACCGTCGTGTTGGTCTTCATGATGAACGCCCAGTCCGAGGACTGCGCGAGCAGCAGCTCGCGGGCGGCCTGGTTCAGGGCCCGCCGCTCGAGGCCAAGGGCGTGCGGGTGGCGCGCGGCCAGCTCGACCATGCGCTCGGCGGCCATCGACAGGTGCGGGTAGATCCAGTCGTTGCCGGGGTTGAGCCAGACCTCGGCGTATCCGTGCGCGCCCCAGGTGCACATCGGCGGCTGCGCGACCTCGCACTCGGGGAACATCGCGAGGTACTCGGGCGCGGTGATCGGGCGGATCACGTGCTGGTCGTAGTGCAGCTTTCGGAACAGGAAGTTGAGGAAGTCGGGGCCCTCGAACCACCAGTGCCCGTAGAGTTCGGCGTCGTACGGGCTCATCACGATCGGCGGCCGGTCCATGTGGGCGGCCAGCCCGCGGATCTGCTCGATCCGCTTGTCCATGAAGTGGCCCGCGTGCATCGCGGCCTTCTCCACGGCCCGCCCGCGGTCGTAGGGCTGCTTGTCGGCGAGGCCGACCTGGCCCGTCACCCGGTGGTACTTGATGCCGATGTTGCGGCGCAGGCCGTCGCCGAAGAAGTCGGCGACGTGCTCCATCGGCAGCTCCCAGCCGATGTCCTTGTAGAACTCGCGGTAGTCGTAGTCGCCCGGGTAGCCCACCTCCGCGCTCCACACCTGGCGCGAGGACTCCATGTCGCGCCCGAGGAAGGCGACGCCGCCCGGCGACAGGATCGGCGCGTGCACGCCCCAGCTCGGCCGCGGGTGGGCCTCGGTCAGGCCGTGCGCCTCGAGGAACGAGTAGCGGATGCCGGCCTCCTCGAGGAAGCGCTCGACGCCCGGCATGTAGCCGCACTCCGGCAGCCAGATGCCCTCGGGGTCGCGGCCGAAGCACTCGTGGTGGTAGTCGCGCGCGATCAGCACCTGGGCCCGCACCGCCTCCGGCACGTCGTCCATCAGCGGCAGGAAACCGTGGGTCGCGCCGCAGGTGATCACCTCGAGCTTGCCGGCCTCCAGGTGCTTGCGGAAGGCGCGGACGAGGTCCGACCCGTAGGTCTCGCGGAAACAGTGGCGGATGCGGCGGAACTCGTCGTGATAGAAGCGGGCGGTGGCCGCGAACTCGGGCTGCTCGCGCGCGGTGCGCAGGGCTTCCTGATCCGCGAGGTCGACCAGCTTGTCGATGTGGTGGTTGTAGCGCGAGACGAGCAGCTCGTCGCGCAGCATCGCCAGGAGAGGCGGCGACAGCGTCATCGTCAGCCGGTAGTCGACGCCCTCGGCGAGCAGGCCGTCGAGGACCAGGATCAGCGGGACGTAGGTCTCCGTGATCGCCTCGAACAGCCACTCCTCCTCCATGAACTGCGGGAGCTCGGGGTGGCGCACGAACGGCAGGTGCGCGTGGAGGACGGGGCACCAATATCCGAGGGGCTGCATCGGCGACTCCCCCGAAACGTCCGTCAGCGCGGGCGACGCGGGCGGAACGACTCGCTGGCGCCGCCCTTCGTCGCGCGACGGCCGCCGGACGGGGTGGGCACGAAGAGGCCCGGCTGCTTCGGCAGCACCTGGCCGTGGACGGCCGCCCGGACGGCCGCCGCCGTGGACGCGGGGGCCGGGAGCGCCGAATCGAGCCCGCGCGCTCCCGCCCGGGTGTAGACGGCCCTGCGCGTCGCCGGCTCGGGCGACGGCGCGTTGCCGGGCGCGACCAGGGTGTTGCTCTGCGCCAGCCGCCGGAACTCCCCCGAGGGCAGCGTCAGGCCCAGTTCGGCCCGGTAGACGCGGGGCCGGGCGTCGGTCTTCACGTACCAGGAGCGGGTGCCCTCGGGCAGGAAGATCACGCTGAAGTGCCCGCTGCCCGCGTCGACCACGCGCAGCGTCAGCGGCGAGACCGCGACGGCCCGCACGCCGAGGTCGCGGCGCATCTGCGACAGCGTCGACTGCGCCACGTCCCAGTGCGCGAAGAGCCACTCCGGGTCCTTGACCCGCAGCCGCAGGCGGTTGCGCCCGTAGCTCTCCGGGAACACGAAGCGCTCGTCCTCGAAGAAGCGGGGCCGCGGCTGCGACTCGGCGTACTTCGCGCTCTCGATCCGCTCCTCTTCGGTGAGTGCGGGCACCGCACGCGGCGCGACCGCGGGCGCGGCAACCGCCCGCACCGGGCCCGAAGCCGCGGGCGCCTTTCGCGCGGGCGCAGCCTGCGGGGCCACCTTGCGCCGCTCGGCCCCGTGTCGGCCGGAGCGCTTCGCCGGGACTTCCGCCTTCACTGCTCTCGAGGCCATACGCGGCGCAGTATAGCCGCCCGGCGCTACTCCCCGGGGCGCTTGGCGCGGGGCCGCCGCCCCTGGTTCCCCGGCTGCTGCGGTCGCGCCTGCTCGAGGAGCCGACGCAGCCGCTGTTCGACCTCGAACTCGAGGATGCGGAACTTCGCCTGCTGGACCGGCGTGAGCTGCGCGTCGATCGCCTCGACGTTGGCCCGCTGCTGCTGCGTGGCTTCGGCCTCCTGCTGCTTGACCCGCTTCATCAGCTCCGCCACCCGCGACTCGGTGGCGCCGCCCGCGCGCATCACCTGGCGCAGCTCGGACAGCGTCTCGAGCCGCCCCCGCAGCGCCTGGCGCCGGTCCGTCTGCAACCTCTTGACGAGCGGCAGCAGCCGCACGAAGCCCGCGTCGTCGAGGCCGAGGCTCTCCTGCAGGTTGCTCACGATGTAGGCGTCGATCATGCGGAAGACCTCGTCGCGGCCGCGGCCCGGCCCGCCACCCTCCTCGGGAGGTTGCTGCGCCGCCGCCGGCAGGGCCAGCGCCAGCGCGAGCAGCGTCGTCGGCAACATGCGCATGCGCATCCGCATCCGCGTCTTCACAGATCCTCCTCCTCCGGGTGCGCGAACTCGCGCTCGACCGCATCGGCCAGCAGCGCACCCTGTTCGTCGTCCAGCTCGATCACGGCGGAGGTCACGTCGGAGGCCGCCACCAGCGGCAGGTCCGAGCTCCAGCCCTCCAGTTCGCGGAGCAGGTCGAGCCCGGTGTCGTCCTCGACCGCGGGCAACGCGGACCAGGCGGGCAAGGCCGGTTCCGCCGGGATCGGCCCGGGGCCGTTCACGCGCACGGCCACCAGCAGCGTGGCCGCCAGCGCGGTCACGGCCGCGACCCGCCCCACCATCGCCCACCGCTCGCGCTGCTCGATCCGGCGGCTCACGTTGCGCCGGAAACCCTGCCAGAACAGCGGAGACGGCTCGGGCACCGAGGCGTCCCGGGCCCAGGCCAGCGCTTCTTTCGCCTCCTCCAACCGGCGGCGACAGTCGGCGCACCCGGCGAGGTGTGCGGCGGTCGCGCCCTCGGGCTCGGCCTCCATCGCCTCCCACAGGACCTCCTCGCGAAGGTGTTCGCTCACGATCGCACCTCCCCTGCAGGCGCCTGAACCAGCAGCTTGCGCAGGTTCTGGAGCGCGTGGAACAGGTTGGCCTTGACCGTGCCCACGGTCGAGCCGAGCGCCTGCGCCACCTCCTCGTGGCTCAGCTCGTGGTAGGTCTTCAGGATCAGCGTGGCGCGCTGCTTCTCCGGCAGCCGCGCGAGCGCCGCCCGCACCTGGCGCGCGCGCTCGGCGTTCTCCAGGCGCGACAGCGCGCCTTCCCCGCCCGCCGGCAGCGTCTCCGAGAGCTCCTCCGCCGGCGGCTTGCGCGCGGCCCGGAAGTTCAGGCACGTGTTGACGGCGATGCGGAACAGCCAGGTCGAGAAGGCGCTGTCCCCGCGGAAGCGGTCGAGCGCCTTGTAGGCGCGCAGGAACACCTCCTGCGCCATGTCGGACGCGTCGTGGTGGTCGTTCACGTACCGGTAGCAGATCCGGTACACGTCGCGCTGGTAGCGCTCGACCAGCCGGTCGAACGCCTCCCGCTCGCCGCGCCGGCAGGCCTCGATCGCGGCGCGGTCGTCGTCGCGCAGGCCCCGCGCCCGCGGGGCGGGCGCGGTTTCCTGCATCGCGCGGTGGTCCGGCAGCGGAAAGGCGGCGGCGACGCTCATCGCGACGAACTCAGTCCTGGCGCGGCCCGCCCGGACGCGCCTTGCGCGCGGCCCGCGCTCCCTGGCCCGCCCGCATGCGGGCGCCGACGGCGGCCAGCTTCTCGATCTGCTCCGCCTGCTCGGGGCTGACGACCTTGCGCAGGGCGAGCCGCTGGTCGACGCGCGCCTTCAGCACGGCGAACTCCAGGTCGCCGACGACCTTCAGCTTCGCGGCGATCGCCTTCTCGTCCACCATCGGCGCCCGGAACAGCTCGTTCAGCTCCATCCGGGCCACCTGCAGGGCGGCCTGTCGCTGCACCTCGGCCTTCTGGTGCTCCACGCGGAGCTTGCGGACCTGCTCGACCTGCTCGTCGGCGAGCCCGATCCGCTCCTTGAGCTGCGACTCCAGGTCGCCCCGCGGCGCCGGACGGGGACCGGGTCCCTGGGCCAGCAGGCCACTCGCGAGCGCCATCGAAGCCAGACCCGCCAACCACGCTCTCTTCGTCATCGTTCCTCCTCCTCTTGCCCACTTGGACCGCGGCTGACGGAAAAGGTTGGCTCGGCGTGCAGTTGGACGCCGATCACGCGGGCGGGGCCGCCGCCGACGAGGGCCAGTTGCCCGGGGCCACCACCCAGGACCTCGAAACGATAGCGAAGCTCCGCGTCCGCGGCGATCACCGGCTGGGCCCCGGGGCGCTCCGGCACCCAGCGCAGCCGCGGGGGCTCGCTGCCGGGAGGCCGGTCGCCCAGGGTCAGGTCGAGGCGGTAGGCGCCGGCCGGCAGATCGATGCGGTCGGCGATCGG
The DNA here is from genome assembly GCA_011526565.1 of Acidobacteriota bacterium. GTDB lineage: Bacteria > Acidobacteriota > Vicinamibacteria > Fen-336 > Fen-336 > WYBL01. The sequence goes on along the minus strand of WYBL01000092.1, from coordinate 23,334 downwards.
GAACCCGTGGGGCGATCGGTGCGGCGCGTAGTCCGTCGGGGCGGGGGCCCAGCTCGCGCTGGTGGCGGGCTCGAACCGCCCCGCCGGAAGAGCGAGCGCGGGACGCCCGAGCAAGCGGACGTGGTCCCGCGCCGTGCCGGTGGCGTCGCTCAGGCGGGCGGCACCGCTCGTCGCGGCCAGCAGCACGAGCGTTGCAGCCAGGAACCCGCGCGCAGTGGCGGGCCGGTGACGCCCCAGAGCGGCCAGCAACAGGACGGCTCCCCACAGCGCGGCCAGTGAATGGCGGTCCGGCTCGCCCAGCACATAGGCCGGCAGCAGGCCCGTCCACTCCTCGGCCCCGGAGCTGGCCCGCCACAGCGGGGCGGTGCCGTCCCGGTCGCGATGCACCAGCTCGGGCCGCGCAATTCCCGCGAGGGCGACGAACAGCGTCCAGCCGAGGAGCAGGGCGGCGCGGGAGGAGACGGCCGAGCGCACGGTCCAGGCCGCTCCGAGCACCAGCGGAGCCCAGAGCGGCACGAGGAAGCGGGCCGGCGGATTGAACCCGCCACGCCACATGTGCCACGACCCGGCGACCAGGAACATCGCGCCGAGCGCCGCGGCCGCCCCCCAGGCCAGGCGTGGGCGAGTGCGGCGCAGCGACCACAGACCCGGCAGCGTCAGGGCGAAGACCGGAGCGTAGACGAGGAGACCGAACTCCTGGTCGAGCAGCAGACCGGGGGCGCCTTCAAAGAGCGTCTCGGGGGCGAATTCTGGACGTCGGCCATAAACTCGACGTGGGTCGAAAAATCCATACAGGATCGAATGGTACAGAGCGATGCCCGACGCGGAGAGGGCGGCGACGAGGCCGCCGGGAAGCCACACGCGGGGCCCCGGACGCCCGGCGACGAGGTACAGGGCGAGCAGCACTGACAGGATCGAGTAGCGCGCGTTCAGCCAGGGCAACACGCCGAGCGCGAGACCGAGCGCCAACCCGCGCCCCACCCCCCCGCGGCCCTCGAGACCCAGGCGCAGGACGAAGGCCACCGCCAGCGCCGCCGGCACCTCGGTGAAGACGAGGCCGCCGAACGGGAGCAGCGGCGGACAGAAGGCGAAGACCGCGGCGAGCAGATCGGCCCGCACCGGGTCGGACAGCACCCGCCTCAGGAGCAGCCGCACCTCGTTGCAGAGCAGGGCCGTCAGCAACGCCATGAAGGCGACCACGCCCGGGTACCCGGCCAGCGCCCAGGCCGGGAGGATCAGGACCGAGAGGCCGACCGCGTGCAGCGAGTAGATCGCGCCGCCCTTGCCGCGGACCCGATAGTGGGGCTCCATCGGCCGGTCGAAGAAGGCGAGGTAGCGGCGCTCCTCGAAATCGCGCTCGAGCCGCAGGTCGTGGTCGCGGAGCAGGCTGTCGGCGACGACGAGGTAGTGCGGTTCGTCGCCCTGCGGCCCGACGCGGACGGCGCTGTGGGCTCCCACCGCGAGGTGCAGCGCGAAGGCGGCCGGCACGAACGCCCAGGCCGGGAACCGGGGCCGGGCGCTGGCGATCAGCGTCGCGGCGCCGGCCAGGCCCAGCGCGAGCAGCGGCGGGCCGGTCCAGGCCCCGGCGCCGGCCCAGCCCGCGCCGAGGAGGAGGACGGCCGCCGGCACGGGCCACAGGCCGCGCAGCGCGCGCAGCGGCCCACCGTCGCGTACCGCAGCGGCGAGGACAGCCGCCAGCAGCAGCAGCCCGCCCCACAGGACCGGCGTGCCCGGCCCCTGCAGCAACCCGCCGTCGCCCGAGCGGGCGGCGCCGGCCAGGCCCAGCCCCGCGAGGCCGGCCAGGATCACGGTCGCCATCGAGCGGAGGCGCAGCACCGCCTGCATTGTATGAGGGTTGACGCCACCCGGGCGGGGCGCGATAGTGGCGGGAGGAGGGTGCGTCCGATGCGATGGCCTGCGCTGGTGCTGGTCGGCGGCCTGTGCGCCTGCGCGGCGCGCGCCGACGAGGTCGTGCTCAAGAGCGGCCGCCGGATCAGCGGCGTCGTGGTCGAGCAGACCGCGACGACCGTGGTGCTCGACGTCGGCGCCGGGCTCGTCGGCTTCCCTCGCGCGAGCGTCGCCCGGGTCGTCGAAGGAACGAGTTCGCTCACCCGGTACCGCGAGCGGGCGGCTGCCCTGGGTGCGGACGACGCCGCGGGCTGGCTGGCCCTCGGCCTCTGGGCCCGCGACAACGACCTGCAGACCCCGGCGCGCGAGGCCTTCGAGCGCGTGATCGCGATCGACCCGGCCAATGCCGCGGCCCACCGGGGGCTCGGCCACGAACTCGTCGACGGCGCCTGGCTCTCCGGGGACGCGGCCCAGCGGGCCCGCGGCCTGGTGCCCTTCGAGGGCGAGTGGGTGACTCCGGCCGAGCAGGCCGCGCGCCTGGCGGAGCGCGAGGCCGACCGGCGCGACCGCCGCGAGCGGGCCGCGGCCGACGCGCGGGCGGCGGAAGCCGAAGCCCGGGCCCGCGAGGCCGAAGCCCGCGCCCGCCAGGCCGAGGATCAGGCGCGGGTCCAGGGCGGCATCCCGATCGGCGGGGTCTGGGGCTGGGGCGCCGCGCCGTGCGTCGGAAGCGACTGCCGCGGCGACCGGCGCGACGGCCGGCCGGGTGGGGATCGCGGCGATCGCGGCGATCGGCACGGCGACGGGAAGGGGCGGCCGCAGCCCACGCCGCAACCCACGCCGCGGCCGCTGCCCCCGTGCAGCGGGGCACTCGCGACGAACTGCCAGGGCTCTTGACTTTCGCCTAAGATTCGCCCATCCTGCGCAACAGGAGAGCGAGCCATGCCCCTCACCCGCCGCCAGAAGGAGATCCTCGACTTCGTCTCCGACGAGATCGAGAAGAACGGCTACGCGCCGACGATCGAGGAGATCGCGCATCGCTTCGACCTGCGCTCCCTCGCCACCGTCCACAAGCACCTCTCCAACCTGCAGACCAAGGGCCTGCTGCGCCGCTCGCCGAACCGCAGCCGGGCCCTCGAGGTCACCCCCACTCCGATGAAGGTCCAGGCGGTCGAACTCCCACTGCTGGGCCGCATCGCGGCCGGGGTGCCGATCGAGGCGGTCGAGGCCGCCGAGACGATCTACGTGCCCGAGGACCTGGTCGGCCGCACCGACACGTACGTCCTGCAGGTGGCCGGCGACTCGATGATCGAGGAGCAGATCCGCGACGGCGACTACGTGATCGTCGAACGGCGCGAGAACGCCCGCGACGGCGAGATGGTGGTCGCCCTCGTCGACGGCGAGCGGGCCACGCTGAAGAAGCTCTATCGGGAGAGCGACGGCCGGGTCCGCCTGCAGCCGGCCAACCCCGAGATGAAGCCGATGTTCTTCGAGGCCGACCGCGTGCGCGTCCAGGGCGTGGTGGTGGGCCTGCTGCGCCGCTACGACCGGCCCTGGAAGATGTAGGTAGACTGCGCGGCCATGGAAGGCAAGACCTCGGTCAACTTCACGGTGCAGCCCGACGACGCCTCGCCGACGCCGCGCACCTACAGCAACTTCTGTGCGATCCAGCACTCGCCGTTCGACTTCACGCTGACCTTCTGCGACATGCCGCCGCTCGGCGAGCGCGAGATCGAGCAGGCCCAGCGCACCCACGTCGTGAAGGCCCCGGTGCAGGCGCGGATGGTCGTGCCCGTGCAGGTGATCCCGGGCCTGATCGCCGCGTTGCAGGAGAACCTGCGGCTCTACAACGAGTCCTTCGGATCGAATCGCGGCCCGATGAACTGACCGCGGACCCGATGCGGCCGGGGGGCGCCTTAGGCTGTCCCCGTGATGAAGGCCCGCACCCGCCGCTCCATCGTCCACGTCGACCTCGCCCCCTTCTTCGTGGCGGTCGAGCGCAGCCTGGACCCGGGGCTGCGTGGCCGTCCGGTCGTCATCGGCGCGGCCTCCGGGCGGGTCGCGGCAGTTTCCGACGAAGCGCGGGCCGCAGGCGTCCAGCCCGGGATGCCGCTGGCAGGGGCCCTGGAGCGCTGCCCGGAGGCCATCGTCCGGCCCGGCGACCTCGAGGCGTACGCACGGGTCAGCGAGGAGGTCACCTCGCTCCTGCTCGGCCATTCGCGCCGCGTCGAGCGGCCCTCGGCCGACGAAGCCTACGTCGACCTGACGCCCGAGGGGCCGCACTCCCCCAACCCGGTCGCCGCCGCCGAGACCCTCAAGGACGAACTGCAGCGCCGGCTCGGCCTCGACGCGGCGGTGGGCGTGGCCTCGTCGCGCATCGCCGCCCGCGTCGCCTCGCGGATGGCGCGGCCGCGGGGCCTGCTGGTGCTGCTGCCCGGCTACGAGGCCTCCTTCCTCGCCCGCCAGCCGATCTCGGTGCTCGCGACGCTGTCTCCTTCCGCCGAGGCGGTGCTGGCTGCGCAGGGCGTCGAGAACCTCGGAGCCCTGCTCGAGCTGGGTCCTGCCCGGCTGCAGGCGCTGATCGGGCCGCTCGCCAGCCGCGTGCTCGACGAGGCCAGCGGTTCGGCCGAGGCAGCGGTGGCCGTCGCCGCCCCGCCGCAGGCCGTGCTCGAGGACGTGCAACTGCGGGTGCGTCCCGAGGCCGTCGAGGACCTCGGCCGGGTCCTCGACGCGCTCGCCGCCCGCGCGGCACGACGGCTGCGCCCGTTCGGCCTGCGCGCCGCCAGCCTCGCCGTGGAAGTGCGGCGAGGCGACGGCGTGGAGCGGCGCAGCGTGGCCCTCGCCCAGCCGCTCGGCGACGAGCGCTCGATCGGCGAGGTCGCGCGCCAGGCGGCGGCAGCCCTGCTCGAACCGGTGGCCGGCGTGCGCGGGCTGGCGCTGAAACTCGGCCGGTTCGCCGCGGCGCCCCTGCAGGGCAGCCTGTTCCCGCCGCCGACCCGGCTCGCGCGCTGAGCCGGCGCCGGCCGGGCCCGTATAATCCCCGCCCCATGCCCGCGCCCCGCGTTCGCCGCCCGGCCGCCGCGAAGAAGCCCGCGCGCGCCGCCGTCGTGCTCGCCCCCGACGCTCGGGGCAAGCGCCGCGCCACGGCCATCCTCGACCGACTCGAGGCCGCCCACCCCGAGGCCACCTGCGCCCTCAGCCATCGCAATCCCTACGAGCTGGTGATGGCGACGATCTTGTCGGCCCAATGCACGGACGAGCGGGTCAACCAGGTGACCCCCGTGCTGTTCGCGCGCTATCCCGACGCGAACGCGCTGGCCGCAGCCGTGCCCGAAGACGTCGAGGAGATCATCCGCTCGACCGGGTTCTTCCGGGCCAAGGCGCGGAGCCTGATCGGCTGCGCCGCGGGCCTCGTCGAGCGCCACGGCGGCCAGGTCCCCGGCCGGATGGAGGACCTCGTGAAGCTCCCCGGCGTCGGCCGCAAGACCGCCAACGTCGTGCTCGGCCACGCGTTCGGGGTCGAGTCCGGCATCGCGGTCGACACCCACGTCTTCCGGGTGTCGCAGCGGCTGGGCCTGGCCCGGGCCGAAACCCCCGAGGACGTCGAGGAACAGCTCATGAAGCTGATTCCGCAGCGGCGCTGGAGTCGCACCTCCGACCTGCTCATCTTCCACGGCCGCAAGGTGTGCGCCGCCCGCTCCCCGCGCTGCGGCGGCTGTCCCGCCTTCGACCTCTGCGCGTGGGACGACCGCGTCGCGATCGCCACAGGCGGCGCCAAGCGTTGACAGTGGGCGCGCCGACCCCTAAAATCACAGTTTCGGGCGCGCCCCAGGCCGGTGTCGGGACAACAGCGAGCCCCAATCAGAGGTCTTGATGAGCACCTATCTTCCCAAGAAGGACGACCTGAACCGCAAGTGGTTCGTGATCGACGCGGAGGGCGCCGTTCTGGGCAAGCTGGCGACGACGGTCGCCGACATCCTCTCGGGCAAGCGCAAGCCGATCTACACCCCCTTCCTCGACACCGGTGATCACGTCGTGGTGATCAACGCGGAGAAGATCTCCGTCAGCGGAAACAAGGAAGAGACCAAGCTCTACCACCGCCACACCGGCTACCTGGGCGGTCTCAAGACCCGCAGCGTGCGGCAGGTGCGCGAGACGCGCCCCTCGCGCATCGTCGAGGAGGCGGTCAAGGGGATGCTGCCCAAGACCCGGCTCGGCCGCGCGATGTTCGGCAAGCTGAAGGTTTACGCCGGTCCCAAGCACCCCCACGACGCGCAGCGGCCGACGCCGCTGGCGGTCAAGTAGGGGGTAGGAGTTGAGCACCCAGCCCATGCAGTACTACGCCACCGGGCGCCGCAAGACCTCGGTCGCCCGCGTCTTCCTCCGTCCCGGCGGCGGCGAGTTCCGCCTCAACGAGCGCTCGATGGAGGAGTACTTCGGCGGCCACGAGGCCCTGAAGATGATCGTCCGCCAGCCCTTCGCGCTGACCGAGACGCTCGAGAAGTTCGACGTCGTCGCGCTGCTCACCGGGGGCGGCGTCGCCGCCCAGGCCGGCGCGCTGCGCCACGGCATCTCCCGCGCGCTGTGCGACTTCGACGTCGAGCTGCGCAAGAAGCTGAAGAAGGCGGGGTTCCTGACGCGCGACGCGCGCGCCAAGGAGCGCAAGAAGTACGGGCAGCGCGGCGCTCGCCGTCGCTTCCAGTTCTCGAAGCGCTAGTTCCCGCCCAACCGTAAATCTCGAGCCCCCGGCCGAAGGCGCCCTCGCGGCGCGGCCGGGGGCCGGAAAGCTCGCCGGGGAAGGCCCCGCGGGCTGTGATCGCAAGGAGGCCGTGCTTGAATACCGTTTCCCTGAAGGACCTGCTCGAGGCGGGCGTCCACTTCGGACACCAGACCCGCCGCTGGAACCCGAAGATGAAGCAGTACATCTTCGGCGAGCGCAACGGCATCTACATCGTCGACCTGCAGAAGACCCACAAGCTGCTGGGCGACGCGCTGCAGGCGGTGCAGGACCTGGCCGCGCAGGGCAAGACGATCCTGTTCGTCGGCACCAAGCGCCAGGCGCAGGAGGTCGTGGCCGAGGAGGCCCGCCGCTGCAACATGCCCTACGTCACCGAGCGCTGGCTCGGCGGCCTGCTGACCAACTTCGTGACCATCAAGCGCAGCCTCGACCGCCTGCGCGAGCTGGAGATGTACGCCTCCGAGGGCCGCTCGGTCCAGATGACCAAGAAGGAGGCCGCGCGCTTCGAGAAGGAGCGCGAGAAGCTGGACAAGAACCTGGCCGGCATCAAGGGCATGAAGAACGTGCCCGACGCCGTCTTCGTGATCGACACCCGCAAGGAGGCGATCGCGGTCCAGGAGGCCAACAAGCTCCGCATCCACGTCTTCGGCGTGGTCGACACCAACTGCGACCCCGACGAGGTCGACTACGTGATCCCCGGCAACGACGACGCCCTGCGCGCGATCAAGCTGTTCACCGGCGCCGTGGCCGACGCGGTGCTGGCCGGCCGGGCGATGCGCGAGTCCCGCGCCGCCGAGGCCGCGCCGGACAAGGGCGGCGAGGAGGGCGGCGAGCGTCGCCGGCCCAAGTCGCGCCCGGTGTCCACGGCGGCCGACAAGGCCGCGGCGGCTGCCGCGGCTCCCGTCGCCCCGGGCGCCTGAGACCGAGCGCCGGGCGCCCAGCGCGCCCGGCCCCGAAAGACGCCCCGGGCCGCCACGGTCCGGGGCTTTTTTTCGGGCCCCGCGCTTCCCAGATCCACAACCGACAATCCGAGAGAGACAATGACCGCGATTACCGCCGAGATGGTCCGCAAGCTCCGTGAAGAGACGGGGGCGGGCATGATGGAGTGCAAGTCGGCCCTGGTGGAGTCCCAGGGCGACGCCGAGAAGGCGCGCGAGCTGCTGCGCAAGAAGGGCCTGGCCGCGGCCGCCAAGAAGGCCGGCCGCTCGGCCAGCGAGGGCCTGGTCCACGCCTACATCCACCCCGGCGGCCGCGTCGGCGTGCTGGTCGAGGTCAACTGCGAGACCGACTTCGTGGCCCGCAACCCCGACTTCCAGGCGCTGGTGAAGGACATCGCGATGCACATCGCGGCCGGCTCGCCCGCGGTGCCCCTCTACGTCTCCAAGGACGAGGTCCCCGCCGACGTGCTCGACAAGGAGCGCGAGATCTACAAGGCGCAGGCGGCAGCGGCCGGCAAGCCCGCCAACGTCCAGGAGAAGATCGCCGAGGGCAAGCTCAAGGAGTACTACCAGAGCTTCTGCCTGCTCGAGCAGCCGTTCATCAAGGAGCCCAAGCAGACGGTCGGCCAGCTCGTGCAGGAGAAGATCGCCCTGATCAAGGAGAATATGGTGGTGCGCCGCTTCGTCCGCTTCAAGCTCGGCGATGCGGCGGGCCAGCCGGCCGGCGACGAGCAGTAGGAACGGGACGAGGAGAGGCGCCATGCCCCAGGCCAGGACTGCCGCGAAGAAGCCCGCGGCGGTCTACCGCCGGATCCTGCTCAAGCTCTCGGGCGAGGCCCTGCTGGGCGACCGCCAGTTCGGCATCGAGCGCGACTTCCTCGACTACCTCGCCGGCGAGATCCGCGACGTCCAGTCGCTGGGCGTGGAGATCGCGGCCGTGGTCGGCGGCGGCAACATCTTCCGCGGCGTCTCCGACTCCGCGCGCGGGATGGACCGCGTCTCCGCCGACCACATGGGCATGCTGGCGACCGTGATCAACGGCCTCGCCCTGCAGGACGCGCTCGAGCGCGCGGGCGTGATCACCCGCGTGCTGTCGGCGATCGAGATGCGCGAGGTGGCGGAGCCGTTCATCCGCCGCCGCGCCATCCGCCACCTCGAGAAGGGCCGCGTCACCATCTTCGCGGCCGGCACGGGCAACCCGTACTTCTCCACCGACACCGCCGCCGCGCTGCGGGCGATGGAGATCAAGGCCGAGGTCATCCTCAAGGCGACCAAGGTCGACGGCATCTACGACAAGGACCCGAAGCGCCACCCCGACGCCGTGCGCTTCGGCAGCATCACGTACATGGACGTGCTGAAGAAGGGCCTCAAGGTCATGGACAGCACCGCCATCTCGCTGTGCAAGGACAACGGCCTCCCCATCATCGTGTACGACTTGAAGAAGAAGGGGAACCTGCGCCGCGTCGTGCTGGGCGAGAAGGTCGGCACCCTGGTGAAGGAGTGAACATGGGCGCGAAGGAACTGATCGCGGACGCGAAGCAGCGGATGGACGCCACCCTGGACACGGTGCGCCGCGAACTGCTCGGGATGCGCACCGGCCGCGCGTCGGTGTCGATGCTCGACAACATCCGGGTCGACTACTACGGCACTCCCACGCCGATCAACCAGATGGCCAACATCCAGGTGCCGGAGCCGACGCTGCTCACGATCCAGCCCTGGGATCCCTCGAGCCTGCAGCCGATCGAGAAGGCGCTGCGCACCTCCGACCTCGACCTCAACCCGCAGAACGACGGCAAGCTGATCCGGGTGCCGGTGCCCTCGCTGACCGAGGAGCGCCGCAAGAAGCTGGTCAAGGTCGCCCACACCCACGCCGAGGAGGGCCGGGTCGCGATCCGCAACGTGCGCCGCGACGCCAACGACCACCTGAAGCGCCTGCTGAAGGACCACGAGATCTCCGAGGACGACGAGAAGCAGGCGCTGGCCGAGGTCCAGAAGATGACCGACGCCCACATCGAGAAGATCAACGACACCCTGAAGCACAAGGAAGCCGAGATCATGGAGGTCTGAAGGAGGCCGAAGATGCCCCTCACCCACCTCGAGTGCGCCCGCTGTGGCCGCCGCCACGAGGCGGGCGAGGTCCTTCATCTCTGCGTCGACTGCCAGTCCCCGCTGCTGGCCCGCTACGACCTGCAGCGGGCGGCCCGCGAGATGCGACCGGGCCACCTCGCGCTGCGCGAGCCCACGCTGTGGCGCTACCGCGAGGTGCTCCCGGTCGACGACCCCGACGGCCGCATCTCGCTCGGCGAAGGCATGACCCCGCTGCTGGCGCTGCCCCGCCTCGGCGAGTCGCTCGGCCTGCACCGCGTCTCGGTCAAGGAAGAGGGCGGCAACCCCACGGGCTCGTTCAAGGCCCGCGGCCTCTCGGTCGCCGTCTCGATGGCGAAGGCGCTGGGTGCCACCGACGTGTGCCTGCCCTCGGCCGGCAACGCGGGCAGCGCGCTGGCGGCCTACGCCGCCCGTGGCGGCCTGCGCGCCCACGTGTTCGTGCCGAAGGACATCAACCCGCTGTTCCTGATGGAGACCGCGGCCTTCGGCGCCGAGGTCGTCACGGTCGACGGCCTGATCACGGACGCGGGCAAGGTCTGCGCCGCGCGCGCGAAGGAGCAGGGCTGGTACGACTGCGCCACGCTCAAGGAGCCGTACCGGCTGGAAGGCAAGAAGACGCTCGGTTACGAGCTGGCCGAGCAACTCGGCTGGCGGCTGCCCGACGCGATCCTCTACCCCACCGGCGGAGGCACGGGCCTGCTCGGCATGTGGAAGGCGTTCGAGGAGCTGGAGGCGATGGGCTTCATCCCCGCCGGCGCCCGGCCGCGGCTCTACGCCGTGCAGCCCGAGGGCTGCGCGCCGATCGTCAGGGCCTTCACGGAAGGCCGCGACGACGCCCCGATGTGGGAGGGGGCCACCACGCTCGCCCACGGCCTGCGGGTGCCGAAGGCGATCGGCGACTTCATGATGCTGCGCGCGCTGCGGGCCAGCCACGGCGCCGGCGTGACGGTCTCCGAGGCCGAGCTGATCCAGGGCGTGAAGGACGCGGCGCGCCACGAGGGGCTCTTCTTCTCGCCCGAGGGCGGCGCCTGCGTGGCCGCGTTGCGCAAGCTCAAGGGCTCGGGCCACATCGCGGCCGACGACCACGTGGTGGTCTTCGACACGGGGACCGGCTACAAGTACTTCCACAACATGGAGCCCGCCTGGAACCTGGCGTGACCCTTCGGCTCTACCGCGACGACGCCTACCTGCTGGAGTTCGAGGCGCAGGTCGTCGCCCGCCTCGAGCACGAGGGGCGGCCGGCCGTGGTCCTCGACCGCACCGCCTTCTACCCGGAAGGCGGCGGCCAGCCGTGGGACACGGGCGCGATCGGCCCGGCGCGGGTGATCGCCGTGATCGACGCGGAGCCGGGCCCGCTGCACGTCGTCGAGGGCGAGGTGCCGGAGGGGCGGCTGAGCTGCCGCGTCGACGCCACCCGCCGCGAGGACCATCGCCAGCAGCATCACGGGCAGCACCTGCTCTCGCGCGCCTTCGTCGAAATCGCCCGCGCTCGCACCGTGGCCTTCCATCTCGGCGCCGAGGAGGTCACGATCGACCTCGACCGCGCCGTCGACGACGCGGCGGTCACCCGCGCGGAGGACCTCGCCAACGAGGTCGTGGCGCGCGCGCTGCCCGTGGCGACGCGTTCGCTGAGTGCAGCCGAAGCCGGGGCCCACGGCTTCAAGCTTCCCCAGGACGCTGGCGACGACGTGCGCGTCGTCGGCGCCGCGGGCTTCGACGAGCAGCCGTGCAGCGGCACCCACCCGCGCAACACCGCCGAGGTCGGCGTCATCCGCGTGCTCGGAACCGAGCGCTACAAGGGCGGCACCCGGGTGCGTTTCGCCTGCGGCCGTCGCGCCCTCCAGCGCTGGCGGGACCAGTCCCGCGCCCTCGCCGAGCTGGCGCGCAGCCTCTCCGCGCCCGAGCTCGAAACCCCGGCAGCCGTCGAGCGCCTCCAGGAGCGGGTCCGCGATCTCGATCGCGCGCTGGCCGAGGCCCGCACGGGGCTCCTCGGGCACGAGGCGCGGGCCCTCGCGGCGGAGGCCGCACCGCCGGACGGCGGGCGCCGCGTGCTGTGCCGCCGGTTCGACGGCCGCGAGGCCGGCGATCTGCGAGAGCTGGCGCTCCAGGTCGCCGCGTGCGGCGTCGTCGCCCTCTTCGGTGGCGCCGAGGCCGGCCGCGCCCACCTCGTGTTCGCGCAGCCGGCCGGCGCGGGGCTCGACGTGCCGGGGCTGCTCAAGGCAGCGCTGCCCCACGTCGGCGGTCGCGGCGGCGGTCGCGGCGACGTCGCCCAGGGCGGCGGAGAAGCCGTCCCGGGCCTCGACGCGGCCCTCGCCGCCGCGTCGGACGCGGCAGGGCGCGCCGGAGCCTGATCCCGTGAACCCCGCCGCTTCGCCCTACCTGGCGATCGGCGCCGCCGTGCTCTTCATCTCGCTCGGCTCGCTGTTCGTGCGGCTGGCCGAGGCGCCGCCGCTGACCGTCGCGTTCTGGCGCGTCGCGCTCGCTTCCCTGCTGCTGGCTCCGTGGGCGGCGCCCGCGGCCCTGCGCTCGGTCCCGGCACTGTCGCCGCGGCTGCGGGCGGCGCTCGTCGCCTCGGGCCTGGCCCTCGCACTGCACTTCGCGACCTGGATCGCGAGCCTGTCGCACACCACGGTCGCCGCCTCGGTGCTGCTGGTGAACACCGCGCCGATCTTCTCCGTCGTCTTCGCCGCGCTGTGGCTGCACGAGCGCACGGGCGCGCGGGAGTTGGCCGCGCTGGGGCTGGCGACGGCGGGGGCGGCGCTCGTCGCGTTCGACGACGCGGGCGGCGGCGCCCACTCGCTGTTCGGCGACGGCCTGGCGCTGGCGGGCGCGGCGACCCTCTCGCTCTACCACGTCGTCGGCCGCGGCCTGCGCGACGCGCTGCCGCTGCGCGCCTACGTCTTCGCGGTGTGGGCCACCGCGGCGGCCGGCCTGCTGGTGCTGGCGCTCGCCTTCGGCCAGCCGCTGGTGGGCCTCGCGCCCCGCACCTGGCTCGCGCTGGTGGCGCTCGCGGTGTTTCCCACGCTGCTCGGCCACGGCCTCGTCAACCGCGCGCTGCGCGGCCTGCCGGCGCCGACCGTCGGCCTATTCATGCTGGGTGAGCCCGTGGGCGCGGGGCTGCTCGCGTGGGCCTTCCTCGGCGAGACCCCGGGCGCCTTGACGCTGGCAGGCGGCGCGGTCATCCTCGCCGCCCTGGTCGTGCTGACGCGGAGGGGCGAATGAGCCGCAAGCGGGTCCACGTGCTGTTCACGGGCGGCACCATCTCGATGCGGATCGACCCCGGCACGGGCGCCGCCGTGCCCGCGCTCTCCGGCGAGGAGATCGTGTCGCGGGTCAGCGGCCTGCGCCGCGAGGCGCGGCTCACGCTCGAGGACTACGCCCGCCTGCCCGGGCCCCATGTGACGCCCAACTGGATGTGGCGCCTGCGCGGCCGCGTCGCCCAGATCCTCGAGGACGAGGACGTCGACGGGCTCGTCATCACCCACGGTACGGACACCCTCGAGGAAACCGCCTTCCTGCTCGACCTGACGCTGCCCAGCGAGAAGCCGGTCGTCTTCTGCGGCGCGATGCGCACCTCGTCCGAGCCGGGCTGGGACGGCCCCGCCAACCTGATGACCGCGGTGCGCACCGCGGTGTCCGACGGCGCCCGCGGCCGCGGCGTGCTGGTGGCGGTCGGCGAGCAGGTGTGGGCGGGCTGCGAGGTGCGCAAGTGGCACACCTCCAACCTCGACGCCTTCCGCAGCCCCTACGGCCCGCTGGCCGTCGTCGCCCGCGGCAACGTCGTCTTCCGGCGCCCGCCTTCGCGGCCCAACGTGATCCCCGCCCGCCGCCTCGTCTGCGAGGTCGACCTCCACACGACGGCGACCGGCACCGACGACCGGCTGATCCGCGCCTCGATCGAGCGCGGGGCGCGCGGGCTGGTGATCGAGGGCAGCGGCTGCGGCAACCTGCCGCCGGCCGTACTGCCGGGCCTGCGCGCGGCGCTGGCCGCCCGCATCCCGGTGGTGCTCGTCTCGCGCTGCGGCGAGGGCACCGTGATGCCGACCTACGGCTACGAGGGCGGCGGCCAGAAGCTGCGCGAGATGGGGCTGATCTTCGGCGGCGACCTGACGGGTCCCAAGGCCCGGATCAAGCTGATGGTCGCGCTCGGCGTCGCGTCCGAGGCCTCGGACATCCGCCCCTGGTTCGAGTCGCCGGACCTCGACGGCGGCCTCTAGGCCGCGCTCACAACTTTCCCACCGGCGGCCCACAGCCTTTCCACAGCTTCTTCACCGATCCGTCCACAGGGAGGTCAGCGGGAAGCGAGGTCCCGGGCGGACGGCAGGCCCGGCAGGCCACGCGAGAGGCGGGCGGCGCGCAGGACCGCCTGGGCCAGCACGTCGGCGGCGATGGACCCGACGACGAGTTCCGGCTGCGCGATCTCGAGCTGCCCCGTGCCCAGCGCGAACACGGTGTCGCCGTCCCACGGCGTGTGCACGGGCGCGATCGTGCGGGCGAGGCCGTCGTGCGCCATCAGCGCGACGCGACCGAGGCCGGCCTTCGGCAGCTTCGCGTTGGTGGCGACCACCGCGAGCGTCGTCGCTTCGCCGAGCTTCAGCGCGCCCGGCCGCAGCCCCGCGCGCAGCGCGGCCACGATGCCGCGCGGGCGGCGGCCGTCGTCGGTGCGCGCCCCGGCGATCGGGAGCCCCGTGGCGGGGTCGATCACGTCGCCCGCGGCGTTGACCGCGGCCAGCGCCGCGACGACCAGCCCGTCGGCCCCTCGCCACGACGCGGTGCCGACGCCGGCCTTCATCGCCCGCGCGAAGCCGAACAGCTTGCCGACCGTGGCGCCCGCGCCCGCGCCCACGTCACCCTCGACGACCGGGCCGGCACTCGCGGCCTCCGCCGCCGCCTGGCCCGCCGCGGCGTCAGGGCGGATCCGCCAGTCACCCACGGCCAGGTCGAACAGGATCGCGGCGGGCACGATCGGCACCTTGCCCGGGCCGACCGGGTAGCCGATCCCCTTGCCCTCGAGATAGCGGACCACGCCCGACGCCGCGTCGAGACCGAAGGCGCTGCCGCCCGCGAGCACGATCGCATGCACGCGGTCCATCATGTTGAGCGGGTCGAGCAGCGCGGTCTCGCGAGTGCCGGGCGCGCCGCCGCGCACGTCGACGGCGCACAGCGCGCCCTCCTCGGCCAGCACCACCGTGCAGCCCGTGGGCCGGCGCGGGTCCGTGAAATGGCCGACCTTCAGCCCCGCGACGTCGGTCAGCCCGCCCGCCGGGGCGAGCTCGTCGCCGCCTGCTGCCCCTGCCCCGGCCGCGGAGCCCGCCAGGCCCGCCGCGCCGACAGCACCGACGAAGTGGCGCCGCGACACGCCCGTCACACCTTCACCATCGGGTCGAACAGCCGCCGGTGCTCGTCGAGCGCGAAGCGGTCGGTCATGCCGGCGATGTAGTCGCAGACGACGCGATGCCCGCCCTCGCGCTCCATCCGCTCGAGGTAGCGCGGCGGCATCAGCCGCGGCTCGCCGACGTAGGCCGCGAACAGGTCGCGCAGGATGCGGCCCGCCTTCTCGCCCATGCGCACCACCCGCCAGTGTCGGTACATGTTCTGGAACAGGAACGCCTTCAGCTCGCGGACCCGCGCGGCCATCGGCTCAGAGTAGCCGACCAGGCGGCCGCCGGCCTGGCGCGCGTCCTCGACGCTGCCAACGCCGCTCTTCTCGATCCGCGCGACGCTCTCGTCCATCAGGTCCTGGGTGCAGCGGTCGATGATCGTGCGCACGACGCGGTGGCGCTGCAGCCGCTCGTCGTGGAGGCCGCGCGCGATCGCCTCGTCGTGGGCCTCGCGGAACAGGTCCACGGCGCGGATCTGCTCGACCGTGAACATCCCGGAGGCGAGGCCGTCGTCGACGTCGTGGTTGTTGTAGGCGATCTCGTCCACGAAGTCGACGAGCTGGGCCTCGAGCGTCGGCGCCTCGCCCGGCAGGTACTCCGCGGGCGCGTGGGCGTCGCTGTCGGGCCGGTGCTTGATGATGCCCTCGCGCACTTCCCAGGTCAGGTTGAGGCCGGGGAACTCGGGGTAGCGCTCCTCGAGGTGCTCGAGGATGCGCAGCGTCTGGCGGTTGTGCTCGAAGCCGCCGTGGTCGCGCATCAGCTCGTCCATCACCCGCTCCCCCGAGTGGCCGAACGGGGTGTGACCCAGGTCGTGGCCGAGCACCAGCGTCTCGGTCAGCTCCTCGTTGAGCCCCATCGCGCGAGCCACGGTGCGGCCGATCTGCGCACCCTCCAGGCTGTGGGTGAGGCGGGTCCGGTAGTTGTCGCCCTCGTGGTTGACGAAGACCTGGGTCTTGTACTCGAGCCGGCGGAACGAGGAGGAGTGGATCACCCGGTCGCGGTCGCGCTGGAAGCGGGTGCGCATCCAGTGCTCCGCTTCCGGGTGGCGGCGGCCGCGACTGCGGCCGCTCCGCATCGCGTACGGGGCGAGCCGCTCCTCCTCGAAGCGCTCCTGGGCGAGGCGATCGACGTGGCCCGGCATCGCAGTCGATTCTATCGGCGCCCGGCGCCGACCCGGGTCAGCGCCCCGCGTCGAGGCGCGCCAGCTCGCCGACGTTGAAGGCCAGGATGCAGTAGGACAGGAACGTCGTCGCGAAGAAGCCGACGCAGCACAGCAGGATGCCGAACTGGGCCAGGAAGCTCGCCACCAGCACCGCGGCCAGCGACAGCAGGTAGTTCACGAGGTGGCGCCGGATGAAGCCGGCGATCTCGCCGAACTCGAACGCGGCGCCGAAGCGCCCCATCAGCGCAACGCGCAGCAAGACCGCCGGCAGCCACGCCCACAGGCCCAGGCTGATGACGAAGATGCTCGCGTAGAAGACGAGCGCCCCGATCACCATCATGGCGCCCGCGGCTCCGCCGTCCTCGCCCCCGAGCATCGGGCCGGCGAAGGCCATCATGCAGAAGAAGGGCGACACCAGCAGCGCGGCGCCCAGGCCGTAGACGAAGGACGCGCCGAACGGCGCCAGGCCGTCGCTGAAGATCCCGCCGAGGTCGTCCCACTCGGGCAGCGGTCGTGGCGCGGCGTTCGCGACGTTGCGGATGAGGCGAACCTGGTAGCCCATCACGAAGAACACCCCGATCAGCAGCGCGCTCAGCAGCGTGAACACGCCGCCGATCGCGATCTTCTTGATCCAGTCCGGGTCCTCGAAGGCGAAGGTGAAGGCGCGGCCGAACTCGAAGGGGCGCTGGGAACCGTAGGCGGGGCTGCTCATGATGGCGGACTGTAGGACCGCCCCGGCCCGCGGTCAACCTCCCGCTTGACGTTTGTTCACCGCCTCCGGCCGTAACGCGGGGCCCCGGCTCCCGTCCAAGCGGTCGAGAGCGGCCCCGGGGCGGGCCGGAGGAGGACGAAGGTGAGCAGCGCCGCGGTCCGGCTGACGGCCGGCAACTGGGAGCAGGAGGTCGTCCAGTCCGACCTCCCCGTGTTCGTGGACTTCGGGGCGTCGTGGTGCCCGCCGTGCCGGGCGATCGCGCCGATCGTCGATGCCCTGGCGGTCGAGTACGCCGGCCGGGTCAAGGTGGCGACCGTCGACATCGACGAAGAACCGGAGCTGGCGGAGCGCTTCGGCATCCAGTCGGTGCCGACGCTGGCGGTGTTCCGTGGCAGCGAGGTCGTCGACGGCCGCCTCGGCGCCGCACCGAAGGCCGTGCTGAAGGAGATGCTCGACGGCGCCCTGGCCGCAGTCCCGGCCGCCGTCCGCGCCTGAGGGGCTTCGCCAGCCGGGTGGGCTAGAGTGACGCGGTCATGGCCGACGCCTCGTTGCGCGACTCGCTGGCGCACCTGCTGCGGGACGAGGGCGACCGCCTGTTCGGGCTGGCCCTGCGCGTGACACGCGACCCCGCGCTGGCGCAGGACGCCGTGCAGTCGGCGTTCGCCGCGGCCCTCGCTGCCGCGGACGGCTTCCGGGGCGAGGCGGCGTTGTCGACCTGGCTTTACCGCATCACCTACAACAAGGCCGTCGACGCGCTTCGCGCACGGGCCCGCGAGGTGCCGCTGCCGGAGGACGAGGAGCCGCTCGACACGGCGGGCCTGGCCCACGCGCCGTCGCCCTGGGCAGATCCCGAACGCGCCCTCGATGGCCGCCGGCTCCGCGCCGAACTCGAGGCGGCCCTCGACGGGCTGACGCCGCTGCAGCGGGCGGTGTTCGACCTGCGCGAGGTCGAAGGACTGCCGTCGGACGAAGTGGCCGCGCGGCTGGGGCTGGGCGAAGGCGCGGTGCGGGCCCAGCTCCACCGCGCCCGGCTGCGGCTGCGGGCGCGGCTCGGGTCGCGGTCGGCGAAGGAGGAGCGGTGAACTGCGAAGAGCTGCTGACCCGCCTGACCGACTACTCCGAAGGCGCCGCGGACGCCGAGCTGTGCGCGGCGATCGAGCGGCACCTGCGCGAGTGCACGGGCTGCGACGGCGTGCGCGCGGACCTCGAGCGCCTGTCGCGACTGTGTCGGGAGTGCGATCCCCCCCACCTTCCGGACGACGCCCGCGCCGCCATCGAGCGCCTGCTGCGGGGCTAGCGTCTCTCGTCGCCGAAGTCCGCCACCCGCCCTTCCGGGGTGAGATAGAAGCGGTAGGCGTGCCGCGTCCTCTCCGTCTCCAGCACGTAGTGGGCGATGCGCGTGACGCGCTCGCCGCGGCGCTCGACCGGGTTCGCGGACAGGTCGTCGTCCTCCAGCCACTCGAAGCGCTTCATCCGCGCGAGCTGCTGGCCGGTCTGCAGCCGGTCCGCCGTCTCGCGGGCACTGCCGGACGCAGTGGCCGCCAGCGCCTTCCCCATCGAGGGGTCGACCCGGAAGTCGGCCCAGGCCGAGAGCACCGCATGCAGCCGCTGGCTGCGCTTCGGGTCGGCCTCGGGGCGCGAGCGCGCGGGATCGGGCAACCGCAGCGCGGGCACGATCCGCCCGGCGATCTCGTGGGCGATCGCCTCGACCCGCGCGCCGGCGACGTTCGCCAGCACCGCCACCATCAGCCCGTCGTCCACGTAGCGGGAGATCGCCGCGCGGAACCCCTGCCACGAGCCGCCGTGCTCGATCAGCCGCCGCCCCCGCTGCTCCGTCACGTCCCAGCCGAAGCCGTAGTGGAAGCTCCCCCCCGAGCTGAGCGCGACAGGCGTCCACCACGCCTCGTAGGCTGCGGCGCTCATCAGCTTCCGCTCGCGCAACCCCGCCTCCCACGCCGCCAGATCGCGAACGGTGAAGTAGAGCGCGCCGTCGCCGAGGCTGTTGGCCGACGGCGACACCCACTCCTGGTTGAAGAGCGTGCCCTCGCGGTCGCGGCGGTAGCCGGCGGCGCGACCGGGGACGATGTCCGCCTCGCTGATCATGCGCGCGGTCTTCATGCCGAGCGGCCCGAACACGCGCTCCTTCAGGAACTCCGACCAGTGCTTGCCCGCCAGCTTCGAGGTCAGCAGGCCGAGCACGAGGTAGCCGGTGTTCGAGTAGCTCCACTGCGCGCCGGGCTCGAACTCCAGCGGCACCTTCTGCATCACCGCCAGCAGCTCGGCCTCGGTGTAGTCGCGTCGCAGGTCGAGCTCCTCGTCCCCGTAGTCCTTGAGGCCCGAGGTGTGGCTCAGCAGGTGGCGGACGCGAATGCGGTGCCAGCTCGCCGGGCTGCCCGGGAAGTGCTTCACGAGCGGGTCGTCGAGCTGCAGCTTGCCTTCGTCCGCGAGCAGGAGCACGGCCGTCGCGGTGAACTGCTTCCCGACCGATCCCGACTGGAACACGGTGTCGGCGGTGACCGGCACCTGCAGCTCGACGTTCGCGAGCCCGTAGCCCTGCAGCCGGGCCGGCGCCCCGTCGCGCACGACCGCGATCGCGAGCCCGGGGATCTGCTGCTCCTGCATCGCGGCGGCGACGACGCCGTCCACCTCGTCGGCGTGGACGGGGGCCGCCAGGAGCAGGAACAGGGCGAAGGCGAGCGGCGGCTGCGGGAGGCGCATTCGGGATTCTAGCGTCGCGACCCGCGCCGCCCGCCGAACTCCTGCGTCGCCTCGCTCTCCAGCAGCGTGATCGAGATGCTCTCGACCGCCAGCGGCTCCGGGTCCCACTCCTTCACGAGCCAGTCGGCGCCGCTCTTCCCCTTCAGCAGCACGATCCCGGCGCCCCCGGCCTGCCGCCATTCCATCTCGCTCGCCACCGCGGGCCGCCATCGCCCGCGGATCGCGCCGCTCGCCGAATCCCACGCGTAGCTGCCATCGGCACCGATCTGCAGCGTGCCGTTCAGCGCCACCGTGTCGCGCTCGACCCAGCGATCCCCCTGCTGCGAGAGGGATCGCGCGTACTTGCTGAGGTCCCAGGCTCCGTAGAACCACTCCTGCGCGACCGGCGACCCGAAGTTCGCGCGGATGTGGAACGGGATGGTCGTCTCGTTGCCGCCGCTGTTACGCAGCTCGTTCGCGAATGCCGACAGCGTGTCCCATCGGAAGTCGACGCCGCGCGACCGGATCAGCGCCGCCAGCTCGCGGACCACCGCGGGTTTGTCCGGATGCGCCCAGGGGTCCGAGCCGATGCGCCCCTTCAGGAACGTGAGGATCTCCGCCTGCGAGAGCGGCGCGCCGTCGGTGGAGGGCACGACCCGCACCCGCCGCGCCCGCGGAACGGCGGCCGCAGGCGCTGCCGGCGCTGCCGGCGCGGCCGGCGCGGCGCCAGCGAGGCGCAGTTCGTCCGGGCGGTAGTGGCGGGTGGGACCGTTGACGGGATCGTCGCGCCCGTCCCACATCGGGAACCGCACCAGCACGCCGGAGGCGTCCTGGCGCACGACCACGCCCTCCTGCCGGGCACTGCCCGTACCGGCGACCACCTTCTGACCGGGCGCGAACGCGGTCTCCTGTGCGATCGCAAGGCAACTCCACGACAGCGCGCAGAGGACGAACGCCGGCCAGGACGAGACGATTCGCCGCGAGCACTGCATGCTTCGAAGCTCCGTGGGAGGGCGGCGCGATCTTCGCACGCGCGCCGGCCCGACGACACACCGCCGAACTCGCGGCCGGGAGGCCAGTAGGCTTGCGCAGGAGGCGGATCGCGTCGTGCGTCGGCCGCGCTTCGCCACCGGGGCGCCCCTCGCCTGGCGCTCGGGCCCCGCGGTCGAGATGTCGCCCGGTCAGTTCGGAAGGCTGGCGCTCGGCGGCGCGGACGCGTTCGGCACGGAGCGGCCGACCCTCACCTGCAGGAGTCCGTGCGGTCGCGGGACGTCCGCCGGCGTGAGCCGGCGCGGATTCGCCTCGAGGTCGGTGAAGAACGCCGTCCCGTTCTCGTAGGTGGCCGCACAACCCCGGCAGCGCAGGCCGCGGTGGCGGATCATCGACCCGATTCGTTCGCGCCAGGCCAGGCAGCCCGCGACGGCGACGAGGCCCAGCGATGCCAGCAGCCACCCGGGCACCGAGGCGTCGACCACCACGTCCGCGACGGCCAGGCTCAGCAGCCACGGAATCACCGCCTTGAAGAATGTCCAGCTCCCCCCGAGCGGCGCACGCTGCCAGACGAGGCCCAGGACGGCGAGGGCGAACGCGAATCCGGCGGCCAGCGACACCAGCAGCGTCAGGGGCGGGAACAGCCCGGACGCGGCCCAGGCCGGCGCAACGACGAACGCAGAGGCGATCTTCGCCGCCGTCCACAGCCGGCCCCGCGTCTTCTCGAGGGCCTCGTGGTCGTCGGGTGAGATCCAGGGGGCCAGTTCGAAGGAGCCGCACCCATCGCAGTAGAGGAAGTGCCGGTAGTACTGCTGGGGCTCGATCTCGGGGTCGTTGTCCCCCGAGGTGTAGAGATCGGGAACGCTGCCCAGGACGGCCCCCCTTCTCGATGAACCGAGGCCGCTGCAGTCCGCCGCTGCCCCAAAGTGTGGAAAGTGGCGGGAGTCTAGCATCGCGGCCCGTTCGGTGGCCGCCTTCCCCGACCCGGGAAGCCCTGGAAGTTGTTGAAGGGTTTGGTGGACCGCGCCGGGATCGAACCGGCGACCTCCTGATTGCGAACCAGTCAACGGGGCGTTTCGCCCGGTTCGTGTCCGTTCCGCTTTGTTCGGACGTAGGCCCCGAAACCCGTTGACTTGCGTATAGTTCCGGCGCCTAATCGTTCGGGATCGTTCGGCACGGACCGGCGCCAAGCGATCGGAAAACCGCCACCCCTGTGAGCCGGGGTGGCAACCTGGGGTGGCAGACAGAGCGCGCCTGATTGCGCGCCAGGAGGGCCGCGAAAGTGACGCTCACGGACCTTGCAATCCGCAAGACGGCGCCACCGCCGAAGGGCCGGCTTGAGCTGTGGGATGACAAGCCGAAGGGCCTCGTGCTCCGCATCACGTCGACCGGCGTGCGCTCCTGGTCGGTCTTCTACAGACACGGGGGCATCAACCGCCGGCTGACCCTCGGCCGCTACAAGCCCGAGGAGTCGAAGGCGAAGGGCTTGACGCTGGGCGAGGCACGCGACCGCGCGCGCAAGGTGCTGCGCCAGATCGACGACGGCGTCGACCCTCAGGCCGAGAAGGTGCAGGCCCGCGAAGTGGCGAAGGCCGCCGCGCAGCGCCAGGGCGCCACGTTCGCGGTGCTCGCTGCGCGGTGGCTGGCGTCGACCTCGGCGGCCGAGTGGCGGCCGAAGACTCGCGCTGAGTTCACGAGGATCGTGAACCGCGAGCTGGTTCCCGTGCTCGGCGACCTCCAACCCGAGGCCGTCACGAAGGCTCACATCCGGGCGCTCTACGATCGGCTCGCCGAACGCTCGGAGTCTGTGGCCAAGCACACGCTCGCGGTGCTGCGCCTGCTCTACCTGTGGGCCTCCGAAGAGGACCACGTCGACGCGGTGCCCGTGTTCCCGCGGCGAGGCACTCAGAGCAACCGCCGCGACCGCGTTCTGAGCGAGGACGAGCTGCGCGCCGTCTGGGCCGCGCTGGCGACGACCAAGAAGGACGCCGCGGGCACGGAGCGCCCGCTCCTGGGCCCGCTCGGCGAGGCCTTCCGGCTGCTGCTGCTGACCGGCCAGCGCCGTGGCGAGGTGCTCTCGATGCGGTGGTCGGACGTGACCGAAGAGAGGGAGGGAACGGCCGTCGCGGTCTGGTGGACCATCCCGGCGGAGCGCCACAAGGGCGGCCGGGCGCATCGCGTCCCGCTCACGCAACCCGCGGTGGACGCGCTGGCCAGGCTACACCGCACGCGAGAAAACGAGTGGGTGTTCCCTTCGCCGAAGGGCACGGGCCGGCGCGCCGAGCGTGCCCGCCGCGAGGGCCAGGAGCCTCCGATGCCGGCATCGCCGTTCATCGCGAACCCGCAGAAGGCCGCGTCCGAGCTGTGGACGCTGGCGGGCCTGAAGGGTTCCGCCCACCTGCACGACCTCCGGCGCACGGTCGCCACGAATCTGGCCCGGCTGGGCGTGGCTCGGCTCGTGATCGGCCGCGTACTCGGCCACAGCGACAACGATGTGACCGGACGCTACGACGTGTTCGCCTACGACCGCGAGAAGCGCGCCGCGCTGATGAAGTGGGCGGACGAGCTGGAGCGGATCACGTCGACGAGCCACAAGGCCAAGGCCACGAAGAAGGTGCTCCCGTGGACGGGGTAGGCTTCTTCGAAGGTCTCGAAGACGTCGGCCTCGACGAGGCCTTGCGCGGTCTCGCCCACCTGCCGGCCGAGGTGAAGGCAAAGCCCGCGCTGATGGCGGAACTTGCCGGCCTGGTCCGGCACGTGCGCTT
>WYBL01000091.1 GCA_011526565.1 Acidobacteriota bacterium | reverse complement strand
TGGCGCTGGCCCCGGGATGGCGACGAGCGGTGACGCTGGCGCTCGTCGCCGCGGCCACTGCCGTGCTGGCGTTCGCGTCCACCGCGCTGCTCGGCCACGCTCCGCTGCGCGCCGCGCTCGTCGCGCTCGAGATCCACCGCGAGGCCTACACCGCGCCGCGCTCCTACGCGCTGTGGCTGCTTTTCAACCCGGTCGACCTGTTCGTGTTCCTGGGCCCGCCGGTCGCGGTGCTGCTCGCCATCGCCTGGGCCCGGCGCGGAGAGGGCGCGGCGCAGCGCTGGGCATGGAGTTGCGCCATCGGCCTCGCGCTGCTGCTGCTCTCGGGCACGCTGCGCGGCGAAGCCGGCCGCATCCTGATCCCGCTGATGCCGGCCCTGGCGCTCGCGGCGCTGGCGCCGGCGCCGCCGACGGCTCGCGGCGGCGCGCTGGTCGCCGCCCTGCTGGCCGCGTGGACGCTCGCGCTGCGCGCGCTGTGGGAGGTGTACTGACCTGCCGCCAGCGGCGTAGCATGCCGCAGCGTGTCCCCCGATCCCCTCGATGCGCCGGCCGACTTCGGCAGGCTCAGCGGCCAGCTCGGCGTGCCGGCGCGCGAACCCCAGCCGCGCCCGCTGTGGATTCCGTTCCTGGTGCTGGCCATCGGCGCCGCGCTCACGCTGACCGGGGTCGCCGCCTCCCGCGCCAGCCTCGAGCGCGCGCGGCAGGCCCGGTTCCTGGCCGAGGCGGAGACCGTGCGCGACGCGCTCGAGGAGCGGCTCCACGCTTACGAGGAGACGTTGGCCGGCGCCCGCGCCTTCGCCGTCGCGCAGCGCTCGCCGAACGCCGAGACGTGGCGCGACTTCGCCCGCAGCCTGGCCCTCTCCACCCGGCCGGGAATCGTGCGGCTGGGTTACGCGCAGTGGGTCGAGCGGCCGGAACGCCCGGCCTTCGAGCGCTCGCAACGCCGGTCGCAGCCGCAGTTCGCGATCCACCCGGCCGGCGACCGCGAGCGCTACCTGCCCGTGCTCCACTTCGAGCCGACCGCGGACGGGCGCGAGTCTTCGCTCGGGTTCGACCTGGCGAGCTCGCCCGAGCGCGGCGAGGCGATCGAGCGTTCGCGGCGACTCGATCGCGCCACCCTGTCGGAACGGGTGGAGCTGCTCCAGGGCGGCACCGGGATCGTGATGTTCCTGCCCGTGCGCCCGGCGCTCGGCCCGGAGGGCGTCGTCTACGCGTCGCTGCGCACGGCGGACCTGGTGCGCGGCGTCGCCCCCGGCGCGGCGGCGCGGCTCGACGTGGAGTTGTTCGACGGCGCCGAGCCGGCCGCCGCGGACCTGCTCTACGACGGCCGCGGGAGCCCGCCTCCGGCGCCCGACGCCCGCCAGGTCGTGCTCCCGATCACGCGCGCCGGCCGCACGCTCGGCGTGCGGCTGACGGCCCGTCAGGGCTTCGACGGCGGCGCCGCCAGTCGCGAGCCGTGGCTGGTGCTGGCAGCCGGGCTGCTCGTCTCCACGCTCGGCGCGGCGATCGCGTGGTCCGCCGCCTCGACCTGGGCCCGCGCCCATCAACTCGCCGCTCGCTTCGCACGCGATGCGAGCCGCAACGAGGAGCGGGTGCGCACGGTGGTCGACAACGTCGCCGAGGGGATCGTCACCTTCGACACCGGTGGCGCCATCGGCTGGGCCAACGCCGCCGCCGAGCGCCTGTTCGGCAGCGCCGGCACCGCGCTGGTCGGGCGCTCGATCGAAGAACTGGTGCCGGTCGCCCGCGGCGACCTGCGCGACGGTTTCCGCAACGAGGCGTTCGGACGCCGCGCGGACGGCGCGCTGTTCCCGGTCGAGCTGTCGGTGAGCCAGATGCGGGCCGAGGACCAGCCGCTCTTCGTCGCCGTCGTGCGCGACGCAACCGAGCGGCGCGAGGTCGAGCGCATGAAGGACGAGTTCGTGTCGACGGTCAGCCACGAGCTGCGCACGCCCCTCACCTCGATCCGCGGCTCGCTGGGCCTGCTGCGCTCGGGCGTGCTGGGGGACCTGCCCGCGGACGCGGCCGAGGCGGTGGCGATCGCGGAGCGCAATTCCGAGCGGCTGCTCTCGCTGATCAACGACATCCTCGACGTCGAGCGGCTGCGCGCCGGAGAGTTCGAACTGGCCCGCGCGCCGGTCGCGGCCAGCGCGCTGGTCGCCGCCGCCCTCGACTCGATCCGCCCTGTCGCCGACGGCCGCGGCGTGCGGATCGAGACGTCGCTGCGGGAGGCGGAGGTCGACGGCGACCGCCGCCGCCTGGGGCAGGTGCTCGTCAACCTGCTCTCGAACGCGGTGAAGTTCTCGCCCGAAGGCGGGACGGTGCGGCTCGAGGCCGGGCCCGAAGGCGCGGACGTGGTGTTCCGCGTGATCGACCGCGGCCGCGGCGTGCCCGCGGAGCACCAGGCCGCGATCTTCGAGCGCTTCCGCCAGGTCGAGGCCAGCGACTCGCGGGAGCGGGGTGGTTCCGGCCTCGGCCTCGCCATCTGCAAGGCGCTCGTCGAGCGGCACGGGGGCACAATCGGGGTGGACAGCGTGCCGGGCGCAGGGAGCACGTTCTGGTTCCGGGTGCCGCGGGCCGCGGAGGAGCAGCCGTGAAGGTGCTGGTCGTCGACGACGAGGCGGACATCCGCCGCATCGCGCAGCTCGCGCTGACCCGCATCGGCGGCCTGGAGGTGGTCGAGGCGCGGAGCGGGGCCGAGGCGCTCGCGGTCGCGCGAGCCGTGGCCCCGGACGTCGTGCTGCTCGACGTGATGATGCCCGGCATGGACGGCCCGGAGACGCTGCAGGCGCTGCGGGCCGACGCCGCGACGGCTGCCATCCCGGTCGTGTTCCTGACCGCCAAGGCGCTGGAGACCGAGCAGCAGCGCCTGCTGGCCCTGGGCGCGGCCGGCGTCCTGGTCAAGCCCTTCGACCCGCTGAAGCTGGCCGCGGAACTGCGCGCCGTCCTGGAGCGGCGGTGAGCGGCGGCGCGCCCGTCGACTGGAGCGCGACGATGGCCGGGCTGCGCGCCACCTTCCTGGCCGGCGCCTGGGAGCGGCTGCACTCGCTGGAGAAGGCGCTCGGCCGCCTCGCGGCGGACCCGGGCGACGAACCCGCGCTGCACGTGGCGCGGGTCGCCTTCCACGGCTTCGCGGGCTCCGGCGGCAGCTACGGGCTGCCCCGGCTGAGCCAGCTCGCCGCCGAAGGTGAACGCGCCTGTCTCCAGGCGCTGGAGCGGGGCGCGGTCGATACCGCCTGGCAGGCGGCCGCGCGGAGCACGGTCGACGCGCTGCGGGCGGAGCTGGCGGCGACCCCGCTCACGGAGGACGCGGGCGGCGGGCCCGGGCGCCTGCCTGCGCTGGTCGTCGACGACGACCCCGGTCTCGTCGCGACGCTGGAGATCGCCCTGCGCGACGAGGGGCTGGCCCCGAGTGCGGCCGGCAGCCTCGGCGAGGCCCGCGCCGCGCTGCGCTCGGGGCTGCCGGCGGCGCTGGTGGTCGACGTGATGCTGCCCGACGGCTCGGGCTTCGACCTCGTGCGCGAGGTGCGCGCCCGCGCCGGCGGCACCCGCGTCGCGATCCACGTGATCTCGGCCCGCAGCGAGTTCCTCGACAAGGTCGAGGCGGTGCACTGCGGCGCGGACGCCTTCCTCGCCAAGCCGATCGACGCCCGCGCCGTCGCCCGCAGGGTGGCGACCGAGGCCCGCGTCCGCGTGCAGCCGCCGGGCCGGGTGCTGCTGGTGGAAGACGACGCCGACCAGGCCGCGTACGTGCGCGCGCTGCTGGCGGCCGCCGGCTACGACGTGCGGGTGTGCGGCGACGGCACCCGGCTCGAGGCCGAACTGGCGGCGGCGCCGCCGGACGTGGTGCTGATGGACGTGCTGCTGCCCGGCATCGGCGGCTTCGACCTCGTGCGCTACCTGCGCCAGGACGAGCGTTACCGGCTGCTCCCCGTGCTGTTCGTCACCGCCGGCGAGCACCCCGGCGGCGAGCTCGCGGCGGAGCGCGCGGGCGGCGACGACATCCTGACCAAGCCGGTGCCGCCCGCCGTGCTGCTGACCAAGGTGGCGGCCCGCATCGAGCGCTACCGGCTGCTGCAGTCGCAGCTCGAGCACGACGGGCTGACCCGGGCGCTGACCCACACGGCACTGCTCGAGCGCACCCGCGCGGCGCTGGCCGCGGTGCGGCGCGATCCGGAGCGCCCGTGCGCGTGGGTGATGGTCGACCTCGACCACTTCAAGGCCGTCAACGACGTCCACGGCCACCCCACGGGCGACCGCGTGCTGTCCGCGCTGGCCGCGCTGCTGCGGCGCCGGCTGCGGCCGAGCGACGCGGTCGGGCGCTACGGCGGCGAAGAGTTCGGGCTGGTGCTGGAGGACCTCGAGCAGGCGGACGCGGTGCGGCTGGTCGAGCGCCTGCGCGAGGAGTTCGCGGCCATGGAGCACGTGGCCCAGGGCGGCACCCGCTTCCGCTGCACGTTCAGCGCGGGCATCGCCATGGCTCACCCCGCGATGCCGGGACCCGAGACCTGGTACGGCGCCGCCGACCGCGCGCTCTACGAGGCCAAGGCCGCGGGGCGCAACGCGGTGCGCGTCGCCCCCGCGCCCTGAGCCCTCACGCGCAGAGCGCCGCGCGCTCCCCCGCCCGCCGCGCCTCGGCTTCGACGGCGCCGGCCACGTCGCCGGCGGCGCGCCGCCGTCGCGCCATCCGCGCCCAGGCGAAGGTGCTGCCCGGCCGCGCCGCCAGCCGCTCGGCGAGGAACTGATCGGCGAGCGCGCCTTCGCCCGTGCGCACCGAGGACTCGACCAGCGTGCGCTGGAAGACGTCGCGCTGGGCGTGGCTGCCGCCGAACACGGCCAGGTGGTGGCGCACGGGGGCCAGGTGGCGGATCACGGCGCCGTGGTCGCCGCGCCCGAAGGCGCACAGCGCGCGCGCGGCCGGCAGCCCGGCGGCGACGACCATGCGGTGGTTGGACGATGCGTCGTCGCCCTCGCGCGCGAAGCGGGCCAGGCGGTCGACCCGCCGCTCGGCGTCCGCCAGGCGCCCGGCCCCGACCAGGGCCTGGATCGCGTGCAGGTCGTTGAAGACGTACCACGGCTCGGCGTCCTTCTTCGTCCACGCCTCCGCCAGGCGCGCGAAGCGGTCGCCGGTGTCGGCGCCGTCGAGGTGCAGCCGCCACAACATCGCGGCGGCGTCGACCATCTCCATCGCCACCTGCGCCGAGCCCGCGTTGTGGATCAGCGCGTCGTAGAGCTCGAGCACGCCGGCGTGGTCGTCGGCCTCGAGCCGGAACAGCGCGAGGTGCCAGGCCAGGTGCACGTTCAGGAAGTTGCCCTGCCACCAGCCCGCCCGGCGCGACTCGAGGTCGGCCACGCCTTCGCGGACGCGGCCCTGCATCTCCTCCACGTGGGCGACGGCGTGCAGCGCCCACACGTCTCCGGGGTTGCGGTCGACTGCACTGCGACCCGCGGCTTCCGCCCGCACGTACTCGCCGCACTCCTCGAGCCCGAACGCCCACATCCCGTCGAAGAAACCGCTCTCGGCCTCGCGGGGATCGTGGTGAGCGCGGGCGCGGGCGACCCGGTCGCGCAGGTTGCGGGCGTCGCCGACGAAGAAGTCGAGCTGGTGGCCGACCGCCAGCGCGAGCACGTCGCGCGGCCACAGCGCGAGCAGCGCGTCGAGCCGGCGCGAGGCGCCGTACCAGTCACCGGCCGTCCACGCCGCGAGCGCCTCGAGGTGGGCGCGTTCCCGCGGGTGGGTGGACGCCGTGCCCTTCAGCAGTTCGCGGGCGGCAGCCGCGTCGGAGCCCTCGGACGACATCAGCGACACGTAGGCGCGCAGCCCCCGCGCCAGCACGCACCCGGGGTCGGCTGCGAGCGCCTGCTCCGCCGCCGCGACCACCTCGGGCCGAAAGCGCAGCAGGTGGCCCAGCGCCTCGTCGTAAGCGGCCACCGCCGCGTCCGAACCCGCCATCTCCAGCCCGAATCGATCGCGACCCATCGTCCTCGTCCTCCGCCCCGCTGCGACAGGACTTCAGACGACCCCCGGGGCCGGACGGTTCCCGACCGGCGTGCGCCCGCTCACTCCCCCCAGGGAGGGGGCGGGGCCGGCACCGGCTGCGAGAGGTCGAACACGGCCCGGAAGCGCCGCCCCTCGCGCCGCAGGCCGTAGACGAAGCGGTCGCCGGGGCGCAGTTCCAGCGACCACACGTTCGTCGCGGCGTACGGCAGCGCCGCGGCGGTCTCGGCGTCGGCCGGGAACTCCTGGACGAACTCGGACCCCGCGGCCGCCGCGTCGCCGCCGTAGTTCGTGACGGCGTCGGGCGTGCCGTCCGCGTGGCGGTGGTCGTGCTTCAACCGGAGGCCGGTCTCCGTCCGGGTCACGACCCAGGTGCGCGAGCGGTCCTCGCCGACGTGGAACGGAACCCGGATCTCGCGCTCCCTGCAGCTCCGCACGTGCATCACCATGCGCTGCCCGGCCATCGCCGCGTCGCCGGCCGCCGTGCCCTCGACCATCGCGCCGGCGAAGGCCTGGCCGCACAGGCCGCGCAGCGCGTCCCAGAACCGCTGCTGCGGGTCGGGCGGCTCGGCCGCGGCGGCGTTGGCGGCGAGCAGGGTGGCGGCGGCGGCGACCAGGCGCATGGCGGCTCCTCTCAGGGCTCGGGGGCGCCGGGCGGCGGCGGCTCGGCGCTCCAGTCGAAGTCGACGTCGTAGACGAACAGCGAGTACCCCACGCGCGCGCGGGGCGGCAGCGCGCGCAGCCGGTCCATCAGCGGCCAGGCGGCGGACGGCAGGTACACCTTCTGCAGGTTGGTCGCGCTGACCGCGACGACGTCGCCGCGGCTCACGCTCCAGGTCGTCTCGCGCGGGCGCGGAAGCTGGTAGCCGGGCAGGAAGTCGGCCGCCAGGCGGTGGTACTCCGCGTCGGCGGTGCCGAAGTACGAGAGCTTGAGCCGCGGCAGGCGCTGCTCGCGCTGCCACGCCGCGAGCGCCTTCAGGTCCTGGCCCCAGTCGACGTTGGAGTCGACGAGCTTCTCCCAGCCGCGCGCGGGGCCGCCGCCCGCGGCGTTGAAGAACGCGAGGTGGTGCGGGTGCAGTGCCAGTTCGTCGCCGGCGCGCGCCGCGAGCAGCGCGCACACGGCCAGCCGGGCCGCGGTCCCCCGCCGCCACGCCGCGGCCCCGGCCAGCGCCGCCAGCACGATCAGGAACGGGTAGATCGGCAGCAGGTGGCGGTGGCCGATGTGGATGCCGCGGGTCAGGGTCAGCACGCCGAACACGACGACCGGCACGAGCAGGAACGGCGCCGCGCCGGCGGGCAGCGCGAGGCGGCGGGCGAGCGCGGCCGCCAGGCACAGGAGCAGCAGCAGCGGCAGCGGCGTCTTCAGCGCGAAGGTGACGAGGAAGTACGCGGGGAAACCGCCGTCGCGGCGTTCGCCGAGCAGGAACGCGGGCACGTCGCCGGAGGTCGTGTAGAAGCGCAGGAAGCCGTAGAGCCAGGCCTCGGGCAGCGCCCCGGCCGCGCGCAGCGCCATCACCGGCGCGGCGATCGCGGGCGCCTGGCGCACGTGCTTGTCCCAGTCGATCGCCGCCTCCACCGCCGCGTCGCGGGCGATCGTCGTGCGGAAGCCGTAGGCCGCCCACAGCGTGGCGCCGGCGACGAGGGCGGTGGCGAGCGCGGCGGCGGCCAGCTTGCGCGGGCAGGCCCCGCCGCGCCACAGCGCGAGCGCCAGCAGCGCCAGCACGGGCAGCAGCACCAGCGCGGACATCTTGGTGGCGAGCGCGGCGCCGGCCGCCACTCCCAGCGCCGCGACGCGCCGGGGCGTGACGCCGTCGCGCAGGCGATCGGCGGCGATCACCGCGAGCAGCACCCACAGCGCCGCGCCGACGTCGGTCGTGACCACCGGCCCGTGGGCCAGCAGGTCGGGGTGGAAGACCCCGAGCCCGAGTGCGATGGCGAAGGCGACCGGTCCGCCGAGGCGTCGCGCGAAGAGCGCGGCCGCGGCGATCAGCGCGGCGGCCAGCAGCGCGTTCATCATCCGCGCGCGCCACAGCAGGGTGTCGGCGTCGTTCCAGCGGTAGAGGAAGCGCTTGCCCAGTTCCCACGGCCGGCGCAGGCGGTAGGCCTCGTCCTCCGCCTTGAAGTGGGCCCCGCCGGCCCACAGCGGCAGCGCCGCCCACAGCTTGGCGAGCGGCGGGTGCTCGGCGGTCAGCCGGTAGTCGCCGAACGCGAGGTGGGTGTAGGCGGCGCCGACGTGGGCGACCTCGTCGAAGGTGGCCGACGTGCGACGCGCGGTGTCCGCGCACAGCAAGAGGAAGACGGCGAGCGCCAGGCCCAGCACCGCCCGCTCGCGAGCGCTCAAGCGGCCGGCTCCGCGCGCGGATCGCGCAGGGCGTTCGCCATCCAGGCGAGGCTCAGCAGCCAGGTCGACGCCGCGCCGATCGCCCACGCCTGCCCCGCCAGCCGGTGGGCGGCCTGCGGCAGGCGCTCCGGCAGCAGGGTGCCGGGAGCGAGGAACAGGTAGAAGCCCACCAGGCCGAGCGCCGCCGCCGCCTCCCACGCGCGCGATCCGCGTCCGAGCAGCAGCGCGAACGGCACGGGCCACAGCAGGTACTGCGCGCTCAGCGCACCGTAGGAGCCCAGGAACGCGAGCAGCACCAGGAACGCCGAACGGACGGGTGGCCAGGCGGCCGGCCGCCGCAGCGCGAGCGCGAAGAGCCCGGCGAGCGCCACCAGGAACAGCGCCTTCCCGACTCCCACGGCCTGCGGCCACAGCGCGGCCTCGGACCGCGCGAGGGCGCCGGTCAGGAGCCAGCGCAGCCCGCGCCAGGCGCCGATCCAGCCGAAGTCGGCGATGCCGCCATAGCCGAACAGCTCGCGGCGCAGCGCTGCGGCGTCGTGCCACGCGAACGGGGCGAGCGCCGCCGCGACCGGCAGCGCGGCGAGGGCGGCGTAACGCGCTGCCGCGAGCCATGCGGCCCGCCCGCGGCCCGCGGCGCGCGCGGCGTGGAGCGCGAAGAACGGCAGCAGCAGCACCGGGAACGACTTGAGCCCGATGGCCAGGGCCAGCAGCAGCGCGCTGCGGTCGGCGCGCCCGGCTCGCAGGGCGAGCGCCGAGCCGAGCGCCGCCAGCAGCGCGAGCGCGTCGAACTGTCCGTGCACCCCCGCGATCAGCAGGGCCACGGGGTGCAACGCGTAGAGCCAGGCCGCGCGCTCCGAGGCGGCCCGCCGCAGCAGCGCGACGATCGCCACGTCGGCGGCCACCACGGGCAGCTTGACGACGACCGCGAACGACAGGCCCAGCCCGCGGTCGACGGCCAGGCTGAGGGCCTCCCACCACATCCACAGGGGCGGGTAGGGGTAGAGCCGCGCTGCCTGGTACGGGTTCCAGGACTCGTCGAGCAGGTGGGTCGCCACCTTGTGGTAGCGCAGCACGTCGGCGGCGAGGCGGTCGCAGAGGAGCACCAGCAGCAGCCGCAGGCCGAGGCCGACCAGGACCGGCGCGCTCACGGGCGCGGAGCGGCCGGCTTCAGCAGCGGCGCGATCGCGCGGTGGATCGCGCCGGCGGCGATGCGGTGGGCGACCTCGTTCGGGTGCTCGTCGTCGGCGCCGTCCACGACCAGCACGTCGGGGCGCAGGCCGCGAAACGCGGGCAGCAGGTCGAGCACGGTGGCGCCGCCCGCCGCCGCCGCCTCGCGCACGCTCTCGTGGATCGCGGCGAACGGGTAGCGCTCGTCGAGCGGGTTGCCGAACAGCGGCCAGATCGCGACCACGAACGGCACCCCGCGCGCGCGGCACTGCTCGCCCATCGACAGGAGCGCCTTGCGGCCCGCCTGCCAGCCCGGCGCCTCGGCCGCGTACATCGAGCGGTAGCCCTCGATCCGCCGCCGGTTCTCGGCGGTCGCGAACAGCCGCCCGCGCACGAAGCGCACGAGCGCCGAGCGATCGAAGGCGGAAGGCGCCGGACCGGCCTGCCACTCGCGGGCGCGCCGCGCCTCGGCAGCGTCCTGGTCCTCGGAGTCGTTGAGCACGTAGCCGAGCAGCACGAGCCCGGGTCCGTAGGCGAATCCCTCGTCGCGGAGCTGCTGGGCGTGGTCGACGCTGCGCAGGCCCTGCAGCGCCAGGTTGACGACCTCCCAGGTCTCGCCGGGCCGCTCGCGGCGCAGCCGGCGCTCCAGGCGGGCGGGGTACGCGTCCTCGGCCTCGACGCCGTGCCCCCAGGCGAAGGAGTCGCCGAGCGAGAGCACGCGTCGCACGCCCGGCGGCGCGGGAATCGCGCGCTCTGCGTCGCGATAGCCCCGCGAGTTGGCGCCGACCCGCTCCTTGCGAGCCGTGTTGACCGGCGCGTAGCCGGTGGCGAGGGGGCCGGACGGAACGAGGAGCCGGACGCCGAGCTCGGCGGCTGCGCCGGCGAGGAGCAGGCTCGCCAGGGCCAGCAACAGCTCGGGGCGGCGCGAGGCGGCGGCCATGGGTCGCGGCGATCATACCGGGAGGACCGCGCCGGGCCCGCCGGAGGCGCGTGTTAGGCTTCGCTGCACATGCGTTCCCCGCTGCGCATCGAGACCGTGGCGCTGCTGCTGGCGGTGCTCGCCGTGGCAGCGCGGTCCGGCGCGCAGGTGCCCGCGGAACAGGACGAGCTCGACTTCCAGGGCCGCTCGTCGCTGGTGATCGGCGCCGGCGCCCGGGCGATGGGCATGGCGGGCGCGTTCCTGGCCCGCGCCGACGACGCGACGGCGGCGTCGTGGAACCCGGCCGGGTTGTCGTACCTGCGCCAGCCCGAGTTCACGCTGGTGGTGTCGCGGAACCGCTTCGAGACCCGGATCGACCGCAACGACGGCGTCCGCGTCTACGACGACCACTTCCGGGGCACGATGCCCGACTTCGCGGCGGCCACGTTCCCGATCGAGCTGGGGCGTGCCTCGGGTGCGGTCCAGCTCAGCTACCAGCGCACCTTCGCGTTCTTCGCGGGCGAACGGGACGTCGTCCAGATCGACACGCCACCGCGAAAGCTGAGCGGCGGCGGCGGCTTCGACGTGCTGTCGGTCGGCAGCGGCCTGCAGGTGCTGCGCGACCTGCGGGTCGGGGTCACCGTCAACCGCTGGGTCAACGGCTTCGACCAGGAGCGCGAGCGGCTGATCCGGCGCCGCTCGCTGCAGCAGACGGAGTTCGGGTTCACGGGCTGGAACTTCAACGTCGGCCTGCTCTGGTCGCCGGTGCCCTCGCTCAACGTCGGCCTCGTCGGCAAGACGCCGTTCCGCGGCCGGGTGACGCTGCTGCGCCGCCGCACCGACTTCACGAGCACGTCGCCGGACGTCCCGGACATCGAGTCCCGCAACTTCGCGCGCAGCCCGGGGGGCGACCTGCCCGGCGTCGAGCTCGAGTTCCCCGGGGCCGTCGGCGCGGGGCTCTCGTGGCGGCCCAGCAGCCCGCTGACGCTGTCGGTCGATTACACCCGCGCGTTCTGGTCCGACGGCCGCGTCCGCAACTACTTCACGCTTCCGCAGTCGGGGGCGCCCGCGGTCTTCGACACGCTGCCGTTCCCGCTGCTCTTCGCGGAGCAGGTCGACACCGAGCAGTTCCGGGTCGGTGCCGAGTACGTGTTCCTGGTCGGTCGCGTGCGGCTGCCGGTGCGGGGCGGCTACCTGTCGGATCGCCAGTTCTTCCGCGACCACACGGGCCAGACTCCGCGCTTCGACGGCTTCGCCGTCGGCGCCGGCATCGCCGTCGGCAGCGTGCTCGTCGACGCTGCCTGGCTGCAGGAGTCGGGCCGTTATGCCTCGGCCGCGGACCTGCGGACGACGCCGCGGCTCAAGCGGCTGTTCGTCTCGCTGATCTACCGGCGCTGAAGCTCGCGCACGTCGGCGGCGCGCGCCCAGCCGCGCGCGCCCGAGGCGTCCTCGATCCGCAGCCAGTCGCCGGAGCGTTCCAGCACCGGCACGACCTCGCCCTCGCGCAGCGGCGAGAGCGGACGCGCCTGGGGCGAGGCCTGGTCGTGGAGCGACGCCGCGCCGGCCACCACGACGGCAAGCGGTTTCGCGAGGGCCCCGAGCAGGACGGGCAACGCGGCGCAGGCGGCGAGTCCGATGGCGAACCCGGCCGCCCGCAGCGAGCCGTGGCGGACGCGCGCAGCCGCGTGCAGGGCCACCGAGATCAGCGCGCACAGCGCCGCGACCAGGCCGAGCCGGAAGCGGCGAGCGGCCCGGGCGAGCTCCGCCAGCGGCTCGGGGGCCAGCTCCGCGGCCTCCAGCCCCAGCCGCTCGCGGGTGCGTTCGATCTCGCGGCCGAGGGCGCGGTCACCGGGGGCGAGGTCGCGGGCCCGCAGCAGCGCCCACAGCGCCTCGCCGCCGGCCCCCCGCGCGGACGCCGCCAGGGCCCAGTTCCAGTAGAGCGCGCTGCTCTCGTGTCCGTCGCGGGCGAGCGCCGCGTACCCGGCGATCGCCCGCGGCGGATCGCCCGCCAGCACCTGGGCGTTGGCCGCCCGGAACCGGTCGGCGGGGACCTGCGCCGCGACCGCGGTGGCGAGCAGGGCACCCGCGCCGACCAGGATGGCGGCGCGTCTCACGCGCTCCTCCGCAGGAGTGCCGCCGCGCGCGCGGCCAGCTCGCGCACCTTCTCCGAGTAGTCGCCGAGCTGCGGCGCGTAGCGCAGGAACTGGACGTCGGCGAGCAGCGCACGGGCGTCGCGCACGAGCGGGGTCTCCTCGATCGCCGCCAGGTCGCCGAACCGCTCGTGCAACGCGCGCTCCACGAGGCCCGCGAGTTCCTCGCGGGTCGACCCGCCGCGCGCCGCCCGCTCGAGCTGGCCGCGCAGGTCGCGCGCGGGTCCCCGCGAGAGGGCGCGAGGACGCCACGCAAGCAGCGCGTGGCCGAGCGCGGCCAGCGCCAGCGCGGTGCCCACGGCGGCCGGCGTCTCGAACAAGCGCGTCGGGGGCGGCTCCAGGTCCGCGCGCAGGCCGGGCGCGGCGGCGTCCGGGCGGGCGGGCGCCGGGGCGGACCCCGCGGCCGTCGCCGCCGCCTCGATGCGCAGCGGCTGCGACTCGGCGCGGGCGAGCGCTCCGCTCTTCGGGTCGAAGTAGTCGAGCGCGAGGGCCGGGATCTCGAGCGCGCCCGCGGTCTGCGGCACCACGACCCACTCCCAGGTGCGCGACCCCTCGAGCCCGCGCGCGGTGGCGCTGAACTCCGACTTCGACTGCGGCGGGTAGACCTTGGCGCCGGCCAGCGCCAGCTCCGGCGCCGCCTCCACCCACTTGAGGTTGCCGATGCCGGTGACGACGAACCGCAGCGTCACCGCCTCGCCGAGCGGGACCTGCGGGCGGTCGACGCTCGCTTCCGCGCGGAAGGTGCCGACGGCCGCCGCGCCCGCGGGCAGCGGCGCGACCGCGACCGAGAGCGGCTCGCTGCTGCGCTCGGCGGGCGGGCGCGGCGGGTCGAAAAGGCTCTCGCGCGGGAAGCCGAGTCGAAACGTCGCCGCCGGGATCGTGAGCGTGCCGGAGCGGGTCGGGAACAGCAGCTTGCGCAGCAGCGGGAAGCGGCGGTACGACTCGCCGTCGGCGGTGACCGCCTCGCCGTTGGGCGGCCCGTCGCGCTTCTCCAGGTCCTCGGACCAGAAGCCGGGGAACTGCGGCGCCTCGACGAGCTGCAGGTCGGAGACCGAGGCCTGGGTGTCGATCACGAACTCGACGACCAGCGGCTCGCCGACGTGGAGCTTCGTGCGGTCGGCGAGCGCGCGGATCTTCACCTTCGGCTCCGGCCCGCGCCGCGCGCGGCCGGGCGCCAGGCCGCCGAACGGGTCGCCGAAGGGGTCCGCGAACGGGTCGGGGCGGCCGCGGCGCTGCGCCTGCGGCGGCGGACCGAGCGAACCCTTGACCACCTCGATCTCGATCGGCGCGCTCGTGCGCTTGCCGCCTTCGACGTCGACCGTGACGGCGCCGACTCTCGCCTTGCCGACCGCGCGCGGCTGCAGCACCCAGGTCGCGCTGCGGGTCTGCGAGGTGACGCCGTTGACCCAGCTCATCTGGCTCGAGGTGAAGGGCCCCGCCACCGCGCGCAGGTTCTCGAGCGGCGGCAGCGGCAGCTCGGCACCGCCGCCGCCCTCGAGCGTCAGCGTGAGCTGGACCTGGTCTTCGACGCCGATCTTCGTGGCGTCGACCTCGGCGCGCAGCACCGGGCCCTCGGCCCGGGCGCCCGGCGCGGCGAGCGCCAGGAGCAGCGCGGCGACGAGCGGCCTGCGCACGCCCGCGCTCACCAGTCCCGTCCCGCGCGCGCCCTGGCCCGCTGCGCGGCGCGCTGCTTCTTCTGGTCTTCCTTCTCGTTCTGGGCCAGCGCGTCGAGCAGCGCCATCGCGCGCTCCTTCGGCATCCCGGCCGCCTTCTCGAAGCGCTCGCGCTCGCGCTGCTCCGGGGTCTGCGGCGAAGGCTGAGGCTGCTGGCCCTGGGCGTCGCGGTCCTGTGGTTGCTGGTCCTTCTTCTGCTCTTGTTCCTGCTGCTGGTCGGGGTCCGGCTTCTGCCGAGGGTCCTGCTTCTGGTCCTGGTCCTTCTTCTGGTCCTGCTTCTCCTGCTTCTGCTGCTCCTCCTGCTGCTGCTTCAGCTCGCGCAGGGCCAGCTCCAGGTTGCGCCGCGCGTCAAGGTCGCCCGGCGTCGCGCGCAGCGCCTGCTTGTAGGCGTGGGCGGCGCCCGCGAAGTCCTTCGCCTCGAACAGGCCGTTGCCGCGGTTGAAGGCCGCGGCCGGGCGCAGCGGCTCGGGGCCGGCCGCGGCGAGCGCCTCGAACAGCGGCGCGGCCTCCGGCGCCTTGCCGTTCTTGTGCAGCGCCGCACCGAGGTTGAAGCGCGCGGCGGGATCGTCGGGCCGCGCCGCGAGCGAACGGGTGAAGGCGTCGAGCGCCTTCGGGTGGTTGCCCTCCGCGTACAGCGCTCGTCCCTCGGAAGCGCTGCGCGTGGGGCGCAGCAGCACCTCGTCGAGCAGCGCCCGCGCGCGCTCGGTCCACGAGGGCGGC
Source organism: Acidobacteriota bacterium (assembly GCA_011526565.1). Taxonomy (GTDB): domain Bacteria; phylum Acidobacteriota; class Vicinamibacteria; order Fen-336; family Fen-336; genus WYBL01. The sequence continues at coordinate 6,072 of WYBL01000091.1, read as the reverse complement.
GGGGCCGGCGTGGCGGCGGGCTGCGGCGCCACGGGCGCCTGGCCGCTGGCGGGCGCGGCCCCGGCGAGCGCCAGCAGCAGCCCGGCGGCGGCAGCCGCGCGGCGGCGCGCCGGCGGCGGCAACAGCAGCGCAGCGGCGAGGCACAGCACGCCGAGCGCGAGCGGCACCTGGAAGCGCTCCTTGCGCCGGAAGGCGAACTCCTCGGCCAACGCCTTCTCCTCGAGCCCCTCGATCGCGCGGGCCACGGCCTGCAGGCTGGTGTCCTGCGGCGTCAGCGCGACGTAGCCGCCGCCCGTCGCGCGCGCGATCGCCTGCAACGTGGCCGGGTCGTGGCGCGAGACCACGACCTGGCCTGCCTCGTCCCGCTTGAACCCCCTGCGCCGGCCGTCGGCGTCCGTCTCCGGCACGGGCCCGCCGGCCGCCGTGCCGACGCCGACCGCGTGCACGACGACGCCGAGTTCGCGGGCGCGCCGCGCGGCGGCCGCCACCTCGCCCTCGAGGTTCTCGCCGTCGGAGACGAGCACCATCACCTTGTGCTGGCGCTCGCGGTCGGCGAACAGCGCGAGGCCCTTCTCGAGCCCAGCCCCCAGCGAGCTGCCCGGCTGCGGCACGAACCCCGGCTCGAGGGTGTCGAGGAACAGCAGCACCGCGTCGGCGTCGAGGGTGAGCGGCACCAGAGGGTAGGCGTCGCCTTCGAAGGCGACGAGCGCGAAGCGGCTCTCGGGCAGCCGCGCGACCAGGCTGGCGAGCGCCGCCTTCGCGAGGAAGAAGCGGCTCGGGCTCGCGTCCTCGACGGCCATCGACAGCGAGGTGTCGATCGCCAGCACGACGTCGACGCCCTGGCGCTCGACCTTCTCGCGCACGAGGCCCCACTGCGGCCGCGCCAGCGCCAGCACGAAGCCGGCGGCGGCGAGCGCCAGCAGGCCGAGCCGCGCCGGCCGCCAGCCGCGGTGAGGCGTCGCGACCACGCGGGGCCACAGCCCGGCCGCCACCAGGCGCGACACGCGCGCGCGGTCGCGGGCGGCCAGCCACGCTTCGCCGAGCGCGAGGAGCGGCAGCAGGGCCAGCGCCCACAGCCAGTGCGGCGACGCGAAGCTCATGCCGGCGATACCCGGAGACCCGCGGCCCAGGCGAGGGCGGCGGCCGCGAGGGCCGCGGCGGCCGCGTGCAGCACGGGCGGGTACAGCTCGCGCCAGCGGCGGTAGGTCTGCTGGCGGATCAGCGTCTTCTCGAGCGCGTCGATGCGCTCGAAGATGCGGGCCAGCGCCTCGGGATCGGCCGCCCGGAAGAACTCGCCGCCGGTCGTCTCCGCGATCTCCTGGAGCAGCGCCTCGTCGATCGCCACCTCGACGTTCACCGTGCGCCGGGTGACCTGGCCGGTGAACGGGTCCTGGACCTGGACCGGCATCGGCACCGGCCCGCCGCGGCCGACGCACACGGTGTAGACCCGCACCTGCATCGCCTTCGCCAGATCGGCGGCGGTGCGCGGGTCGATCTCCCCCGCGTTGTTGGCGCCGTCGGTGACCAGCACGACGATCCGGCTGCTGGCCTGCGAGCGGCGCAGCCGCTGCAGCGAGGTGGCGAGGCCGGAGCCGATGGCCGTGCCGTCGGGCAGCATCTCCAGCCGCACGTCCTCGAGCTGCTTCAGCAGCACCGCGTTGTCGGTGGTCGGCGGCGACTTGGTGAGCGCGCGGCCGGCGAACACGACGAGCCCGATGCGGTCGTGCTCGCGGCGGGTCGTGAAGTCGGCGACGACGGTCTTCGCCACCTCGAGCCGGTTGCGCGGCTGGAAGTCCTCGGCGGCCATCGAGCCGGAGACGTCGAGCGCGACCACGATGTCGACGCCCTCGCGCGAGACGTCCTCGCGCGCCATGCCCTCCTGCGGCCGCGCCAGCGCGACGCTGCCGAGCAGCAGGCCGGCGCAGGAGAGCAGCAGCGGCAACAGGCGCAGCCGCTGCCGCCACGAGCGGCGCAGGCCGGAAGCGGCGCCGACGCCGGGGTAGGCAACGCCCTGCGGCGAGCGCTCCCGGCGCCACGCGAGCAGCAGCACGAGTGGCACCAGCAGCCCGCACAGCAGCCACAGCGGCTCCTCGAAGCGGAACGCGCCGTTCACGCGGCGTCCTCCTTCGCCGCGGGCGGCGCGAGCCGCGCCTCGAGCGCCGCGACCACGCCGCGGGCCGCGGCGAGGTGCCGCTGCGCCTCCTCGCGCGGGGCGCCGGCGCGCGCGAACTTGACCTGGTCGGCGGCCGACACCAGCTCGCGCACGGGCGAGAGCAGCGCCTCGCCGTGCGGGTGCGCGCGCAGCAGCGCGACCGTCTCGGCGCTCGTCATCTCCAGCACCGGCGCGCCCAGCCGGCGCTCGAGGTAGCGCTTCACGACGGCCGCGAGTCCGACGTAGAACGGGTGCCGCTCGGCGGCCTCGGCCAGCGGCGCCAGCCGCTCCAGCGCCTGCAGCGCCTCGACGTCGGGCGCGACCGCCGGGGCCGCGGGCGCGGCCGCTTCCGCGCGCGGGCGCCGCGCCCGACGCCACAGCCAGGCGCCCAGCGCGAGGAGCAGCAGCGCCGCCAGCGCCAGCGCCCTCCAGAAGGCGGGCGCGATCTCGAGTTCGACCGGCCCCTTGAGGTCGGCGAGCTGGCGCTGCTGCGGGTCCTTCGGCAGCACCGAGGCGACCCGCAGCGGCACGGGCACGCTGGCGGCTTCCCCTTCGCTGCCGTCGGCGAGCCGGTAGCGCACGGGGATCGGCGGCACGACGGCCTCGTCCACGGCGAAGGCCTGGGCGCGATAGCGCAGCGTCGCTTTCGGCCCTTCGAACACGAGCGGCGCGTCGGCCGGACCGGGCGCCGCGGGCTCCTCGAGGAGCAGCTCGACGTCGCCGCTCCCGCCCGCGCGGGCCACCGTGAAACGCACGCCGGCCGGGCCTTCGACCTGCACGGTCACGGCGAACGGCGCGGCGAGCGCGGGCTCGGCCGTCGACGGCGTCGCCACGACGCGGACGGGGCCCGCCGCCGCTTCCGGCGTCGGCGCGGGCGGCTGGGCCAGCGCCGTCGCGGCGAGCGCCACCCCGGCGAGGGCCAGCGCGCGCCGCGTCATCGCCGCCTCCCGCGTGCTTCGAAGAAGCCGCGCAGCGGCCGCTCGTACGGCTCCGTGGTCGAGAGGGCCAGCGCGTCGACGCCCGTGCGGCGAAACACCTCGGCCGCGCTCGACCGGGTAGACGCGGCCAGCGCCGCGCGGTTCGCCGCGACGCCGAGGTCGACGACCCGCACGGCGCCCGTCTCCGGGTCGGCGAGACGCACGAGCCCGGCATCCGGCAGCTCCGCCTCGTGGGGGTCGACGAGGTGCAGCGCGATCACGTCGTGGCGGCGGCGCAGGCTGCCGAGCCCGCGCTCCCAGCCCGGGGCCTGAAAATCGGAGACGACGGCGACGATGCTGCGACGGCGCAGCACGTCGCGGGCGAAGCGCAGCGCTCCCGCGAGGTCGGTGCCGCGGCCTTTCGGCTCCTCGGCCAGCAGGTCGCGCACGATGCGCTGGGCGTGGTCGAGGCCGCGCGCCGGCGGCACGTAGCGCTCGACGCGGTCGGAGAACAGCACGGCGCCGACGCGGTCGTGGTTGGCGACGGCCGAGAAGGCGAGCACCGCCGCGAGCTCGGCCGCGAACTCGCGCTTCTGCAGGTAGCGCGAGCCGAAGCGCTGCGAGCCGGAGACGTCGACCAGCAGCAGCAGCGTCAGGTCGCGCTCCTCCACGAACTTCTTGACGTGGGGCAGCCCGGTGCGGGCCGTGACGTTCCAGTCGATCGTGCGCACGTCGTCGCCCGGCTGGTACTCGCGGACCTCGTCGAACTCCATGCCGCGGCCCTTGAACACGGCGTGGTAGGAGCCGGCGACGCCGGACTCGAGGATCGAGCGGGTGCGGATGCGGATCCGCCGCACGCGGTCGAGGGTCTCCCGCGAGATCCCGGCACTGCGGGGGGCGGCCGGCTTTTCCCTGCGGAACAGGCGCGCGAGCACGTCGAGACTCCTACGGGACCTCCACCCGCTCCAGCACGCGGGCGACGACGGTGTCGGTGGTGACGTTCTCGGCTTCGGCCTCGTAGGTGAGCAGGATGCGGTGGCGCAGCACGTCGGCCGCGATCTCCTTGACGTCCTCCGGCACCACGTAGCCGCGGCCGCGCAGGAACGCGATCGCGCGCGCGGCCTCGGAGAAGGCCAGCGTCGCGCGCGGCGAGGCGCCGTAGGCGACGAGCGGGGCGAGGTCGGCGAGCCCGACCTCCTTCGGCCGCCGCGTCGCGTGGACCAGCGCCACGACGTAGTCGCGGATCCGGTCGTCGAGGTAGACCTCGCGCGCGCGCCGCTGCAGCGAGGCGATCTGGGCGGCCGACAGCACGCGGGCCACGGCCGGCGCCTCGCCGCCCAGCATGCGATCGAGCACCTGGCGTTCCTCGTCCGGCTTCGGGTAGTCGACCCTGACCTTGAGCAGGAAGCGGTCGACCTGCGCCTCGGGCAGCGGGTACGTGCCCTCCTGCTCGATCGGGTTCTGGGTCGCGAAGACGAGGAACGGGTCGGGCAGCGGGCGAGTGGCGTCGCCGAGCGTCACCTGCCGCTCCTGCATCGCCTCCAGCAGCGCCGACTGCACCTTGGCCGGGGCGCGGTTGATCTCGTCGGCCAGCACCAGGTTCGCGAACACCGGCCCGGTGCGGGCCGTGAACTCGCCGGTCTTCGGGGAGTAGACGAGGGTGCCGGTGAGGTCGGCGGGCAGCAGGTCGGGCGTGAACTGGATGCGCGAGAAGGAGAGGTCGAGCACCTGCGACAGCGTCTTGACCGCCATCGTCTTGGCGAGGCCCGGCACGCCTTCGACCAGCAGGTGGCCGCGGCACAGCAGCGCGACCATCATGCGGTCGACCAGGCCGCGCTGGCCGACGATCACCTTGCGCACTTCCGCGATCGCGGCCTGGACCTGGAGCGATTCCTCGCGCACGGCCTCGTTGAGCTGGGCGACGTCGATCGTGGGCGTGGGGCTCAAGGCGACTCCTTCTTCGGGACGGCACGCGGACGGACAGGCTGCGCCGTGCTTCGTGGGACGCACGGGCGACGCTCCCGGACGGGATCCGGCGGCCTGGACACGGGCGCGGGGGCGCGAGGGAGAATCGTAGGGTTCCCCCAACGAGGAGGCAACCCGCGGCCCCCGCCGCGCGTCACAGGAGGCAGCGGCCATGCTGACGGCATTCGTGTCCCACGGCGCCCCGACCGCGGCCCTCGAACGGGGTCCGTACGCGGACGACCTGCGCGCGCTCGGCCGCGAGTGGGCGGGTGTCCGCGCGCTGCTCGTCGTCTCCGCGCACTGGGAGGCCACCGGCCCGTTCCGCGTCACGGCCGCCGCGCAGCCCGGGGTCGTCCACGACTTCTGGGGCTTCCCGGAGGAGCTGTACCGGCTCGACTACCCGGCGGCGGGCGACCCGGCCCTGGCGACCCAGGTGGCGGGTTTGCTGCGCTCCGCGGGACTCGAGGCGGCGCTCGACGAGCAGCGGCCCTGGGACCACGGTGTGTGGGTCCCGCTGCGGCTGGCGCGCCCGGAGGCGGACCTGCCGGTCGTCCAGCTCTCGCTGCCGCGGCCCCGCACGCCCGCCCTGCTCGAGGCGGCCGGCGCCGCGTTGCGCCCGCTGCGGCAGCAGGGCGTCGCGCTGCTCGCGAGCGGCGGCGTCGTCCACAACCTGCCCCGCCTGCGCTTCGAGGACGAACACGCGCCGACCGAGGCCTGGGCCCGGGCCTTCGACGACTGGGTCGCCGAGCGGGTCGAGGGCGGCCGCGGCGCGGAGGTCTTCGACTACCGCGACGCGGCGCCCGCGGCGGAGGCCGCGGTCCCCACCTCGGAGCACTTCGACCCGCTGTTCGTGGCGATCGGCTACGCGGGGCCCGAGGGGCGGGCCCGCAGCCTGCACGCCTCGTTCCGCTACGGCAGCCTGTCGCTGCGCTGCTTCGGCTGGGACTGAACTACTTCGCGCCGCGGCGCGAGAGCACGGCGGGCAGCGTGCGCAGCAGGATCGCCAGGTCGAGTCCCAGGCTCCAGTTGTCGACGTAG
>WYBL01000013.1 GCA_011526565.1 Acidobacteriota bacterium | reverse complement strand
GGCGCCGCCAGGCTCCGGACCAGCGCGGCTTTCCGCGGGTAGTCGGCCGTCGGCGCCTGGTAGTCGGCCGTGAACATGCGGGTGCCCGCAACGAGCGCGACGAACGGCGAGATCGCCGGCGCGGCCAGCACGACGTCCTCGTCGGAGGCCCGGACGTCGAGAAAGCGGAGGGCGGCCATGACTTCCGTCGTGGCGTACTCGGGCAGCCGGCCCCGACCCGCGCCCGCGCGCGCGTCCAGCCAGTGGAAGGCGCTGGTCCCGCAGGCCGCGAGCGACAGCAGGGCGAGGGCGATCGCGCCCGCTCTCCTCGCGGCGTCGCGCAAGGGCTCCAGCAGCCGCGCCACCGTGAGGGCCGAGAGCGCGACCAGTGGCACCGGGAGCCCGAGCACGAGCTGGAGCTGGAACGGGATCCAATCGATCGGCAGGTAGGCCTGGCCCAGGTTGGCTGCTGCCCAGACGACGAGCGCCCGGCGCGAGTCCAGCCGCGAGCGCCAGGCGACCGCGGCGCCGGCCAGGGCCAGCGCGGTGAACACGCCGAAGCCCATCGCGTACGCCGCGGGCGAGGGCGAGGCGTACAGGGCCTGGCCGACGGTGAGCCGCGGGTCGGACCACACGAGCCAGTAGTCGTAGGCCACGATCGGAGCCGAGACCGCGACCAGGCTGGCCCACCTCAGGGCCACGCTGCCCGGCTGCTTCGCCGAGAGCATCCGCCACAGCGCCAGCGCGGCGAGGATCGACCACGCGGAGATCACGCCGTAGGGGTAGACCGTGCCCAGCAGCAGCACGCGGGCGCCGGCCCACGCCGCGTCGCGCGGCGAGCCGTCCAGCGCGTCGAGCCCGGCCCGCAGGCTCCACAGCAGGAGCGCCGTCGCCGCCGGCAGCACGCACTCGCCGAGCAGGGTCAGGAACACGTTGGACTCGACCACCCAGAGATCGGGCGTGATCCGCTCCACGCCCAGCGTCGAGAAGCCGCTGCCGTCGCCCCAGCGGGCCAGCGGCACCGCGTAGGCGCCGAGGCCCGAGCCGAACGCCAGCATCGCCAGCGCCCACGTCTGCCACCCCGGCGAGAGGCCCGCGCGGCGAAACCACGCGAGCGCCGCCAGCAGCAGCAGCACGCCGCCCGCGACCCGCGCCAGGTGGAAGGTCGCGATCAGGGGCAGCCCGGTGAGCCGGGCCAGCCCGCCCATCGCCAGCCACAGTGGATTGAAGACGGCGCGGCGTTCCGCGTGGCCGTTGAACTTGTCCTCGAAGAGCAGGTGCCCGTCGAAGGCCTGGCGCGGGCCCCAGCCCAGGTAGAACGCCTGGTCGTTCGCGTAGGGACCGACGAGACCCAGGAAGGCGTGGCCGGAAGGCGTGCGCCAGGCCGCTTCCAGGTAGGGCCACGACGTCACGGCCACGGCCAGCGCCACGACGGCCCAGGCCAGGCGGGGCACGGAGGCGATGCCCGCGCGCGCGCCGATCACCGATCAGATGAAGTCGTCCGAGGTGCGGGGCCCGAACGTGTAGGCCACCAGCTTCCCGAAGCCGACCAGGGTGTCGCGCGGCGAGCGCAGCAGCGTGCCGAAGCGCTTCGCGAAGTAGCGCGGCCGGAAGTAGAACTCGCGGTAGAAGCGGCGCTGCCAGGCCTCGACGCGGTCGTAGTTCGGGGGGCGGTAGACCAGCTCGCGCTCGGCGAAGGGGTCGAAGTCGACCTGCCCGCCGGCTTCGGCGAACAGCCCGGTGCCGGGCCAGTACTGGGTCTTGGTGACGATCACGTAGTCGAGGTCGAGCTCGCAGGCGAGGGCGATGCTGGCCGACACGTCTTCGTCGGTCTCGATCGGGGCGCCGACGATGAAGAACACCGAGCACTCGACGCCGCTGTCGCGGATCACGGCCATCTGGCGGCGGATCTTGTCGAGCGTCAGCCCCTTCTTGTAGTAGTCGAGCACGCGCTGCGAGCCACTCTCCACCCCGACGTACATCCGGCGACAGCCCGCCCGCTTCATCGCGGAGAGCAGTTCGGCGTCGACCGTGTCGACCCGGGTCAGGCAGGTCCAGGCGACGTCCAGCCCGCGCTCGACGAGGCCCTCGCACAACCGCAGGGTGCGGGCCCGGTTGAGCGTGAAGGTGTCGTCCATGAAGCGCAGGTTGCGGATGCCGTGGTCGCGGCGCAGTGCCTCGATCTCCGACAGGATGCTGTCCGCCGAGCGCGAGTAGAGCTTCTCGCCGAACGTGCGCACGCAGTAGTTGCAGCGGTAAGGGCAGCCGCGCTCGGACATGATCGTGCCGATCGGGCGCTCCAGGTACGACTCGTTGTAGAGCTCGAGCGGGACCAGCGAGTGGTCGGCGAACGGCAGCGCGTCGAGCTCGGCCTGGCGCCCGCGCTCCGGGTTGACGTGGATGCCGCCCGCCGCGTCTTTCCAGGCCAGGCCGCGCACGCCCGAAAGGTCGTCGCTCCGCGCGAGCAGCGCGTCGTAGAGCTCGGAGAAGATCAGCTCGGGTTCGTCCCGGATCACGTAGTGGACGCCGCTGCGCGCGAGCACCTGGTCGGGGAACTGGGTCGGCAGGTAGCCGAACAGCGCGATGCGCAACGCCGGGAAGCGCGCCGCGACGCGGTTCAGGCACGCCAGGTCGCGCGGGAAGGTGTTGAAGCCCGCCAGCGAAACCAGCAGTTCGGGCTGGTCGCGCGCGACCTCGGCCTGCACCCGCTCCTCGTCCCAGCCGAGGGCGATGGCGTCGATCAGCCGCACGTCCTCGCGCCCCTTCCAGCGGCGCAGGATGGCGCCGAGCCCCATCAGCTCGAGAGGCGGGTTCAGGAAGTTGGGTGCGTGGTAGGAGGCCACCCAGCGCCTCATGACGCGCTTGGGGTAGGGCGGGTTGAGCAGCAGGACCTTCATCGAGCCGGCCGGATCTCGCGCTCGAGCCCGACCTCGATCGGCACTGGAGTGTGAGCGATCTCACGCATCAGCGGGCCGGGATCCACTTGGGTATCCTGCGTGAAGGCCAGCACCTGGTCAACCGTCAGCGGCACGTGGGTCGCGAGCCGGCCCAGCGCGCGGGCCAGCAGCAGCACGGGCGCCACGGGCACGTGCACGATCCGCCGCCGGACGCCGAGCGCGCGGGCCACGGCGTGGACCAGCGCGTCGAACGAGACCGGCGCCGGACCGGCCAGGTCGAAGACGCGCCCGCGCGGCTCGCCACCGGCGAGCGCCACGAGGGCCGCGACCGCGTCGCCGACCCAGACGGGCTGGACCACGCGGCGGCCCGTGCCGAAGATCGGCACGAGCGGGCTGTGCCGGATCACGCCGACGAAGGTGTCCCACTCCTTGCTGCCGGCGCCGTAGATCATCGTCGGCCGCACGATCGTGAACGGCACGCCGCCCTGCTGCACCAGGCCTTCGCCGAGGCGCTTGGTCTCGCCGTAGGCGTCGCGCCGCGCGCGGCCCGCGCAGGTCGAGCTGACGAAGACGAAGTGTCGGACTCCGGCCGTGCGCGCGGCGGCCAGCAGGTTCTCGAGCCCGCCGACGTTGACGCGGCGGTTGACGGCCGCATCGCTGACGTCCGCGGCAGCCGCGAGGTGGAGCACGGTGCTGCAGCCGGCGACGGCCCGGCGGCAGGCGTCGGGGTCGGCGATGTCGCCGCGCACGACCGGGACGCCCGTCG
>WYBL01000090.1 GCA_011526565.1 Acidobacteriota bacterium | reverse complement strand
TCGTTCCAGGTCGCCGGCCTCTACGGCATCGGCATCGCGGCCGTCGGCATGCTGGCGACGGTCGGCGTCACGATGTCCGTCGACGCCTACGGCCCGATCGCCGACAACGCCGGCGGCATCTCGGAGATGAGCCACCTCGGGCCCGAGGTGCGCAAGATCACGGACGGCCTCGACGCCGTCGGCAACACCACCGCGGCCATCGGCAAGGGCTTCGCCATCGGCTCCGCGGCGCTCACCGCGCTCGCGCTGTTCTCGGCCTACACCACGGCGGTGGGCCTGAAGGCGATCGACGTCTCCGATCCCACGGTGCTGGTCGGGCTGTTCCTCGGCGGCGTTCTTCCGCTGCTGATCTCGGCGATGACGATGACCGCGGTGGGCAAGGCCGCGCAGCGCATGGTCGACGAGGTGCGCCGCCAGTTCCGCGAGATCCCCGGCCTGATGGAAGGCACCGCCAAGCCCGACAGCGCCCGCTGCGTCGAGATCTCCACTCAGGGCGCGCTGCGCGAGATGGTCGTGCCGGGCGTGACCGCGGTGGTCGTCCCGGTGGTGGTCGGGATCTGGAGCACCGCTGCGCTGGGCGGGCTGCTGGCCGGCGCCACCCTGACCGGCGTGCTGATGGCGTTGTTCATGGCCAACGCCGGCGGCGCCTGGGACAACGCCAAGAAGTACATCGAAGGCGGCGCCCACGGTGGCAAGGGCAGCGGCCCGCACAAGGCGGCCGTGGTCGGCGACACGGTCGGCGACCCCTTCAAGGACACCTCCGGGCCCTCGCTCAACATCCTCATCAAGCTGATGAGCGTGGTCTCGCTCGTGCTCGCCCCGTTCTTCGCGAGCCTCGCGCGGTAGGGCGGAACCCCGGGGCCGCTCGCGGTGTCGAACCCCGCGAGCGGCCATATCCGGACGCAAAGAGGTAAAGACGTGAAAGGGAGGGCCGGGGTTCCTTGACACCCCGGAAAGCAGGAACCTAGAATCCTGTTTCTTCCCACGGTTGTTGGGGAAAGCGAGGACGTTCCATGGTCGAGCGGCGTCTCTTCGAGGATCTGGTGGATTCGAGTGCGAAGCCACACAAGACCAGGCAGTCGGCGACGCTGCCGATCTCGCTGACTCTCCACGCCATCTTCATCGGCGCAGTCGTGCTGGTGCCGATCCTCACCTCCGAAGAACTGCCGGAGCCGACCTCGGTCGTCCGCGCGTTCTTCGTCGAGCCGGCGGCCCCGCCGCCGCCTCCTCCGCCCCCCCCGCCGCCCGCGCCGAAGGCTGCGCAACAGCCGAAGCCGCAGCCGAAGCCGATGACCGAGGAGCCGAAGTTCGCGGCTCCGGTCGAGGTGCCCGACCAGGTCCAGCCCGAGGAGGGCCTCGACCTGGGCGTGGAGGGTGGCGTCGCAGGCGGCGTCGAGGGTGGCGTGCCCGGCGGCGTCGTCGGCGGTGTCGTCGGCGGCCTCCCCGAGGCCCCGCCGCCGCCCCAGGCCGTGCGCGTCGGTGGTCAGATCAAGGAGCCGAAGAAGCTCAAGAACGTCGCCCCCGTCTATCCCGACATCGCCAAGCAGGCGCGGGTGCAGGGTGTCGTGATCCTGGAGTGCACGATCAGCCCCCAGGGGAAGGTCAGCAACGTGAAGGTCCTGCGAGGCATCCCTCTCCTCGACCAGGCCGCGATCGATGCCGTGAATCAGTGGGTGTACACGCCCACCCTGCTCAATGGCGTGCCGGTTCCGGTCATCATGACCGTGACGGTCAACTTCAAGCTTTCCTGAAGCAGTACTAGGCCCCGGGAAGCCCTCTTCGAGAGTCCCGACGCAGGCCAGGAGGACCCATGGGTTTCGATCTCGTTTCGATGTTCAAGCACATGGGGGCGGTGGCGTGGGGCGTCGTCATCACCCTCACGATCATGTCCCTGTATTCGATCCAGATCATGATCGAGCGGTGGTACACGTTCAAGAAGGCCGCTGATCAGTCCCGGAAGTACGTGCCCGAGATCTCCCGCTTCCTGAAGCAGGGCAAGATCAAGGAAGCGATCGACGCCTCCCATGGCAAGAACGTCTCCTACTCGCACGTCGCCAAGGTGCTGGTGCCGGGGCTGCAGGAGTGGCTCTACCAGGTCGAGTCCGGCGAGGCCGACAAGGACCGCGAGGGCGCGGTCGACTCCGCCAAGCGCGCCATCCAGCGCGCCACCGCCGTCAACATGTCCGACCTCAAGCGCGGCATGGGCGTGCTGGCCACGATCGGCGCGACGGCCCCGTTCGTCGGCCTGTTCGGCACCACGTTCGGCATCATCAACGCCTTCTCGGGCATGGCGCTGACCGGCTCGGGCGGTATCGCCGCCATCTCGGCCGGTATCGCCGAGGCGCTGATCACCACCGCCTACGGCCTGTTCGTGGCGGTGCCCGCGGTGTGGGCCTTCAACTACTTCAACGGCCGCGTCGAGGGCTTCAACGTCGAGATGGACAACACGGCGTCCGAGCTCCTCGACTTCCTGATGAAGAAGGGCGCCTAGCTCCCGAACGGGGGCTGGAGCGGGCCGACAGTCCGGCCGTGCCCGTCGCGAGACGGGCGCGGACCGGGCCGGGGTCCCGCGAAGGAGACCGCAGATGTCGATGAACGTCGGCGACAAGAAGGGCGGCGCGATGGCCGACATCAACGTCACGCCCATGGCCGACATCATGATCGTGCTGCTGATCATCTTCATGGTGATCACGCCCATGATCTCGAAGGGCGTGGACGTCACGCTGCCGAAGGCCGGGAACACCAAGGAAAAGAAGGACGAGAAGGACAACATCACCGTCGGCCTGACGCTCAAGAAGGAAGTGTTCCTCAAGAACGTGCGGCTGGAGAGCCAGGCGGAGCTGACGCCGAAGCTCAAGGAGCTGCTCGAGGACCTGACCGAGAAGGTCGTCTACCTGAAGGCCGACGAGAACCTCGAGTACTCCGAGGTGATGAAGGTGATGGACCTGTGCCGGGAGGCCGGCGTCGAAGAAGTGGCGCTGATCGCCGAGCGGTCGGTGGAGGGCTAGGACGATGAGCGGCAAGGCCCCCCAGAAGCCCGGCGAGGCGCCGAAGAAGCGGCGCTGGATCGTCCACTCCCACGAAGCCACCAAGCCCGCCTCCTCGGGCTCGATGGCGGACATCAACATCACGCCGCTGATCGACGTGCTGCTCGTGCTGCTGATCATCTTCATGGTGGTCACGCCGACCGCGCAGCGCGGCCTCGACATCGCCCTGCCCCAGGCCGACAACCGGCCCCAGGAGCAGCGCCAGGACACGTCGCGCACCGTCGTGCTGGCGATCGAGGACTCCGGCGCGATCACGGTCAACAAGAGCCCGGTCGGCTCGCTCGACGAGCTCGACGAGCGGCTGAAGGACATCTTCCAGACCCGCTCCGACAAGACGATGTTCGTGAAGGCCTCGGGCAAGGTGCTCTACATGAAGGTCGTCGAGGCGATGGACATCGCCCGCGGCGCCGGCGTGGAGCGCATCGGCATCATCTCGGAGAGCCAGGTCGCCGCGTCCGAGGGTGAAGCCCCGGCGCCGGCCAGCGCCCAGTGAGCCGACGGACCCGAACTTCGCCCCTAGAATCTCGTTGACGTTTTTCCTCATTCGATCCGGGAGTCGTCCCACATGAGGTCATTCACCCAGGCGCTGCTGGTCTGCGGACTCGCCTTCACCATCGCCGGCTGCGGCCCCCTGCAGGCCAAGATGGCCTTCAAGGACGGCAACAAGTTCTACAAGGAAGAGAACTTCAAGCTGGCGGTCGAGGAGTACGAAAAGGTCGTCAAGCTCGAGCCCGGCCTGCCCGAGGGGCACTTCTACCTGGCCAGTTCGCACCAGGCCCTGTTCCGCCCCGGCAAGGACACCGACGACAACGCCGCCCACCTGGCCAAGGCCATCGAGCACTACAAGAAGGCCCTCGACCTGCTCCAGGCGCCGCAGCTCGAGAAGGAGCGGATGCTGCGCCGCAACACCCTCGGCGCGCTGACCGCGATCTACTCGGACGATCCGCACAAGGACTTCGAGGTCGCTCGCGGGTACGCCGAGCAGCTCCTGGCCGAGGCGCCGACCGACCCGAAGAACCTGTTCGCGATGGCGAACCTCTACGAGAAGTTCGAGAAGATCCCCGAGGCCGAGCAGACCTACAAGACCGCGGCCGAGAGCAACCCGCAGGACGTCAAGGCCTGTGGGGCGCTGGCGGCTTTCTACAACAAGCCGCTGTGGGAGGGCCGCTCCAAGTTCGACGACGCGATCGCGGAGCTGAACCGCTGCGCCTCGCTGGCCCCGGACGACCCGTCGGGCTACTACAAGGTCGCCACGTTCTTCTGGGACAAGGCGTTCCGCGACCCGATGCTGTCCGACGCGCAGAAGGACAACTACGCCGACCAGGGCCTGGCGGCCGTCGACAAGGCGCTGTCGCTGAAGCCCGACTACGTGGACGCGCTGGTCTACAAGGGCCTGCTCTACCGCGTGAAGGCCCTGACCACGACCAACCCGCGCGAGCGCCAGCGGCTGATCGAGGAAGCGCAGCTCCTGCAGAAGCGCGCGCTGGACCTGAAGAAGCAGCAGCAGGAAGCGGCCGAGGCGGCCGCTGCTGCCGCCACGCCCGCCGAGTCCTAACCGGCCCGGGCGGCGTCACGACGTGAAGACGGCCAGGTCCCCGCAGCGGGGCCTGGCCGTTTCGTTCGTCGGCGCACTGTGCCGCGCTCGTCGTAGACTGGAAGTCCGGCCATGATCCGCTTCGAGGACATCCACGAGACCGTGCGGCGGCACCACCCGACCGCCGACCTCGAGCTGCTCCGCAAGGCCTACATCTTCTCCGCCGTCGAGCACAAGGGCCAGACCCGGGCCTCGGGCGAGCCGTACCTCGTCCACCCGCTCGAGGTCGCCGGCATCCTGGCCGAGATGCAGATGGACCCGACCTGCGTGGCCGTCGGCCTGCTCCACGACGTCCTCGAGGACACTCTCACCACCCCCGAGCGACTGAAGGACTACTTCGGCCCCGACGTGCTCCACATCGTGGAGGGCGTCACCAAGATCAGCAAGATCCCGTTCGGCACCTCCGAGCAGCGCCAGGCGGAGACCTACCGCAAGATGCTGCTGGCGATGGTCGACGACATCCGCGTCATCCTCGTCAAGCTCGCCGACCGCCTCCACAACATGCGCACGCTGCACTTCCTGGCCGAGGAGCGCCGCCAGAAGATCGCGCGCGAGACGCTCGACATCTACGCCCCGATCGCCGGCCGGCTGGGCATGAGCCGGCTCAAGAACGAGCTCGAGGAACTCTCGTTCCAGCACCTCGAGCCGGAGGCCTGGCGCGACCTCTCGGCCCGCGTCGCCGAGCGCCGCCAGCGGGCCACCGCGTTCATCGCCCGCATCCGCGCGGCCGTCGAGGAGAAGCTCAAGGCGGCCGGCATCGCGGCCGAGGTCGAGGGCCGCATCAAGCGCCTGTTCTCGATCCAGCAGAAGCTGCGCCGCCAGCGCATCGACCTCGACCAGGTCTACGACTTCGTCGCGCTGCGCATCCTGGTCGACTCGGTGCCCGACTGCTACGCGGTTCTCGGCGTGCTCCACAACGCGTGGCGGCCGGTGCCGGGGCGGATCAAGGACTTCATCGCGGTGCCACGGCCCAACGGCTACCGCTCGGTCCACACCTCGCTGGTCGGCGACGAGGGCCACCCCTTCGAGGTCCAGATCCGCACCCACGACATGCACCGGGTGGCCGAGCAGGGCATCGCGGCGCACTGGAAGTACAAGGAGGGCAAGAGCGGAGTCGAGCACGACGACCAGGCCTTCGCCTGGCTGCGCCAGCTCCTCGAGTGGCAGCAGGAGGTCCAGGACCCGCACGAGTTCCTGACGTCGCTCAAGCTGGACCTCTACCCCGAGGAGGTCTACTGCTTCACGCCGCGGGGCGAAGTGAAGACGCTGCCGCGCGGCGCGACGCCGGTCGACTTCGCCTACGTGATCCACACGGAGGTCGGCCACCAGTGCGTCGGGGCCCGCGTCAACGGCAAGATCGTCCCCCTGCGCACGCGGCTGCGCAACGGCGACATCGTCGAGATCCTGACCTCGCCCGGCCATCACCCGAGCCGCGACTGGCTCACGCTCGCCGTCACCAGCCGCGCCCGCGCCAAGATCCGCCACTGGCTCAACGTGCACGAGCGCCAGCGCGCGCTCGACATCGGCCGCAAGCACCTCGACCGCGAGCTCAAGCGCTACGACCTCTCGCTCAAGAAGCTGCAGGCGACGCCGGGCCGCCTCGACCAGCTCGCGGCCGACCTCGGCGTCGGAACCCGAGCCGACGACCTGATCAGCGCCGCCGGCTACGGCAAGCTCGAGCTGCGCGCCCTGCTCGCCAAGCTGGTGCCCGCCGAGAAGCTCCAGGAGGCGCCGCCGCCCGAGAAGTCGCGGCCGCTGGCCGACGCCGTCAAGCGCCTGCTCCGGGTCGGCGACGAGCGGATCAAGGTCCGCGGCACCGACGACCTGCTCGTCTACCGCGCGCGCTGCTGCAACCCGATCATGGGCGAACCGATCGTCGGCTACATCACCCGCGGCAAGGGCGTCGCGGTCCACGCCCAGAGCTGCCCCAACGTGACGGGTCTCGCCTACGACCCGGGCCGCCGCATCGCCGTCGAGTGGGACCGCCAGGGCGAAGGCGCGTACGAGGTGCGGATCGCGGTCGGCGTCGAGGACCGGCCGGGGCTGCTGGCGGCGATCACCTCGGTGCTGGCCGGGCTCGGCACCGACATCCGCAACGCGGAGGCCCGCACCTTCGACGACCGCACCGCCGCGATCGAGCTGACGGTGCGGGTGGCCGACCTGAAGCACCTCGAGAAGGTGGTGAAGTCGATCCGCGGCGTCGGGGGCGTGCTCGACGTCGAGCGCCACAGCGTGACCCGTTAGAACCGCTGCTATCCTCGCCCGAAGAACGAGAAAGGAACCCCGTGCCGAAGAAGATCTACAACTCCAGCCAGGCCCCGAAGCCGATCGGCCCCTACTCGCAGGCGGTCGCGGCCGGGGGCTTCCTGTTCCTCTCCGGCCAGACGCCGATCGACCCCGAGACCGGGGAGGTGGTCGCGGGCGACATCGAGGCCCAGACCGAGCGCGCGATCCTCAACCTGCTCGCGGTGCTGAAGGAGGCCCGGGTCACGCCCGAGAACGTGGTGAAGACGACGGTCTACCTGGCCGACATGAAGGACTTCCCGCGCATGAACGAGGTGTACGCGCGCTACTTCAAGACCGAGCCGCCGGCCCGCACCACGATCCAGGCCGCCGGCCTGCCCCGCAACGTCCAGGTCGAGATCGACCTGATCGCGGCCTTCTGAGCGCCCCCGGAAAGACCGAGGGCCGCCTCGCGCTGCGCGTGGCGGCCCTCACCCGTCGACGACTTCGCGCCCGGGGGCGGGCGCGGGGGTTCTCAGGCGCTGGCCTGGGCCCGCGACCGGGGCACCGGCTTGGCGACCTTGCCGGAGCGCAGGCACCGGGTGCACAGCCGCACACGCTTCTGCACGCCGTTCACCACCGCCCGCACCTCCTGCAGGTTCGGGTTGAACTTGCGGTGCGTGACGTTGTGGGCGTGGCTGACCCGGTTGCCGAACTGCGGCCCCTTCCCGCAGATTTCGCACTGTTGAGCCATGACTTTCACGTCCTCCGTTTCGGGGCCCTGACGCCCAGAACCCCGGATCCTACCCCGCCCGGCAGGGGGCGTCAAACACGAAGCCGATTCCGCCCCCGGCGTCTTCCGCGGGCGTGCTATAGTGCCGCCCTGTCGCCCGTGAACAGGAGCCCCTTCTCTCTCTAGAGCGCCATGGTCCAGTTCAATTTCAGCGAACGGACCATCAAGGCCAAGGTGGTCTACTACGGGCCGGCCCAGTCCGGCAAGACCACCAACCTCGAGCAGATCCACCGCCTGACCGACCCGGCGGCGGCCAACAGCCTGATCTCGCTCAACACCGGCCAGGACCGCACGCTCTTCTTCGACCTGCTGCCCTTCAGCCTGGGCCAGGTCTCCGGCTACGACTTCAAGGTCCAGCTCTACACGGTCCCCGGCCAGGTCCAGTACAACGCGACCCGCCGCGTGGTGCTCGCCGGCGCCGACGCCGTGGTCTTCGTCGCCGACTCGCGCAAGTCGATGGCGAAGGACAACCAGACCGCCTTCGAGAACATGAAGGTCAACCTGCTCGCGAACCGCCTGGTTCCCGAGAAGGTGCCGCTCGTCCTCCAGTACAACAAGCGCGACCTGCCCGACCTCCAGACGGAGGCGGAGATGAACAAGGCCCTCAACCCCTGGGGCCGGGTCGCGCTGCCCGCCGTCGCCGCCACCGGCCAGGGCGTGATGGAGACCTTCACCGCCGTCGTGAAGGAGATGCTCGGGGCGATCGCGGTCAAGTACAACCTGAAGGAGAAGGGCCTCGATCCCGCGAGCGTGCCGCAGCTCGTCGAGGAGGCCTTCGCGGTGCTCGCGCGCGGGGCCGTCGCCGCAGGGGTCCCGCCCGCCGGCAGCAGCGTGGCGGTGCCCGGCGGCGCCTCGCCGCCCGAGGCCGCTGCCCAGGTCGCGACGCCGCCCAAGATCACGCTCGTCCAGCAGGCGTCGACGGCCCAGGTCTCGACGCTGCAGGCCTCGCCGGAGACGGGCCTCGTCTCCGAGGAGCTGCTGCAGCGGGCGATCAAGTCGAACGTCGACCTCGCCGAGGCGCTCTCCAACCTGGTCCGCGACATGAACCAGGGGCTCGGCACGATCCTCTCGCATGCCGAGCTGCTGCAGGTCTACCGCGAGGACGCCCGGGACAAGCGCCAGGCCGCGATCATGGCCATCCACCAGGAAGCGAGCCGCCTGCGCGGGCTGATCGCGCAGCTCGGCGGCGCCTCGCCGGAGCAGACCTCGGCCATCACCCGCTCCGGGATCGGCACCCAGTCGCGGGCCGGGGCAGGGGCGCCCCGGCCGGCGGCCCCGCCACCGCCCGCGGCACCAGCAGGCTTCGAGGCCATCGTGCGCGACGGCATCGCGGGCGTGCAGGCCGCGTTGCAGTCGAAGGGCGTGCTGGTCGACAACCGCGTCGCCCCGGGCCTCGGCCTGCCGCGCTGTCCGGCGCAGAACGCTGCGCGAGCGATCGGCCTGCTGCTGCAGGCCGCCGGCGACCGCTCTGCCGGCACCACGTTCGTGGCGCGCGCCGAGCGCAAGCCGGTGTTGCTGCGCGGCCGCGACGGCTCCGAGGTCCGCCGCGAGTTCCTGATGTTCGCCGCGGCGCACGGTCCGGTGGTCCCTGCCGACGAG
Source organism: Acidobacteriota bacterium (assembly GCA_011526565.1). Classification (GTDB taxonomy): domain Bacteria; phylum Acidobacteriota; class Vicinamibacteria; order Fen-336; family Fen-336; genus WYBL01. The sequence goes on along the minus strand of WYBL01000090.1, from coordinate 142 downwards.
CAGCAGCAGATCGTGGCCGGCACCGCGCCAGGGGCCTACGGCGACGCCTGCCGCCTGGTGCGCGAGTTGGGCGGCTTCGTGCGCTTCGCCCCGCTGCCGACCGGCGGCCTCGAGTCCCGCCTCTTCTTCCCCGCCTAGACCG
>WYBL01000089.1 GCA_011526565.1 Acidobacteriota bacterium | reverse complement strand
TGGGCGGCGTCGCGATGCTGTTCATCGAGCGCGACCGCAACCCCGCCTTCCACTCGCTGGAGGACGGGCTGTGGTGGGCGCTCGTCACCCTCACCACCATCGGCTACGGCGACAAGTACCCCGTCACGACGCTCGGCCACGTCGTGGGGGCGATGGTGGTCGTCTTCGGCGTCGGCATGGTCGGCGTGGTCACGGCCAAGATCGCCACGATCCTGGTCGAGGAGCGCCTGAAGGAGGCCCGCGGCTTGAGCGACGCATCCCGCCTCGACGGTCACGTCGTCATCCTCGGCTGGAAGCCGGACATGCACCTGCTGGTCGACGAGATGCTGCGCGTCAACCCGCGACTGAAGCCCGCGCGGCTGGTGCTGGTCAGCCTCGCCGACGAGGTCCAGGGCGAGCAGTTGCGCGATCGCTTCCCCGGCCTCGTGTTCCTCCACGGCGACGTCGTCGACCCGCTGGTGCTGAAGCGGGCCGGCGTCGACCGCGCCGTGAAGGTGATCCTGCTCGCCGACGAGAGCGGCGGGCGCCGCGCCGAGGAGATCGACGCCCGCACCGTGATGGCGGCGATGACGGTGTCCTCGATGGCGCCCGGCGTGTACAAGTGCGCGGAGATCCTCGACCGCAAGTACGCCGAGCACCTGCGGCTGGCGCGTTGCGACGAGATGATCCTGTCGCGCGAGTACGCCCGCTTCCTGCTGGTCAGTTCGACCGTGTCCGAGGGCATCGCCCACGTGCTGCACGACCTGATCGACGTCTCCGACGACAGCGGGCTGGCAACGCTCGCGGTGCCACCCGAGTTCGTCGGGCGCACCTTCGGCGAGCTGGCGACCCACCTGCGGACGAGGGGCCGGATGCTGATCGGCCTGCTGCTCGACACCGGGCGCGCCTCGGAGATCAAGCTGGAGGCGCTGCGCGAGGCGCAGAAGACCGCGGACGTCGCCACCCTCGTCGCCAACCTGCGCCGGGTCAAGCAGCTCGAGCCCAACCGGCCGCTGCTGAACCCGCCCGACGACCACGTGATCGAAGGCCACGCGCTGGCGATCACGATCGGCCGCACCCGGCCGGAGCCCGCGTGAAGGAGCGGCTCGCGCAGTCGCCGCTGTTCGCCGACCTCGAACCCGGGGCCGTCGAGGCGCTGGCCGCGGTGTTCGTCCACAGGCGCGCCGCTGCAGGCGAGGTGCTGGTGCGCGAGGGCGAGGAGGGCGACACGATGTTCGTGCTGCGCTCCGGCCGGGTGCGGGTCGAGAAGCGCACGCCCTACGCCGACACCTACACCGTGACGTTCCTCGACGGCGAGTCCGGGGGCTTCTTCGGCGAGCTGGCGCTGCTCGATCGCGAATTCCGCTCGGCCACGGTGGTCGCCGAGACCGACTGCGAGCTGCTGGTCGTCGGGCGCGAGGGCTTCCTCGCCTTCGGCGACCGGCACCCCGTGGCGGGCCTGCTGCTGACCCGGCGCATCGCGCACCACCTTGCCGAACGCCTGCGCCGCACCAACCGCGACATGGTCACCCTGTTCACGGCCCTGGTCCAGGAGGTCGGCGAGCGCCTCTGAGCTCCGCGGAAGGCGGCAGCCGGGATAGGATCCCGTCCCCATGCAGGCCCTCGGCCGCGCCCGCCTGATCGGCATCGCGCTCACGCTCCTGGCCCTGGCCGTGACCCACGGCCCGACGCTGCGCGAGAACCTCGGGCGCCGGCACTGGGAAGACCGCCGCTTCTTCGTCCACAACCGGAACCACGTCCAGGGCTGGAGCGAGGCCTTCACCGTCTCCGGCGCCTGGCCCGGCCTGTACCGGCCGCTGTCGACCAACGCCTACTACCGCGCGGGCCGGCTCTACTGGGACAACCGGATCGAGGTGTACCAGGCGATCAACACGGCGCTGCTCGCCGGCACGGCCCTGATGCTGCTGGAGCTGTCGTTGCGGGTGCTGCCCCCGGTCGTCGCCTGGCTGCCGCCGGTGCTGATGGCCTCGCGCAGGGCCAGCTCGCAGCTCCCGGTCGAGAGCGCCGAGTTCCAGGGGCTCGCCGCCAGCGCCTTCGCGCTGCTCGCGTTCCTGCTCTGGACCCGCGGCGTGGAGCGCCGGTCCTGGCCCCTCGAGGCCGCGGGCCTGCTCAGCCTCGCCGTCGCCCTGCTGTGCAAGGAGTCCGCGGTCTCGACGCTGGCGCTGCTCGCCCTCCACGGCGTCCTCTCGCGCTGGCCCGCCGCGGCCTGGAAGCGCTTCGCCGCGCCGGTGGCCCTCTGTGCGGCCTGGGTCCTGCTCTTCGTGCGCATGGTGGCGAGCTTCGAGGACCGGCAGCAGACCGGGTTCGAGTACGAGATCGGGATCGGGGTGGTGGCCCGCGTCGTCGGGTTCGCGCTGTTCTTCTGGAACGCCGCCGTGCGAGTCGACCCCGACGGAGAGGCCTGGCCGAGCCTCGCGTTCTTCGATGGTCCCCAGATGCCGCTGGCCGCCGGGGCCGTGTCAGCGGCGCTTGCGGCGGCCTGCGTGGGTCTGGTCGCCCGGCTGCGCGGCGCCTGCCTGGGGCCCGGGCTGCAGGTGGCCACCTTCGGGGCGCTGTGGTTCGCGATCGCGGCGTTGCCCTACGCGGTGATGCTCGACCGGATGTTCCCGCGCTACGCGTTGTTCCCGCACCTCGGGCTGGCGCTGGCGGCCGGGGGCCTGCTGGCGGCCGCGCTGGAGGCGGCGCGGGAGCGGATCCCGCTGGCGGCGACGCGCGCAGCCGGCACGCCGCTGGCCACCCCCTGAAGCCGTCCCGCGCCCCGCGCCGCCGGCCGGCCCCGCCGTTTCCGCGATAATCGCGGGGGAGGGGCGGATGCGGATCGGCAGGACGGCGGGCGGCACGAGACGCGCGAGACCCGGCGGCAGCGCCGGCGCGCGGATCCTGATCGCGATCGCGATCGCGCTGTTCGCGCTGGTCCGCCACTACTCGCGCACCGAGGTGAACCCCGTGACCGGCGAGAAGCAGCGCGTCGCGCTGTCGACGTCGCAGGAGATCGCGCTCGGCGTGCAGGCCGCGCCGCGGATGGCCGCGAAGATGGGCGGCGTCGTGCCCGACGCCGACGCGAAGGCCGCACTGGTCGACGAGCTGGGGGCGCGCCTCGCGCAGGCGAGCGGCGCCGACCGCAGCCCGTACCGCTTCGAGTTCCACCTGCTCGGGGACGATCGCACGGTCAACGCCTTCGCGCTGCCCGGCGGCCAGATCTTCGTCACCCGCGCCCTGTTCGACCGGATGGAGAACGAGGCCCAGCTCGCCGGCGTGATCGGCCACGAGATCGGCCACGTGATCCACCGCCACGGCGCCGAGCACATGGCGACCGCGGAGCTGGCCGGGGCGCTGTCCACGGCGGTCGGCGTCGGCGCCGCCGACGAGCGCAGCTCCGGGATGATGGCCCGGGCCGCCGCGCAGATGGCGGCGAAGATGCTCACCCTCAAGTACGGCCGCGCCGACGAGCTCGAGTCCGACGCGTTCGGGCTCGAGGCGCTGGTGCAGGCCGGGTACGACCCCGCGCAGATGCTGGGCGTGATGCGGGTGCTGGCCGAGGCTGGCGGCGGCCGCGGGCGCGGCACCGAGTTCCTCTCCACCCATCCCCACCCCGAGAGCCGCGTCGAGCAGATCCAGGCCTTCCTGGCGCAGCGCTTCCCCGAGCGGGGCCCGAGCGGCCTGCGCACCGGCCGCGAGCTGCCGGGCGCGAGGCGAGAGCGATGAGCGCGGCCGAAGACGATCGGCTGAGGGCGCAGGCCGCGGCCCTGTGGCTGCCGTTCGACGCCCTCGAGGTGGTGCCCGACGACACGGCGCTCTGGCGCGAGGCGCCGCTCGACCTGCTGGTGCGCTTCGACTGCGTGCCGGTCGCCCGCCGCGGCGGGCGCCTGGTGCTGGCCTTCGGCGGGCCCGTCGAGCTGTCGCGGATCGACGACGCCGAGCGGGCGCTGGGCCGGCCGATCGACGCGGTGATCGCGCCGGCGCGGCGGGTCGAGGAGGCGCTGCGCCGGCACCGCGGCGGCGACGCGCTGCTGGAGCGGGCCGGCGAGGCGCTGCGCCTCGAGCTCGTCTCCGACGACGACGGCGAAGGCGGCGTCGACCTCGAGCGGCTGGGCGCGGCCGAGAGCCCGATCGTGCGGCTGGTCGACTCGCTGATCGTCGGCGCCATCGAACGCCGCGCCTCCGACATCCACATCGAGACGAAGGACCGCGAGGTGCTCGCCAAGTACCGCATCGACGGCGTGCTCTACCCCGCGCTCGACCCGCTCGACAAGAAGCACCACGACACGATCCTGTCGCGCGTCAAGGTGATGGCCGAGCTCGACATCGCCGAGAAGCGGGTGCCGCAGGACGGCCGCTTCCGGCTGCGGGTGGCGGGCCGCAAGATCGACTTCCGGGTCTCGATCATGCCGCAGGTGCACGGCGAGGACGCGGTGATCCGCGTGCTCGACAAGGAGTCGCTGTCGGCCGAGTTCCGGCGCCTGCGGCTCGACGTGCTGGGCTTCTCGGACACCGAGCTGCGCAAGATCCGCAAGTACGTCACCGAGCCCTACGGCATGGTGCTGGTCACCGGGCCGACCGGCTCGGGCAAGACGACCACGCTGTACGCCGCGCTCTCCGAGATCGCGACGCCCGAGGACAAGATCATCACCATCGAGGACCCGGTCGAGTACCAGGTCCCGGGCGTGACCCAGGTGCCGGTCAACGAGAAGAAGGGCCTGACCTTCGCCCGCGGCCTGCGCTCGATCCTGCGCCACGACCCCGACAAGATCATGGTCGGCGAGGTGCGCGACCCGGAGACCGCGCAGATCGCGGTGCAGTCGGCGCTGACCGGCCACCTGGTCTTCACGACGGTCCACGCCAACAACGTGTTCGACGTGATCGGCCGCTTCGTGCACATGGGCGTCGAGCCCTACAACTTCGTCTCCGCCCTCAACTGCATCCTGGCCCAGCGCCTGGTGCGGCTGCTGTGCGCGCAGTGCAAGCGGCCGGCCGCGCCCGACCCCGAGCTGCTGCGCGCCTCCGGGCTCGACCCCGAGGTCTACGGCGCCGAGCTGCGCCTGTTCGAGCCCGCGGGCTGCGAGGCCTGCGGCGGCACCGGCTTCCACGGCCGCACGGCCGTCGCCGAACTGCTGGAGATGTCGGACCGCATGCGCCAGCTCATCCTCGAGCGGCGCCCCGTGTCCGAGCTCAAGCAGGCCGCGCGCGAGGACGGCATGACGTTCCTGCGCGAGGCCGCGGTGGAGAAGGTGCTGACCGGGCAGACGACGCTGCGCGAGATCAACAAGGTCACGTTCGTCGAGTGAGCTTCCCGCAGGACGCGGCCACCGTCGCCGGCCTCGTCTACCTCTCGGTGTACCTGACGATCGGCGTGCTCGGCGTGCGCCAGGAGCTCACCGAGCCGAGCTGGCCGCGCGGCCTGTTCTTCGCGACGCTGCCCGCGTTTCCGCTGTCCGCCGCCGGCGCCTTCTTCTGGCTCTCCGGCGTCCAGCCGGGGCAGTGGGGCGTTCCCTGGTGGCCGGTGTTCGCCTACGCGCTGGTCGCCGACCTGATCGAGCTGCCGTTCGCGGTGCGCCGGCTGCGCGAGGAGGCGGAGCAGGACCCGGACGGCGAGGTGGAGCCGGGCGAGCGCAGCGCCGTGCCCGTCGTCGCCGCGCTGCTCGCGTTCGTGGTGTTCGAGCTGCCGTGCCTGTGGATGAACGCCCGGCTCGCGCTGCAGGGGCTCGGACTGGCGTGATGCGGCGCGCGGGCGCTGCGGTCCTGCTGACGACGGCCCTGGCGGCTGCACCTGCGTCCCGGGCCGTCTCCCCGCCGGTCACGCCACGTGTCGAGACCGTCGACCTGCACAGCGTCCTGCTCGGGCGACCGATCCCGTACCGCATCGCACTGCCGGCCGGCGCGGGCGCAGGCACGCCTGTCGTCTACCTGCTGCACGGGCTGGACGGCAACAGCTCCAACTGGTTCGAGCGGACGGAGGTCGAGGAGCAGGCCGCGGCTCTCGGTCTGGCCGTCGTCACGCCGGAAGGCGGCGCCGGCTGGTACACCGACGCGCCGGGCGCGCCGTGGGAGCGCGCGCTGCTCGACGAGGTGCTGCCCGACGTGGAACGCCGCTTCCCGGTCGCGGCCGATCGCCCCGGGCGCGCGATCGCCGGGCTGTCGATGGGCGGCTACGGCGCGCTCAAGATCGCGGCGCGGCACCCGGAGCGCTTCGCGCTGGCAGCCTCGATCAGCGGCGTCGTCGCGGCGCCGAGCCACAACGCGCGCGCGGACGGCTCGCGCTGGGCCTTGCTGCGCGAGAGCCTGGACCGCGCCTTCCCCGACCCGGTCACGGCCCGCGCCAACGACCTGTTCGCCCTGCTGCGCGAGCCAGGCGGGGTCGAGCGGCCGTTCCTCTACTTCGACTGCGGCCTCGACGACCCCTTCCTGGCGCAGAACCGCGAGCTGGCCGCACTGCTGGTCGAGGCGAAGGTGCCGCACGAGTTCCGCCAGCGGCCAGGCACCCACGGCTGGGACTACTGGCGCGAGCAGGTAGTCGAGGTGCTGCGGCTGGCGGCCCGCCGCTTGCGCGCCGGCGCGGCCTCGCCCACGATCAGGCGATGAGCTTCGAGAACCCGGGTGACGACGAGGTCCGCGCGCTGCTGTCGCGCGTGAAGCGGATCGCGGTGGTCGGGTTGTCGCCGAAGGCCCACCGCGACTCGTACCGCGTCAGCGCCTACATGCAGCGCCACGGCTACGAGATCGTGCCGGTCTACCCGCGCGAGGACGAGATCCTCGGCGCGCGCGTCCATCGGTCGCTCGCGGAGGTGCCGGGCCCCGTCGATCTGGTCAACGTCTTCCGCCGCGCCGACGAGGTGGGCGCGGTGGTCGACGAGTTCCTGGCGACCGACGCCCCGGCGATCTGGACCCAGTACGACTGCGTCGACGAGGCGGCGGCGCTGCGGGCCACCGAGCGCGGCCGCTTCGTCGTGATGGACCGCTGCCTGATGGTCGAGCACAACCGCCTGCTGCGGTGAGCGAGTTCCAGGTCGTGTGGCGCTTCCGGCCCGCGGCTGGGCGCGAGGCCGAGTTCGTCGCCGCCTACGGACCGGCGGGCGACTGGGCGCGGCTGTTCGCGCGCGCCCGCGGGTATCGAGGGACCGTGCTGCTGCGGCCGACGCCAGGCCCAGCGGCGGATCACCTCGTGATCGACCGCTGGGATTCCGAGGCGGCCTACGACGAGGCGCGCGCCGCGCTGGCCAGCGAGTACGCGGCGCTGGACCGCGCGTGCGAGGCATTGTGCGCCGAGGAGGCGCTGGTCGGGAGATTCACGCTCGCCTGAGTTACCTGAATCTCCCGACCTCGTCCCAGGGCGGCCAAGGCCAGAGCGTGCCCACGGCGCCAACGCGTCAATCAGCGACGGGAAGGTCGTTGCACGCCGGACTTCCCGCAACTCCCGCGCCCACAGGTCGGGTCTGCGCTTCATCGCACGAAGGGCCATTTCGCGAAACTCGTCAACTGAGATGCTTGCCCCCGGCCGAATCGTCAGGGCCGTGCGTGGAAGGCCCTTGCCGACTCGACGCCACCAAGGGAGTGGCGGGTCCAGGCGCCCAACCCGTCTCTTGCCCACAATGTCGAAGCGGGCCCCATTGGAGTCGACGATCATCACGGAATCGAAGCGCCCCGCCCTGACGGATGGCGACACGACAGTCTGGAGCCCCAGCTCATCGTCCACTCTGTGACACGGCCCAGCAAGGTCAACGAACCCGGCTGGCCACGAGAGGTTCATTGGACGAGGCGCTCGCTCATGGATGAGGCGATGCTAACGCGGTTCGAGTTGGCGCTCCCTGGCGTCTGGCGGAGCGATGGCTCGACTGCGGCACGCGGCGGTGACCTCCCGCGCGCGGTTCGACGCGGCGCAGCGCTCGTCGCCGACGCTGCGATCGTTCGACTGCGGCGCTCCGATGGCTCTCGGCGGAGCGATGGTTCGGGAACGGCAACGGCCACGAACCGCTGCGGTCCGGACGTTCCCGGTCGTGGGTGCACGTCCCGCGCCGGCGGTCGGTTTGCGGTACCGCCGTCACGGGGCGTGCCTGGCTGTTCGCGGAACG
>WYBL01000088.1 GCA_011526565.1 Acidobacteriota bacterium | reverse complement strand
CGCGCGCGCCGGCGGCACGACGTAGGGCAGCAGCGGCAGCACGTTGAGGAAGTAGCGGTTGCCGACCGTGCCGCCGCCGCCGTACCAGTTGTCGGGGATCTGGACGATGTAGAAGATCCAGGAGATGGTGATGCCCGACAGCGCCAGCGCCCCGTCGCGGTCGCGCGGCCCCGCGAGCAGGTAGACGAGCACCGCGAGAGCGGCCGCCGGGTAGTACGGCAGCACGCCGCCGAAGCGGCCCCACCAGAAGTGGCCGAGGTTCAGCCAGAACGACGCGCGGATTTCGGCCGGGTCGCGCAACGGCCCCGTGCCCTTGGTCTGCTTGTCTTCATCGCGGCCTTCGACCAGCGGGCCGAGGTAGTCGGTGGTCATCCACTGGCCCGAGTTGCCGAAGGTGATCTGCTTGCCGCCGGGCCCGAGGTCCTCCGGGAACTGGCCGTAGAAGGTCTTGCGCTCCCCGCCCTGGTAGTTCATCTCGCCGGTGAACACGGCGTTGAGCCCGAACAGGCCGACCATCACGCCGATCATCACGGCGCCGCGCCGGCAGCTCTCCAGGAAGCGGCGGCCGAAGCCCGCCGCGAGCAGCGGCAGCAGCGGCGCGAAGCCGAGCGGCGCCGCGACGAAGGCGTTGTACGGCTTCGAGAAGCAGGCGAAACCGAACAGCGCCGCGGAGAGCAGCGGGCGGTCGCGCGACCAGGCGAACAGCGCCGCCGCCAGCACGCCGACGTTGAGGATCTCGGGCGTCATCCACAGCAGGTAGATCGGCGTCACCGAGAGGCCGAGCAGCGCCAGCGTGACCGCGAGCGCGGGGCCGGGCTCCGAGCCGCGGCGCCGCAGCTCGAGGAACGCGCACCACAGCGCCACCGAGAGGAACGCGGCGTTCGCCACCAGGAAGCCGCGGTCGCCGAGCAGCATCACGAACGGCGCCGTGGCCAGCGGGTGGGCGAACGATTTCGCGTAGTGGATGCGCGGTTCGTCGAGGCGGTGAATCCAGGGGAAGCCGAGGTCGGGCGCCCAGCGCCAGGCGAGCCCCGGGTCGCGCCCGGGCCGCTGGTCGGGAACCCTCTTCAGGAACAGGCCCTGCGGGTCGGCGCCGAAGTGGCGGCGCACCCGCAGCAGGTCGCGCGCCTCGTAGCGCAGGTCGCCGTCGGAGACGAGGCTCCAGGTCATCGCGTAGTACGTCGAGGCGTCGCTCCAGAACTGGCGGCCCGAGGCGGCCGGCAGGTCGTAGAGCCCGCAGGCCAGCGCCAGCGCCAGGCAGGCGGCGGCCAGAGTGCGGCGCGCGCCCTTGTCGGTCACAGCCATCCAGCCTCCCGGTACGACGCGGCGGTGCGGGCGAGCCCCTCGTCCACGTCGACGCGCGGAGCGTAACCCAGCAACCGCCGCGCCTTCTCGATCGAGAACGCGCGGCTCTTGGTCCAGAAGTCGACTCTACGGCGGTGGATCGGTGGCTCGACCCCGAGCGGCACGCTCACCGCCTCGACCAGGTCGCCCAGGCGCTGGATCGGCCACGCCGGGATCCGGAACGGCAGCACCGATCCGCCCGTCGCCCGTGCCACGCGCGCGGCGAGGTCGGCCTGCGAGAGGTACGTGGGGCCGGCGACGATGAACGCCTCGCCTGCCGCCTCCGACCGCTCCAGCGCGAGCAGGAAACCCTGCACCAGGTCGTCGATGTAGACGAGGTGATAGAACGGCGCGCCCGACCCGACGATCGCGTACCGCCCGCGTGCGATCTGCCGGAAGAGCTTCAGCAGCCGCGTCTCGCGCGGCCCGTAGATCGCGCCCGGGCGGACCACCGCCACCTCCAGCCCGTGCTCGCGCCCGAACGCCAGCGCCAGCGCATCGGCCTCGGCCTTCGTCTCCTGGTAGACGTCCGAGGGCGCCGGCGGGAAGCTCTCGTCCGCGGGCGGGTGCGCGACGTGCCCGTAGATGCCGACGGTGGAGGTGTGGACGACTCGTCTCACGCGCGCGGCGCGTGAGACCCGCAGCAGCCTCTCCGTCCCGTGGACGTTGATCTCCCGATAGTACGAATCGGGATGGCCGGCGGTCCGGTAGACGGCGGCGACGTGCAGCACCGCGTCCACGCCGTCGACCAGCCGCTCGAGCGCGCCTTCGTCCCGCAGGTCGCCGCTCACCCACCGCGCCCCGGAGCCCCGCAGCGCGTCGGTCAGCGAACTCTCCCGGGCCAGCGCGGTGACCTGGTCGCCGCGAGCCAGCAGCGCCCGCAGCAGGTGGCCCCCCGTGTAGCCCGTTGCCCCGGTCAGCGCGACCTTCACGCTGCCCTCCCCGCGAGCCGCGCGAACAGTTCCTGGTAGCGCTCGACGCCGTGGGCGAACGAGAACTCGAGCACCGCGTGGGCGCGCGCCGCGGCGCCCAGCGCCGAGCGTCGGGCGGGGTCGTCGAGCAGCGCTGCGATCGCCGCAGCCAGCCGGACCGAGTCGCGCGGCGGCACCAGCAGCCCGGACTCGCCGTCGGCGATGACGTCGGGGATGCCCCCGGTGCGCGCGCCGATGCAGGCGAGGCCGCAGGCCGCGGCCTCGATCAGCGAGAGGCCGAGCGCCTCGAACTCCGACGGGAAGGCGAACACGTCCGCGGCCCGCAGCCAGTCCTCGACGGCGTCGACCCGGCCCGCGAACGTCACGCGATTCGCGAGCCCCGCGCCCTGCACCCGCGCACGCAACGCCTCTTCGATCGACAGCGCCTGGCCGCTGCCCGAGCCGACGATCGCGAGGTGGGCCCCGCGCGGCGCACCCGCCCGCGCGAACGCCTCGACCAGCGACTCGAGCCCCTTGCCCTTGAGCAGCCGGCCCGTGAAGCAGACGAGCGGGCCCGCGGGCAGCCCCAGCCGGCCCCGCAGTTCCGCCCGCTCGCTGGCCGACGCGGGCCGGAAGCGCTCGGTGTCGACCCCGTGCGGCAACAGGTGGATGCGCTCGCCGGACACGCCCGCGTCGTGGATCTCGTCGCGGATCGCGTGCGACATCGCCACGAAGGCGTCAGCCTCGCGCAGCCCCCGCCGCTGCCACCGCTTCGCCGCAGTGACCAGTTGGCGCAGCGGCGGCGTGGCCAGCGGGGTACCCCACCAGAAGATCTCGCCCGAGAACTCGCCGTTGACCTCCGGCTGCAGCACGACGGGCTTGCCGAGCCGGCGGCCCGTCGCGAGGCCCGGCGGGCCGAGCACGCGGGTGCCGCGCACGACCAGGAGGTCGAACGCCGCCCGCTCCGACTCCAGCGCGGCGCAGGCCGCCGCGACCATCCGGTACTTCCCCGTCCGCCCCGGCCCGGCGGGCGGCACCCGGATCACCCGGATCCCGTCGACCTCGTCTCGCGCGGCCGAAGCGGGGTCGCTCTGCCGGGTGACGACCAGCGCCTGCCAGCCCGCGCGCACGAGCGCGCCGCCGAGGGCCCGGATGTGGGTCTCGCCGCCGCCGAGCACCGGGTGGAACGACTCGGTGACGAAGGCGACGCGCGGCGGCGCCGTCACCGCGGGGGGGCGCCGCTCCCCTTCAGCACGTAGATCGGCTTGCCCTGGCTCTCGTGGTACGTGCGCGCCAGCAGCTCGGCCAGCAGCCCCACGCAGATCAGGATCACTCCGGTCAGCAGCAGCAGCACGCCCAGCAGCAGCAGCGGCCGGCCGCCGATCGCCTGGTCCATGAACAGGCGGATGAAGGAGAGGTAGGCGAGGATCGCGAAGCCCGTCCCGAAGCTCGACAGGCCCATGAAGCCGAACAGGTGCGCGGGCCGCGTGCCGTAGGCGAGCAGGAACTTGACGGTGAACAGGTCGAGCAGCACGCGCAGGGTGCGGTCGATCCCGTACTTGCTGGTGCCGCGCGTGCGCGGCCGGTGGTTGACCACGACCTCGGCCAGCGAGACGCCCATCCAGCTCGCGACCGCCGGGATGAAGCGGTGCATCTCGCCGTACAGGCGCAGGCCCTTGGCGACTTCGGCGGTCATCGCCTTCAGCGAGCAGCCGTAGTCGTGCAGCCTGACCCCGGTCGCCGCCGAGATCAGCCGGTTGGCGATCATCGACGGCAGCCGGCGCGAGAACGTGTCCTGCCGCTTCCGGCGCCAGCCGCAGACCAGGTCGTAACCCTCGCCCAGCTTGCCGACGAGCATCGGGATGTCCGCCGGGTCGTTCTGCAGGTCGCCGTCGGTGGTGACGATGATCTCGCCGCGGGCGTGGTCGAAACCCGCCGAGAACGCCGCCGTCTGGCCGAAGTTGCGGCGCAGTCTCAGCACCCGGACCCGGGGGTCGCGCTGCGCGAGCGCACTCACCCGCTCGAGCGTACGGTCCTTCGAGCCGTCGTCGACCAGCAGGATCTCGTAGGGCCGCTCGAGCCGCGCGAGGGCCGCGGTCAGCTCGCGGTGAAGATCTTCGACGTTGTCCTCTTCGTTGTAGAGGGGGACCACGACCGAGACGTAGGGCCGCTCCTCGTTCATCGCCCGCTGGCCAGCAGCCAGATCCAGTTCGCGATCGTCGCGACGCCCAGCGCCACCCACGCCGTGCGCACGGTCGCGGGCGACGGTTCGAGGCGCAGCACCCGGCCGCGCAGCAGCAGCGCGGCCTCGGCAGCCCCGAGCAGCAGCAGCAGCAGCACGCCGCCCGTGAACAGCGGGTTCATGGCGAGGGCGCCGGCGAGGTCGCCCCGCGCCAGCAGCCCCAGGCCGCGGGTCGTGCCGCAGGACAGGCACGGCAGCCCGGTCATCGCCTTGAACAGGCAGATGCCGAGCGACAGCCGGTCGATCCCGAGGGCGGTGACGCCGGCGATTCCGGTGAGCGCGACGCCGGCGGCCGCAGCGAAGTACGGAAACGCGCGCGGCGAGCGCTCGAGCGTCGCGATCATCCGACCAGGCCGCGCAGCAGCAGCACGATCGGCGCGATCGCCACCTGGGCGAGGAAGCCCACGCAGCAGCACGCGGTGCCTGCCACCAGCGTCGCCAGCAGAGCGCGGCCGACGCCCGCCTCCTGCAGCGTCGCGAGGCCCAAGATCAGCAGCACCAGCGACCAGACGAAGCCGATCAGCGCCCCGCAGAACGGGATCACGGCCAGCAGCATCGGCCCGTAGGAGTACGCCGCGGCGGCCACCGTGCCGGCGTACCCGAGGCGCACGTTGCCCGTCGCCGACAGCAGGCCGTGGGCGATCGCCGCGAACAACAGCAGGCCGATCGCGGTCTGGATCGGGGTCAGCACGAGCTGGATCGTCAGGTCCACGGGATGGAGAGCGTCGCGGAACGCCTGCCGCATCGGCTCCGGGGCCATGGAGCCGATGTCGACCAGCGAGCTCATGATCAGCAGGTAGGTCAGCCCCACGCACTGCACGAAGGTGCCGATCGCCGTGGCGTAGGCCACGCTGCGGCCGACCCCGCCCACCTCGGCGCCCCGGAACAGGCCGACGGGGTCCGACATCGAGCGCATCACGGTCTCGGCGAAGCCGCCGACGAGCCCCTCTCCGCCGCCCCGTTCGAATGGAATCGCCATGCGGGCGCAGTCTATCAAGAAGCCCCGGCGCGGGCCGAAATGCTAGAGTTCCTGCCCTCATGGCCAACGTCACCCAAGCCACCGTCGAGCACGTCGCGGGCCTCGCCCGGCTGTCCCTCACCGCCGACGAGAAGGAGCGCTTCGCGCGCCAGCTCCAGCAGATCCTCGAGTACGCCGAGTCGATCCAGGCCCTCGACGTGGAGGGAGTGGCGCCGATGAGTCACGCCGGCCTGGAGACGCCGCTGCGCACGGAGCCAGCCGAGCCGCAGCCGGGGCTCGAGCGCGCGACCGCCCTCGGCGCGGCGCCGGACGCGGCGGACGGCCTGTTCCGGGTGCCGAAGGTGATCGGCGGATGAGCGCCGCCTGGACGCAGACGGCGGCGACACTGGCGGCCCGCGTGCGCGGGCGTGAGTTCTCGGCCGAGGAGTCGATCCGCGCCCATCTCGACAGGGTCGCGGCCACCGATCCCCGCGTGCGAGCCTTCCTGCGCGTGCGCGAGGAGCGGGCCCTGTCCGAAGCGCGGGCGGTCGACGCTCGCGTCGCCGCGGGCGAGTCGCTTCCGCTGGCCGGCGTGCCGGTCGCGATCAAGGACGTGCTGCACCTCGCCGGCGAACCCACCACCTGCGGCTCGCGGATCCTCGAGCGCTACGTCGCGCCCTACACCGCGAGCGCCGTCGCCCGCCTGCAGCAGGCGGGGGCCGTCGTCGTCGGCAAGACCAACATGGACGAGTTCGCGATGGGCTCTTCGAACGAGAACAGCGCGTACTTCCCCACCGCCAACCCGTGGGACCTCGCCCGCGTCCCCGGCGGTTCGTCCGGCGGCTCCGCCGCGGCGGTCGCCGCGTCGCAGGCGCCGCTGTCGCTCGGCTCCGACACCGGCGGCTCGATCCGCCAGCCCGCGGCGCTGTGCGGCATCGTCGGGTTGAAGCCGACCTACGGCCGCGTGAGCCGCTACGGCCTGGTCGCGTTCGCGTCCTCGCTCGACCAGATCGGGCCCTTCGCCCGCACGGTCGAAGACGCGGCGCTGTGCGCGCAGGCGCTGTTCGGCCGCGACGAGCGCGACTCCACGAGCGCCGCCCAGCCCGTGCCCGACTTCGCGGCCTCGCTCGGATCGGGCGCGCGCGGCCTGCGCATCGGCGTTCCGGAGGCCTTCATCGCCAGCGGCCTGGACCCGGCGGTCGAGACCCTGTTCCGGGCGGCACTCGACGACCTGAAGCGCGAGGGCGCCGAGATCGTCCCCGTCGAGTTGCCCCACGCGCCGCACGCGATCGCGACCTACTACCTGGTCGCCACCGCCGAGGCCTCGTCGAACCTCGCCCGCTACGACGGCGTGCGCTACGGGCTGCGGGTCGAGGCGGAGGACCTGAAGCGGCAGTACGGCGAGACCCGCGACCGCGGCTTCGGCGCCGAGGTCAAGCGCCGCATCATCCTCGGCACGTTCGTGCTCTCGTCGGGTTACTACGACGCGTACTACAAGCGCGCGCAGCAGGTCCGCACCCTGATCCGCCGCGACTTCGAGCGCGCGTTCGAGCGCTGCGACGCGATCGCGACGCCGACCACGCCGACCCCGGCCTTCCGCTTCGGCGAGAAGACCGACGACCCGCTGCAGATGTACCTCGCCGACGTGTTCACGGTGCCGGCGAACCTCGCGGGCCTGCCGGGGATCTCGCTCCCCTGCGGCCTTGCCGGCGGCCTGCCCGCGGGGCTGCAGTTCGTGGGCCGCCCGTTCGACGAGGCGACGCTGTTCCGGCTCGGCGCGGCCTACCAGCGCGCGACGAACCACCACGAGGCGCGGCCGCCGCTCGACTAGACCCGGCGGCCTCGCGCCGCGGGGTTCAGATCCGGTCCAGGAACTCCCCGATCACCGGGCAGAAGCGTTCCATGTCCACGAGGAACGAGTCGTGGCCCTGCAGCGACGTCAGCGGCGCGAACTTCACGTCGCGGCCCTGCTTGTGGAGGATCTGAGCGATCTCCGCCTGCTGGTCGATCGGGAACAGGAAGTCGGTCTCGACGCCGATCACCAGCGCGTGCCGGGCCTTGATCCGCGCGAGGCCGGCCTCCAGCGAGCCGCCGTGCTCGGCGACGTCGAAGATGTCCATCGCCCGCGACAGGTAGAGGTAGCAGTTGGGGTCGAAGGTGCCGACGAACTTCTGGGCGTGCATCTCGAGGTACGCCTCGACCTCGAACTCGATGCCGAAGAGCTGCTCCTCGTCGTGGAAGCCGGCCCGCTCGCGACCGAACCGCTCGCGCCACTCCTTGGCCGAGCGATACGTCATCAGCCCCAGCTTGCGGGCCAGCCGCATGCCGTTGACGGGCCCCTTGCCCTCGTAGTCGCCGCCGTTCCACTCCGGGTCGGTGCGGATCGCCTCGCGCTGGATCGAGCGGATCGCCAGCGAAAAGGGCAGCGAGCGGCAGGCCGCGGAAATGGTGACGAGCGCCTCGCAGGCGTCGGGATGCTGCATCGCGTACGCGATGGCGGTCATGCCCCCCATCGAGGGGCCGACCACGGCGCGCACCCGCTCGATGCCGAGCTCGCGCACCGCGGCGTGGCCGGCCGCCGCGACGTCCTCGATCGTCAGGCACGGGAAGTTCAGGCGGTACGGCTTGCCCGTGCGCGGGTCGACCGAGGCCGGTCCGGTCGAGCCGTGGCAGCTCCCCAGCGAGTTCACGCAGATCACGAAGAGGCGGTCGGTGTCGATCGCCTGTCCCGGGCCGACCACCTCTTCCCACCAGCCCGGCGTCGGGTCTTCGGCGCTGGACGCCGCGTGCGCGCCCGGCGACAGCCCGGTGAAGATCAGGACCGCGTTGTCCCTGGCGGGGCGCAGCGTGCCCCAGGTCTCGTACGCGACGTCCACCTCGGGCAGCACGCCGCCGTGGCGCATGTGGAAGGGTCCGGGCAGCCGGACCAGCTTGCGGGCCTTGTACATGGTCGTGTGGAGCCGGGAAGGTAACACAAGCCACGTGCCGACATGGCTGGCGGCTGGTGGGCCGTGAGGGGATCGAACCCTCGACTCTCTGCTTAAAAGTCTCTCTCGGGCCGAACATCGGCGAACGGCGACGAACACTCACAAACGACGACTTCCCTTGACAGTCAAGGCGATTTCTCGTTAGGGTGGGTTCGGGGTTGTTCGCCACTGTTAACGCTCCCGTGTTACCCCGGTGTTACCCCGGGAAAGACAGAGTGTCAGGGACAGAGAGTCAACCATGCCAGTAATCAAGCTCACCGCACGCGGCGTCGACGCGCTGCCGATCCCCCCCGCGGGCCGCGTCGAATACTTCGACGCGACGTTGCCGGGGTTCTACCTGCGGGTGTCGTCGTCGGGCGTGAAGACCTACGGCGTCTTCTACCGAGCCGATGGCCGCCTCTCCCGCCACACCATCGGCCGGACCCCCCCGCTCGAGCTGGCGAAGGCGCGCGGCTTCGCTGACAACCTGCTGTCGAAGGTGAAGCTCGGGGCGAACCCTCAGGCGGAGAAGATCGCGGCCCGGCGCGCCATCGCATTCGGCGAGCTGGCCGCCCGCTTCATCGCCGCACGCCGGGCCAACCTGGCAACGTCGACCGTTACGGAGTATGAGCGCATCCTCGTCCGCTACCTCTCGCCGATCGAGAAGGTCGTGGCCGCGAAACTGCGCCGGCCCGACGTGCGAGAGCTGCTCGAGGACCTCGCCGAGTCGAGCGGCCCGGTCCAGAGCAACCGCGTGTTCCAGTTCGTGCGGGCCGTCTGCCGCTGGGCCGTGCGCGAGGACTACCTGCCCACGTCGCCGGTGGAGGCGATGCAGCGCCCGCGCAAGGAGTCGAGCCGCGAGCGCGTGCTGACCGACGACGAGGTGCGCGCGCTGTGGCTGGCGACCACCAAGGAGCCGGCCGGCATCCGGGCGCTCGTGCGCTCCCTGATCCTGCTGGGCCAGCGCCGCGGCGAGACGATGACGATGAGGTGGCAGGACGTCGACCTCGACGCGAAGATCCCCGTCTGGACGATTCCCGGCGCGCAGCGCAAGGGCGGGCGCGTCCACGCTGTTCCGCTGTCGCCGACCATGAAGCAAATCCTCTCGTCGCGGCAGCGAAAGGGCGAGTACGTCTTCGGCGACGTCCCGGTCTGGAACGTGCTGCGCTGGTGGACGCCGCTGCGAGAGCGGGCCCTGCGCGGCGCCGGCTCCGCGGAGTCCTACACGATGCACGACATTCGCCGCACGGTCCGCACGGGCCTCGCCCGGCTCGGCGTCGCCAGCGAGACGGCGGAGCGCGTGATCGGCCACAAGCTGGCCGGGCTACAGGCCGTCTACAACGTCTACGACTCGCTGACCGAGAAGGCCGCGGCGCTGACAGCGTGGGATGCGCACGTCGCGCAGGCCGTCGCGAAGAAGCCGAAGGCGAAGAAGAAGCCGGCGAAGGTCGTGCCGCTCCAGCGCCGGGCCGCCCGGTGATGGCGGCGGGCGTGAACCTCTTCGAAGGTCTCGAAGACGTCGGCCTCGACGAGGCCTTGCGCGGTCTCGCCCACCTGCCGGCCGAGGTGAAGGCAAAGCCCGCGCTGATGGCGGAACTTGCCGGCCTGGTCCGGCACGTGCGCTT
>WYBL01000087.1 GCA_011526565.1 Acidobacteriota bacterium | reverse complement strand
AGGCTTGTGTACGTTGTCAGGCGGGAGGGTTGCCATGGGACACCCCGCAAAGCCTCCGACCGATCCGAGCTGGGTCCTGCGCCCGGCGCCGGCCGTCCAGAGCCGGCTCTTCGACGACGCCCTGATCACTTCGCGTTCGCTTGGCAGCCGGCGCGGCACCGCCGGCACCCTGTCGCTGGTCTTCCACGCCCTGGTCGTGGCGGCCGTGGTGCTGGTCCCCCTCTGGGTGGACGACTCCCTCCCCGAGGTGACCGGCTCGGTCCGTGCCTTCTTCGTGACGCCGCCGGAAGCCCCGCCACCCCCGCCCCCGCCACCGCCCCGGCCGGCCGCGCGGGCGGTTCCCAGCCGCCCCATGCCGCGTGCGACGCCGCCGCCGGCGAACGCCTTCGTGGCCCCCGTCGACGTGCCGGCCGAGGTTTCGCCCGAGGTGGGCCTCGACCTCGGAATCGAGGGTGGCGTCGAAGGCGGCGTCGAGGGCGGCGTGCCCGGTGGAGTCGTCGGCGGCATCGTCGGTGGCCTGCCGGCGCAGCCCAAGGAGGCGCCGCCGCCACGCGTGGTTCGCGTCGGCGGCTCGATCGTCGCCCCGAAGCTCGTCCGGCGGGTCGACCCCGAGTACCCGTCGCTCGCGATCCAGGCGCGGCTATCGGCGCTGATCATCCTCGAGGCCCACGTCGACACCCGCGGCCAGGTCCGCGAGGTCAAGGTCCTGCGCGGCGCGCCGCTGTTCGACGACGCGGCGATCGCGGCGGTGAAGCAGTGGCGCTACCAGCCGCTGCTGCTGAACGGAACGCCGACGGAGTTCCTGCTGACGGTGACGGTCAACTTCAACCTGACGACCCAGGGCCAGCCGCAGGGCTGACGCCGGACGCCTGGCACGCCGACTTCCGGGAGGCGCCATGATGAACATCCGCGAGATCTTCTTCCCCACCGACCTGACCGCCGAAGCCGACCAGGCCCTCGAGCACGTCCGGCTGCTGGCGGAGCGCTTCAAGGCCAGCGTCACGCTCTACCACGCGGTCGAGATGCCCGACCCGCGCTACGCCCACTGGGCCTTCGCGCACGGCGCCGAGGTGTGGGCGCGCGCCGAGGAGGTGGCGCGCGACATGCTCCAGCGCCAGGCGGACACCCTGTCCGCGTCGCACAAGGTCGTGGTCGAGCGGCAGCCGTCCGCGTCGCGCGCGATCATCGCCCGCGTCCACGAGGACCAGCCGGACCTGACGGTGATGGCGACCCACGCGCGCGAGGGGCTCTCGCGGCTGCTGCTCGGCTCCGTCGCCGCCGCGGTCATCTCCCACTCGTTCCGGCCCGTGCTCTGCGTGCGCGAGCCGGATCACGGCACGCCGCTGCCTTACAGGAAGATCCTGGTGCCGACCGACCTCTCCCTGGCGTCGCGGCTCGCCTTCCCGCTCGCGGCCCTGTTCGCCCGCTCCTTCGGGGCCGAGGTGATCGGCCTGCACGTGCGCCGCCCGTACACGGGCTTCGACGTCACCGAGGGCGCGGTCTGGTCGTTCCTGCAGCAGGACTTCGCCGGCCTGCAGGTGACGGCCCAGGTCCACACCGGCTCGGTGTGGGAGCGGATCGTGGAGACGGCCCGCGTCGAGCGCGCGGACCTCGTGGTGATGGCGACCCGCGGCCACGACACCGTCGGCGACCGCGTGCTGGGCAGCAACACGGACCGCGTCACCCGCCACGCGCCCTGTCCGGTCGTCGTCGCCTGATCTACCGCTCCGGCGCCAGCCCTCTCGCCCAGGCCGCGATCGCCTCGACGAGCCCCTCGCGCGTCGAGGGTCGCGCCACGGCCACGACCGGCAGGCCCGCGGCGCGAGCGGCAGCCTCGGTGACGGGGCCGATCACTGCCGCCGGCACCCGCCGTCCCTCGGCGGGGACGACGTCCGTCCAGGCCTGCACCGCTGACGGCGAGGCCAGCACGACGAGGTCGCAGTCCGCGCCCGCCGCCGCGCCCGCCGCGGTCACCGTGCGGTAGGCGACGACGGCCTCCACCTCGGCGCCCGCCGCGCGCAGCCCCGGGGCCAGCACGGGCCGCGCGCGGTCCGACAGCGGCAGCAGGAAACGTCGGCCCGCGGCGCCCCGGTCGCGCAGCACGGCGAGCAGGCCCTCCGCGTGGAAGGCGTCGAAGGGCGGCGTGACGGTCTCGATCCCGGGGAACGCCTCGCGCGCCGCTGCCGCGGTGGCGTCGCCCACCGCAGCCAGCGCGCGCGGCTGCTCGCGGAGTCCGAGTTGCGCGAGGCGGTCCACGACGGCGGCGACCGCGTTGGCGCTGGTGAAGACGACGACGTCGAACGACCGCAGGCGCCGCAGCGCCGCCGAGAGCGGGGCCGGGTCGTCGGGCGGAGCGATCTCGATCAGCGCCCCGGCGAACACGCTGGCGCCGAGCGCTTCGAGCGCGGCGACCAGCGGCGCCGCCTGCGCGGCCGGGCGCGTGACCCGCACCCGCAGCCCGCGCAGCGGCGCCGGATCGCTCACCGCCCGAGCAGTTCCGAGGCGCCCTGGCCGAGCAGTTCTTCGGCGAGGCTGCGGCCGAGCGCCTCCGGGTCGGCGCCGCGGCGCTCGCCGCGGAGGATCCGCGAGCCGTCCTCGCGGGCGACGAACGCGCGCAGGCGCTGCCCCGCACCGTCGCCTTCCGCGAACGCGCCGAGCGGGACGTTGCAGCCGCCACCGAGCGCGGCCAGGAACGAACGCTCGGCGGTGATCGCCGCGTGGCTGGTGGCGTGGTGCAGGGGCGCCACGGCCGCCGCCGTGGCCGGGTCGTCCTGGCGGCACTCGATCGCGACCGCGCCCTGGCCGGGCGCGGGCAGCAGCAGCTCGGGCGCGAGCGGCTCGGTGACCTCCGCCAGCAGCCCGAGCCGCGTCAGGCCCGCCATCGCCAGCAGGATCGCGTCGTACTCGCCCTCGCGCAGCTTGCGGATGCGGGTGTCGACGTTGCCGCGCAGGTCGGAGATCGCGAGGTCGGGCCGCACGGCGCGCAACTGCGCCTGGCGCCGCAGGCTGGTCGTGCCGACCTTCGCGCCCTGCGGCAGGTCGGCGAAGGCCACGCCGCCCCGCGAGAGGAACGCGTCGCGCGGGTCGGCGCGCTCCAGCGTGGCGACGAGGTGCAGTCCCGCCGGCAGCTCCGTGGGCACGTCCTTCAGCGAGTGGACCGCGAGGTCGACCTCGCGCGCCAGCAGCGCCTCCTCGATCTCCTTCAGGAACGCGCCCTTGCCGCCGACCGCCTGCAGCCGCCGGTCCAGCACGCGGTCGCCGGTGGTGGTGATGACCTGGATGCGCGCGGCGTGGCCGAGGGCCGCGAGGCGCGCCTTCACGTGCTCGGCCTGCCACAGCGCCAGCGCGCTGCCGCGCGAGCCGATCACCAGTTCGTTGCGGCTCACAGTCCCAGCACGCGACGGATCAAGCCCATCATGTCCCCCCGGCCGTCGCGCGCGGCCTCCTTGAGCTGCACCGTCGGCGCGTGCAGCAGCTTGTTGACGATCGCCGCGGTCGCGGCCTCCAGCGCCTGCTCCTGCTCGGGCGTCAGGTTGCCGAGCCGCCGGCGCGCCTTCTCGAGCTCCGCGCGGCGGATCTCCTCGCCGCGGCGCCGCAGTTCGGCGAGCAGCGGCGCGACCTCGCGCGAGCGCAGCCAGTCGAGGTACTCGCGCACCTCGTGCTCGACCACCTGCTCGGCCTGCACGGCCTCCTTGCGCCGCTCGCGGAGATTGGCCTCCGACACGGCCTTCAGGTCGTCGAGATCGTAGAGGAAGACGCCCGGCACGTCGCGCGCCTCGGGCTCGACGTCGCGCGGCACCGCGATGTCGACCAGGAACAGGGGACGCCCGCCGCGCGCCTGGCGGGCGGCCGCGACGTCGGCACGGGAGATCACCGTGCCCGGCGCGCCGGTGCCGCTGATCACGATGTCGGCCCGCGCGAGTTCGTCGCGCAACCGCTCGAGCGGCGCCGCGCGCCCGCCGAGGGCACGCGCGAGCGCGTCGGCCTTCTCGAACGTGCGCCCGCCCAGGACGGAGGCCGTGGCGCCGGCCGCCACCAGTTGCCGGGCGGCCAGGGCGCTCATCTTGCCGGCGCCGACCAGCAGCACGGCGCGCCCCTCGAGCTCGCCGAAGATCTTGAGCGCGAGCTCGACGGCCACCGACGAGACCGAGACGGCGTTGCGGCCGATGCCGGTCTCGCTGCGGGCCCGCTTGGCGGCGGCGAAGCTGCGGTGGCGCAGCGTCGCCAGCGCCGAGCCGATCGCCCCCGCGCCTTCTGCCAGCTCGTACGCCTCCTTCACCTGGCCGAGGATCTGCGCCTCGCCCACGACCATCGAGTCGAGGCTGGCCGCCACCCGGAACGCGTGGCGCACGGCGTCTTCGCCGGCCAGCCGGTAGGCGTACTCGATCAGGTCGTCCTGCCGGCGCCCGTGGTGCGCCGCGAGGAAGGCGGCAACGGGCGCGGGGTCCTCGAGCCCGCTCGCGTAGATCTCCACCCGGTTGCAGGTCGAGAGGATCATCGCCTCCTCGACGCCGGCCTGCTCGCGCAACTCGTCCAGCGCCGAGGGCAGCGTCTCCTTCGGGAAGGCGAGCGCCTCCCGCAGGGCCAGCGGCGAGGTCCGGTGGGAGACGCCGACGACGACGATCATCGGGCGGCGGCGACTCCCGGAGCGGCGAGCGTGACGAACACGAACGCCAGCGCGACGGCGGCGAAGCCGGCGATGCCCAGCCACGCCCCGCGCCGCCCGCCCCAGCCGCTGCGATGACGCGCGACCAGCATCACGAGGTAGATGAGCCACGCGAGGGCGGCCGTCCACTCCTTGGGATCGCCGGTCCAGTAGGCGCCGCGCGCCGCCGCGCTCCAGAACATGCCGGTGACGATCGCGAGCGTCAGCAGCGGGAAGCCGACCGCCGCCGCGCGGCCGCCGGTGCGGTCACATCCCTCGAGGCTGGGGATCAGGTAGTAGAACGTGCGCGGGCTGCGCGCCCGCAGTTCCCGCTCCTGGATCAGGTACAGCACGCCCATCGCGAAGGCGACGAAGAGCGCCGAGTAGCCGAGGAAGGCGAGCGTGGCGTGGACCGGCAGGAACAGCGTCTGCAGGTAGGGGTCCGCCTTGTCCTCCGGCCGCGAGAGGTTGGCGACCACCAGCAGCAGGAAGGCCGTGGGGTGCACCGCGAGGCCCAGCACGTCGACCTTCGAGCGCAGCCACATCAGCAGGAACACGAGCACGAGGCTCCAGGCCAGGAACGACGACACGTCGCGCAGGCCCACCGCGGGGAAGCGTCCGGCCTCGTTCCAGCGCAGCGCCAGCGCCGCCGTGTGGGTGGCGAAGCCGAGCAGCGTCGCGGCCGTCGTGGTGAGCGACAGCAGGCGGCGACGGGTGGCCGCATGGACCAGCACCTGGACGGCGCCGGCCGTGTAGAAGAGCAGCGTGAGGAGGAGGTAGACGCGCGAGCCCACGACGGTTCCGTGCCTAAGGTAGCACGCGTCAGGGCACGAGGTCCTCGCGGCCGACGCCGCACGGCAGGAAGCGGCTGAGGTGCGGCGCGAAAGGCCGTCCCTCGCGGTCGCGCAGGTCCCGGGTGGCCACGAAGTGCACGGCCTCGTGGCGCAACGGCCGCAGGCCGCGCCACACCAGGATCAGGCCGTCCGGGCTGACGAACGTCGCGCCGGGCACAGGGCCGCGGTCGTCCAGCACCTCGACGGGCTCCCGGCCGGCCTCGACGCTCGCCGGGTGGGACAGCCGCAACACGACCGGCGCGTCGCGGAAGACGCCGGCGGCGCCGTCGTGCGGGTCGACCCGCAGCACCAGGCGCGGGCCGTCGTCGCCCGGACCGCCGAACGCGAGCGGGTTCGACCGCACGCCGTGGCGCGACAGGGTGAACGGCCCCGCGCTCGCGCCGGTCGGCACGATCGCCACCGCCTCGCGATCGGACACCACCACCAGGCTGGCGGCGGGCAGCGACCCGAAGTGCGCGGACAGCGCGGCACCGAGGAACCCCTCGCCGGTCGCGAGCAGCGGGTCGCCCTCGCGGCCGTGGGCGGGCAGCAGCCTCTCCAGGCGCGGCGCGCGCCCGACGGCGAAGACGTGGATCGCGGCCAGGCAGCGGGTGTCGAGGCGCGCCGGCAGGGCCTTCACCGCTGCCTCCAGGCGCGGCCGCTCCACAGCATGACGCGCACGCGTGCGGTGTTGGGGTTGACCCGCACGGCCGCCTGGCCGCCGGTGCTGCCGGCGAGGTAGAACGTGCCGGGCGTGGCCGACCCGAGCGGCGAGAACGAGATCATGCGAGACCTGCCGAAGCGGATCGGTTCGCCCGAGAGACGGCCGCGGTCGGGCGGCGGCGCCGGCACCCCCGGCCGGATCGCGACCGAGACGAAGGCGCTGCCGGAGTCGAGCCGCCACGGCCCCCCGATGCGGGTGTCGACGCCGCGGCGGATGTCGGCGGCCAGCACGCCGTTGTGGTTGCCGTCGTCGTACACGGAGTAGTACGTCACGCCGTCGCTCGTCTCGAAGCGGATCGCGGTCTGGCGCCCCGTGTTCACCGCCCGCGTCCAGGCTTCGCGGAAGCGCT
>WYBL01000086.1 GCA_011526565.1 Acidobacteriota bacterium | reverse complement strand
TCGCCTACGCCGCTTCTCGGAAGTGGGTCGCACCCGCGTTCCAGGACTTCGCTCGTGGCGACCGCCGCAAGCTGGCCGTGTTGCTCGCCGCGGGTGCGGTCGCTGGCGAAGGTGTCGCGGACCTCCGAGCCTTGCTCTACGGCAAGAGCGTTGCGGGCGAGGAGGAGATCGACACTCGCGACTTCGACCCGACTTCCCCGCGTTCTTGGATTCGACTGCTGCGCCAGGTTCAGGACAAGGCCTTCCGAACCGACCGGATCAAGACCAACAACCCGGCTGGCGCACTGGCACGAGCGATCCAGAACCTCGCGACCCTCGGTGCCTTCGGCATCGCTCAGACGGTGCTCGAGCGTGGCGCGCGTGGATCGGATAGCCCGGTCGGGTTCCTCCTGGGCCCCACCGGGTCGAGCTTCCAAGACCTCGTCATCGAGCCTCTCGCCGAGGCCATGCGAGGCGACCCGGCCCGGGCTGGCCGACAGTTGATGCGGGGCGTGGCGGCTCACGTCCCGGTCTTCGGGAACCAGATCCAGCGCGAGATCGAGTCCTCTGCTCTCGGCGAAGCACTCGGCTTCGATCGCCGCGATCGGCCCGGGAATGCTGGCTGGGTCGGCCGCGCCCGCGACCTCGTGAGCCCGCCCGAGGGAACCGAGATGACCCGTGAGCAGGTCCGGCAGATCGAGGCCGAGCGTGACCGCCTGAAGCGCATCAGCGACCGGGTCCCGAGAGGGCTGCCGCAGAAGGCGCCCGTGAAGCGCCTCGCGGTAGCCACTGCCCGGGCGAAGAAGGAAGCGTACCTGCTCGAGATCCGCGACCTCATTCGTCAGAGCCGGAACCGCGAGGCTCGTGCCTTGCTGAACCGTGCCCGGGCGGAAGGGCTCTGGATCTCAGAGTCGAAGGTCCGGGAAGGCTTGGAGGACAAGGAGGCGCGATGACCGAGCCGGAAATCCTCAACGACTGGACGCTGTTCAACGCGCGGAGGCTTGTCTGATGCAGCCCGAGGAGCTGCCGGCGATCGCGGCCGAGGCGGCGGCCGAGGAGCTGCCGGCTCTGATCGGCGCGCTCGAGGCGGCTAAGGCCGTGGCCTGGGCGCGGCTCGCCGCGACCGCACAGCAGGACCAGGCCACGCGGCCGGAGCCGCTGCTCTCGCTCCCCGAAGTCGCCGCGGCACTCGGTATCCCGGAGGACCGGGCCTATGATCTCGCCCGCGAAGGATTGCTCCCCGTTGTGACCATCGGCAAGTACAAGCGCGTTCGCGAGTCGACCCTGAGGGCCTTCATCGCCGCGAGCGAGACACCCGCGACGCCAGGCCGGCGGCTGCGAAAGGTCGTGTAGCTCTTGGCCTGCATCCGCAAGCGGCGCGGCCGGTACGTCGTCGACTACCGGGACGCCCTGGGCGTGCGCCGCTGGGTGACGTGCGACACCCGCAAGGAGGCAGACGAGCAACTCTCCAAGGCCGTCCACGAGTCCCGCCAGGCGGCCCGGCCGCTCGTGGATCCGAACCTGACGCTCGACGCCTACGCCGACCGCTGGCTCGAGCTGATCGCGCCGACGCTCAAGCCGCGCTCGCTGGAGGGCTACCGCGAGAAGCTCCGCAACCACATCCGGCCCGCGCTCGGCCCCGTGCGCGTGCGGCAGCTCCACCGCGGCACCCTCAAGGCGTTCCTCTCCGGCAAGCTCGCGTCGGGGCTGTCTGTCGATTCCGTGCGGCTGATCCACGCGACGCTGCGCGCCATGCTGTCGGCGGCCGTCGAGGACGGCCTGCTGATCGACAATCCTTCGCGCGGCCTCGGCCGCGTGCTGCGGCTCGTGCGGTCGCGGGCCGCGCGACAGGAGGACATCAAGGCGCTCGACGCCGAGCAGGAGGGCGCCTTCCTGCGGGCGGCGCTCGAAAAGGACTCGCACTTCTACCCGCTGTTCCTCCTGCTGGCCCGAACCGGGATGCGGCTCGGCGAGGCGCTCGCGCTGAAGTGGGACGACGTTGACCTGGTCGGGCGCGAGATCCGGGTCGTTCGCGCGCGATCGATCCGCGGCGTCATCGACACGCCCAAGAGCGGGCACGGCCGGAGCGTGGACGTTTCCTCCCGGCTCGCCGACGTGCTGGGCGAAGTGGACCGCCAGTCGAAGGCCCAGGCCCTCAAGGCCGGGGCGCCGCGGCCGGAGTGGGTCTTCGCCTCGGCCGCCGGCACCCCCTACGATCACGCCAACGTCGCGAAGGCGTTCAAGCGGGCGACGAAGGCCGCGGGGCTCCCGCCCTACCTGCACGTTCACTGCCTGCGCCACACCTACGCGAGCCGCCTGCTGGCGGACGGGGCGAGCCCGGCCTACGTCCAGGAGCAGCTCGGCCACGCCTCGATCGAGCTGACGGTCGGCACCTACGGCCGCTGGCTCCGCAAGAAGTCGCCGGGGGCCGTGGATCGGCTCGACGGAGAAGACGATCTCCAGGGCGTTTCCGAACCGAGTGGTAGCAAAGTGGTAGCAACTGCCCTTGCGCGGGCAGGGCTACCGCAGGGAGCGGCGGCGCAAGTGCTTCCGGTTGAAGGGTTTGAGGTGGTGCGCCCCGACGGAATCGAACCGCCAACCTACAGATTCGTAGTCTGTCAGAAGTGCCCCCCGCGAGTCATGGTGAGAGCGCATAACCCCGTATTTAATGGGGAATTCCGCTATTGACTCTGTAGTAGTACCATCAGCACCGAACGAAGTTCCTCACCAATTCCTCACCATGAAGCGGGGGTCACGCGATGCAGGAACACGGGGGCGACAGGAGGCGCGGCGTCCGCGGTGCAACGGGGCGGCAGCCTCGGCGCCTCACGGTCGAGATCGTGAAGGCCCTCGCGATTCCTGAGCGCGGCGAGTACGTCCAGTGGGACAGCGAGCAGCCTGCCTTCGGTGTGCGCGTGCGCGCGGGCTGCAGGAAGCAGTACGTGGTCCGGCTCTGGACCGGTGGCCGGCAGCGATGGGTCTCGATCGGGGCACACGGGGACGTTGCCCCGGACGGCAGACCGTGGACCCCTGACACCGCCCGCGCCAAGGCGCTCGAGCACCTCGGCGTTCAGGCGAGCGGACGGGACCCTGCCGAGGCTCGCGACCTGGGCAAGCTGACGCCGACGCTGGCGGAGTTCGCGCCCCGCTACCTGGCCGACTACGCGGAGGCTCACAAGAAGCCGCGAACCGTGATCGAAGAACGGTCGTTGCTCGGTCTCCGGGTGCCCAAGAAGCCAGAGGGTGCGGAGGAAGCCTCGCCCTCGAAGAAGAAGCAGCGCACGATCCTCGCTGCACTCGGGCCACTGAAGCTCGACGCCGTGACGACGGCACACGTTGCCCGGTTCCACCTGTCCTGGAGAGACACGCCGACGCGCGCGAACCGCGCCCTTTCTCTGCTCTCCCACATGTTCACGATGGGCGAGCGCTGGGGTCTCCGCGTCGCGGGTTCGAACCCTTGCCGCCACGTCGACCGGTTCAAGGAAACAAAGCGCGAGCGCTTCCTCTCGGCGGCCGAGCTCGCGCTGGTCGGAGAGGCGATCGCCAAGCTGAAGAAGGCCGGCGCCGTCACGCCGTACGGGCTCGCTGCCGTGCAGCTGCTGATCTTCACGGGGGCGCGCGCCGGCGAAGTCCTCGGGCTGAAGTGGGAAGAGGTGAACCTCGAGGCGGGGACAGCACGGCTCCCCGACAGCAAGACCGGCGCGAAGACCATCATGCTCCCCGCGCCGGCGCGCAAGCTGCTCAAGGACCTGCCGCGCATCGATGGCAACCCCCACGTCATCGTGGGCGGCCGCATCGGCAAGCCCCTCACGCTCTGGGGAGTGGAACAGGTCTGGCAGGAGGTGCGCCGCGGCGCGGGCATCGAAGACGTGAGGCTTCACGACCTGCGGCACTCGTTCGCGAGCGTAGCTGCCGCGAGCGGCCAGAGCCTTCCGGTGATCGGGGCGCTGCTTGGGCACACCACGGCGGAGACCACGAAGCGGTACGCGCACCTCAGCGCGGACCCGTTGAAGGCCGCATCCGACGCGGTCGCGGAGCGGCTCGCCGCGGCCATGAAGCTCAAGCCGGCGAAGCGCCGGAACGCCAAGCGCTCGGCCTGATGATGGCGATCGTGTCCTCAGCGTCGCCCAGTGATCGGCTCCTCGAGGAAGACGCCGGGCTCTTTCGTCGCGTCCTCGACTCCGGCGTGAGCCTGAGGGATCTTGATGCAGTGCTCCGCCAGGCCAGCATCGATCCTGGCGCCGTGGCGCGGAGCGTCATCGATGCAAGGGTCGACCTGCTACGACGACACGTGGCGACGCGCCTCCGGCGGGCCAGAGCCGCAGTGCTCCGCCTGAACCGGCTTGGACTTCTCCCCGAGGGAGACCGAATGCTGAAGCACCTTGCCGAGAGCGAACGGCTCCATCGAAGCCGGCCCGCGGTGACGGTCCGACTGCTCAGGGGCGGCGCCATCAGGACCCTGGTATCGAAGAAGGGACAACCGGGCCGTGTGGGCCGCAAGGCCGCCGTTGCGGAGGCTCTTGCGGACATCGGGTTGAGCCCGCGTTCACTGGTCCGGGACGTGGCCGCGTGGTGGCTCGCCGCATCGCACTTCGCTCCGACAGCTCACGGCAAGAAACCCCGCTAGGTCGCAGGCCTTTTCTTGCCGTGACAAGTCCCTAGGTTTCCCCATGAGCCGCGCGAAACAGCGCGGCGCATGGAGGAGACATGGAAGACTCGCCTTACCTGAGCACGACGGGCGCGGCCCGCTACCTCGGCGTGGACGAAAACGGCGCGCCGCTGGTGTCGCCCAAGACCCTCGAGGCCTGGCGCGTGAAGGGGACGGGCCCGGAGTTCTGCAAGATCGGCCGTCGTGTGGTCTATCGCCGCGAGGCCCTCGACGCATGGGCCACGGCGACGGCCCGCCGCTCCACCTCGCAGGTCGTCGCGGCCTGACGCAATGCCGAGGGAACAGAAAGCCGCGGGGCCTGGCGGGGCCTCCGCGGCGTGGACGACCGGGGAACTGGATGGAAGGGTAGCACCCGCAGCGCCGCAGCGGGGCCTCAACGGTGGCACCCGACGCCGGCGCCGGCTCCCGCAGTGCACACGCAACCCCCGGACGGCGCGCCGCCTCTTGGCTGTCGTGCTCGAGGAAGTCCTCAAGCGGGGCCTCCTGGACCGCGAGCAGGTTACGGACCCGTCGAGCGCCGAGGTGAACTCGTGAAGCTCGAGACCCCGGACTTCGTGCGCGAAGCAACGGAGGCCGGCTTCCTGCTCCCGGAGGCCGCGGGTCGGCTGCTCGAGGCGAAGGCCCGCGAGCGTGGCGAGGTGCTCGAGCGGGCAACCCGCGCGCTCGAGCACCTCGACCCCGACAGAGTCCACGTTCCAGAGCCCGCGTGGTCCTTCGTCCGCGCGTTCGCGCAGTTGGTCGTCGCCCTTCTCTACTCGACCGACCACAGGGCCAGGGCGCGGCTTGCGCCTCTGCTTCGAAGGGTGCTCTCCGAGGCCGTCGACGCCGGCAAGGCCGAACAGGCAGAGGTGGCCGCGGAGCGGGCCCGCTGGCGCGAGTCGGAGGCTTGGACGGCCCGCGAGGAAGCCGCGGCCAAGTGGCGAGCGGACGCGGAGAGGACAGCATGAACGCCGACCTCGTCGCTGATTTCGTCGGGTCGGCGCCGCCGTCGTTCGAGGTCGTGCGCTTGATCGACGTGCAGCCCGAGCGGGTCGCCTGGCTCTGGCCGGGTCGCATCCCTCGCGGGAAGCTCACGATCCTCGATGGCGACCCCGGCGTAGGGAAGACGACGCTGACCGCGGACCTGGCAGCGCGTGTTTCACGGGGCGAGTCGATGCCAGGCGAGGAGATCGGGCGCTCGCCTGGCAGCGTTCTGCTGGTGTCCGCTGAGGACGGCATCGCGGACACGCTTCGGCCGAGGGTCGAGGCCGCGGGCGCCGACCTGGCCCGGGTCTTCGCGCTCCCTCAGCACGAGCGGGTTCCGTTCGACCTCGGAGACCCGGAGCACCTTGACTCCCTCCGCAAGATGATCCGGAACCTCGACGTGGCGCTGGTCGTGATCGATCCGCTGATGGCCTACCTCGGCAGCGCCGAGTCGCACAAGGACCAAGATATCCGCCGGGTGCTGGGCCCGCTGTCGCGGTTGGCCGAGGACGGGGGGGCCACCATCCTGGCCGTTCGGCACCTCAACAAGAGCGCCGGCGGCAACGCCCTGTATCGCGGCGGCGGGAGCATCGGCATCACGGCCGCTGCGCGCGCGGTCCTGCTCGTTGCCCGGGACCCCGACGACGACGGCCGCCGAGTCCTGGCCGTGTCCAAGTGCAACCTGGCCGCGCCGGTGCCGGCGCTCGCCTTCCGGATCGTGACGGAGAACGAAACCGCCCGGGTGTCGTGGGAGGGCGAGACCGAGCACACCCCGGGCCAGCTGCTGGCCGGCCCGCGGCCCGACGAGGAGCCGGGAGCCCTGGACGACGCGAAGGACTTCCTGTCTCAGGCACTGGCCCTCGGGCCGATGCTGTCGGCCGCCCTCGAGAAGGAGGCCAAGGCGGCCGGGGTCTCCATCCGCACTCTCAAGCGCGCGAAGAAGGCACTCGGCAACCACTCGCACAAGGACGGCCCGAACGGGACGTGGACAACTTGGCCCGCCGGCGGCTGTTCAAGCTCCAGGTGCACCGATCGCCGCCCTGCGTGAGCCCGGGTACCCCTGTGGCCCCCTTGGCACTCTTGGCCCCCTTGGCACTCTTGGCACAGATGGGAACGGGCCGCCTCAGTGCGGACGTGCGAGGCCTTCGCCCGTGAAGGGTGCCAGGGTGCCAAGAGTGCAGGGGGCAGGCTGTGAAGCCCCGGAATGCGCGGCTCCCTGGAAGCTCTCCGGACTCTTCGCACCCCCGATCGGCCCGGAAGCAGCCCGGGCCTGGGTTGCGTCGCGCCGCTCTGTGCTCGCCCCGTTTCCCGAGCCTCCCCGCCGCGCCCGGCTTGAGGATGTCGACGTGCTCCGGTCACTCGGTCTCTCCGCGCAGGCCAACAGCCTCGCCCTCGAGCTCGGCCAGGGTTGCGGCCCCACTGTAGGAACTGCGACGGCTCCCGGCCCAGAAGGCTCGGCGGAGTGGTGCGCGTGGCACGTGTCCCACGCTATCGAGCAACGCGACCCCCTGAGGCTCGCCGCTGCCATCGGCGCAGCCCGGGCCGTCGAGACGCTGCTCCCCCTGGCCCTCATCGGGCACAAGGTGCGGAACGGCGGCCGGCGCGGCGCCGCCCGGCGGACAGCTGAGAAGGTGACCCGGCTCGAACTCTTCGCGCTGGACTCCCGCATGCGCCGGGACGCGCAGCTGTCGGAGAGGGCCCGGGCGAACGTGATCGCGCGAGCTCAGGGGCTGACGCCGGAGGCAGTCAGGGCGCAGCTTCGGCGCGCCCGCGGAAAGAAAAAGTGGGGCAAACCCTCCCGCCGCCCCACGAGCTCGCCGGAAGCTTCAGGCTGAAGGGCCGGGGCCGATCTAACGGGCGTGGTTTGGCTTGGCTTCCTTCCCTCGGAGTGTGCCCCGGCCCTTCGACACGAAGACTGGAGACGCAATGGCGAAGGGAAGTCAGGTCGAGTTGGCGAAGGCCTCGGAAGAGGAGGCGCTCGCGCCGACGCACGTGGTTCGGCGCGCGATTCAGGGCGACGGCATGCACCGTCCGGGCGACCTGGTGCTCGCGGACGAGTGGGCGAACGTGGAGTCGATGGAGCGGAACGGCTACATCGAACGCCTGTTCGACCACGCCACCGCGTCGGCGCGGCAGAAGGTGCGCGCGGAGATCCGGCTCCGGGAACTGGACGAGATCGAGGCCAGGTCGATGGAGCGAATCGAACAGATCGCTGCCGAGGCCGCTGCTCTCAGCGATCGTGTCAACGAGCTGCGACGGATCGAGAACGAGCGAATCCTCATCGAGGACCGCATCAAGGACCTCAACCGCGAACTCGTCCAGCTTCGGAGCGGCATGGACAAGCTGCCGGCACGGCGCGGGCTGCAGAACGCGATCCTCGAGCGGGCGGGCCGGACCGGTTCGGCCCTCGCCCGGTGCTCGCGTGGCGACGGCAAGGAGAGCGGGCGATGAGAGCCTGCCGCCCTGACGAGCTGTTCGGGCTCTGGGCCGTCGAGCCCACGACGTTCCCGGGCCTCGTGGACGCCTACCGGAGCGTCGACCTCACCCAGCTGAAGGCCGCTGCCGCCGCGACGTCGTCGGCGCCGCCGGCGCCGCCCTACCGTGCCGTCGACGGGGTCGCCGTCTTCCAGTGGGGCGGGACGTTCGTGAAGCACCCCACGTCCTTCGGCGCCTTCTTCCAGGAGACGTCAACGGTCGCCGCGCGGCAGGGCCTCAGGGAGGCGCTGCGCGACCCCAAGATCCACTCCGCGCTGGTCATCGTCGACAGCCCCGGCGGCTACCTGCGGGGGCTGCCGGCGCTCGCCAAGGACGTTCGCGCGTTCGCGGAGCGGAAGCCCCTCACGGCGTTCGTGGACGACCTCGCGGCCTCCGCCGCCTACTGGGCGATTTCCGGAGCCTCCGCGATCCTGACGACCGCGGCGGCCGGTGTCGGGTGCATCGGGGTGTTCGCGGTGGTCGAGGACACCTCCGGGGCGATGGAGCAGCAGGGCGTCAAGGTGCACGTCGTTTCGTCGGCGCCGCCGCTCAAGGGCGCAGGAGCCCCCGGGGCGCCGCTCCTGCCGGAGCACCTCGCCGAGTTCACGCGCTCGATTCGCGAGGCCGGCGAGCTGTTCGTGTCGGACGTCGCACTCGGGCGCGGCGTGCCACGCGCGCACGCGGACGCCTGGCACACCGGGCAGACCTGGTTGGGCCGCGACGCACAGCAGCGCGGGTTGGTGGACGCGATCGTCAACGACGAGGCGGACGCGCTCGAGGACGCGCGGCAGCGCGGCCAGGTCGCCGGGTCGGGCCGCTCGTCGGTCGCCGGCGCGCGGGTCCCGGGGCCTGCCGCCGCGGATCGGACCGCGCCGGCGCGAGTGGTCAGCAGCGACACCACCACCACCACCACCACGCCGGCGCCGCCGCCCACGGCAGCGGCTGCGCTCGAGCAGCTCGCAGCCCTGGCGCGATCGCTGAAGGGGACGGGCCCGGGCCTGGACTCGGAGTACTCCTGCTTGTCCGAGGCCTGCCGGCGCCGGCCCGACCTCGTCGCGGCCGAGAAGACGGAGCGCGAGGCCAGGTGGGCTTTGCCGGTGCCTACCCCGCCGGCTGTGGCCAGCCCGAACGAGACGCCGGCTTTCGGCAAGCTGCGGGCCCTCGCGCGGGCGATGATCGGCACGGGCCCGGGCCTGGACTCCGAGCCCGCCTGCTTCGCCGAGGCCTGCCGGCTCCGCCCCGACCTGGTCGCAGCCGAGAAGACGCAGCGCGAGGCCAGGTGGGCGTGACGGAAGCAGCGGAGCAGGGCCCTGTCGGCGTCGTGGTGCTGGGCTACGCCCTCACGTCGCAGGGCCTGCTGAAGCGGGCGCAGGCGGCCGTCGAGCGTGCTCTCGAGGCCGGAGACGGCGCCGCCGTCGAGGACTCCGCCGCGGCGATCGCCAGCGAGACCGAGACGGCTTCCGCCGCGGTCAACCGGCTGCGCGTGGCCCTGGCCACGGCCGCCGGCCTGTCGAGCACGATCGTGCTCGTGGGCGATCGCGAGTACCACATGGACCGGGACCACGCGGTAGCGGCCATCCTGTTGGACATCCGGGCCGCTCGCCGGTTGATCGACGAGCTCGCGATGCTCCGCGCGAGCCTGGGGCCCGCCGCCGGCCGAGCCTGAGGGGTGGGGGGTGTTTTTTTGACCAGCACACCCCCCCGGCCGAAGAGCGCGCCTCATCTGACTCACGCCCCCCAAAAACACCGGTTCTGGACCCCCGCAAGGTGGCCCTCGCCCGCGCCAGTTGCGGGCGATTTGATTTCTCGACTTGCGGACGGCGCCTGATGCCAGGCACGAAGGGACGGAGCGGTGGCCGCCGGCCCGGAAGCGGGCGCCCGGGGAAGGCCTCGCCGCGCATCCCCTGGCGAAGAGTGAGCGCCGCCGCGCGGGTCGGCGCCACCGAGGAGGAGATCATCCGAGGCCTTCCCCTCCCGCCCCGGGCCCTCGAGGACCCGGCGCAGCTCACCCGCTTCCGCGACGAGGTCGCATCAGGGCACGCCCTCAACCGCCTCGACCTTCGCCGGCTGATCCGGCGCCGCGGCCTGCGCGGTTCGCCGCTGGCCGGGAGCGTCAACGCGCTGTCGCTCCTCGCCCGCAATTACCTCGACTGGGACTCTCAGATCCCCGTTCTGGAGACCGTGCCCGACTTGCAGACGGCCAGGGAACGGCTCGGCAACCTGCTCGGCCGACTCGCGGCCACACGCTCTCAGATCGAAGGCCGCACGGTTACGCCGCTCGAGCTGCTGTGGCGCGAGTCGGAACTCGGCTCCTCGCCGGCTTCTGGCGATGCGGCGCCGCAGGAAAGGTGATCCCCGATGCCCTACTCCGGGGTACACTGAGCCCGATGAGTGCGCGCCGCATCACGCTGAAAGCCTGGTCCTGCCGCTGCGAGCGCTGCGGCCACGAGTGGGTTTCTCTCGCCGACGAGCTTCCCCTCCGCTGCCCTGGCAGCGTCTGCAAGTCGCCCTACTGGCGCACTCCCGCCCGCACGCCGCGAGCCAAGAAGTAGCCCCCTGAAGGCCCCGGGTTCGAATCGGGCTTGCACGCATGCCGCTACTATGGTGTACCCTTGAGTAGTCGTCCTGACCGAGAGGGGAGATTGAGCCATGAACATGCAGACTCAGCCGACGACGTCGGGCAACGGGAAGGCCTCCGGCTCGCGGGCCGTCATGGTGCCGCTGAACGCTCGCCGGCTTCGGATCATCGAGGACCTCGTCGCGCAGATCGGCCCGCGCCGGCCCCTCTCGCCGGCCGAGGCGCTCGGCCTCGTGGTGGAGTGGGCGCCGGGGGCGATGGCCGCGATTGACAGAAGGCTGCGCGAGCAGGGGGTCGACACGTCGCGGATGGATGCCCGGGCCTGGAGGGAGGCGACCGGGCCGGACCCCGACGCCTGGCCGGTAACGGCTTCGGAAGATGCCGTGCTGAGGTATCGCTGCGCCGTCCTGGCCGTGATCCAGGCGCAGGCGAACGGCAGCATCGACTACTGGGTTTGCTCGAGGTGCAGCCAGGTCTACAAGGCCGCCGTCGGCGTCGGCCGCCGCTGGTGGGAGTGCCCGAGCTGCGAACCCTCGGAGAGCCTGCGGCGCGCCGTGCGCCGCTTCCGCCGCGGCTGGTCGTGGGCCGATGCAGAGCAGGAGGTGCTCAGGGCCGCGGAGCGGAAGCGGGCCGTTGGGGTCGAGGACCGCACGCGCTCCATCTTGTGCAGGTTCTCCAGCATCCTCGCGGGGTCGCCGCGTCACGCTGCCGCGCTCGTCGAGGACCGCGTCGCATCGGCGGCCCGCCTCGAGGCGCTCCCGCCCGTCGTGGCCGGTCACCCTCTCTCCGAGAAGCGCTTCCGCTGCCGCGCGTGTTCGTCCGTGTGGGAGCCCTTCGCGCCCATCAGCCGGGACTCGTACGGCCGCCTGGACCCGCGCGCGGGAGAGTTGCGCGGGACCCTCCCGTGGTGGGCCTGCCCGAAGGGGTGCAACGCCGGGGCCCGCCGCCGCGTCCTCCGGCTCGCCCACGGCCGCGGGCGCATGACCCGCCGCTGGGTCGAGCTGTGGCTCGGCGCCGTCGACGAGAGCACCTGCCGCCGCATGGCAGCGTTCCTCTCGAGGGAGGGCGCGAAGCAGCTGGCCCGCTGATGGGGAGCAGGCCTGGCGGGAACGAGGCCCCCGCTAGCCCCCGTAGCTCCGCGGAGACTTCCTCACCATTTCCTCACCATGAGTCGCGAGGGGCGGGAGCGAATGGCCGCTAAGTTGTTGACTGGATTGGTGCGCCCCGACGGAATCGAACCGCCAACCTACAGATTCGTAGTCTGTTGCTCTATCCAATTGAGCTAGGGGCGCTCCGGAAGAGACGGACAGATTAACCCCGAAAGGGCGCTCCGCGCAAGCGGGCGGGGGCCAGATCGGGGGCCCTGCGCTCGGGCTACCCGGCCGCGCTGATCAGGAGGCGCAGGCCGACGAAGGCGGCCAGGACCAGGGCGTAGGGGACCACGACGCCCCAGGCTGCCGAGCCGGTTGAGCGCTTCGCCGCGACCCCGAAGCCGGTGGACAGCAGGAACAGCATCCACAGCACGAACAGGTCGAGGCCCGCGAACAGCGTCGACAGCGCCGGGTGCAGGGAGCCGGGCTCGAAGAGCGCCGCCGGGCTCGCCTGCAGCGCCTGCTGGGGATTGAGGGCCCAGTCGTCCTTGAGCAGCAGGGTCGCCGCGATCGCCGGGGTGTGGAGCAGGCCCGTCGCCAGGAACGTGCAGGTGGTGACCACGAGGCAGTCGCGGAACCCCACGTCCGAGCCGTAGAAGAAGCGGTAGACGAACAGGAAGAAGCCGGACAGCAGCACCACGGCGATCGGGGCGCCGAGCACGGCCCCGGGCCAGGCCACGTAGTGGAAGCCCCTCTCCTGCTGGTCGAGGATGCGGGCGCGCTGCTCGGCGTCGAAGCGGTCCCACATCCCCTGCTCCTCGAGCTGGGCGCGCACCATGCCGCGCACGTCGGCCTTCGGCACCCACCACGCGGTGAAGGCGACGTTGAGCGCGACGAGCAGCCCGAGCGGGAGCCAGAACGCGCGCAACCGCAGCAGCTTCGCGAAGCCGTCGCGGGGCGCGACGTAGACGTCGACGAGCGCCGACCCGAGACCGCCGGCCGGGTCCGCGGCCGGCCCCGGCGTTGCGGGCGTCTCCGCGCTCATTCCGCCCTCACTCGTAGCGCAGCGCCTCGATCGGGTCGAGGCTGGCCGCCTTCCACGCCGGCCACAGCCCGAAGCCGAGGCCGACGCCGAGCGACGTGAAGAAGGCGATCCCGACCCAGGCCGGCTGCAGCACCGCCGGGAACGGCGAGAAGGTGTTGATCAGCGAGGCCGCCAGGCCGCCGATGCCGATCCCGAGCAGGCCGCCGGCGCCGGTCAGCGTCATCGCCTCGGTCAGGAACTGCCACAGGATGTCGCGCTTGCGCGCGCCCAGTGCCTTGCGCACGCCGATCTCGCGGGTGCGCTCGGTGACCGACACCAGCATGATGTTCATCACGCCAACGCCGCCGACGACGAGCCCGATCGAGGAGATCGCGATCATCACCAGGTAGATGCCCGAGGTGAGCTGGCGGTAGAGGTCGACGAACGTGTCCTGGGTGAAGACGGCGAAGTTGTCCTTGTCGAGGTAGCGGATGCGCCGCGCCCGGCGCAGCCCCTCGCGGACCTGCTCCACCGCGTCGTCGAGCCGCTCGGGCGCGACCGGCTTCAGGTCCGCGACCATGAAGTTGAAGCGCGGGTCCTTCTTCTGGAACGAGCCGATCGGGATCAGCAGGAAGTTGTCGCGGCTCTGGCCGAGGAAGCGGCCCTTGCGCTCGAGCACGCCGATCACGCGGAAGCGCCGGCCGTCCATCGTGATCTCCTTGTCGACGGGATCGAGGAACGGGAACAGCGCGTCCGCGACGTCGCCACCCAGCACCACCACCGCCGAGCCGCGCTCGACGTCGCCCTCGCTCAGGAAGCGACCGCGGGCGACGAAGTGGTCGTGTACCGTCTCGTAGGCCGAGTTGGTGCCGATCACCGTCGTGTCCTGGATCTTCTGGGCGCCGTACTTGATGGTGTCGATGCGCAGCAGCTCGAGCGGCGAGAAGGCCTTGATCAGCGGCAGGCCGGTCAGCTTCTGGACCTCCTCGTGCGAGAGCCCCTTGCGACGCCGGGACTCCTCGCGCGAGAGGTGCTCGCCGGGCGCCTGCGGGCGGATGAAGATCACGGAGGAACCCAGCGCCTGGATCTGCGAGGCCATCGAGGCGTTGAGGCCGGCCACGATCGAACTCATGCCGGTGACGGTCATGATGCCCATCACCACGCCGAGGATGGTGAGGCCCGCCCGCAGCTTGTAGGCGCGGATGCCGGCGAAGCCCTGGGCCATCGCCTCCGAGACGCCGAACAGCACCGGGAAGCGACGCGCGATCAGCCAGGACAGCTTGCCGGTCATGTCCTCACTCCTGCCGCAGCGCCGTGACCGGGTCGAGCGCCGCCGCGCGGCTCGCCGGGTACAGCCCCGCCACCAGGCCGACCACTGTCGAGACGCCGATCGCCACCGCCACTGCCCACGCCTGCACCGGCGCCGTGAAGTCCGTCGCCATGATGCCCGACAGCACCCGGCCCAGGCCGAACGAGAAGGCCGCCGCGCCGGCGATGCCGAGGGCGCCGCCGAAGATCGAGAGCAGGACCGCCTCGACCAGGAACTGGCGCAGGATGTCGCGGCGCCGCGCACCCAGTGCCTTGCGCACGCCGATCTCGCGGATGCGCTCGGTGACCGACACCAGCATGATGTTCATCACGACGATGCCGCCGACGACCAGGCTGATCGCGGTGACCACGAACGTCGTCACGTAGATGCCGGCGGTGGCGCTCTGCCACAGGTCCATCACGCTCTGGCCGGTCTCGATGTTGAAGTCGTCTTCGTCGCCGAAGTCGAGGTGGCGGCGCACCCGCATCACGACCCGGGCCTGGTCCTGCGCCAGCTCGAAGTCGCGCGGATCGGCCGCCTCGGCCTGGATCACGACCGACTGCCGGCTGCCGAAGAACTTCCGGTAGGTCGAGAACGGCAGCCACGCGAAGTTGTCCTGGCTCTCGCCGAAGATGCTGCCCTTCTTCTCCGCGACGCCGACGACGCGAACCCGGCGGCCGTCCAGCGAGAGCTCCTTGCCGAGCGGCTCCATTTCGCCGAACAGCGCGTCGACGACGTCGGTGCCGATCACCGCCACCGGTCGCGCCTGGTCGATGTCCTCCTGGATCAGGTGGCGGCCCGCGATCACCTCGCGCGGGGTGCCGATGCGCGGGACGTTCTCGCTGATCCCCATCACCCGCAGGCCCTGCGACTCGCGGCCGTACTTGGCGGTGGCGCCGCGGCCGACCATCACCCCCACCTGGCCGCAGGCGTCGCAACCGCGGTCCACCGCCAGGGCGTCCTCGTACTTCACGTCCTTGCGGCGGATCATCTCGAGGAACTGCTGCCGCGAGGTGATGATGTCCGGCATCTTCTGCACGTAGAAGGTCTTGCCGCCCAGCTCCAGCACCTTCTCGCCGATGTAGCGGTCGAGGCCGGAGGTGATCGCCACCACCGCCACGACCGACGACACGCCGATCAGGATGCCGAGCACCGTGAGGAACGAGCGCAGCTTGTTGGCGCGGAGCGAGGCGACCGCGATCCGCACCGCCTCGAAGAAGGGCACGGCTACCCCCTCCGCTCGTCGCTCTCGATGCGGCCGTCGCGGATGTGGATGGTGCGGTGGGCGTGGTCGGCGATGTCGCGCTCGTGGGTGACCAGGATGATGGTGTTGCCCTCGGAGTGCAGCTTCTCGAACAACTTCATGATCTCCTCGCCCGTCGCCGAGTCGAGGTTGCCGGTCGGCTCGTCGGCGAGCAGGATCGAGGGGCCCATCACCAGCGCGCGGGCGATCGCCACGCGCTGGCGCTGGCCGCCCGAGAGCTCGGACGGCTTGTGGGTCATGCGCGAGCCGAGGTCGACCATCTCCAGCGCCTTCTGCGCCTGCTTCAGCCGCTCGTCGCGCGGGATGCCGGCGTAGAT
This sequence comes from Acidobacteriota bacterium, assembly GCA_011526565.1. Classification (GTDB taxonomy): domain Bacteria; phylum Acidobacteriota; class Vicinamibacteria; order Fen-336; family Fen-336; genus WYBL01. The sequence continues at coordinate 135,731 of WYBL01000086.1, read as the reverse complement.
CAGCGGCAGCTCGACGTTGTGGAGTGCGGAAGCCCGCGGCAGCAGGTTGAAGGTCTGGAACACGAAGCCGATCTCGCGGTTGCGCACGGCGGCCAGCTCGTCGTCGTTCATCTGCGAGACGACCTTGCCGCCCAGCACGTAGACGCCCTTCGAGGGGGTGTCGAGGCAGCCGATGATGTTCATCAGCGTCGACTTGCCCGAGCCCGACGGCCCCATCACCGCGACGTACTCGCCCCTGGCGATGTCGAAGCTGACGCCGCGCAGCGCGTGGATCTCCTCGGCGCCCATCACGTAGGTGCGCCAGAGATCCTCGGTGTGGATCACCGAGCCCGCGGGGAGCGCCGCCGTCTCCGCGCTCACGAGCGGCCGCCCCGCTGGACCTCGACCTTGATCTTGGCCTCGTCCTTGAGCGTGCGCAGCGTGCGGTAGGAGCCCGTCACCAGTTCCTCGCCCTCCTTGAGGCCCTCGAGGATCTCGATCTCGGTCTCGCCGATCAGGCCTGTCTTCACCGCGCGGAACCGCGCGGAACCGTCGACGACGACGAACACGCCGTCCTTCTCCTCGTTCTTGCTGCGGGCTGGCGTCGCCGTGGTGGCAGCGCCGGGGCCGCCGCCGGCCGCGGCCGGCGCCCCAGGGTCGACCACCTTGCCGTCCTTGTCGACCTCGCGCACGACGACAGCCTGGATCGGCACCGCGACGACGCCCTTCTTGACCGCGGTCGTGATGTCCGCGGTGGCGTTGAGGCCGGGGCGCAGGCTGGTCGGCGGGTTCTCCAGAGTGATCGTCACCTTGAAGTCCTTGGCCTGGTTGGCCGTGCTCGTGGAGGCGGCGGCGGTGGACGTGCCGCTGGCCCCGCGCGGAATCGCGGAGGAGCCGATCTCCGTCACCACTCCGGTCACCTTGGTGTCCTGCAGCGCGTCGACGCGGATCTCGGCCTTCTGGCCCAGTGCGACGTGCTGGATGTCGGTCTCGTCGACCAGGATCTCGGTCTCCATCACCGACAGGTCGGCGACCTGCATGATCACGGTCGGCGAGAAGCTCTGGGCGCCGATCACGACCTCGCCCTCCTCCTTCTGGAGGCTCGTCACCACGCCGTCCATCGGCGACACGACGGTGGTCTTCTCGAGGTCGTCGGTGTTGCTGTCGAGCGCCGCCTGGAGCTGGGCGATCCGCTTCTTCGCGGAATCGAGGGCCGCCTGCTTCATCTTGAGGTCGGCCTCGGACTGCTGGAAAGTCTGCTCCGAGATCAGCTTGTCGCCCCACATCTGGCGCGCTCGCTCGAAGTTGAGCTGCGAGAGCTCGACGTCGGCTTCGGCCCGCGCCAGGTCGGCGCGCGCCGACTGCACGGCGGCGTCGGACTGGCGGGTGACCGCCTCGAAGCGGGTCGAGTCGATGCGGGCCAGCACCTGGCCCTTGCGCACTCGCTGCCCCTCCTCGACCAGCAGCGCGGTGATGCGGCCGGAGACGTTGGCGCTGACGTTCACGTACTTCTTGGGCCGGATCTCGCCCGAGGCGGAGACCGTCGACACCAGGTCCGACTTCGCGGCCTTGCCCGTCTGTACCGCGATCCGGTTGCGGCTGTCCCGGGTGACCGAAAAACCAACGATGCCACCGATCACGACCAGGCCGAACACACCCGCCGCGATCCGCTTCCCCCTCGATGTCATCCGCTCCTCCGCCGAGAACTCCCGAAACATTGAATACGAGTCCCGGCCTGTTTTGGTTTCCTGCCGGAAGGGCGGCGGGAGACCCGGATTGCGGTGATAACATACCGCGCTTCAAGGATTTCGCCGAAAGAGGCCGGGCCGGAGGAACGCCAGGGGCATCGATGTGAGCGCGAAGGTCCTGATCGCCGACGACAGCCCGCTGGTGCTGCGCATGATCGAGAAGATGCTCGAGGGTGCGGGCCTGCGCGTGGTCACCGCCCGCGACGGCATCGAGGCGATCGAGAAGGCGTTCGTCGAGGACGTCTCGCTCGTGATCCTCGACGTCACCATGCCGCGGATGAACGGCTACCAGGCCTGCCGGCTGCTGAAGAGCGAGCCCAACACCCGGGGCCTGCCGGTCGTGATCCTGACCAGCCGCGACCAGGCCGGCGACCGCTTCTGGGGCCTGCAGACCGGCGCCGACTACTACATCACGAAGGACGCCGAGCCGCAGAAGATCCTGGAGCTGGTCAAGCAGATCCTGTCCCGCGAGGACGCCTCCGGCCGGCCCCGCTTCAGCGAGGCGCAACGCAACAGCCTCGACATCGTCAGCCGCGTCAACGAGCTGCTCGACCGCAAGCTGTACGAGGCGACGATCCTGTCCGAGATCGGCCGCGTGGCTCGCAGCCTGGTCCACTTCGACGAGACGTTCACCTCGGTGATGTCGCTGGTCGGCCGCGTCGTCGACTTCTCGGTGGGCGCGATGGCGTTCGTCGAGCAGGAGGACCTCGACGTCGTGCTGATGGCCCAGCGGCCGGTGGCGGCGCCGGTGATGGAGGAAGCCAAGGCGCGGCTGCTGGAGGCGATCGCACAGCACCGCGGCGGCACGCCGTTCGCCCGCGTCCAGGCCCGGCTCTTCGCGCCGCGCGTCGGCGGCCCCGAGGAGACGGCGCTGCACGGCTTCGCCGCCTTCCCGATCACGACGAACGCGCGGCTGACCGGCCTGCTGGCGCTGGGCGGCAAGGCCGCCGGCCGCATCCCCGCCGACACCGACGACTTCCTCGGCCAGGTCGCCAACCAGGCCTGGATCGTGCTCGAGAACTCGCGGCTGTTCGAGCGCATCCGCAACCTCTCGATCCGCGACTCGCTGACCGACCTGTTCAACCATCGCCACTCGATCGAGATCGTGGCCACCGAGTTCGACCGCGTCGGCCGCTACGAGGGCGGCGTCAGCGTGCTGATGCTCGACGTCGACCACTTCAAGAGGATCAACGACGAGCACGGCCACCAGGCCGGCGACGTGGTGCTCAGGGACTGCGCGCGGGTGATGCGCGAGCAGCTCCGCTCCGTCGACGCGATCGGGCGCTACGGCGGCGAGGAGTTCCTGACGGTGCTGCCGCACACCACCTACGAGGAAGCGCGGGCGACCGCCGAGCGGCTGCGGCGTGCGATCGAGGGCCATGTGTTCCGCGCCGGCGCCAAGGAGCTGCGGGTCACCGTCAGCGTGGGCGTGGCCTGCTACCCGTCGGAGTCGGTGGACTCGCCGGCCACGCTGATCCGCCAGGCCGACCAGGCGCTCTACCGCGCCAAGCAGGCCGGCCGCAACCGCGTGGCCTGAAGCGACACCGGGACCCGCGCGCGGTGAGTTGCGCGGGCCCCGGGGAAGCGGCGCGCTAGCGGCGGCGGGCCGGCTTGTTCGCCTTCTTGTTCGCCGCCGGCTTCTTCGCCGGCTTCTTCGGCACCGCCTTCTTCGCCCTGGGAGGAGCCGCCTTCTTGCGACGCTTCGCCCGCTTCTTCGGCGCCGGCGCGCTCATCGCGGCCATCGCCGCCTCCATCTCCTCGGGCGTGGGGTCGGCGACGTGGGTCGAGATCGACCACAGGTGGCCGAACGGGTCGCGCACCTGTCCGAAGCGGTCGCCCCAGAACTGGTCGGCGAGCGGCATCACGACCTTGCAGCCGGCCTTCACCGCGCGCTGCCACCACGCGTCGCAGTCCTCGACGTAGAGGTGCATCGCGACCGGCGTGCCCTTCAGCTCGAGCGGCGACTTGTTCCCCGGGAACGCGTCCGAGAGGAACACGGCGGAGTCGCCGACGCGGATCTCGGCGTGCATCACCATGCCGCCCGGCCCCGGCATCCGCATCAGCTCGGTCGCGCCGAACGCCGCCTTGTAGAACTCGAGCGCCTTCGCGGCGCCCTTGATGGTCAGATAGGGCGTGACCGTGCGCGCACCGTCAGGAATCGCCTGCACCATGAACCTGTCGCCTCCTCTTTGGGGAACGCCGGCAGCATAGCGCCGGGCCCCGTCCAAGGGGCTGGATCAGTCGCCGAGGCAGATGCCGAGTTCGCGCGCGGTGCGGACGGTGTCGCAGTCGAGCGGCACGACCTTCATGCGCGACGTGGCTTCCGCCAGCGGCACGTAGCGCACCGTCGGCGGGTCGAGGGCGACCATGATCCCCGACTGGCCCTCGGCCAGCGCGCGCACCGCGGCCGCGCCGAAACGCAGCGAGATCAGGCGGTCGAAGGTCGTCGGCGAGCCGCCTCGCAGCAGGTGCCCGAGCACGACGTGGCGCGTCTCCTGGCCCGACGCCTCGCCGATCTCGCGCGCCACCCGTTCGCCGGCGCCGCCGAGGCGCTCGGCCGCGCCGAGCCGCTTCTCGATCACCGCGTGACCGCCGCCCTCCGGCTTCGCGCCCTCGGCGACGACCACGATCGAGTAGCGGCGGCCGTTGGCCGTGCGCGCCTTGAGCGCGTCCACGACCTTGTCGAGGCGGTACGGGATCTCCGGCAGCAGGATCACGTCGGAGGAGCTGGAGATGCCGCTGTTGAGCGCGATCCAGCCGGCGTAGCGGCCCATCACCTCGACCACCATCACCCGCGCGTGCGACTCGGCCGTCGAGTGCAGGCGGTCGATGCACTCGGTGGCGAACGACACCGCGGTGTCGAAGCCGAACGTGATCACCGTGCCGTCGAGGTCGTTGTCGATCGTCTTCGGCACGCCGACCACGCGCAGGCCCTTTTTCGCGAAGTGGTTGGCGATCGTCAGCGAGCCGTCGCCGCCGATCGAGATCAGGGCGTCGACGCCCTGCTCGCGGAAGCGGGCCAGCAGCTCGTCCGAGCGGTCGACCTCGATCAAGCTGCCGTCCGGCTGCGGCGTCGGGTACTTGATGGGGTTGCCGCGGTTGGTGGTGCCGAGGATGGTGCCGCCGAGGTGGGTGATGCCGCGCACCCGCTCCGGCGTCAGCTTGATCAGCCCCCCGTGGGGGTACTGCTCGGGCAGGAACAACCCGTTGTAGCCGTCGCGGATGCCGACGCACTCCCAGCCGTGGCGGTGGGCGGCCACGGCCACGGCGCGGATCACGGCGTTGAGGCCGGGCGCGTCGCCTCCCCCGGTGCTGACGGCGATGCGGCGGATCGGCTCCATGGTCCCTCCTGCGGATGGCTGATGAGCGGGATTGTGCGCCGAAACGGTCACCCCCGGCGCGCGTGCAACGCCTGCTCGAGCGCCGCCGCGGCCACGCTCGCCGGCTCCAGCGGGGCACCGCCGAAGCGGGCCGCGGACAGCGCCTCCGCCGCGCGCAGCGCGGCGCCGCGCAGGTCCGCGTCGAGCGCGACGGGCAGCGCCTCGGCGTGCTCGACGAGGCCCCGCGAGGGCGGTCGCGGCGCGCCGAGGCCGGCGAGCGCGGCGTCGAGCCGGACCCGCACCGCCTGCAGCTCCGGCGCGGCGGCGATGCCGGGCGTGGCCGGCGGCGGCGCTGGCGCGCGGCGCCTGCGGCGCCACGCGCGCCGCAGCGCCGGGACGCACAGCAGCAGCAGCGGGGCTGCCAGCAGCGGCCGCTCGACGAGCAGCGCGCGTGCCGCGCCGAGGTCGCCCGCGCGCAGCACCGCGAGAGCCCGCGCCGCCTCGCCGCGCAGCCGCTCGAAGAGCTGCGCGAGCGCGGAGCTCGCGGTCGCCCGGCGCAGCGCGTCGTACTCCGCCGCGGGCGTCGGGTCGAGCTCGATCCATCCGTGCTCCGGCCCCGCCCACGCCTCGATCCAGGCGTGGGTGTCGGCGGCGCGCACGACGTAGTGGTCGCCGCTGCGGCTCCACTCCTGCACGACGTAGCCGGTGACGTAGCGGGCCGGCACTCCCGTCAGCCGCAGCAGCAGCGCGGTGGCCGAGGCGAAGTACTCGCAGTAGCCCGCGCGCTTCTCGAACAGGAACTCGGCCACCGGTTGCCTGCTGCGGAACGTCCCGGGGTCGGTCGTGTAGCGGGCGCGGGTCGACACCCAGGCGCTCACGCGGTGGGCGCGCGCGTACGCGTCGGGCAGGCCCGCGGCGAGCTCGTCCGCGAGCGCTCGCAGCCGCGGGTCGATGTCGGCGGGGACTGCCAGCGTGGCGGCCACGGTCGCCGCGTCCGGCTCGCGGGCGGGGGGCTCGACGACGGCGGCCACGCCATAGGCCTCGACCCGGTCGCGGGGTGGCGGCAGCACGACGCCGGCATCGTCCACGGTGGCCCCGTCGACCGGGGCGCGCAGCAGCACGACGCCTCGCGGCGCCGCCAGCGTGCCGGCGGCGAGGCCGGCGGCCACGACCCGCACGGCGATCCGCGGCCCCGGCGGCGGCGACGGCACGCTCCAGGTGCGGCCGGGCACGCTGGCCAGGTCGGCGGCCGCCGCCGTCTCGGCGACGAGCGACTGCGCGCCGACCGTCCCCGGGTGCCAGGTCTGGCCGTCGAAGCGCGAGTAGACCCGCGTGCGCAGCCGCCGCGCCGTCGGCATCCAGGCCCGCAGCACGATCTCGCGCGAGAGCTGCAGGCTCTCCATCTCGCCGAGCCGGGCGTGGCCCGAGGAGGCACCGCTGCTGGCGCCCGCGGCGAGCCCGGCGAGCGCGGCCTCCACCTGGTCCTGGGCGGGCGGCAGCACCCGCATCGTCGTCTCGGCGACGACGACGGCCACCGCGAGCGCGAAGGTCAGGCGCAGTCCTCGGCGCGCGGTCAGGCGCCCGACGGCGAGCAGCATCACGGCAGCGGTCGCGGCCACGCGCAGCGGTACGGCGATCGGCCCCGTCGGATCGAAGGCGCCCACGGCGATCGCGCCGAGCGCTGCGGCGGCCAGTCGGCCCTGCCGCCAGCGGCCCTCCGCGAGCGGCGCGAGGGCGGCGCACAGCGCGCAGAGCGCGGCGCCGCACGCCAGCGAGACCGTGCGCACGAGCCCCGGCGGCAGCACCGGGTAGGCCATCAGCACCCAGCCCAGCAGCAAGGTCGGCACCGCGACCACGACCAGCAGCGCCGTCAGGCCGCGGGCGAGCCGGGGCGGCGGCTCGACGCCCCGGAAGAACGCCGAGGCGAGCACCGGCAGCGCGAAGCCGGCCAGCCACGGCGCGCGCAGTCCGCGCGCGCAGGCGAACACCGCCGCGGCGGCGAAGGCCGCCCAGGCGATGCGCTCCAGGGTCCGCCTCATGCCCGCGCCCGCTCCTCGAGCGCGATCCGCTCGTCGATCTCCGACGGCCGCAGGATCGACACCTCGAACAGCTCCGATGCCGGCAGCGGCGCGCCGGGCGGCCCCTCGCGCACGACGAAGGCGCGGACCTCGGTGCCGAGCGCCTTCACCTCGCGCAGGAACGACTCGCGCGACGCGTCCCAGTCCTGCAGCACCGCGACGACCGTCGAGATCTGGGCGAGCGCGTCGATCAGCGGCGGGCCGACGGTGGCGAACGGCGCCTCCGGCACCGGCTCCAGCGCCGCCAGCACGTCGAGCACGGTGTCGAGGCTGCCCAGCGAGCGGCCGGCGCTGACGTAATAGAGATCGGGCCCGGCGGCCAGCAGGTCGATCACGAAGTCGCCGCGGCTGAACTGATCGGCGATCGAGGCCAGCACGGAGATCGCCGCCTCGAAGCGCGCTTCGTCCGCCGCGCGCATGCGGCGCGGGGTCGCGGTGTCGAGCACCAGCGCGATGCGGCAGAAGTACTCTTCCTGGAACTCGCGCACGACCGGCTTGCCGCGCCGCGCGAACGAGCGCCAGTGGATGTTCTTGATCGCGTCGCCCTCGCGGTAGTCGCGGGTGCCGACGAACTCCTGGGCGTCGCCGGTCGACGAGCTCATCGGGATGCCGCCCGGCTGGTAGCGGCGCCCGACCGGCACGCTCAGCTCGCCGAAGTTGAAGAAGCGCGGGTAGACGAGCAGCGGCCGCTCGGCGGCCTCGCGCGCGCGGCCGGCGACGAGACCCAGCGGGTCGGTGCCACGGAGCACCGGCGGCCGCAGCCGGTAGCGGCCACGGCGCAGCGGGCGCAGCGTGGCATTCACCGTCGCCGGCTTGCCGGGCAGCGCGATGACCCGGTGCTGGCGCGGCTCGACCGGCACGCTCGACGACCAGCGGCGCGCCACGGGGAACGACAGCAGCAGGTCGTCCTCCACGGCCTCGCCCGCGGCGCTGACACGCGCCTCGAGCGGCACCGGGCGTCCCGCGGTGGCCCGCTCGGGCAGCGCGCAGTCGAGCGTGGCTCGGGGACGTCGCACGAAGGCGAACAGCGACGCGGCGACGAACAGGCCGGCCGCCAGCGCGAAGACGCGGAAGTTCTGGGTGCGGCGGGTGTCGAGGCCGAGGGTCGCGAACAGGATCAGGGCGACCACGAGGAACCGCCCGCGCGCGGACAGCCGCTCCTCCAGGACCTCGACGATCGAGGAGAAGACCGGCCGCTCGCGGACCGAGAGCGCCACCCGCGCTCCTACGCCGGCACCGCCACCGTGTCGAGGATCTCGCGCACGATCGTCTCCTTGCGCACGCCCGCGTACTTGGCCTTGGTGTCGAGCGCCAGGCGATGGGCGAGACAGCCGACGGCCATCGCCTTCACGTCTTCCGGCCGCACGTGGTCGCGGCCGCGGGCGAAGGCGCGGGCCTGAGCGATGCGGAACAGCGCGAGCGTGCCGCGCGGCGAGCAGCCGGTGCGCACCTGCGGGTGGCGCCGGGTGGCGTCGGCGAGGTCGACCAGGTAGGCGCCGATCGCGCGGTCCACCTTCACCGCGCGCACCGCCTCCTGCAGCCGCTGCACGCCGGCGCCGTCGACGACGGAGCTGACGTCGGCCAGCGGGTGGTGATCGGCCTGCGCGTAGAGCACGTCGATCTCGTGGATCTTCTGCGGGTAGCCGAGGTCGATGCGCAGGCCGAAGCGGTCGAGCTGGGCCTCGGGCAGCGGGTAGGTGCCGTGGAACTCGGCCGGGTTCTGGGTCGCGATCACCAGGAACGGCGCGGGCAGCGGGTGGGTCGTGCCCTCGATCGAGACCTGGCGCTCGCTCATCGCCTCGAGCAGCGCCGACTGGGTGCGCGGCGAGGCGCGGTTGATCTCGTCGCCGAGCAGCACGTTGGTGAACACCGGCCCGCGCTTGAAGGTGAAGCTGCCGTCCTGCGCGTTGTAGACGGAGCTGCCGAGGATGTCGGAGGGCAGCAGGTCGGGCGTGAACTGCACGCGCTTGAAGTCGGCCGCGACCGAGGCGGCCAGCGCCTTGGCCAGCGTGGTCTTGCCGACGCCGGGCACGTCCTCCATCAGCACGTGGCTGCCGGCGAGCAGCGCCACCAGCAGGTCGTCGATCACCTCCGCCTTGCCGAGGATCACGCGCCCGAGCTGGGCACGCAGCGCGTCGAGGGTGTCCTGCAAAGGTGCCTCCTGGGTGCGGGGTCGGGGCGAAGGCTACCAGCGTTCACGGCGACCAGCAGTGGCGGAAACCCCAACACTCGGGCGGCGGTACGAACCTTGCTGCTTGCCCCGACAGGAGAGGGGACCGCAGGAGGTGCGGGGCCCGCGCACGCAGGAGGAGCGGACGATGACCGAGCACCACCTGGCCCCCGGGATGTCGCGCCGCGAGATCCTGCACGAGTTGCTGGCCGTCGAGAGCGAGGCGCAGGCCCTGCTCGCCGAGGCCGCGCACCACGCCTCCGCCGACCCCGAGGAGCGCCACCTCTACGAGAGGCTGGCCGCCCGCGAGGGCCAGGTGCTGGCCGCGCTGCACGCCGAGGAGGACCGCCTCGACGCCGAGGACTTCGTCCAGAAGGCGCTCGACGTCTAGCCTTCCGCCGGTGCCGCGCGACGCTCGGAGAGGCCGACCGCGGCGAACAGCAGCGCGCCGAGCGCGGCCGGTGCCAGGCTCCACAGCAGCCCGGCGCCGAGGCCCGCGCGATCCCCGATCAGGCCCGTGATCCACGGGCCGGTGGCGACGCCGAGCAGGTTCAGCACCAGCAGCGCCGCGCCCACGCTGGTCGCCTTGCGTCCCTCCGGCGCCAGCTCGTCGATGCCGGCGATCCACGCGCCGTACCAGCCGAGCAGGAAGGCCTGGGCCACGAACCAGCACGGCAGGAACAGCGGCGAGCCCGGCGACAGCGTGTAGAAGCCGAAGGTCGCCGCGAGGCCCAGCGCCGCCAGGCCGGCGAGCGCCAGCAGCCGGTCGCCGGGGTGGCGGCGCCGCGCGCGGTCGGTCAGCGCCCCGATGCCGAGGTTGCCGGCGAGGCCGGCGGCCAGCATCAGGCCCGACGAGAGCAGCGCCGCGCGGCGGAACTCGAAGCCGCGCTCCTGCACGAGCCAGGTGATCACGTGCTGCGACGACGCGCTCGCGAACACGACGAGAACGCCGGCCAGGGTCAGCACGCCCAGCGCGGGCCGCGCGGCGACGGCCGCCGCCAGCGCGCGGAACGACTCGACGACACCCGCGGCCGGGCGCGCGGCGCCGCGGCGCGGGGGGTCGGCCATGCGCGCCACGGCGAACACGCCCAGCAGGCCCAGCGGCCCCAGGACGAAGAAGCAGGCGCGCCAGCCGAGGGCGGGGCCCATCGTCCCGGCCAGCGCGAAGGCCAGCGCGAAGCCGACCGGGATGCCGGCGTAGAAGACGCCGTTGGCGAGGCCGCGCCGCTCGGGGGCGACGCGGTCCGCGATCATCGACAGCGCAGGCGCCGGCAGCGTCGCTTCGCCGGCGCCGACCAGCGAGCGCCAGAACGCCAGCGAGGCGAAGCCGGTGGCGGTGCCGGTCAGCGCGGTGGCGGCGCTCCACGTGGCGAGGCCGCCCGCGATCAGCCGCGGCCGCGAGCCGCTGTCGGCGAGGCTGCCGACGACGCCCGTGCCGAGCGCGAAGACGACGATGAAGGTGAGCCCGACCAGCAGCCCGACGTCGGCGCGCGACAGGCCGAGGTCGGCGATCAGCAGCGGCGCCAGCGCCGCCAGCAACTGGCGGTCGACGTAGGCCAGCACGTTCAGCGCGCAGAGCCCGAGCACCAGCCGCGTCCCGCCGTCGTCCCGCCGCGCCGCATCCGCCATCGAACGCCTGACCTCCGGGGTGGAGCCGGCAATCTAGCAGGCGATTGACCGCGCCGCGGGCGGCCCCGATACTCGCGGGGTTTTCCGGCCGGCACGGCGCCGCCGCGGAGGAGGAGCCTTGGACCTCGCGATGTTGCGCACGGGTTTCACCCGTTCGTTCTGGGTGGCGAACACCCTCGAGCTGTTCGAGCGCTTCGCCTATTACGGCAGCAAGGCCGTGCTCGCGGTGTACGTCGCGGAGCAGGTGGGCCTCGGCCCCGAGACCGCCGGCTGGCTCGTCGGCAGCCTGTTCAACACGCTGCTCTACTTCCTGCCGATCCTGGCCGGCACCATCGTCGACCGCTACGGCTTCAAGGTCAGCCTGACCGCCTGCTTCTCGATCTTCTGCGTCGGCTACTTCCTGATCGGCCTCGCCGGGCTGCCCGCGGGCGCGCCGCTGGTCGCGCTCTTCGGCGCCAAGGCCTACATGATCGGCGCGCTGGTGATCACGGCGATCGGCGGCTCGCTGATCAAGCCCTCGATCGTCGGCACCGTGGCCCGCACGACGACCAGCGAGACCAAGGGCCTCGGTTACTCGATCTACTACACGCTCGTGAACCTGGGCGGCGCGATCGGCCCGCTGCTGGCCATGCAGGTGCGCGAGAACGTCGGCATCTCCTACGTGCTCGTGATGTCGTCGGTGACGAGCCTGCTGCTGGTGGTCGCCACGCTGGTGTTCTTCAAGGAGCCGGAGCGGCCCGCCGACGCGGCGCCGGTCGCCTCGATGGGCAAGGTGATCGCCGACATGTTCATGGTGTTCGGCAACCTGCGCTTCGTCTCGTTCCTGGTCATCTTCTCGGGCTTCTGGGCGATGTTCTGGCACATCTTCTACGCCCTGCCCTTCTACGTGAAGGACGTGCTCGACTACAGCAAGTTCGAGGTGATCGAGACGGTCGACGCCTGGACCATCATCCTGGTCACGGTTCCCGCGGCGGCGCTGGCCAAGGCGCTGGCGCCGATCCGGGCGATGACGATCGGCTTCGTGCTGGCCTCCGCCTCGTGGTTCGTGATGGGCAGCTTCCCGACCCTGACGATGACGATCGTCGCGATCGTGATCTTCGCGATCGGCGAGGCGACCCAGGCCCCGCGCTACTACGAGTACGTCGCCGACCTCGCTCCCAAGGAGCAGGTCGGCACCTACATGGGCTTCGCGTTCCTGCCGGTGGCGATCGGCACCTTCGTGTCCGGCGTGACGAGCGGCAAGCTGGTCGCCCACTACATCGGCAGCCGCGGCACAGACGGCGTACTGGTCCCGGGCCCCGGCGCCGCCGCGCCACAGGAGATGTGGTACTGGGTCGGCGCCATCGGCGTCGCGTCCACGATCGGCATGCTCCTCTACGACAGATTCGTGGCACCGAAGCCGGCCTGATCGCGGCCCGAAACGAAGGGCGCCACCGAGGCACAGAGGCACAGAGGCACAGAGACTCCTCGGGATTCTTCCCCTCTGTGTCTCTGTGACTCTGTGGCGCCGTTGCCGTCCCCCGCAGCGGGTTCCGCGGGCTCTCAGCGGGCGGACTTGACCTCCGTCCACAGGCGGTCGTAGAGGACCGTCGCTTCGCCGACGTCTTCGAGCAACTCGACGCGCCGCATCACGTCGGCGGGCGGGAAGATCGCCGGGTGGTCGCGGATGGCCGCCGGCAGCAGCGCGCGGGCCGAGCGGTTGGGGGTCGAGTAGCGCATCGTCGCGCAGATCTCGGCAGCGATCTCCGGCTCCATCACGAAGTCGAGGAACGCGTGGGCGAGCTGCGGGTGGGGCGCGCCGCGCGGGATCGCCAGGCTGTCGAGGAAGAAGCTGGAGCCCTCCTTCGGCACCACGTACTCGATGTCCGGGTCCTGGTCCATCGCCTTCGCGAACTGGCCGCTCCAGCCCTGGGCCAGCCACACGTCGCCCGCCAGCAGCACCTGGTCGAAGTCGGCCGAGTTGTAGGTGCGGACCAGCGGCTTCTGCGCGAGCAGGCGCTGCCGGGCCCGGCCCAGCGCCGCCGGGTCCTCCTCGTTGACGCCGCGGCCGTCCAGCAGCAGCGCGGCGCCGAGCGTCTCGCGGGCGTCGTCGAGCATCAGGATGCGGCCCGCGAAACGCGGGTCCCACAGCGCGTTCCACGAGTCGATCGGGCCGGTGCGGCTCTTCCGGTAGGCGATGCCGGTGGTGCCCCAGAAGTAGGGGATCGAGAGGCGGTTGCCGGGGTCGTGCGGGCGGTCGAGGAAGGCCGGGTCCACGTGGGCGAGGTTCGGCAGCGCCGACAGGTCGAGCGGCAGCAGCAGGTCCTGGCGGGCCAGGATCGCCACCGCGTAGTTCGAGGGGCACACGACGTCGTAGTTGGCGTTGCCGGCCTGGAGCTTGGCGAGCAGCGCCTCGTTGGAGTCGTAGAGGTCGACGTTGACCTTGACGCCGTGGCGGGCCTCGAACTTCGCGAGCGTCTCCGGCGCGATGTAGTTCGACCAGATGTAGAGGTTGAGCGCCCGCTCGCCGCCGGCCGCGGAGGGGCCGCCGAGCAGGAACGGCCCGGCGAGCAGCGCGAAGCCGAGGCCGGCGGGCGCCGCGCACAGCCGCGCGGGCCGGCCGCGCTCGAGCAGGTGGGCCGCCAGCAGCAGCAGGCTGGTGGCCAGCAGCAGCAGCGTCGACACCGCGTTGATCTCGGGCGACACCCCGCTGCGCACCATCGAGTAGATCTGCAGCGGCAGCGTGGTGGAGCCGACGCCGGCGACGAACGAGGTGATCACGTAGTCGTCGATCGACAGCGCGAAGGCGAGCAGCGCGCCCGCCAGGATCGCCGGCGCGCACAGCGGCAGCGTCACCGCGAACAGCGTGCGCCACGGCCCCGCGCCGAGGTCCATCGCCGCTTCTTCCAGCGTGCGGTCGAAGCCGTGGAGCCGCGCCCGCACCACGACCACGACGTAGGAGACCGAGAACGCGACGTGGGCCAGCACCACCGTGACGAGGCCGAGGCGCAGCGACAGCGCCGCGTAGAGCAGCACCAGCGAGGAGGCGATCACGATCTCCGGCACCACGATCGGCAGCGCGAACAGCGCCTCCAGCCACGCCGCGCGGCGAAAGCGGTGGCGGTGGAAGGCGAGCGCCGCGGCGGTGCCGAGCAGCGTGGAGACGACGGTGGAGACGAAGGCCACGATCAGGCTGCTGCGCAGCGCCTGCATCACCTGGGCGTTCTGGAGCAGCTTCAGGTACCAGGCGAAGGTGAAGCCCTCCCACGTTGCCGAACTCCGGCTCTCGTTGAACGACAGCGCCGCCAGCACGACGATCGGCGCGTAGAGGAAGAGGTAGACGCCGAGCGCGAAGAGGCCGAGGCCGCGCTTCACGTCCGCCCCAGCCTCCGCTTCGGCCATCCGCGCAGGGCGGCGGCCAGCCCCACGCCGGGCACCAGCAGCGCCAGCGCCGCGTTCAACAGCGCGTGTTCCAGCTCGAACGAGAACGCGTGGCGCAGCAGGGCCGACAGGGCGACCACGAGGAGCAGCGCCGCGGCGCGCGGCGCGCGCGCGGCGCAGAGCGGGACCAGCGCGACCAGCCAGGCGTAGTCGTAGGACGACAGGCCGAGCAGCGCCCACACCGGCACGCCGCCCAGCGCGATCGCCTCGACCGGGCCGCGGCGGCGCCAGCCGGCGGCGCCGATCAGCACGGCGCCGACCAGGGCGATGGCCCAGGCGACGGGCGCGGCGGCCTCGCGGGCGTGGCGGTGGCTCTGCCGCCAGAGGCTGTCCGGGTCGTCGAGCTCCGGAGCCCGCAACGCGTCGAGCGAGCGCTGCGCCGAGGCCGAGAGCAGCGGCGGCAGGCCGGCCTGGTTGACGCTGACGTGCTCGCGGTGGGCGCTCATCTTCTCCGCGAAACCGCGGAACGCCGCCGGCCCGAGCTGCACCAGGCTGCCCCCGAGGCCGACGAGCAGCGCGAGACCCGCGCCCAGCGCGGCGGAGCGCGCGGCGGGCAGCAGCCGGCCGGCACGCAGGCTGCGCAGGGTCGCCCACGCCACGAGTCCCCCGAGAAAGGCGAACGGCCACAGGCGCAGCAGGCCGGCCCCGGCCAGCGCGGCGCCACAGAGCGCGAAGCGCTCGCGGCGGGCGGCGGCGAGCCCCAGCGCCAGCAGCGCGAGCCACGCGAAGCGGCCGAGGCTGCCGCCGATCCACTCGTAGCCCCAGGGCGCGCCGCAGCCGATCACCAGCGCGCAGAGCGCCGCCGCCCGCGGCCCGAAGCCCCAGCCGAAGGCCAGCACGACCGCCGCCAGCGCCAGCAGGTCGAGCGCTGCCAGCAGCCGCAGCGCGGTGGGCGACGCCGGGGTGGCGCCGATGACGATCGACAGCCACAGCGTCTGCGGCGGCGTCGCGTTGTAGCCGTGGTCGCGCAGCACGCCGCGCAGGCCGTGATCGCCGAGCATCCCGCGCAGCGCGTCGACGTCGGTGCGGAACGCCTGCCAGCGCTGCGGCGTGAAGCGGGCGCGGCAGGCGCCCGGCTCGAGGAAGCGGGCCCCGGGCCGCAGCGCGTAGGTGTCGAGGTCGCGCACCCGCAGCGCGGACACGGCGGCGCCGCGCCCGGCTTCCTGCTCGGCGCGGGCGATGCAGCGGTAGAGCTCGAGGTGACCGAGTTCCGGGGCGTACTTGGCGCCGAGGAAGTAGTGGGTCGCGTCGTGCGCGTGGAGCGGCGCGTGGAGCGGGCCGAACTGCGCCCACGAAGCGAGGCCGGCGAGCGAGAGCAGCCACGCCAGGGCGATCCGCGGGCGGCGGCGCAGCCGGGGCGCCAGCGCCAGCAGCGCCACGCCGCCGAGCAGGGCCAGCGGAGCCCGCGCCGCGCGGGCCCGCTCGGCGCTCTCGACCGAGGCGTCGCGCGGCAGCGTGGAGTCGACGACCGCGGGCGGCGGGAACGCTTCGCCGCTCGCGCAGAACGCCCGCAGCTCGACCACCCGCCCCGGCGCCAGCGCCTCCAGCCGCAGCAGGCGGGCGCGGGCCCGGACGTCGGCGCTGCCACGCTCGACGACGCCGCCGGCCGCGATCGGCCCCACCTCCCAGATCGGCCGGCCGCTGGCGCCGTCTTCGCTGACCAGCACCCGGAAGCGGCCGGTCGGCGACGCCTGCATCACGAGCGCGGCGATGTCGCGGGTCACCCCGAGGTCCCACACGACGAAGGAACCGGCGGGCATCGGCACCGCGTCGGGCAGGCTCTCGCTCCAGCCGTGAGGCAACAGCCGGCCGTCGGCGATCCGCTCGGGGTGGAGTACGCCGTGGGTGGCCACGATGCGGGCTCCGGACAGCAGGTTCTCGGCGCAGTCCTCCGCCGCGGCGCCCGACGCGAGCGCCGCGACCAGCACGACGGCGAAAGATCGCGCCGTCACAGCGCGCGGGCCGCGGCCAGCGGCCGGCGCGCCGCGGCGACCGCGACGAGCACCAGCAACGCCAGCACGAAGGACAGCGCGGCGCCGAACGGGGCGTCGCGGGCGACCGCGAACTGCGCCTGCACCAGGTTGCCGACGTAGACGCCTTTCGCGCCGCCCAGCAGGTCGGGCGCGAGGTAGGCGCCCAGCGAGGGGATGAACACCAGCACGCCGCCGGCGGCGATGCCGGGCAGCGTCAGCGGCAGCGCGACCTCGCGCAGCCGGCGCAGCGGCGACGCGCCGAGGTCGGCGGCCGCCTCCAGCAGCCGGCGGTCCAGCTTCTCCATCGAGGCGTAGAGCGGCAGCGCCATGAACGGCAGCTCGCCGTAGACCTGGCCGATCAGCACGGCGATGTCGTTGTAGAGCAGGTCGAGCGCGGGCATGCCGACGGCGGCGAGCGCGGCGTTGATCACGCCCTCGGTGCGCAGCAGCACGATCCAGGCGTACATGCGGACCAGGAACGAGGTCCAGAACGGGAGCACCAGCAGCACCAGCAGCGCGCTCTTGTGGCGCTGCGGGACGCGGAAGGCGATCCACCAGGCGACCGGCCAGGCCAGCAGGAGGCAGAGCGCGGTGGTCACCGCCGCGAGCCCGACGCTGCGGGCGAAGATGCCGAGGTAGAGCGGCTCCAGCGCGCGGGCGTAGTTGGCGAGGCTCCACTCGTGGACGATGCCGCCGTAGGCCGAGCGGCGCCCGAGCGAGGCCTCGAACATCAGCGCCTGCGGCAGCGCGAACAGCACGAGCAGGGTCAGCGCCGCCGGGGCCAGCAGCAGCAGCGCCTGTCGCCGCGCGCTCACGTCACGCCCCGTCTTCGAGCCGCAGCACCGCCTCGGGCGGCAGCGCCAGGCGCACCTTCTCCCCGCGGCCGCGCGGCTGTGCCCCGCGCGCCGACTCGGCCGCGACGATCGCGGTCCCCGCGGCGCGCACGACCCAGTCGGTGCGGTCGCCGAGGTAGATCTCGTCCTCGACGAGGCCTTCGTGGGCGCCCGGCTCCGCGGCGTCCGCCGCCAGCAGCCGCACCCGCTCGGGGCGCACGCCGACCCAGGCCTCTTCGCCCGCGCGATAGCCGCCGTCGTCGCGGGCCGCAAAGCGCAGCTCGCCGCAGGCGAGGCGGGCGAGGCCGCCCTCGACCGCCTCGACCCGGGCCCGCAGCAGGTTGCGCATGCCGAGGAAGTCGGCGACGAAGTGAGTCCGGGGGCGGTCGTAGAGCGCGTCGGGGGTGCCGTGCTGCTCGACGCGGCCGGCGTTCATCACCGCCACCCGGTCGCTCATGATCAGCGCCTCGTCGCGGTCGTGGGTGACGAACACGAAGGTCATCCGCAGCCGCTCCTGCAGGTTCTTGAGCTCGACCTGCATCTGCGACCGCAGCTTCGCGTCGAGCGCCGCCAGCGGCTCGTCGAGCAGCAGCACCTCGGGCTCCAGCACCAGCGCCCGGGCCAGCGCCACCCGCTGCTTCTGGCCGCCCGACAGCTCGTCCACCCGGCGCGCCTCGAAGCCCGCGAGCTGGACCAGCTCGAGCGCCCGCGCCACCCGCTCGCGCACCTCCGCCCCCGGCCGCTTCTGCATGCGCAGGCCGAAGGCGACGTTGCCCGCGACGTCCTGGTGCGGGAACAGCGCGTAGTGCTGGAACACGGTGTTGACCGGGCGTCGATGCGGCGGCAGCCCGGCGACGTCGCGGCCGGAGATCAGCAGCCGGCCCGCGTCGGGCGTCTCGAAGCCCGCCAGCAGCCGCAGCAGCGTCGTCTTGCCGCAGCCGGACGGGCCGAGCAGGGTGACGAACTCGCCGGGCGCCACCTCGAGCGACACGTCGCGCACCGCCTCGGTGTCGCCGAAGCTCTTGCCGACCCCCTCGATCCGGATCGCCCCGCGCATGAACCCGCGCGGAGTATGCCCTCGCGCTCCCGGGTTTGGGGGCGTGGCTACTCGGTCAGCTCGCGCAGGGTGTCGTCGAGCTTCTCGAGCACCTCGTCGACCAGCGCGCGGGGGATCGCGAGCGCGGGCTCGATGCGCAGGGTGCGGGCCGAGAGCAGGGTGCCGGCGACCAGCACGCCGCGCTTGAAGAGGCCGGCGGCCACCGCGTAGCCGAACTCGGTGTCGACGAACTCGAGGCCGATCAGCAGGCCCAGGCCGCGCGCCTCCAGCAGGTGGTCCGAATACCGCTTCCGGAGCTCCTTCAGCTCGCCGAGCAGGTAGGCGCCCGTCGCCGCGGCCTGCCCCGGCAGGTCCTCCTCGAGTGTCACGTTGACGGCCGCGATGCCGGCGGCGCAGGCGAGCGGGTTGCCGCCGAAGGTCGAGGAGTGGATGAACGGGTTCTCCTCCAGCTTCTTCCAGATCTCGGGCGTCGACAGGAACGCCGACAGCGGCATCACGCCGCCGCCCAGCGCCTTGCCCAGGCACAGGATGTCGGGCGCCACGTCCCAGTGGTCGACGGCGAACATCTTCCCCGTGCGGCCCATCCCGGTCTGCACCTCGTCGGCGATCAGCAGCACGCCGTGGCGGGTGCAGATCTCGCGCACGGCCGGCCAGTAGTCGTCGTCGGGCACGATCGCGCCGGCCTCGCCCTGCACCGGCTCCAGGATCACGCCGGCGATCTGCTGACCCACCGCCTCCGCCTTGCGCAGCTCGGCGTCGATCGCTGCTGCGTCGCCGAACGGCACGAAGTAGACGTCCTGCAGCATCGGCTCGAACGGCAGCCGGTACTCCGCCTTGCCCATCAGCGACAGCGAACCGTAGGACTTGCCGTGGAAGCCGCGCACCGCGGAGACGAAGCCGGGCTTGCCCGTGTAGAGACGGGCCAGCTTCATCGCCCCCTCGATGGCGTCGGTCCCGTTCGAGATGAAGAAGCACTTCTGCAGGTCGCCGGGGGCCAGTTCGCCGAGCAGCTCGGCCAGCGCGCCGCGCAGCGGGTCGAGCAGCTCCTGCGAGGACAGCGGCATGCGCTCGAGCTGGCTCTTCACGGCGCGGACGATCTTCGGGTGGTTGATGCCCGCGGAGTAGATGCCGTAGCCGCCGAGGCAATCGACGAAACGGCGGCCGGTGACGTCCTCGAACACCGAGCCGCGGCCGCTCCACTCGATGGCCGCGAACTCGCCGCCTTCGGTCACCGACTTGCGGTAGTCGAGGTAGCCCCGGTTGTAGTAGCTGCGGAAGTTCTCGACCGTGTCGGCGACGATCTTCCGCTTCTTGTACTCGTTGAGGTGGTGGGCGTTGATGATGCCCAGCCAGCGGCGGCTCTCCTCGACGAGCTGCTTCGTCGTCATCCGGCCGCGGGGCGCGGGCGCGGCAGGCGGGCGGGCGGAGGTTCGGCGGGTTCGGGCCACGGTGTCCTCCCGGGCTTCAAGTATGCGCGCGCTTCGTGCGAGGCTAGCGCGCCCGATGCCCCCTGCCCTGCTCGTCGCCGGTCTCGGACTGCTGCTCGTCGCCGCGCTCGACCCGCGGCGCAGCGCCGTGCTGCTGCCGGGACTGCTGCTTTGCGGGCTCGGCGCGCTGCTCCTGCGGCGCCAGGGCGCGCCACTGCCGCGAGCCCCGCTCGCCGCGGCGCTGGCGCTCGCCGCCTTCGCCGCAGCCGCTCCCGAGTTCCGCGCCGATTCGCCGTCGTACTACGTCTGGCTGCGCTCGGCGGCGTGGGACGGAAACCTCGACTTCCGCAACGAGTACGACACCTGGGGCTTCGAGCACGCCCGCGACACCGCGACCGGTCTGATGGAGAACCCGCACCCGGTCGGGCCGGCCCTGGTGTGGGCCCCGTTCGTCGGCTACGCCCGGCTCTACGTCGAGCTCGACCGCGCCCTCTTCGGCGGCGGCTGGGACCGCGAGGGCTACGGAGCCCCCTACCTGCGCGGCGCCGGGCTCGGCACCCTGCTGCTGGTGCTGCTCGCGGCCCTGGCGCTGGGACGCGATCTGGCCGTGGAGCGCGGGCGCGGCCTGGCGGCGCTCGCGGTCGTCGGCACGCTGGCCGCTTCCCCGCTGCTCTACTACGCGCTGGTGGTGCCGACCATGTCGCACGCGCTGGCCTTCGCCTTCGCGACGCTGGCCCTGCTCGCGCTGCGACGGCTGGAGCGGGCACCGTCGGCCGGAGGCTGGGTGGCGCTCGGCGCCGCGATCGGGCTGTGCGCGCTGATGCGGTGGCAGGCGCTGGTGCTGGCGCTCTCGGCGCTGCCGCTCTTCGTGCGCGAGGCGCGCGCGGACCGGCTGCGCGCCGGCCACGTTCTCGCGGGAGCTGCCGCGGGCTGCGCCGCGCTCGTGCCGCAACTGCTCGCCTGGCAGGCGCTGTTCGGTGCGCCGCTGGCGCTGCCGCAGGGCGCGGGCTTCTTCGACTGGACCGCGCCGCGCCTCGTCGACGTGCTCGTCTCGGCCAACCACGGCCTGCTGACCTGGTCGCCCGCGGTCGCGCTGGGGCTGCTCGGGCTGCTGCCGCTGCTGCGCGTGCCCGGGCAGCGGACGGTCGTCGCGGGGGGGCTGCTGGCCGTCGCCGCGACGGCGTGGGTCAACGGCAGCGTGGTCGACTGGACCGGCTCGGACGCCTACGGCCACCGCCGCTTCGACGTCGCCTGGCCGTGGGCGGCGTGGGGCATGGCGGTCGTGCTCGCCGCGGCGGAGCGGGCGATCGCGCGCCGGCCGCGGCTCGTGACGGCGGCGGCCCTCGGCCTGCTGGTGGCGTGGAATGCCGGCCTCGTCACCCACTTCCGGGCCCGCCTCTATCCCGGCGAGGCCCCGCTCGCGCGGGTCGCCGCGGACCACGCGCGGCTGCTGCACCGGATCGCGTCGGGCGCGCTGGGCGCGGCCTTCGGCGACCGCGGCCGCGCGTTCGCCTACAAGGTCTTCGTCGGCGAGTACGTCTACACCCACTGGAACCCGTCCGGCACGCTCGACCTCTCGGTGCTGCCGCCATCGGAGTGGCGCGGCTTCTCGAAGCTGCGCTCCGACGGCGGGCGCGTGTTCCGCTGGGCGCTGGCGCCGGAGTCCTGCGTGCGCGCGCCGCTCGACGTGCCACCCGACCTGCGGCTCACGGTCACGGCGCGCGCCCCCCGCCGGCTGCTGCCGCAGGCGATGGTGGTCGCGGTCAACGGCGTCGAGGCGGCGCGGGCCGAGTTGTCGGCCGAGTGGCAGGACGTCGCGATCGACGCCGGTCCCGGCTTCCTGCGCGCGGGCGAGAACTGGATCTGCCTGCGCTTCAGCCGCCGCTCTCCCGGCGACGAGCCGATCTCCGCCGCCGTCGTCCGCCTGCAACTGCCCTGACCAGGCGCAGCGGGGTGTACAGTCCCCCCATGGCAACGCTCGGCTTCCTCGGCGCGGCGCGCACCGTCACCGGCTCCCAGTACCTGCTCGAGGCCGGCACCTCGCAGGTGCTAGTCGACAGCGGCATGTTCCAGGGCGAGAAGGAACTGCGCCTGCGCAACTGGGAGCCGCCGCGCTTCCAGCCGTCGAAGGTGCAGGCCATCGTGCTGACCCACACCCACCTCGACCACATCGGCCGCGTGCCGCGCCTCGTCAAGCTCGGCTTCCGCGGCACGATCTACTGCACGCCGCCGACGCTGGAGCTGGCCGAGATCCTGCTGAAGGACGCGGCCCACCTGCAGGAAGAGGACGCCGAGTACCTCAACCGCAAGGGGCTGTCCAAGCACAAGCCGGCGCTGCCCTTGTTCGACAACGCGGACGTCGAGGCGGCGATGAAGCTGTTCGAGGCGGTGCCGCTCGGCGAGGAGCGCGAGGCCGCGCCCGGCATTCGCTTCCGCTACCGCGAGGCCGGCCACCTGCTGGGCGCGGCGTCGGCGGACGTCACCGTGCAGGACGGCGCGCGCACGCTGCGGATCGTGTTCAGCGGCGACGTCGGCCGCTACGACGCGGTGCTGGCGAAGGACCCGGCGCCGGCGCCCGAGGCCGACTACGTCGTGGTCGAGTCGACCTACGGCAACCGCGCCCACGCCGAGGTCTCGGTGCTCGACCAGCTCGAGGGCGTGCTCAAGCGCACCTTCGCGCGCGGCGGCGTGCTGCTGGTGCCGGCGTTCGCCGTCGGCCGCGCGCAGCAGATGATCTACCTGTTCGACCAGCTCGTGACCGAGGGCCGGGTGCGGCCGTTCCCCGTCCACCTCGACAGCCCGATGGCGGTCGACGCCACCCGCATCTACGCCCGCCACCCCGAGGCCCACAACGTGAACCTCAACGGCATCGGCGGCCGCTCGCTCCTCTACGGCAAGTGGGTGTTCCACCACCGCACGAAGGACGAGTCGATGAAGCTCAACGAGCTGAAGGGCCCGGCGGTGATCCTGTCCTCGTCCGGGATGCTGGCCGGCGGCCGCATCCTCCACCACTGCCGGGTGCGGCTGCCGCAGCCGGAGAACACGCTCTTGATCACGGGCTACCAGGCGGCGACGACGCTGGGCCGCGCCCTGCTCGACGGCCGCCGCGTGGTCCGCATCCACAAGGGCGACGTGCCGGTGCTGGCCGAGATCGCCAACCTCAAGGGCCTGTCGGGCCACGCCGACGCCGGCGAGCTGATGCGCTGGCTCTCGGAGCTGAAGTCGCCGAAGGCCGTGTTCCTGACCCACGGCGAAGAGGACGCGGCGTTCGCCCTCGCCTCCCGCATCTCGGGCCAGCGCGGCTTCCCCACCCGCGTCCCGAAGATGGACGAGCGGGTCGAGCTGTAGCCGGGAGCTACCGCTTCTCGCCCCCGCAGTCGTCGCACGGGCACAGCCCGCGCAACAGGCGGAACGAGTAGATGCCGGTCGAGTGGCCGTCCTGCCAGACGAGGCCCAGCGCGTAGTTGCCGATGCCGTCGATCGAGCCGAGGTCGTGGCCGGCGAGGTCGAGGTAACGCGCGGTCGGAGCGTGGCCCTGGCACATCGCGCACGGGCACCACGAGCGCAGGTAGTCGAGCGGGTAGGTCGAGACGTGACCGTCGTCCCAGGTCACGACCAGGCGCCGCGCGCCCTTCTCGTGGCGGACTTCGACCGGTTCGGGGAACGGCGCGTCCATCGCCGCCCTCGCCTCTAGCTCGCGGTGGCCGCCGGCGCGGGGAGCGCCGTCAGCCCCTCGGCCACGGCGGCGTCGGTGATGTCCCAGTTGTCGCGGTCGAACACCGCCTTGCCGTCCTTGAACAGGATGAACTGCGGCGACTCGTGCTGGATGCCGGTCAGCGTGGCCACGTGGTTGGAGGCCGGGCGCCACTCGATGACGCGGATGATGCCGAGCGGCAGGTCCTCGCGCGCCTCCAGGTGGCGCTGCACGTGGGTGAACGTCTCCTGCGTCTTGTGGCACATGCCGACCTTGAACAGCGCCGCGACCGGGTGCTGGGCGAGGAAGGCGTCGACCTCCTCGGGGGTCTTCAGATAGCTCACGCGGTCCTTCAGTGCCACGATTTCGTTTCCTCCTGTGTCCACCCCATTGTAGGGCGGACGGTCTAATCGGCCGGTTCGAGGTGGACGACCACGTCGACCACCGCCGGAAAGGCCGCGTGCAGGGCGTGCTCGATGCGGTCGGCGACGTCGTGGGCCTCGCGCATCGGCATCCCGCCGTCGACCAGGGCCACGAGGTCCACGTACACCGCGTCGCCGCCGCGGGTGCGGACCTCGCCGCAGCGTTTCACGCCGGGCACCTTCGCGACCACCTCCGCGATCGCCCCCGGCTCGATCGCCGCCCGGTCGGTCAGCACGTGGAAGGCGCGGATCACGATGCCGACCGCCAGCCAGGCGATGAACGCCGCGATGCCGGTCGCCACCAGCGGGTCGAGCCAGGTGACGCCCGCGCGGGCGCCGGCGAAGCTGGCCACCACGCCGAGCGTGACGTAGACGTCGGAGCGGGTGTGGGCGGCGTCGGCCAGCAGGTACTCGCTCTGCAGCCGGCGCCCCTCGCGCGCCTCGTACCAGGCGACGAAGAAGTTGACGGCCAGGGTGCCGAACATCACCGCCCACGACAGCGGCGTGATCTCGGGCAGGCTCGGCTTCTGGAACGAGGCGAGCGCCCCCTCGAACACGCTGTAGGCGAGGGCCAGCAGGCCGAGGCCGAGCAGCAGCGCCGCCGAGGTCTCGAACTTGCGGTGGCCGTACGGATGCCCGGGGTCGGGCGGGGCGTAGGCGAAGCGCGTGACCACCAGCCCGATCACGTTGTTCGAGCCGTCGAGCAGCGAGTGGTAGCCGTCGGCCACCATCGCCAGCGAGCCGATCGCGGTGCCGACGACGATCTTGGCACCGCTGACCAGCGCATTGAGCAGCAGCGTCGCGAACAGGACTCGCTGCACGCCGCGTTTGCGGGCTTCGTGCGTCACGACGCTCTCCCGTGAGGCCGCAGCCTCACTTCATGCGCGCGCCCTGCTCCTCGACCGCGAAGATCCAGCCCACGACCTTGCCCGGCTGGATCACGCCGGCTTCGCCCCAGAACTGGCGGTCGCGCAGGAAGCGCGAGGACGTGTCGCCGGCCGGGATCGCCGCGATCTCGCGCTCGATCGCCTCGAAGCGCTCGCGCCACGCCTTCATGTTGGCGAGGCGCAGGTCGACCCAGCCCGCGTGCGCCCATTTCTCGACGTTCTCGGGCGTCAGCGGCAGCGTGTCGCCAGGCGCCGAGACCGGCGGGATCTTGCACTCGGGCCCGCGCAGCAGGCGTCCGTCCGGCAGCAGGATCGGAATCCCGATCGAGACGATCTCGGCGCGATGCGCGGCGTCGCGCTCGAGGTCGGCCAGCAGCCGCTTCGACAGCTCCTCCGGCGTCGTCGCCCGCACCGCGCCCATCGTCTCGAACGAGCGGCGCAGCAGGTCGGCCTCGTGCAGCAGCTTGGAGAGCCGGGGCGGGCCCAGGTTCTCGAAGGCGATCGAGCGCACTCCATGCTGCTGCTCGAGGTTGCGCAGCTTCTCGAGCGCCCAGTGGCGCATCAGGCCGGCGCGGTAGGTCGGGCCCATCACGGCGTTGTCGAGGGCGTTGATCACGTCGTGGCCGGTGTTGCCGCCCGAGAGCTCCTGCGCCACCACCTCGGCGATCTCCTCCGGGGTGACGAACTCCATCTGCTCGCCGGTGGTGATCGCCGCGAACTCCTCGAGCGAGAAGATGCCGTTCTCGCCGGTGTCGATGAAGACGTTCTTCATCGTCTCGCCGGTGGCCCGGCCGCGCGAGGCGTCGTGGGGCGCGAAGCGGGTGCCGGCGACCAGCGCCTCGGCCGCCTCCAGCGGCGCGTCGTAGAGCGGCACCGGCTGGCCGCGGCGGACCACCTCGCCGTAGCCGACCCGCTTCCAGGCGATCGCCGCCGCCGGCTTGATCTCCTTGGTGATCGGGCCGCCGGGCGTGCGCGCCATCAGGAACAGCAGCAGGGTGTGGGCGCCGGCCAGGGCGCTCTTGCTGAGCAGCACCCGCGACGGCTTCTCCTCGGAGTGGGTGTAGGGGATGTTGAGCCCCATGCCGCCGGTGCCCGAGGTGCCGATCTTGACGTAGGCCTTGGTGCCGGCCTGGACCATCGCCTGGTACAGCACCTGCACGTGGCGGATGAGCTGCGGCACGTAGTCGGTGACGAGCAGCATCTCCAGGCTGCCGCGCAGGTCGGCGCCGTCCTTCAGCGCCTGGGCGGCCTGGCGGCTGGTCTTGTAGATGTCCTGGTAGGCGATGCCGGTCGCGGTGTTGACCGCGTCGATGATGACGTCCGGGCGCTCGCGGGTGACGAGCTGGTGCAGCCAGTACTCGGCCGCGGCCTCGTCCGAGAGCGGCTCGGTCAGCGACTCGATCAGCCGCGTGCGGAACGCCGCGTCCGCGTAGTTCTGCGCCCGCGGCGCGTCCTTCACGTCGCCGAACGTGAAGACGTCGCCCCAGGCGGCGGCCAGCTCGCACTCGCCGGCTTCCGGGCCGATGTCGGCGACGGCGGCCTCCGCCTCCTCGCGCTTGAGCGAGAGCAGGATCAGCCGGCGCGGCCGCTCGGGCAGCAGCCGGCGGGCGATGGCCTGGCCGACCAGGCCGTAGCCGCCGAGGATCAGGACGCTCTTGCCGCGGATGTCCATGGTGCTTGTCCTCCAGGCGCCCCGCTCGGCCCGGCCGTCAGGCCTCCTGCGCGCGCAGCCTCGCGAAGTCGAGGTTCTGCAGCAGCGACATCAGGGCGGTGTAACCATAGCCCGACATGAAGATGAGGATGAACGGCAGCGTGCCCCAGATCGCGTGGGTCAGCGCGTACCAGCCCATCGCCGCGAAGTAGAAGGCCAGCACCAGCTCCAGGAACGGCGCGAAGTTGAGCGCGCCGCGGTAACGCTTGTGCTTCCAGGCGTCGCTCGCGCCCTCGACCTTGTACTTGGGCGTGCGCACGAACTCGCCGCCGTGGCCGGCCAGGGCCTCCATCACGGCCTTGGCGTTGTTGACCGAGAGCCCGATCCCGGTCGCCAGCACCGCCGGCAGGTACTTGATCCGGCTGCGCCAGGCGTTGCCCGCGGTCTCGCGCTGCGAGACCGAGTAGAACGAGCACACGCTCATCGTCGCGCCCAGGAACAGCGGCACGTCGACGATCAGCATCTCGTAGAAGCCCATGTCGTAGCGGATCACCATCGCCGGGAACATCAGCAGCGACAAGAGCACCATCAGCGGGTAGGCGAAGTTGGCGGTCAGGTGGAAGGTCGCCTCGACCTTGACCGGCAGCGGCACCGGCGAGGCCAGGATCTTCGGCAGCAGCTTGAGGCAGGTCTGGATCGAGCCCTTGGCCCAGCGGTGCTGCTGGCCCTTGAAGGCGTTCATCTCGACCGGCACCTCGGCGGGGCTGACCAGGTCCTGCACGAACACGAAGCGCCAGCCGCGGAGCTGGGCGCGGTAGGACAGGTCGAGGTCCTCGGTCAGCGTGTCGTGCTGCCAGCCGCCGGCGTCGCCGATCGCCTCCTTGCGCCAGATGCCGGCGGTGCCGTTGAAGTTGAAGAAGCGCCCGCCGCGGTTGCGGCCGCCGTGCTCGAGGATGAAGTGGCCGTCGAGCAGGATCGACTGGATCTGGGTCAAGAGCGAGTGGTCGCGGTTGATGTGGCCCCAGCGCGCCTGGACGAGCGCCACCTTCGGGTCCTCGAAGTGGCCGACCAGCTTCTCGAGGAAGTCGGGCGGCACCACGAAGTCGGCGTCGAAGATGGCGACCAGGCTGCCCTTCGCCGTGTGCAGCCCGTTGTCGAGGGCGCCGGCCTTGAAGCCGGTGCGGTCTGCGCGGTGGATGTAGTGGGCGTCGATCCCCCGCTCGCGGAGGCGCTCCACGGCGGCGGCGGCGATGCGGCGGGTCTCGTCGGTCGAGTCGTCCAGCACCTGCACGTCGAGCAGCTCGCGCGGGTAGCGCAGTTCGGCCACCGAAGCCAGCAGCCGGTCGACCACGTACATCTCGTTGTAGAGCGGGAGTTGCACCGTCACCCGCGGCAGCGTCTCGGGCAGCGGCTCCGGCAGCGCCCTGCGGTCGGCGTGCCGGTAGTACAGGTAGACCATCACGTAACGGTGGAGGCCGAAGATGGCCAGGATGACGAGGACCAGGAAATAGAGGCCCAGGATGCCGATCTCGAGCGGGCTCATGGCGGGTCTTGCGCGACTTCCTTCGATCAGCCGGAATCCGAAACGCCCACCCCCGCCCGGACGCGGCTTCGCCGGGCGGCGGCGCTCCCTTTAGCCTC
Source organism: Acidobacteriota bacterium (assembly GCA_011526565.1). Taxonomy (GTDB): domain Bacteria; phylum Acidobacteriota; class Vicinamibacteria; order Fen-336; family Fen-336; genus WYBL01. The sequence continues at coordinate 107,802 of WYBL01000086.1, read as the reverse complement.
TACCTCGGGAGTCGGACTGGCGAGGGCGCCGGTCACGTCCGGCGGCCAGTCCACTATTCGCTTCTCGTTCCCGGGCGCGCGAGCGCGCACCCGTGCGGGCTGGACAGAGTCTCCCGCCGCCCGTGGCGCCCTGTCAAACCCCGGTGCTCCCGGTATTTGGGGGGCTTGCAAGCGGCTGGCCGACAGGGGCTAATCAGGGGCATGGACCCGAATCGCCTGCGCCGCCTGCTCGAGGACGTGCGCGTCCGCCGCCTCGCCCCCGATGCCGCGCTGGAGCAACTCGCGCGCCTGCCTTTCGAGGACCTCGGCTTCGCCCAGGTCGACCACCACCGCGCGTTGCGCACCGGCTTCCCGGAGGCCGTGTTCGGCGCCGGCAAGACGCCCGAGCAGTGCGTGGCGATCGTCGAGCGGATCGCCGCGCGCGGCCAGGCGGCGCTCGTCACCCGCGCCGGCGACGAGGCCCGCGCCGCGCTGCTCGCCCGCTTCCCGAAGGCGCAGGAGCATGCCCTGGCCCGCTGCGTGAGCGTGCCGGGCCGGCGCCGCGCGCGCGCGCTGCGCGGCCGCGTCGCGGTCGTCTGCGCCGGCACCTCCGACCTTCCGGTCGCCGAGGAGGCCGCACTGACCGCGGAGCTCTACGGCGCGAAGGTCGAGCGCATCAGCGACGTGGGCGTGGCCGGCCTGCACCGGCTGCTGGGCCGCGTCGAAGCGCTTCGCGCCGCCGACGTGGTGATCGTCGCCGCCGGCATGGAGGGTGCCCTGCCTTCGGTCGTCGCGGGCCTGGTCGACGCCCCGGTGATCGCGGTGCCGACCAGCATCGGCTACGGCGCCTCGTTCCAGGGCCTGGCGGCCCTGCTGGCGATGCTCAACTCCTGCGCCTCGGGCGTCGCCGCCGTCAACATCGACAACGGCTTCGGCGCCGGCGTGCTGGCCGCGACGATGCTGCGCCGGCTGCGCGGGGGAGCGGCGCGACGATGAGCTACGCCGCCTTCGTGTTCGACCTGGACGGGACGCTGACCGACAACATGCCGTTCCACACGGACGCGTTCCAGGTCTTCGTCGCCCGCCACGGCCTGCCACCCCTGACGGAAGCGGACCGCGCGAGGCTCGACGGCAAGACCAACTCCGAGATCATGCCGATCCTGTTCGGCCGCGAGTTGTCGCGAGAGGAGATCCGCACCTTCGCCGACGAGAAGGAGACCTTGTACCGGGAGCTGTCGCACGGCCGGCTGCGACCGCTGCCGGGCCTCGTGCCCCTGCTCGACGCGCTCGACGCGGCGGGCATCCCCGCGGCCGTCGCCACCTCGGCGCCACCCGAGAACGTCGAGCACTCGTTCGCGGAACTGGGCCTGCGGCCCCGCTTCCGCGCGATCGCCCGCAGCGACGAGGCGGGCCGCGGCAAGCCGTGGCCCGACGTGTTCCTGCTCGCCGCGCAGCGCGTCGGCGCCGACCCTGTGCGCTGCCTGGCATTCGAGGACGCCCCGATGGGAGTGCGCGCCGCCCGCGCCGCCGGCATGCGCGTGGTGGGCCTCACCACGAGCTTCTCGCAAGCCGCCTTCGCGACCCACGGCGCACCCGTGGACGAGTCCGCCCCCGACTACGAAACCTGGTGCCGCTCGGAGACCAGCAGCTTCTCCAGGGTGGCGGCGCTGCAGAGGTAGGCCGCGGCGCCGTGCCCGTACACGTGCAGGTGCCCCGTCCGTGCCGCCGCAGGCGGAGTCAGGGTTCCCCCCCGCCGGCGAGCCGTCGTGAACCGTGGCTCGCTCCCCGGGGGGCACCTTCGTAAGCAAGCCGCGCCGACCCACGGGCGCAACTCGTGGCGGGAGCCCACGCCGCCCCACTACCGCAGCCTCGCCTGCATCTTGCTCAGCATCTGCACCAGCCGCACGACCTTGTGCCGCGCATCCCGCGCCGCCTCCGGCGTCACCAGTCCTCTGGCCTGCAGAACCGCGATCAGAGCCCCACACTCGGCCGCCGAACCCCGAGCGATCTCGTAGAACCTCCGCCTCTCGCGCCCAGACCTCCGAGCCGCACCCTCGGCAACATTCAGCGCGATCGACAGCGCAGCTCTCTCGAACTGATCCCGCAGGTTGTACCCGGCCTTCGCCACCAGCTCGGCCGCCAAAGGCTGAAACGCCACGGCCAGCCGATAACAGTCCAGCTTCTCGGCATCGAGGAGCACCCCGGCACACCCGTGGCCGTCCACGTCCACGTCCACGTGCCCGTCCGTCGCCGTCACCGCAACCGCGCCCGCACCGGTGCCCGCAACCGGCGAGTGGTGACGACCGATCTCGTTACTCATGACGGTCTCCTTCGCAGGCCGTAGGTGGCCTGCGAAGGACCCATCGGCTCCGGACGGGCCGGTGTCAGGGCCGGAGCCCTCGCGAAGCGAGGGGCCGAGCGACAGCGAGGCGCCTTGACGCCGGACCGGCCGGGGCCGACCACCACCAAGCAGGCCACCGTAGGCCTGCGGAGCCGCCACAGCTACTACCGGATCGGTCGTCGCCACTGGGGGGCGCAACGTGCACGTGTCGCGTCCGTTCCCTCGAAACCGGCGTCAGCCCCCTACGGCGTCGCTGCCGTTTCCGCCGCGGCCAGGCTGCCGATGCGCCGCGGCACGTCGGCTTTCGCGAACTCCACCCACGGCGAGGGCCCCACGCGCAGGAACAGCGTCGCGAACGCGTCCTTGAAGTCCGGGTGGTCGAACATCGACTCCGGCGTTCCGTTCGAGAAGTAGTGGGTGTCGGACTGCAGGTGGTAGACGATGCTCTGGCCGGGCTGCAGCGCCTTGCCGGGCGGGGTCACGAGCTCGAAGGCCGTGCCCCAGTCGACCTGCTCGAAGCCCTTGCGCTTGAAGGTCGCGGTGGCGAGCAGGTAGTCGAGCGGCTGCTGCCCGGTGTTGCGCAGCTCGAAGCGGATCGTCGCCGCGATGTAGAGCTGGTCGCCCACCTGCTTCTGGACCGCCCAGTAGGTCTCGACGTTCAAGACGGCGAGCGTCGCTTTCGGGTCGGCGGACGTGCAGCCGGCGGAGAGCAGGGCGAACAGCGGCAGGGCGGCGGACAACAGGCGGCGGCGCATCAGGCGCTCCTCGGCGCTTCCGCCGGCGGGTGCAGCGGCAGCGCGATCCGGAAGCGGGCGCCGGGTCCCTCCGGCAGCAGCTCGACCAGGCCCCCGTGGTCCTCCACGAAGCGCTTGGACACCGCGAGACCGAGCCCCGTTCCCTGCTTCTTGCCCTTGGTCACGAACGGCTCGAACACGCGCTCGCGGATCTCCGGCGGCACGCCGGGACCGGAGTCCGACACGACCAGCTCCAGCCACGGCGCTCCGTCGCGCACGGCGACGCGGGCGGCGAGCGTGAGCGTGCCCTGGCCGCCCATCGCGTCGCGGGCGTTGGCGGCCATGTTCGACAGCACCCGCCGCAGCTTGTCGACGTCGACCGCGATCGTCTCGCTGCCGACCGCGAAGTCGGAGCGGATCGCGACCCCCGGCACCTCGTCCGCCAGGCCGGCCGCGAAGTCCTCGAGCAGCAGCCGCAGCGGCAGCGTGCGCCGCGCCAGCTTGCCGCCGCCGCGGGCGAAGTCGAGGGTCTCGGTGGTCATCCGCTCCAGGCGGTCGACCGCCTGCACGATCAGCGCGGCGCGCGCGCGCAGGTCGGAGGGCGACACCTCGCCGTCGGTCAGCGTCTCGGCGTAGCCGCGGATGATCGTCATCGGTCCGCGGAAGTCGTGGGCCAGCATGCCGGCCATGGTGCCGAGCGCGGCCATGCGCTCGGAGGCCACGACCTCGCGCTGGTAGAGGTGGTTCTCGAGGGCCAGCGCCGCGCGGGAGGCGAGAGCGGAGACGAGTGCCGCGTCGCGGCGGCCCAGCGGCGGGCGGCGCCGGCGGCCGCCCGCGGCCGGCTCGCCCAGCACCAGCATGCCGACGACGCCGGCGCGCGCCATCAGCGGGACCATCACCTGGTCCTCGCGCCCCTGCGGCCCCTCGATCAGGTGGCCCTCCGCGAGCAGCCAGCGACCGCCGGCCTCGGACGAAGTCGTCGGCGAAGACTGCCCGGGCCCGGCCTGCGTCCCACCGTCCGTGAGCGACTCGAAGGCCTCGAGCTTGCGATCCCACAGCAGCAGCCAGGTCCGCGCCCGCCCCAGGGCGCGGGGCAGGTCTCGCGTCAGCAGCGCGGAAAGGCCCGACAGGTCGGGCGCCTCCAGCACGGCTTCGGCCAGTTGGCGCAGCTCGCGGGCGCGCGTCGCGCTGGGGGGCGTGGCGATCCTCCTCGTTGACAGGCCGGGCGAACGCTCCGCAATATACTCAGGTTTCCCGCACCGGGGCCACCGCACGACGCGGCCCGGCCCCGAGGGCCCGCAGAGGCGAGCCCGCGGCGCCTGGCCCGAAGGGCGCCGCAAGCGGGACCTGGTCGGAACCAGCAGGCCGGGGTTCGCCTCTGGCGACTCCTCACGACGGGAGCCTTGATGATCGAGGTCGTCAACCTGACCAAGCGCTACGGCCGCCACACCGCCGTGGACGGCGTGTCCTTCAGCGTCCAGAAGGGCGAGATCCTCGGCTTCCTCGGCCCCAACGGGGCGGGGAAGACGACGACGATGCGGATCCTGACCTGTTACCTGCCGGCCACCGAAGGCACGGCGCGGGTGGCGGGCTTCGACGTCTTCGAGCAGCCGCTCGAGGTCAAGCGCCGGATCGGCTACATCCCCGAGACCCCGCCGCTCTACCCCGACATGGAGGTCGCGGACTTCCTCTCGTTCTGCTCGAAGATCAAGGGCATCCCCGGCAAGGACCGGCGCCGCAAGATCGACGAGGCGATCGAGAAGACCCGGCTCGTCGACGTGCGCAACAAGCACATCGGCAAGCTGTCGAAGGGCTATCGCCAGCGGGTCGGGCTGGCCCAGGCGATCCTCGCCAACCCGGACGTGCTGATCCTCGACGAGCCGACCGCCGGCCTCGACCCCAAGCAGATCCTGGAGACCCGCGAGCTGATCAAGTCGCTCGGCGGCGAGCACACGATCATCCTCTCGACCCACATCCTGCCGGAGGTCGAGGTGACCTGCGGCCGGGTGGTGATCATCAACAAGGGCAAGGTCGTCGCCGAGGACACGCCGGAGAACCTGACCCAGCGCCTGCGCGGATCGGGCGCGTTGCGGGTCGAGGCGCGCGGCGAGACCGGGCCGCTGTTCGACCTGCTGCGCACGGTGCCGGGCGTGATCGGCCTGCGCCCGAAAGGCGACGCCGGCGACGGCGTCGTCGCCTTCGAGGTCGACGCCGAGGCCGGCCGCGACCTGCGCCCCGAGCTGGCCCGCGCCGTGGTCGGCGCCGGCCACGACCTGGTCGGCCTGTCCCGGCTCGGCATGAGCCTCGAGGAGATCTTCCTGCAGATCACCACCACCGACTCCGCGGACGGCGCGGCGCCCGAGGCGCCCGCCACGGCGGAGGCGCCCGCCACGGAGGCCTCGTAGCCCGATGAGCTCGCTTCGCAACGTCTCGGCGATCGTCGAGAAGGAGTGGCGCCACTACTTCGGCAGCCCGATCGCCTACGTGCTGCTGTTCGTGTGGACCTTCCTGTTCGGCCGCTTCTTCCAGGTCGCCTTCGAGTACTTCCTGCTGGCCTCGGCCCGCCAGGGCGGCATGGAGATGGGCATGGGCCCCAAGATGTCGCTCAACGAGTGGGTGCTGCGGCCGCTGTTCCAGAACATGGCCGTGGTCGCGCTGTTCGTGATCCCGATGCTGACGATGCGGCTGTTCGCCGAGGAGAAGCGCCAGGGCACGATCGAGCTGCTCTCCACCAACCCGCTGACCGACTGGCAGGTCGTGCTCGGCAAGTTCTTCGCCGCGACCGGCCTGTTCGGCTTCATGATCCTCGTCTCGCTGGTCAACTTCGTGCCCCTCTGGGTCTACGCGACCACCCCGCCGGACTGGAAGCCGGTGGCGACGGGAGTGCTCGCGCTGCTGCTCTACGGCGCCTCGCTGATCGCGGTCGGCACCTTCATCTCGACGCTGACCCGCAACCAGATCGTGGCCGGCATCCTGTCGTTCTGCGCCTTCCTCGCGCTGCTGACGCTGGGCTGGGCGGACGATCCCGCGGCCGGCCCGCTGCAGCAGGCGATCGCCTACCTGTCGGTGACGGCCCACATGGAGGACATGACGAAAGGCGTGCTCGACCTCAAGGACGTCGTCTTCTACCTGAGCTTCTCCGGCTTCGGGCTGTTCCTGGCCCAGCAGTCGGTCGAGTCGCAGCGCTGGAGGGCCTGAAGCGATGAAGCCCTTCGACCTGCTCACTCCCCTCGCCGCGATCCTCGCCATCGGCTCGCAGTGGTGGCAGCGCTCCGGGCGCGAGCTGCCCGGCCAGCCCGAGTGGTACCTCTACGGCGCCGCCGGCCTGGTCGTGCTGCACGCGTTGCTGCGCGGGCGCGACCTCGCCGCGCTGTTCTCCCGCCGCAACGTCAAGTACGGCGCCAACACCTTCGTCACCGCGCTCGCGGTGCTCGCCATCCTCGGCATCGTCAACTGGATGGCGGCCCGCAACACCAAGCGCTGGGACGTCACCAAGAACCGCCAGTGGAGCCTGGCCGACCAGACGATGAAGGTGCTGGCCGGCCTCGAGGGCGAGGCGAAGCTCACCTACTTCAACCGCGACACCGGGGCCGGCGACCCGGGCCGCGACCGACTGCGCGAGTACGAGGCGGCCGCGCGCAACCTCAAGGTCGTCTACGTCGACCCCACGCAGAAGCCCGGGCTCACCCGCGACTACGACATCACCTCGGTGCCGACGCTGGTCGTCGAGTACGGGGGCAAGCGCGAGAAGGTCACGAACGTGACCGAGCAGGACGTCACCAACGCGCTGATCGCGGTCACCCGCAAGGGCGAGAAGACCGTGTGCTTCGCCGAAGGCGAAGGCCAGCGCTCGATCGACGACATGGGCGAGGCCGGCTTCTCGGCCGCCAAGGGCGCGCTCGAGAAGGCGTCGTACAAGACGCAGAAGCTGGCCCTGCTGCGCGAGCCGAAGATCCCCGCCGAGTGCACGGTGGTCGTGCTGGCGGGCCCCGAGAAGGACCTGCTGCCGCCGGCGATCGACGCCCTGCGCAGCTACGTCGCGGCCGGCGGCAAGCTGCTGGCCATGGTCGAGCCCGAGCTGCGCGGCGCGGCGCCGGCGCTGGTCGCGCTGCTCGCGGAGTGGAACCTGGAGGCCGGCCGCGACCTCGTGCTCGACGTCTCCGGCGTGGGCCAGGTGTTCGGGCTCGGGCCCGCCGCGCCGGTCGCGGACTCCTACCCCTACCACGAGATCACCCGCGACTTCCGCGTCGCCACGGTGTTCGCCACCGCGCGCAGCGTGAGCGCTGGCAGCGCCAGCAAGCCCGGCGTGTTCGCCCAGAACCTCGTGCAGACCTCGGCCCGCTCGTGGGCGGAGACGGACCTCAAGAACCTGCAGGAGCCGATGCCGCAGCCCGAGGAGAAGAAGGGGCCGATCTCGCTGGGCGCGGTGGCGACGGTCAAGGCGCCCGCTCCCGCGCCGCCTCCCGGGGCCGCGCCGACGCCGACCCCGGAAGGCGAAGAGGCGCAGGCGCCCGAGGGCCGCGTGGTGGCCTTCGGCGACTCCGACTTCGCGACCAACCAGTTCCTCCAGATCTCGGGCAACGCCGACTTCTTCCTGAACACGGTGGCGTGGCTGGCCCGCGACAGCGAGCTGATCTCGATCCGGCCGAAGGAGCCGGAGGACCACAAGCTGTTCCTGAGCCCCGACCAGCAGCGCCGCGTGTCGTGGCTCGCGCTGTTCGTGCTGCCGGGCCTGTGGGTCGTGCTCGGCGTCATGAACTGGTGGCAGCGGCGGTAGCGCGATGAAGGGCACGTTCGTCCGCACCGCGGTCGTGCTCGCCGTGCTCGGCGGGCTCGGTGGCTACGCCTGGTTCGTCGAGCGCGGCAAGCCGGTCAAGCCGCTCGACGGCGAAGAGACGGGGCCGAAGGAGAAGGTTTTCGACGGCCTCGTCAAGCAGCGCGTCGAAGAGCTGCTCATCGAACCCCGCGGCGGCGAGGCCGTGCGGCTCTCCAAGCGCGAGAACGCCTGGCGGCTGCTGGCCCCGCTCGACGCCGCGGCCGACGCCTCGCAGGTCGAGACGCTGCTCGGCGGCCTCGAGAACATGGAGGCACAGCAGGTCGCCGCCGAGAGCCCGACCGACCTCGCGGAGTTCGGCCTCGAGCCGGCGGCCACGCGGGTCGAGGTCCGCGTCGCCGGCGAGGCGGCGCCGCGGGTGCTGCTGATCGGCGACAAGGTGCCGGCGTCGGGCGAGGTGTTCGCGCAGCTCTCGGCGCGGCGCCGGGTGTTCACGATCCCCGGTTACATGGCCCAGGCGTTCGAGAAGAAGGCCTTCGACCTGCGCGACCGCAACCTGCTGAAGGTCCAGCGCGACGCGGTGCGCGGGCTGGAGGTGAGCGGGCCCGAGGGCCGCTACGCGCTGGCGCGCGAGGCGGACGAGTGGACGATCACGGCCCCGGTGCGCACCCGCGCCGGCCGCTACTCCGTCGACGGCTTCGTGGGGCTGCTGGAGAGCCTGCGCTTCGACGAGGTGGCGGCCGAAGACGCCCGCGACCTGAAGCCGTGGGGCCTGCACAAGCCGGCGCGCACGGTCGCGCTCAAGCTGGCCGACGGCTCGACGAAGACGCTCGAGATCGGCACCTCGCCCGCCGACAAGAAGTTCCACGCCCGCGTGGGCGGAGCGTCGCTGGTCGCGGTGATTCCCGGCGCCGTCGTCGAGGACCTGGAGAAGGGCCTCGACCACTGGCGTGCGAAGCGGCTGCTGGAGATCGCGACCTACCAGGTGACGGGGATCGAGATCCACGAGGGGGACAAGGTCCGGAAGCTCGCGCGCAGCACGGTCAAGGGCGCGGACGGCTTCGACGAGCAGAAGTGGAAGCGCACGGCGCCCGACGCGAAGGACGTCGAGACGAAGCTCGTCGACGATGCGCTCTTCAAGCTGGGCGGCACCGAGGCGAGCGCGTTCGTCGACGACCCGAAGGTGCTGTCGGCCTACGGCCTCGACAAGCCCGCGTTCCGGCTGCAGCTCGCGATGGAGAAGGGCGAGCCCGTGTGGCTCGAGCTGGGCCAGGCGGGCGGCGCCTGGCACGCGCGGCGGCCGGGCGACGACGCGCTGCTCGCCGTCGACGCGGCGAAGGCCGACGAGCTCGTCAAGGCGTTCGCGGGCCTGTAGTCAGATCACCCCGGCGGCGGCGAGCCGGTCGAGCTCGCCGTCGCCCAGGCCCAGCTCCTCGCGCAGCACCGCGCGGGTGTGTTCGCCGCGCTCCGGTCCCGCCCACTCCGTGCGGCCCGGCGTCGCGCCGAGCTTCGGCGCCATCGCCGGCAGCCGCAGTGGCCGGCCGCCGACCTCCACGCTCTCGAACATGCCGCGCGCCGCGTAGTGCGGATCCTCCGCGATGTCCTTCGCGCTGTAGGGGCGTCCCACCGGCACGTCCGCGGCCTCGAGACGGGCGGCGACCTCGCGCGCGGTCAGCGTCGCGGTCCACGCCGAAAGCGCCGCGTCGATCTCGGGCTCGTGGGTGACGCGCCCCGCGTTGGTCGAGAGCCGCGGGTCGTTCGCGAGGTCCGCCCGGCCCGCGGCCCGCATCAGGCGCCGGAAGATCGAGTCGCCGTTGCCGCCGATCACGACGTGTTCGCCGTCGGCGCAGGCGTAGGCGTTGCTCGGCACCACGCCGTTCAGGCGGCCGCCGGTGCGCTCGCGCACGACGCCCGCGCGGTCGTACTCCGGCAGCACCGCTTCCGTCATGTTGAAGACGGCCTCGTAGATGGCGGTGTCGACCGGCTGCCCTTCACCGGATCCGCCGGGCCGGTCGCGGTGATACAGGGACAGCACGACGCCGAGCGCCGCGTGGAGACCGGCCAGGCTGTCGCCGAGCGAGAGGTTGGCCCGCGTCGGCGCGCGGTCGGGGAAGCCGTCGACGTAGCGCAGGCCGCCGATCGCCTCGCAGATCGAGGCGAAGCCGGGCCGCGGCGCGTAGGGCCCGTCCTGGCCAAAGCCGGAGATGCGGCACATCACGAGGCCCGGGTTGCGCTCGCGCAGCCGCCCCGGGCCGAGGCCCCAGCGCTCGAGGGTGCCGGGCCGGAAGTTCTCGATCACGACGTCGACGCGGCAGGCCAGCTCGAAGGCCAGCGCGCGGCCTTCTTCGCGGCGCAGGTCGAGGGTGACGCACTCCTTGTTGCGGCCGAGCGAGCGCCACCACAGCGACGAGCCGTCCTCGACGACCCGCCAGTCGCGCACGGGGTCGCCGCCGGGCGGCTCGACCTTGATCACGCGGGCGCCGAACCAGGCGAGCAGCGCGCCGGCGAAGGGGCCGGAGACGAGCTGACCCAGCTCGAGGACGCGGACGCCGTCGAGCGGGCGCGGGCCGGGGTTCAGGGCTTGGCGGCAGGCTTCGGCGCCGGCAGCTCGCGGGCGCGGTTGATCAGCACCGGCTTCAGCGGCACGTTCTGGTGCATGCCCTTGGTGCCGGTCGGCACCGCGACGATGCGGTCGACGACGTCCATGCCCTCGAGCACCTCGCCGAACACGGCGTAGCCGGCGCCGCCGATGCCGAAGTCGAGGCGGTGGTTGTCCTTCACGTTGACGAAGAACTGCGACTGCGCCGAGTTGGGGTCGTTCGTGCGCGCCATCGCCACGGTGCCGCGCGAGTTGCGCAGGCCGGCCGAAGCACCCAGCCGTGCCTCGTTGACGACCGGCGGCATCAGCGTCTCCTTGCGCTCGGTCATGTCGGGCAGGAAGCCGCCGCCCTGAACCATGAAACCGGGGATCACCCTGTGAAACACGGTGCCGTCGAAGTGGCCCATGCGCACGTAGTTCAGGAAGTTCTTCACGGTGCGCGGCGTCTTGTCCTGGTGCAGGCCGATCTTGACGTTGCCCATCGAGGTCTCGAGCACGACGACGGGTCCGTTCGGGGTCGGACGCGGCGTCGGCTCGGGCGTCGCGACGGGTGGCGCCGGGGCCTGGGCGAGCAGGAACAGCAGCGGGAAGGCGAGCATGGGCGGGGCCTCTCTATCGGGGGTTTGCTTGCCCTTCGCGGGCGTGCCTAGAATGCCCGCGGCCATGGTCCTCTTCAACTACTCGACCAAGGAGCTGACGGCCAAGGTCGTGTACTACGGGCCTGGCCTGTGCGGCAAGACGACCAACCTGCAGTGGGTCCACGAGCAGCTCCCCATCAAGAACAAGGGGAAGATGCTGTCGCTGGCCACGGAGGCCGACCGGACGCTGTTCTTCGACTTCCTGCCGATCGAGCTGGGCACGATCCGCGGCATGAAGACCCGCATCCAGCTCTACACGGTCCCCGGCCAGGTCTTCTACAACGCCACCCGGCGCATGGTGCTCAAGGGCGCCGACTGCGTGGTGTTCGTGGTCGACAGCCAGGAGCCGATGCTGGACGCCAACCTCGACGCCTTCGCCAACCTGCGCGAGAACCTCGAGGTCAACGAGATCGACCCCGACGAGATCCCGATCGTCCTGCAGTACAACAAGCGCGACCTGCCCAACGCGCTGCCGATCCCGGAGCTCGAGGCGAAGCTCAATCCGCAGGGCAAGTACCTGTGGTTCGAGGCCTCGGCCAAGTCCGGGGTCGGCGTCGAGGAGACGCTGAAGGGCGCAACGGGCCTGGTGTTCCGCACGCTGGCCGGCAAGTACGGCGGTGGCGAAGCCGCGCCGTCGCTGTCCCGCCCGGCGGCCCGTCCGGCGGTCCCCGCGCCTGCTGCGCCGAAACCGGCCGCGCCGGCCCCGGCGCCGCGCCCGGCACCGCCCCCGCCACCACCGCCGCCGCCACCGCCACCACCGCCGCCGCCACCGCCGGCGCCCGCCACCGCGTCGCCGCAGGTCGACGACCTGTTGAGTTCGCTCGACTCGACGGAGCCGGCCGTGCCGCTGGGCAACGTCGCCGAGCTCGGCGACGTGACGGCACCGTCGATGCCGATGGACGAGCTGGCCTTCACGCCCGAGCCGGAGCTCTCGCTCGAGCCGATGGCCCCGGAGCCCGAGCCGGCCCCGATCCCGGTGGCCGACGAGCTCCCGTTCGTGCCCGAGCCCGAACCCGCGCCGGAGCTGGGGTTCGACGCCGGCCCCGCGATGGAACTTCCGCTCGAGCCCGCTCCGGCACCGGAGCCCGCGGAGCTGTCGCTCGACTCCCTCGGCGTCGAAGAGGTCGAGCCGCCCGCGGCGGCGCCCATCCCGCCGCCGGAGCCCGCCCGCGAGCCGGAGCCCGCCGAGCTGTCTCTGGACGCGCTCGGCGTCGAGGAGCCGCCGCCGGCTCCCGCGCCACCCGAGCCTCTCGTCCCCGAGCCGGCCCCCGTGGAGTCGCCACGGTCCGAGCCGGCCACGGCGCCGGTGGGCGAGGTGGCGGTCAGCGTCGAGGTGCAGGACGGCCAGGCCGACGTGACGGTGCCGATCGAGATCGTCCTCGAGCCCGGCACCCGCACGCTCCGCCTGAACCTGCGCCTGAACCTGCAACTGAAGCTGAAGTAGCTTCAGTCCTTCTTCGTCGGGCCGTCGTCCCAGCCCACCCGCCGACGGCGCGGGCTCTCGAGCAGGCTCGCGCGGGTCACCGCGTCGCGGCCGAAGCGGTCGACGAGGGCGTCACGCACCCGCTCGGCCGGCGTCGCTTCGGCCGCCGCCGGCGCGAAGAGCCCGAGCTGGGCGGCGCCGCCGAAGTGCGAGAGCGTGACGCCGAGCAGCCGCACCTTGCGGCGGCCGTGCACCTTCTGGAACAGCCGCCAGGCGACCGCGAAGATCGCGTCGCCCGAGTCGGTCGGCTGCGCGGCCGTCTCGGCGCGGGTCAGCGTCTCGAAGTCCTCGTCGCGGTACTTGAGGGTCACGGTGCGGCCCTGCAGGCCGTGGCGGCGCAGGCGGCGCGCGACGTGGTCGGAGAGCTCGAGCAGCGTGCGGCGCAGCGTGTCGAGGTCGGCCACGTCTTCGCCGAAGGTGTGCTCGGCGCCCAGGCTCTTCGCTTCGCCGCGGTCGGCGATCACGGGGCGGTCGTCTTCGCCGCGGGCCAGCTTCTGCAGGTCGAAGCCGTGGCTGCCGAGCTTGCGCTCGAGGCGCCCGGTGTCGGCGCGGGCGAGATCGCCGATGGTGTGGATGCCGAGCGGGATCAGCCGCTCCTCCATCTTCGGTCCCACGCCCCACAGGCGGCGCACCGGCAGCGGCGAGAGGAACGCGGCCTCTTCGCCCGGAAGCACGATCACCAGGCCGTCCGGCTTGCGCATGTCGGACGCGACCTTCGCGAGGAGCTTGCAGCTCGCGACGCCGACCGAGGCGGTGAGCTGCAGCCGCTCGTGGATGCGCTGCTTGAGCGCGGTCGCCAGGGCCTCGGCGCTGCCCGCGAAGGGGCGCAACGCGCCGCTGACGTCGAGGAACGCCTCGTCGATCGAGACCGGCTCGACCAGGTCGGTGAAGGTGCCGAGGATCTCCATCACCTGGTCCGACACGACGGAGTAGCGCTTCATGTCGGGCTGCACGTAGATGCCCTGGGGGCACAGGCGCCACGCCTCGCGGATCGGCTGGGCGGAGCGCACGCCGAAGCGGCGCGCCTCGTAGGAGCAGGTGGAGACGACGCCGCGGCCGGCGCCGCCTCTCGGGTCGGAACCGACGATCACCGGCTTCCCGCGCAGCTCCGGGCGGTCGCGCTGCTCGACCGCCGCGTAGAACGCGTCCATGTCGACGTGGAGGATCGTGCGGCTCACCGGAACGCTTCAGCATCGCACGCGGCGGCGCGCCCGCAGGTCCGGTCCGGCGGCGGGGCTTTCGGGAGCGGGCTAGTACCCGTGGCTCTTGCAGGTGCCGTGGCCGACGCAGGGGCTGCCCGGCTCCAGCACGCAGCGCTCGCCCATCGCGGGCGGCAGGCCGTACTGGTGGCCCGCGGCGCCGTGCACGTGGGGGTGGGCGTGGACCATCGGCAGGGCGATGCGGGCGACGGGCGCGGCGACGACCGGAGGGGCGACCGGAACCGCCGCGCCCAGCGCGGCCTCCAGCCTGCGCACGCGCGCCTCGAGCGCGGCGATGCGGTCCTCGGAGGAGGCGCCGACGGAGCCGCCGTCCTCGCGGCCGGAACGCGCCAGCTCCAGCGTCTCGGCGGCCAGTTGCCGCAGCCGTTCGTCGGAGAGCGTCACGCGCCACCTCCCGGCAGGTCCACCGCGTCGACGACGCCGATCACCGCGGCGTCCACGCCGGCGAGCCCCTTGCCCAGCGTCTGCATCGCCGCCTTGCCATCCTGCACCAGCAGCACGCGGTCGCCGACGCCGGCGTCGACGCCGTCGATCGCCATCACGGTGCCGCCGCGGTCGCGGCCCTCGAGGTCGAGCGGCTGGACCAGCAGCAGCTTGGTACCGATCAGTTTCTCGTTCTTCTGGGTGGCGACGGCGTTGCCGACGACCCGCGCGAGCAGCATCAGGCTACTCCGCGTGCCACTCGTCGACGATGCCGACGATGGCCGCGTCGGTCGGCACGTCCTTCGGCAGGAACGGGTGGGCCGCCTCGCGCCCCTTCAGGTAGATGACGTGCTCGCCCGCGCCGGCGCCCACGCCGTCGATCGCGACGAGCGGCCTGCCGACCGGCGCGCGCTTCGCGTCGATCGGCTGCACCAGCAGCAGCTTGCGGCCGACGAGCGCCTCGTCCTTGCGGGTGGCGACGACGTTGCCGATCACGCGCGCGAGCAGCATCGCTAGGAGTCGACGAGGTCGACCTGGTCGACGACGCCGCAGATCGCCGCGTCGACCGGGGTGTCCTTGAGACCGCTGGCCATCCGCGCCGAGGAGCCGGAGACGACCAGCACGCGGTCGCCCACGCCCGCGTGCACGGTGTCGACGGCGATCACGTAGCCGGCCTCGTCCTTGCCGCGCGGGTCGGTCGCCCGCACCACGAGCAGCTTGGCGCCGGACAGTTTCTCGTCCTTGCGCGTCGAGACCACGGTCCCGATCACGCGGCCCAGGATCAAGGGACTACTTCGAGGCGGCCTTGCCGATCGGCAGCACGTCCTCGAGGTTGCCGTGCGGCCGCGGGATCACGTGGACCGAGACCAGCTCACCCACGCGGCGGGCGGCGGCAGCGCCGGCGTCGGTGGCGGCCTTCACGGCGGCGACGTCGCCGCGCACGATCGCGGTCACGTAGCCGGATCCGATCTTCTCGTAGCCGATCAACTGGACCTTGGCCGCCTTCACCATCGCGTCGCTGGCTTCGATCATCGCCACCAGCCCGCGGGTCTCGATCAATCCGAGCGCTTCGCCCATGTCGTCCCTCTCGCCTGAAGGGCTGAATCTGACGCGCCGCCGCCCTGGAGTCAAGCCCGCCCCACCTACTAGCCGCGAGGCGCAGGTGGCGGGCCGTAGGCGCCCTTCGCGCGCAACGCCGCGAGGCGCTCGACTTCGTCGTCGCTCAGCCGGCGGGCGCCGCCCAGGGCGCGCGCGTGGAGCGTCACCTTCGCGAACTGCTCGAGGATCTCCATCCGCTGCCAGGCCCGCTCCAGGCTGTCGCCCAGGGCCAGCGCGCCGTGGTTCTCGAGCAGCAGCGTCTGCGCGTCCTGGGCGGCGTCCCCGACGCGGGCGGCCAGTTCCTCCGTGCCCGGCGTCGCGTAGGGCACGATCGGGATCGGCCCCAGCGCGACCACCGCCTCGGGCAGCACGGCGACCTCGAGCGGCAGCCGCGCCGCCGCGAACGCCGTCGCCACCGGCGGGTGGGCGTGGACGATCGCGCCGACGTCGGGCCGCCGCGCGTAGACGACCGCGTGCATCCGCACCTCGGACGAGACCCGCCAGGGCCCCTCGCGCAACGCGCGGCCGAACAGGTCGGTCTCGACCAGCATGTCGGCCCCGAGGAAGCCCTTGCTGACGCCGGCCGGGGTGACCAGCAGCCGGTCCGGCGCGAGCCGCAGCGAGAGGTTGCCCTCGCTGCCGCCGATCAGGCCGCGCTCGTAGAGGCGGCGGCCGTACTCGACGAGGGCGGCGCGGGGCTCCACGGCCGCAGCGTCAGGAGGCGCGGGCGCCGGCCTTGTCGCGGCAGGCGGGCGAGCAGAACCACTCCTCCTGGCCGCCGACGACGGCGCGCAGCGCCCGGCTCCGCGGCACGAAGGTGTTGCACACGCGGTCGCGGACCAGCGGCTCGGCCACGGCCGGCGGCGGCGGAGCGGCCGGCTTCGCGGCCGGCGGCGTGCCGCGGCGCAGGGCCTGGGCGATCAGGCGGCCGACGAAGCGCACCACCAGCAGCACCAGCACGAAGCGCAGGAAGGCCGCGAGGAATCCCATCTCTGGCGGGCAGTATGGCCCCCGCCTCCGGCGAGGGTCAATCCGGGCTTTACGTCGCACGCGGGCGGCACCAGAATGGGATCGGAACCATCCAGGGAGGGCCGCCATGATCCGCCTGAAGCGACTGCTGGTCCCGACCGACTTCTCGGACTCGGCCCGGCTGGCCCTGCGCTACGCGTGCTCGTTCGCCCAGGAGTACGAGGCCGAGCTGCTGCTCGTCCACGTGGTCGAGAACGTGGCGGTGGGTTACGCGAACGACCTGTTCCCGGTGCCGATGGCCGAGGTGGTGCAGGAGCTGACGAGCTACGCCCGGGCCGAGCTCGACACGCTGGCGAAGGACGTCGAGGGCCAGGGCATCCGGGTGCGGGTGGTGCTGACCCAGGGCAAGCCGTCCGCGGAGATCCTGCGCCTGGCCGCCGAGGAGAAGGCCGACATGATCGTGCTCGGTACCCACGGCAAGGGCATGCTCGACCAGGCCATCTTCGGCTCCACCACCGAGCGGGTGGTGAGGAAGGCCCCTTGTCCGGTGCTCTCGGTCCGCGAGAGCGAACACGACTTCGTGGATTGATCGGGGAGGCTGCGCCGGGTGACGGCGTCAGCTACCAGTTGACGCCGCTCCACTTGACGAGGGCGCCGCCGACCGTGAAGCCGGCGCCGACGCTGGCCAGCACCAGGGTGTCGCCCGCCTTCAGGCGGCCCTCGTCGAGCGCGGTGCCGAGCGCCAGCGGGATGGTGCCCGCGGTGGTGTTGCCGTAGCGGTCGATGTTCTTGATCACCTTGTCGTCGGGCAGGCCGAGCCGCTGCTGGGCGGCGTCGATGATGCGGATGTTGGCCTGGTGGGCGACGAACAGGTCGACGTCGGCGCCGGACAGCCCGTTGCGCTCGAGCACCCTGAGGCTGATCTCCGCCATCTTGCGCACGGCGAACTTGAAGACGTGGCCGCCCTCCTGACGGACGAAGTGCAGCCGCTGGTCGACGGTCTCGCGGGTGGTCGGCCGCCGCGAGCCGCCGGCGACCATGTGCAGGTAGGGCTCGCCCGAGCCGTCGACCTCGTGGCTGAAGTCGAGGATGCCGGTGCCGTCGTCGCCGGGCTCGAGCAGCACCGCGCCCGCCCCGTCGCCGAACAGCACGCATGTCGCGCGGTCCTGGAAGTCGAGGATCGAGGTCATCACGTCGGCGCCGACCACCAGCACCTTCCTGTGCGCGCCCGTCTCCACGAACTGCGCGCCCATCGTCAGCGCGTAGAGGAATCCGGAGCAGGCCGCCGACACGTCGAAGCCCCAGGCCTTCTTCGCGCCCAGCTTGTCCTGGAGCAGGCAGGCCGTGGCCGGGAACAGCATGTCCGGGGTGACCGTCGCGACGATGATCAGGTCCAGCTCGTCGGCGCCGATGCCGCGCTTGTGGAGCGCGTCGCGGCAGGCGTGGAGCGCGATCTCGCTGGTCGGCGTGCCCGGTTCGACGTAGTGGCGCTGGCGGATGCCGGTGCGGGTGCGGATCCACTCGTCGTTGGTGTCGACGAGCTTCTCGAGATCGGCGTTGGTCACGACCCGTGGCGGAACGTAGCGACCCAGGGCAGTGATCCGCGCGCGCACTTTCGACATTTCTTCTCCGGCTCCCGGTTGGACGAGGGCGTATTGTCTCAAAAAGCCGGCTAGGGCTGGCGCTGGGCCGCCGCGCCGCTGCGGCCCGCACGGTACAGCAGCGCGCAGACCGCGGCGACGACGACGAGCCCCGCGGCCGTGCCGGCCGTGCCCGCCAGGTGGGCGAAGTCGCGCTCGGCGAAGCGCACGCTGGCGAGCCACGCCTCGAGCCCCGCGAACTGCGACTTCGCGGCGACGAGGAACGCGATGGCCACGCCGGCGAGCCCTTCGCCCGCGATCAGGCCCGAGGCCATCAGCACGCCGGGGTCGCCGTCCTTCGCCGGTCCGCCCCGGCGGGCGTCGACCAGCCGCCGCACGCAGCCGCCCACGTAGATCGGCGTCAGGCTGGCGAGCGGCAGGTAGAGCCCGACCGCGAACGGCAGCCCGGGCAGGCCGCCGAGCAGGCCGCACAGGGAGAACGCGCCGCCCACGCCGACGAGGCCCCACGGCAGCGCACCGGAGAGCACGCCCTCGATCACGGTCTTCATCAGCGTCGCCTGCGGCGCCGGCAGCTCCGCGCTGCCGAAGCCGAACGCCTTGCCGAGCAGCAGCACTGTCGCCGCCACCGCCCAGCACGCGAAGGCGGCGCCGATCAACTGCCCGACCTGCTGCCGGGCGGGCGTCGCGCCGACGAGCTGGCCGGTCTTCAGGTCCTGCGAGATGTCGCCGGCCTTGGAGGCCGCGATGCAGACCACGGTTCCGACGGTGAGGATCGCCGCCCGCGCCGAGTCGTCCTGCCAGCCGAGGGCGACGAAGATGAGCGCCGTGCCGAGCAGCGTGACCAGCGTCATGCCCGAGGTCGGGTTCGACGACACGCCGATCAGGCCGACGATGCGCGAGCTGACCACGACGAAGGCGACCCCGAAGATCGCCACGCCGGTGGCCGCGACCAGGCGCTGGAAGAAGTTCATGTCGCCCGCGAACAGCCCCGGCACCAGCGCCAGCGTCGCAACCACGACCGCCGGCCCGGCCACCACCACCCAGCCGGGCACGTCGCGGTCGGTGCGGCTGCCGTCGCCCGCCGCCTCGGCGTCGCCGCGCAGGCCGCCGAGCACCGCCGCCAGCGAGCGGTACATCGTGGGCAGCGACCGGATCACGGTGACGATGCCGGCCGCGGCCACCGCGCCTGCGCCGATGTAACGCACGTAGCGCGACCAGATCTGGCCGGTGCTCATCTCGTGGATCGTCTTCGTCGCTTCCGGGAACAGCGGCGCGGTGAGCTGGTCGCCGACCAGCGCGATCAGCGGGATCAGCACCATCGCCGAGATCAGCGAGCCGGCGACCATCACCGCCGACTGCGTGTAGCCGAGGATGTAGCCGACCGCCAGCAGTGCCGGCGCGATCTCCAGCGTCAGCTCCGCCTTGGGCAGGAAGCCGACGTGGACGCCGAGCTCCGAGGAGACGAGCGAGAAGCCGCCGATCGCCAGCTTGACCGCCGCGCCGATCGCCAGGCCCTCGAAGATGAAGCGGCCGCCGGGCGCGCTCTCGGTCGTCGCCTTGAGCACCTCGGCGCAGGCCGTGCCCTCCGGGTAGGGCAGTTCGCCGGCGCTGCGCACGATCAGCAGCCGCCGCAGCGGCACCATCGCGCAGATGCCGAGGATGCCGCCGAGCCAGGCCAGGATCGCGACCTGGTGCAGCGGCGGCACCAGGCCCCACAGGAACAGCGCGGGGATCGTGAAGATGGTGCCGGCGGCGAGCGACGAGCTGGCCGAGCCGATCGTCTGCGAGAGGTTGGCCTCGAGGATCACGCCGCCTTTCGCGGAGAGCGCGCGGAACAGGGCCACGGTGAGCACCGCGATCGGGATCGAGGTCGAGACCGTGAGCCCGACGCGGAGGCCGAGGTAGGCGTTGGCGGCACCGAAGATCACGCCGAACGTGATGCCGGCGAGGATCGCCCGCAGCGTGAACTCGGGCAGGCCGTCGTGCTCGTGGGCGAGCGGGGTCGTCGCGGTGGCCATCTCGGGGTCCTCCCACCGCGGCGCGGCGCGCGGCGCGGCGCATGATATTCCCCGTCGCACGGGCCTGCTAGGCTGTCGGCGCCGGAGATGCCGATGAGATCGAAGCCCCACGCCCCACGCGCGCCTGCCGCCGGCCCGGAGAACGGCGGGAGTGCCGCTGCCGCCTCGCCAGAGGCCGCGGCCGACGTCGTGCGGATGATGGAGGAGCACTCGCCGTTCAACCGCTGGCTCGGCATCCGCGGCGTGCACGCCGAGCCGGGCCGGGTGACGATGGCGATCGACCCGCGCGCCGAGCACACCGGCGACCCGGTGCGCCCGGCGCTGCACGGCGGCGTGATCTCGGCGCTGGTCGACACCGCGGGCGGCGCGGCCGCGTGGACGGCGCTGCCGCCCGGCGAGACGGTGTCGACCGTCGACCTGCTGGTCGACTACCTCGAGCCCGGCCGCTTCGACGCGCCCCTCGTCGCCGAGGCCGAGCTGTTGCGCAAGGGCAACCGCGTGTGTCACGTGAGGGTCGTCGTCCGCCAGGGCGCGCGCCGGGTGGCCGAAGGCCGCGCCGTCTACAACATCCACCGCCGCCGCAAGGAGGAATAGTCCCGACGATGCCCGTGTCCCTGCCGATGGCTGAGCCGCCCAAGCCGATGGTCCACTGCCTCGACTGCGCCCGCTGCTGCACCTACGTCGCGGTCGGCATCAACGCCCCGACCCGGCCCAAGCACGCGACCGAGATCCTCTGGTTCCTCTACCACGACAAGACGTCCGTCTACGTCGACGGCGACGGCGAGTGGTGCGTGCAGTTCGAGAGCCGCTGCCGCAACCTGCAGCCCGACAACCTGTGCGCGATCTACGGCGTGCGGCCCCACATCTGCCGCACGTTCGACGAGAACACCTGCGAGGTGAACTCGCAGGAGGGGACGAGCCACACCTTCCGCTCCCCCGAGGAGTTCCTCGTCTACCTGCAGCAGCACTACCCGCGGGTGTACCGCCAGATCGAACGCACGCACACCGTGGCCGAACACCGGCCGAAGGCGGCGGCGAAGGGCTGATCGCGGGAGCGCCCGGCTCGTGGTAGCGTGTCCGGCTGCTATGCATTCTTCCCGTGCCGCGGCCGCACTGCTCGCCGCCGCGTTGCTCTCCGCCTGCGGCGGCGGGGGCGGAGCCTCGAGCCCGACCTCGCCGACCACGCCCACGCCCACTCCGACCCCGAACGTCCGCACGGTGAACGTGCAGGGCGCGGTCTTCTACGACGAAGACGGCGGCGGCCAGCTCGACGGCATCGAGGGCGTGCGGATGCCGAACCTGACCGTCTCGATCGGCGGCCGCACGACGACGACGGACGCGGCCGGCCGCTTCAGCTTCGACGCGCCCGAAGGCGCGCAGCAGGCGACGATCGTCGAGTCGAGCCTGCCGGTCGGCTGGCAGGTGAGCGCCCGCAGCGTGAACCTGCCACTCAACGGGGACCTGCTGCTGCCGGTCACGCTGCCGCTGCGCGGCGGCCGCCCGAACGTCTACATGGGCTTCGGCGACTCGATCACGCTCGGCACCGGCTCGCGCACCGGCGACGGTTACATGCCGTGGATCCAGGACCTGCTGCGCGGCTACTGGGGCCGCGCCAGCGTGGTCAACGAGGGCATCGGCGGCACCCGCTCCGACCGCGGGGCCGAGCGGATCGGCGACGCCATCAACCGGGTGCGGCCGGCCTACGTGCTGATCCTCTACGGCACCAACGACTGGAACTCGAGCTCCTGCCGCGACGCCTTCCCCTGCTACACGATCGATTCGCTGCGCTTCATGATCGGCGCGGTCCAGGCCTACGGCTCGGTGGCCGTCGTCGGCACCATCCCGCCGGTCAACCCGACGGTGCTCGACCGCGAGCCGGAGAACCGCAACGCCTGGGTCAGCCGCATGAACGACCTGATCCGGCCGATGGTGCGCCAGGAGGGGGCGATCCTGGCCGACATCCACGCCGCGATGATGGCGCAGCCGAGCCTGCCCGCGCTGTTCGACGACTTCCTGCACCCGAACGAGGCGGGCTACGAGGTGATTGCCCGCGAGTGGCTGCGGGCGATCACGGCGCCGCGGGGCAGCGGCTCCACCGCCGGAGGGAACTGAGATGAAGATGCGCGCCGCCGTGCTGAGCCTGCTGACCCTGCCCGCGCTCGGCCAGGCCCCCGCGCCGGCGACGGCGCCCGCCGCTGCGCCCGAGACCTTCGTCGCCCCCACCGGGCAGACGATGCGGCGCTACGCGTTCGGGTTGCTCAGCCGCGGCCCGAAGTGGACGCCGGAGCGCACGCCGGAGACCGAGGAGCTGCAGAAGGGCCACATGGCGAACATCGGCCGCATGGCCGAGGCGAAGAAGCTGGTCGCCGCGGGCCCGATGGCCGACCCGAACAGCACCGTGCGCGGCGTGTTCGTGTTCGCGACGCCGCTCGCCGACGCGCAGGCCGAGGCCGCGCAGGACCCGGCGATCGCCGCCGGGCGGCTGAAGCTCGAGCTGGCCGAGTGGTGGGGCCCGGTCGGCGTCGGCGACCAGTACTGGAAGGACCAGGCCGAGGGCAAGAAGTTCGAGATGGCCGTGCACCCGCTCGGCGTCCTGGTCACCGGTTCGGTGCCGGTGCCGCCCACGGAGGCCGCGAAGCTGCAGGCCGCCCACATGGAGCGGATCGTCGCCCTAATGAAGTCGGGCAAGCTGCTGACCGCGGGCCCCTTCGTCGAGCGTGGCGAGCGGCGCGGCCTCTTCGTGTTCGCGCCCGAGGTCACGCTCGACGAGGCGAAGGCGCTGGTCGCCGAAGACGCCTACGTGGCGGGCGGCCACATGGACGTGCAGTTCCACGGCTGGTACCACGCGAAAGGCACCTTCCCGAAACTGCAGTAGCGCCGTCCCGGCTCCTACCGCAGCATCAGCTCGCGGAAGTGGGGCGGCTGCGGCGTCGGCTCGCCCGACAACGCCTTCTCCACGGCGAACTCCGCCATCTTCTCCACCACCCAGGGGAAGTGGGCGTCCTTGAGCGAGCGGTAGTCCATGTCCGGCGTGTAGTTGGTCAGGTCGATGCCGTAGTACTTGCCGTCCTTGACCGCCAGCTCGATCGCGTTCATGTCGTAGCCGAGCGCGATGTTGAGCTTCAGCGACAGCTCCTCGGCGGTGTCGCGCATCTCGCGGCCCCAGGCCCCGAGCTCCTTCTCCATCACGTCGTAGTCCTGGTTGTAGCCGCCGAGCCCCATCGGCGCGGGGTCGTAGCGGATCGCGCGGGCGTGGCGGCGGCCGATGGTGGGCACCCGGATGTAGGTGTCCCACTTGATGAACTCCTGCAGCATCATCGTCTTGCTGCCCGAGGCGTTGTAGAAGTGGATCAGCTCCTCGAGGTTGTGGATCTTGTTGACGTCCTTCCAGCCGCCGCCGAACGCGGGCTTCATGATGCAGGGCGCGCCGACGTAGTCGAGGTACATCGCGAAGTCGGTCGGCCACAGGTTGCGCAGGCTCTCCGCGGTCACGTCGTCGACGTACTCGCGGTTGGGCAGCACCACCGTCTTCGGCTCGGCGATGCCCAGCTTCTCGGCGATGGCGTAGCCGAAGAACTTGTCGTCGCACGAGCGCCAGAACGTGTTGTTGATGCAGTAGGTGCCCTGCAGCGCCGCCATCTTCAGGTAGACGGAGTAGTACGGCACCTCGTGGCTCATGCGGTCGAGCACGACCCGGTACGGCACCGGTTCGTTGAGCTTGGTGCCGCCGAGCTGGACGTACTCGGCCGTCACCCCGCGGCCCATCGAGTTGACCTTCTGGATGAAGGCGTCGGGGAACGAGTTCTCGCGGCCGCGCAGCACGCCGATGCGCATGATTCCTCCTTGGAACGGGAGCGGATTCTAGCAGGGCGTCCGAAACTGCCGTCGAATAACGCCAGGCTATCGACCACCGCAAAACAAAGGATTGGCGTCTCCGGGGGCCGATGCCTATCTTTCGTTTCGAGGTGGCCCCGGGGCCGCGGCCCATTCCCCGCTCCCCAGCCGCACCCGGGGCTGCCTCGCGTCGTTCAGCGCCGCCGCCGGACGAGCGGCGACTCGCGCAGCGAGGGCTCGGTCAGGATCAGCGCGCCGAGCGCGAGCAGGGCCAGGCCGCAGACCACGGCTCCCGCTCCGAACACCGCGGTCAGCCACGGATCGCCCGGGCCCGCGGGCAGGCCCCAGCGGTTGACCACCGCCTTCAGCATGCCCGCCCCGAAGCCGAAGGCCAGCACCAGCGAGTAGAACGCGTAGGCGAAACCCCGCAGCATCGACGCGGGGGCGCGCTGGGTCGCCCACAGCGCGGTGCCGGCCGCGAGCGCGGTCAGGCCGACGGGCCACGGGAAGGCGCCGCCGCCCACCGGCTGGAACACCGCGAACGGCACGAACGGCAGCGGCAGCCCGCACAGCCAGAACCACAGGTTGCGCCGGGGCAGGAGCTGGGCGAGCAGCGGGTCGCCGCTCACGGCGCGAAGACCTCCTCGCGCGCGGCCTGCGACAGGCGCACGACCGCGGGGTGGCGCAGGCGCCGCTCGACGGTGATCGCGTAGTAGCGCTCGCGCAGCCCGGGCAGCTCGCCGACGCGGCGCACCTGGAACTGCTGCTCCACCTCGCGGGCGATCGCGGTCGGCGCCGTGAACACGCCGAGGCCGGTGGAGCCGAAGGTCTTGAGCAGCGCCGGGTCGTCGAACTCGCCCACCACCCGCGGCCGCAGCCCCTCGCGCTCGAACCACGCGTCGAGGCCGCGCCGCGCGCTCGAGTGCTGCGTGGGCATCAGGAACGGGGCCCCATCGAGCGAGGCCGGGAACCCGGAAGCCAGCCGCCCCGCCCACTCCGCGCTGCCGAACACGGCGACGCCGCACTCGCCGAGCAGGTGGCTGAAGGCCTTGACCCGGACCGACGGCGGCACGGGCGCGTCCGAGATGACGACGTCGAGGCCGTGGGTGGCGAGATCGGACAGCAGCCGCTCGCTGCTGCCCTCCACGCAGGAGAGCACCACCGGCTCCGGGCCGACGAGCGCCGGCAGCAGCAGGCGATGGGCGATCAGCTTGGGCACCGCGTCGGCGACGCCGACGGAGAGCCGCGCGGGCCGCCCCGTCGGCCGCTTCTTCACGGTGTCGACCAGCTCCTGGCCGATCGCGAAGATCTCGTCGGCGTAGCGGTGGACGACGCGGCCCATCTCGGTCAGCTCGAGGGTCCGGCCGCGCCGCTCGAAGAGCGGTTCGCCGAGCGCTTCCTCCAGCTCGCGCAACTGGGCGGAGACGGTCGGCTGCGAGACGTTGAGCTTCTCGGAGGCCCGCGTCACGCCGCCCTCCCGGACCACGGCCCAGAAGTAGCGCAGGTGGTGATAGTTCAGCCATTCCATCGGAACCGATTATGCATCGCGGATTGCTATTCGACAAGTCGAAACAATCTCGTGGTCTATGCATGAGCGACGCTCCATCTTGGAGGGCGAGGAGGTTCGCGCGGAGGCGTCGACAAGCAGGCGCGGATGCTGGCCCGACTGCGCCGCGGCGGCCAGCTCGAGATCGCCGAGCGCGACTCGGACCTCTACGTGGCGATCGACCGCGGCGCCGGCCGCCTGCAGCGAGCGCTGGCGCGGGCCCTGGACCGCCGCCGGGAGCGCGGCGCGCGGCGCGACCGCCTGGCGCTCGGCTGGTGAAGGCTCACACGTAGCGATCGCCGCGCACGACCTCGACCGTCTCGACCCAGGCGACCACGGCGTAGTGGGGAAAGTACGCCTCGGCCAGCCGCTCGAGCAGGCGCTGCGCGACCGCGTCGGAGACGAGCGTCTCGATCCGCACGTTGCCGCCTTCCCACTCGCTGCTGCGCACGCCGCGGGCGCCGGCGCCGCGGGCCGCCGTCAGCGTGTAGCCGCGGGCGCCGGCCGCCTCGAGGTCCTTGAGCAGCCGCTCCTCGAGCAGCGACTCGGCGACGATCGTGACCCGCTGCACCGGTACCGTGTGAATCGCCATGGCGCTACCCGAGCAGGCGGTGGGCGAGCCGCGCGAACGCGTCGTAGAGCGGCAGGCCCAGCGCCAGGTTGAAGGGGAAGGTGACGACCAGCGAGCTGGCCAGGTACAGGCTGGGCGAGGCCTCGGGCAGCGCCAGGCGCACGGCCGCTGGGGCCGCAATGTACGACGCCGAGGCGGCCAGCGTGGCGAACACCATGGTCCCGCCGGGCGAGAGCCCGACGAGCGGGCCGAGCAGCGCCGCCAGCGCCGCGTGCACGATCGGCGCGATCACCGCGAAGGCGACGAGCGGCGCCCCCGCGCGCCGCAGGTCGCCGCGGCGACGCGAGGCGACGACGCCCAGCTCGAGCAGGAACAGCACCAGCGCGCCCAGGAACAGGTCGGAGAACAGCGGCTTGACCGCCGCGAAGCCGCGCTCGCCGGTCAGCACGCCGATCGCCAGGCCGCCCACCAGCAACACGACGCTGCGGCCGAACACGACCTCGTGCAGCGCCTCGCGCAGGCCGCCGCCGCCGCCCGCGGCGCCGCCGGCGCGGGCCAGCGCGATGGCGACGACGATCGCCGGCACCTCGAGCAGCGCGACCAGCGCGGGCAGGAAGCCCTCGGCCGGCACCCCGCGCGCCGCCAGGAACTGCAGCGCGGCCACGAAGGTGACGGCGGAGACCGAACCGTAGTGGGCGGCCAGCGCGCCGGCGTCGGCCGCGCCGAGCCGCAGCAGCCGGCGCAGCACCGCGTAGCACCACAGCGGGATGCCCGTGCCCATCGCGAGCGCGGCCAGCGCGGGCCACAACAGCGCGCCCGGCTCGGCGACCGAGATCGCCACGCCGCCCTTGAGCCCGATCGCCAGCAGCAGGTAGACCGACAGCGCGTCGTACAGCGCCTCGTGCAGCTTCAGCTCCGCGCCCAGCGCGGTGGCCAGGAAGCCGAGCGCGAACGCCAGCACCGGCGGCGATGTGAGGTTCGCGGCGAGCGCCGCACCGAACTCCATCAGGGCCGGGCGGCGAGCCACTGGCGCAGCGCGGCGGCCAGCGCGGCGGGCGCCTCGAAGCTGGGCAGGTGGCCGCAGGCGGGCAGCGTGACGAGCTTCGCCCCGGGGATCGCCGCCGCCATCCGCTGCGCGTCGGCGGGCGGGGTCAGCGCGTCTTCGGCGCCGACGACGCACAGCGCCGGCACCCGGATCTCGCGCAGCAGCCCGGTCTGGTCGGCGCGCGCCGCGAGCCCGGCCAGCGCGTCGGCGACGGCGCCCGGCGCCGCCGCCTCGATCGCCGCCCGGACCTTCGACACGACCTGCGGCCGCTCGCGTTGCGTCGTCGCGCCGAGCAGCCGCGGCAGCATCGCCTCCACGACCGGGCCGACCCCCTGCGCCCGCACGGCCGCCGCCAGCGCCGCCCGGCCCGCGCGCGAGTCGGGCGTGTCGGCCTCGGCCCGGGTGTCGACGAGGGCGAGCCCCGACAGCCGGGTCGGGTGGGCGCGGGCCATCGCCAGCGCCGCGTAGCCGCCCATCGACAGCCCGCACACGGCCGCGCGGGAGATGCCGAGGTGGTCGAGCAGCGCCACCGCGTCGGCCGCGATGCCCTCCATCGACAGCAGCGCACCGGCGGGGCTCGAGCCGCCGAAGCCGCGGGCCGAGAAGCGCACGCAGCGGGCATGCGGAGCCAGCGCCTCGGCCACCTCGTCCCACATGCCGTGGTCGAACGGGAAGGCGTGGAGCAGCAGCAGGTCCGGGCCCTCGCCGCTCACGTCCCAGGCGAGCGCACCGCCGCCGCGGGCGAAGCGGCGGCTCATGCGAGGGGCCGAGCCCGCTTCGCCTCGCGGGCAGCGCGCAGCCGCTCGTGGGCGATGCGGTCGGCGATCACGTGCGGGGGCAGGTCGTCGTCGGCGGCGCTCTCCAGGATCTCGCGCACCCGCGGCCCGATCGCCTTGACCCTCTCGCGAATGCCGTCCTCGTCGAGTTCGCCGCGCTCGTGCAGCAGGCTGAGCAGGCCGCCGGCGTTGACGACGTAATCGGGCGCCCACACGATGCCGCGCTCGTGGAGGCGGTCGCCGTCCTCGGCCATCGAGAGCTGCTCGTTCGCGGCGCCGACGACGGCCTTCGCCCGCAGCCGCGGGATCGTCTCGCTGTTGAGCACGGCACCGGCCGCGTTCGGCGAGAAGACGTCGCACTCGACGTCGTAGATGGCGTCGGGCTCGACGAGCGTGGCGCCGCACTCGTCGACGAGCCGCTCGGCGCGGGCGCCCTCGCGGTCGCAGGCGGCGACCAGCCGCGCGCCGGCCGCGTGCAGCCGCTTCGCCAGCCGGTAGCCGACCTGGCCGGCGCCCTGCAGCGCGACCCGCACTCCGGCCAGCTCGAGGCCCAGGAAGTCGGCCGTCTGCCGGATCGACTCCAGCACGCCCAGTGCCGTGAGGTCGGCGGTGTCGACTCCGGATTGCGCCCCGGCGTGGGAGACGTGCTTCGTCTGCCGCGCCATCACCGCGACGTCGCGCGGGTCGATCCCCATGTCGGGCCCGGTGTGGAAGCGCCCGCCCATCCGTTCGATGGCGCGGGCGTAGGCGACGAGGCGCTGGCGGGTCTTGTCGCGGGCGGGGTCGCCGAGGATCACCGCCTTGCCGCCGCCCGTCGGCATCTCGGCCAGCGCCGCCTTGAAGGTCATCGCCCGCGACAGCCGCAGCGCGTCGAGCACCGCGTCGTCCATCGTCGGGTACAGCCGCATCCGGGTGCCGCCCGTGGCGGGCCCCAGCGTCGTGTCGTGGATGGCGACCACGGCGCGCAGGCCCGAGGCCGCGTCGTGGAGGACGATCACCTCCTCGTGGCCCATCTCGTGGGCGACGTCGAGGATGCGCATCTACTCCTTGGTCCAGCGCTGGAGCCAGCCGATCACCTCGTCGTGCCAGCGCACGGAGTTGGCGGGCTTGAGCACCCAGTGGTTCTCGTCGTGGAAGACGAGGAAGCGCGACGGCACGCCGCGGAGCTGGAGTGCCGTGAACATCTGCATCCCCTGCTCGATCGGCACCCGGTAGTCGAGCTCGCCGTGGATCACGAGCGTCGGCGTCTTGAAGTTCTTCGCGTAGGTGGACGGGCTCCACTTCTCGTACTCGGCCGGGATCTCCCACGGCAGCCCGCCCATTTCCCACACCGGGAACCACAGCTCCTCGGTCGACAGCGTCATCGAGCGCATGTCGTAGAGGCCGTCGTGGCTGACCAGCGCCTTGAAGCGGTCGGTGTGGCCCGCGATCCAGTTGACCATGTAGCCGCCGTAGGAGGCTCCGGCCGCGACCGTGCGGCCCTTCGCGACGTAGGGCAGCGCCTCGGCGAAGTCGGTGCCCTTCATCAGGTCCTCGTACACCTTGCCACCCCAGTCGCGGTTGATGTCGTCCTCGAACTCCTGGCCCCAGCCGACCGAGCCGCGCGGGTTGGGTGCGAACACGACGAAGCCGGCGGACGCCAGCACCTGCGGGTTCCAGCGGTAGCTCCACGAGTCGGCCCAGGCGCCCTGCGGGCCGCCGTGGATCAGCACCAGCAGCGGGTACTTCTGCGCCGGGTCGAAGTTGGCGGGCTTGACGATCCAGGCCTGCACGTCCTTTCCGGCCGCGCCCTGGTAGCGGACCGACTCGCCCGGTTTCAGGCCGAAGGTCGCGAGGTAGGCGTCGTTGACCTTCGTCACGGCCTGCGCGCCGCTGCCGTCGGTCGCGATCCTCCACACCTCGCCCGGCGCCGTCAGCGAGGCGCGCATCGCCAGCAGCCACTTGCCGCCAGTCACCGCCGCGAGCGAGGAGAACGTGCCGTCGGCGAGCTTCTTCGGCGTGCCGCCCGCCGCAGGCACCGTGAAGACCGGGTCGCGGCCGTCGTCCGAGATGACGTAGTGGAGGGCCTGGCCGTCCGCGGACCAGGCGAGGTCCTCGACGTGGCGGTCGACCTGCGGCAGCAGCTCAGTGATCTTCCCGCTCGCGCGGTCCTGCACCATCAGGCGCCAGCGGTCGGCCTCGTAGCCCGCGCGCATCTGGGTCCGGAACGCCAGCTTCTTGCCGTCGGGCGAGAAGCGGCAGGCCCCGTCGTAGCCGGGGTGGGAGGCGACCTTCTGCGGCTCGCCACCCGAGGCCGGGACGACGAACACGTCGGCGTTGGTCGACAGCGCGGGCACCGCGTCGTCGTTGCGCGAGAAGCAGACCTCGCGGCCGTCCTTCGACACGCTCCAGTCACCGCCGCCCAGGCTCCACGTCGGCACGTCGCGGTCGCCCGGGGTCAGGTCGCGGACGGCACCGCCGGCGAGCGGGACGTGGAAGAGGTGGCTGCGCTTGCCGTCCTCCCATTCGTCCCAGTGGCGGAACAGCAGGGCGTCGTACGCCTTCGGCCCGCCGGCCGCCGCATCGCGCTTCGCGTTGCAGGCGTCGTCGGCGCCGCAGTCGGGCCACACGTCCGCGCGCACGACCAGCGCGTCGGCGCCCGCCCAGGCGAACTCGGAGACGCCGCCGGCGAAGCTCGTGAGCCGCTGCGGCTCGCCGCCCGCGAGGTCGAGGCGGTAGACCTGCATCGCGCCGTCGCGAGCCGAGAGGAATGCGAGCGAGCGCCCGTCGGGCGCGAAGCGCGGCGAGGTGTCGGTCTTCGGGTGGAACGTCAGCCGCCGTGGCGCGCCGCCGCCGAGCGGCGCGATCCACAGGTCGGTGTTGCGGGTGAAGGCGGCGTCGTCGCCCACGTGGGTCTGCGACCACGCGACCCAGTTCCCGTCCGGGGACGCCTGCGGGTCGGACAGCCGCTCGAGCTTCAGCATCGCCCGCACGTCGAAGGCGGGAGCGGGGGCGGCTGCGACGGGCAGCGCGGCGAGGACGGCGAGCGTCCAGGTGGCGCGGAGCGGCGAGGGGAGCATCGAGGGCCTCCTTGCGTGGTGAAGGCGAGCATACCCGCGCGGCGGGGGATCTTCTAGAATCGGCGAATGCGTTCGGGCCGGCCCTCCAGCTACCGCGAGTTCTGGCCGTACTACGTCTCGCAGCACCTCCACCCGCTGAACCGGGTGCTGCACGCGGTCGGCACCACCTTCGTGATCGCGATCGCCGCCGGCGCGATCCTGACCACGCCCGTCTGGATGTTCGCGGCGCCGGTCGCGGGCTACAGCTTCGCGTGGCTCGGCCACCTCGTGTTCGAGCGCAACCGGCCGGCGACCTTCCGCCACCCCGTGTGGTCGCTGATGGGCGACTTCCACATGTACGGGCTGATGCTGCTCGGCCAGATGAAGCCCGAACTCGAGTACGCCCGCCGCATGTACCCGGAGACGGCCGCCGCCTTCGACGCCCGCGGGGCGTAGGCCCCAGGGGACCGCAACCCCCGAACCCGATCGACCCTCAGGTCCCGACGAACACGCCTGCGGCGTTGTGGCCGTCGATCTGGCGGCGGAGTTCGGCTTCCCGGGCCGCCTTCTCCGCGTCTTCAGGGTCGCGCTGGGCGCGATCCTTGGCGAAGGCCAGCTCGATCAGCGCGAGCTGCTTGGCGCGGCGCTGCCGGTAGCCCGCGAGCCCGTCGCCCCACAGCGCGATGGTGTTCCACAGCGGCAGCAGCATCTTGAAGCGGGTGACGTTCTCGAGCTCCAGCTCGTGCAGGATCACCCCCACCTCGGGCGCGAGCTGCTCGCGCACGAGGCGGCGGTCGCGCAGCGCGAGGGCGAACAGCAGCACGAAGAAGAGGATGTCGACGAGCCAGAAGAACAGCAGCTTGACGACCAGGCCGGCGCCGCCGAAGAAGCTGACCAGGCCGTTGTGGATGCCGTGCAGCAGCACCGCGAGGCACCAGCCGGCGATCGGCGCGGCGATCCGCAGCAGCGGGTTGCGGGCGACCACCGCGATGCCGATGCCGAGGCCGGTCATCGCCGTGAAGCTGGCGTGCCCGAGTCCGGCCAGCACCGTGCGCAGCACCAGCAGCACGAAGCCGCCGGCCACGCCGTGCTCGGCCGTGTGGCGCGAGATGTAGAGGATGTCCTCGGTGAACGTGAAGCCGAGGCCGACGACGCCGCCGTAGATGACGCCGTCGAGCGGGCCGTCGACCTCGTGCAGCCACAGCAGCGAGACCGCGAGCAGCAGCAGCAGGCCGAGACCCTTGGTCGACTCCTCGACGAGAGGCGCCACGATCGACGCGGTGGCGCCCTCGATCAGCGGGTTGCCCTGGCCCAGCGCCGCCGTGAACACCGCGTCGCCGAGGCCGTTGCCGACGATGGCCAGCGCCGTCGAGGCGAACGCGCCCCACAGGAAGGCCGCAGTCAGCAGCCACCATGGCTCGGGCTCGTAGCGGTCGACGCCTTTGATGACCAGAACGTAGAAGAACACCAGCGGCGTGACGAAGGTGAGCCCGATCAGCAGGCCGAGCAGCATTGCGGCTTCAGCCCTCGAGATCGAAGGCGGAGCGCTTGGTCGCGCGCGTCCCCGACAGCCGGTCGGTGACGTCGATCTGCAGGTGGTAGCGACCGCCGGCCGCCCCCGCCGCGATCGTGAGCTGGCCGCTGAAGCGGTACGTGTCCGGCTGCTGCGGCACCACCTCGTCGGCGACGTGGAAGGCGTCCTGCGACAGGCTTTCGATCTTGCTGCCGTCGGGACCGAAGGTGGTCACGTCGGCCTGCAACTGGATCCGGTAACCGCCGCCCTCGGCTCGCGTCGCGAAGCCGGTCGCCACGTAGGCGAAGTCGACGGTGACCGCGTCGCCCGCGACGCCGGCCTTGAGCCCTTCGTCGGTGATCTTCATCATCGCCGGCGCGGTGCTGCCGTCCTGCGACGCCGGGGCGGGGGAGGCGCCCGGAGCCGGCGGCGTGGCCGAGTCGCCACACGACCCCGCCATCAGCATCAGCCCGAGCGCGGCCATGCCGAACAGGATCAGGAGGCAGCCGCAGCCGCCGGCCGCCCACGCCATCGCCTTCTTCGCTCCGCCTCCACCCGCGGGCGGGGGCGGCGGCAGCACGGGCCCCCCGACCGCGCGCGGCGGGGGCGGAGGAGGCACCGGGCCCGCGGCCCGCGGCGGCGGGGGCGGAGGAGGCGGCGGGGCCGCGGGGCGAGGCGGGGGCGGCGGGGCCGCCAGCGGAGGCGGCGGCGCCGCGGGCGCCGGCGGGCGCGGGTCGAACGTCGGCAACTGGATCGTCTGCACGATCGTCGCGTCGCTCCCCGCGGGCAGCGGCAGCTCGACGCGGAAGCCGACGTTGCCGAAGCGCAGTTCCTGGCCGTTCTCCAGCGCGGCGTCCACGACCTTCTGCGCGCCGAGGAACGTCCCGTTCGCGCTGCCCTGGTCGATCACCGCCCAGCCGTCGCCGCGCGGCTCGAGGCGCGCGTGGCGGCGCGACACGGAACCGTCGGCGACGACCCAGTCGCAGCCCGGGTCGCGGCCGACGACGACGGCGGTCTCGAGCTCGCGGGCGTCCCCGCCGGCGAGCGGGATCAGCTTGAGTTTCGACACGGCCTTCAGGCCTCCATGGAGGGGCGGCGGCATTGTTCCACCGCCGACCCGGTTTGCCTAACCCTTCAACATCTTGCGCAGCACCGTGTGGAGGATGCCGCCGTTGCGCCAGTAGCCGATCTCGACCGCGGTGTCGAGGCGCAGCGTGGCGGTGAAGCTCGACATCGCGCCGTCCGCCTTCTCGACCTCGACGACCACGTCCTGCCGCGGCCGGACGTCGCCGCCGGCGAAGCCGCGCAGCGACAGCTTCTCGCGGCCGGTGAGTCCCAGCGCCTCGGCGTTCTGCCCGTCCTTGAACACCAGCGGCAGGATGCCCATGCCGACCAGGTTGGAGCGGTGGATGCGCTCGAAGCTCTCGGCAATCACCGCCTTGACGCCCAGCAGCAGCGTGCCCTTGGCCGCCCAGTCGCGCGAGCTGCCCGAGCCGTACTCCTTGCCGGCCAGGATCACGAGCGGGGTGCCGGCCGCCTTGTAGCGCTCGGCCGCGTCGTAGATCGGGAGCTGGTCGCCCGTCGGCACGTGGATCGTGAGGCCGCCCTCGACGCCGCCCAGCATCAGGTTCTTGAGCCGGATGTTGGCGAAGGTGCCGCGCACCATCACGCGGTCGTTGCCGCGGCGCGAGCCGTAGGAGTTGAAGTCCTTCTTCTCGACCCCGCGCGCCTTGAGGAACTCGCCCGCCGGGCTCTTCAGCGCGATGTCGCCGGCCGGCGAGATGTGGTCGGTGGTGACCGAGTCGCCGAGCACCGCGAGCACGTGGGCGCCGACGATGTCGGACACCGGCGGCGGCTCCAGCGTGAGCCCCTGGAAGAACGGCGGGTCCTGGATGTAGGTCGACTCGTCGCGGAACGTGAACAGGTCGCCCGCGGGCACCTTGACCGCGTTCCAGGTCGGGTTGCCGTCGAAGACGTTGCCGTAGGTCTGCGCGAACATCTCGCCGGTGATCGCCTCCTCGGCCGCGGCGATCTCTCCTTGCGTCGGCCAGATGTCCGCGAGCATCACCGGCTGGCCGTCGCTGCCCTTGCCGATCGGCTCCTTCTGCAGGTCGATGTCCGTGGTGCCGGCCAGCGCGTAGGCGACCACCAGCGGCGGCGAGGCCAGGTAGTTGGCCTTCACGTCCGGGTTCACCCGGCCCTCGAAGTTGCGGTTGCCGGAGAGCACGGCGGAAACCACCAGCTTGCCGTCGTTGACGGCCTGGCTGACGGGCGGCGGCAGCGGTCCCGAGTTGCCGATGCACGTCGTGCAACCGTATCCCACGACGTGAAACCCGAGCTTCTCGAGTTCAGGCAACAGGTTCGACTTCTGCAGGTACTCGGTCACGACGCGCGAGCCCGGGGCCAGCGAGGTCTTCACGTAGCCGGGCACCTTGAGCCCCTTCGCCGCGGCCTTCTTCGCGACGAGGCCGGCGCCGAGCAGCACCGACGGGTTCGAGGTGTTGGTGCACGAGGTGATCGCGGCGATCACCACCGCGCCGTGCTTCAGCTCGCCCTCGCCGCGGAAGCTGACCTTCGCGCTGCGAGAGAGGTCGCCCTCGGCGAGGCCGAAGCCGCGCTCCTTGACGGGCGCCGTGAGCGCCTTGCGGAAGCTGTCCTTCATCGCCGACAGCGCGACGCGGTCCTGCGGGCGCTTGGGGCCGGCCAGGCTCGGCTCGACCGTCGACATGTCGAGCTCGAGGGTGTCGGAGAACACCGGGTCGGGCGAGCCCGCCGTGCGGAACAGCCCCTGCTCCTTGCAGTAGCGCTCGACGAGGTCGACGTCGGCCGCCGGCCGGCCGGTGCGGCGCAGGTAGCGCAGCGTCTCGTCGTCGACCGGGAAGAAGCCGCAGGTGGCGCCGTACTCGGGCGCCATGTTGGCGATCGTCGCCCGGTCGGCCAGCGACATGCCGTCGAGGCCGGGGCCGTAGAACTCGACGAACTTCTCGACCACGCCCTTCTTGCGCAGCATCTGGGTCACGGTCAGCACCAGGTCGGTGGCGGTGACGCCCTCCTTCAGCCGGCCCGAGAGCTTCATGCCGACCACCTGCGGGGTGACCATGTAGAGCGGCTGGCCGAGCATCACGGCCTCGGCCTCGATGCCGCCGACGCCCCAGCCCAGCACGCCGAGGCCGTTGATCATCGTGGTGTGGGAGTCGGTGCCGACCAGGGTGTCGGGGAAGGCGAGCGTCGCGCCGTCCTCCTGCTTCGTCAGCACGCCGCGGGCCAGGAACTCGAGGTTGACCTGGTGCACGATGCCCATCGCCGGCGGCACCACCCGGAAGTTGCGGAACGCCTTGGCCCCCCAGCGCAGGAACTCGTAGCGCTCGCCGTTGCGCTCGAACTCGATCGTCACGTTGCGCTCGAGCGCCTCGGGCGAGGCGAACTCGTCGACCTGCACCGAGTGGTCGATCACGAGGTCGACCGGCACCAGCGGGTTGATCCGCGCCGGGTCGGCGCCGAGGCGCTTCACCGCGCCGCGCATCGAGGCGAGATCGACGACCGCGGGCACGCCCGTGAAGTCCTGCAGGATGACGCGGGCGGGCATGTACGGCAGCTCGACGTCGGCGGGCTTCGGCGCGTTCCAGGCGGCCAGCCGGCGCACGTCGTCCTCGCTCACCAGCTCGCCGTCGACGTTGCGCAGCACCGCCTCCAGCAGCACGCGGATCGCGTACGGCAGCCGCGCCAGGTTCGAAGCCACGCCGCTCTTCTCGAGCGCCGGGAGCCGGTAGATCGTGACCTCGCCAGCCGGGGTGGAGAGCGCGCCGCGCGCGCCGAATGCGTCTCGCTTCATGAAGAGGACCTCCGTGTCGCCGCGGGGAGTTTAGCGCGCCGGCGCGACGGGGCGCGGACACACGGAGCCCGCGGGGCGGCGGGGCCGCCCTCGCGGGGCCGGGGCCGCAGCGGGCGCCTTACTTGCGGGCGGGTTCGAACGAGGCCGGGGCGGGCGGCTCCTGGATCGACCACAGGTAGTGGGTCATCCGGGCCACCGCGGTCTCGGGGTCCGGGGCCTGGGCGCCCTGGGTCTTCGGGAAGATCTCGCCCCACACCGGCATGTCGGCGGACCCGTGCCCCTTGGCGCCACTGCGGCCGTCGATCACCCGGACGACCTTGAAGAACGGGAACTTCCCGCCGTTGTTGGCGGCCAGCCGCGTGAGGTCGACGACCTTCGTCCGCAGTTCCGGGGCCAGCGGCCCGTCACCGCGCCCCGTCGTGCCGTGGCAGGCGCCGCAGTAGCGCTGGTAGACGACCTGGCCGATCGCCGAGGCCACGGCGTCCGGCGCAGCCGGGTTGGCCGGTGCCACCTCCTGGGCCAGGACGGTGAAGGGGATCGAGGCCGTCGCGAGCGCGGCGGCGACAGTGGCAAGACGCTTCATGGGTTGCCCCCTCTCATCGGACAAGGTCGGCCGCGGCGTGGGTTTCCGCAACGCCTTTCGGCGCCCCCGGCTCTCAGCCGCGGCGGCGCGCTTCCGCCTCGGCCAGCCAGCCTCGCCGCAGTTTCTGCGGATCGACGCTGGACAGGTACGGCTTGAGGTCGAGCACCGGCGTGCCGTCGAGCATGTCGACGCCGCGCACACGGAGCCGGCACCCCTCGCGCCCGAGCAGTTCGACGACGGTGAGCCCGATCGGGTTGGGCCGCTTCGGCGAGCGGGTGGCGAACACGCCGTGCGGCCGATCGTCGGTCGGCGCGATACCGAACAGTTCCACGCCGGGCGAGCGATCGAACACCCAGATCACGAACAGGTGCGAAAACCCCTCGATGTCGCCAAGCCCCGCCTCGAGCGCCCGCTCGACCTCGATCACTCCCTCCGCCTCGTGCTGCGCCCCGCACCCCTTCGGCACCTGCGCGGTGTCGGCGTACGGCGTGCGAACGAAGGCGATCGGAGTGAACGTGAAGGTCGTCATGGGGGGATCCTACGGCTTGCACCCGGCGCCCGGCTTTGAGAAGGTGCGCAGCGTCGCCCCTGGTCGGAGGAACCCCATCCGGATCTGAGCGCATTCGGTCGTCCAACTCGTGTTCTCGGTCGGTGGCTGACAAGCGGCCGTCCGTGAGCGCATCGAGCCGAGCCGCCTCCTTCGTGGCGGCTCCGGCAAGGAGCTACTCATGGAAGCAGCCGTTTCCGGCGCATCCCCGCATCGCACCCCCACGACCCGAAACTTCAGGAAGCCCGAGTGGGAGGCCCGGGTGCGCTTCCCCGAAGCCGACGGAACGGGTCGCCTGAGCCAGGCCGAGGAGTGGTGCGAGATCCTCGAGGACGGCGAGTGGAAGCGGCTGCGCTTCCACGACTACGGCGAGATCTACCGTCGCCCGGGGCTCTACGAGCACCTCTTCTACGGCCTGCTCGAATGCCGTTCGCCCTCGCGCGTCGTGGCGTTGCTGGACGAAGTGCGGCGCGAGGCCGGCCTCGACGGCGACAGCCTGCGCGTCCTCGACCTGGGGGCCGGGAACGGCATCGTGGCCGAGCGCCTGCGCGAGTACGGCATGCCGCACGCGCTGGGAGTCGACATCCTGGAGGAGGCTCGCGAAGCCGCGCTGAGAGATCGGCCGGGTGCGTACGAGGACTACCTGGCGGCCGACCTGCTGGACGTGGCGGCCGAAACGCGGCAGCGGCTGAGCCGCTTCGCGGCGAACGCGCTCACCTGCGTGGCGGCGCTGGGCTTCGGCGACATTCCGCCGCGGTTGTACTGGAATGCCGTCGAGTTCGTGTCCGACGGGGGCCTGCTGGCCTTCAACATCAAGGCCGACTTCCTCGAGCCGCGCTACACGCACGGGTTCGCGGCCCTGATCCGCCGCATGATCGACGAGCAGTACGCGCGGCTCGAGGCCAGCCGCCGCTACCGTCACCGCATCGGCATCGACGGCCGCCCCCTGTACTACATGGCCATGGTCCTCACCAAGCTGAAGCCGGTGCCGGAGTCCCTGCTCGTCGAGGCATGATCCGCTTCGAGGACGTCTGCCGGAGCTACGGCGCCGGCGCCTTCGCGCTGCGGAGCCTCAGCCTCGAGGTCCCGGCGGGCGAGTTCCTGGTGCTTTTGGGGCCCTCCGGCTGCGGCAAGACGACGACCCTCAAGCTCGTCAACCGGCTGCTGGACGCCGACAGCGGCCGGGTCCTGATCGACGGCCGGGACGTGCACTCGCTCGACGCCGTCCGCCTGCGGCGT
Source organism: Acidobacteriota bacterium (assembly GCA_011526565.1). Taxonomy (GTDB): domain Bacteria; phylum Acidobacteriota; class Vicinamibacteria; order Fen-336; family Fen-336; genus WYBL01. Next base: position 69,401 of record WYBL01000086.1, on the reverse strand, counting down.
TCGATCGGCTACGTCTTCCAGCGCTTCGGCCTGTTTCCGCACATGACGCTCGCCGAGAACGTCGGCGTCGTCCCGCGCCTGCTCGGCTGGGGCGCGGGGCAGATCGCCGAGCGCACGGACGAGCTGCTCGAGCTGCTGGGGCTGCCGCCCGCCGAGTTCCGCGGGAGGTTCCCCCGCCACCTGTCCGGCGGCCAGCAGCAGCGCGTCGGCGTGGCGCGGGCGCTGGCGGCCCGCCCGCAGATCATGCTGCTCGACGAGCCGTTCGGGGCGCTGGACCCGATGACGCGCGACCGCCTGCAGGCCGAGTACGCCCGCATCCATCGCGACCTGGGCCTCACCACCGTGATGGTCACCCACGACGTCACCGAGGCGCTGCTGCTGGCGGACCGCATCGCCCTGCTGCAGGACGGCGAGCTGGTCCAGGTCGGTCCTCCCGCCGAACTGCTCAACGCGCCGGCCCGGCCCGTCGTCGCCGAGCTGATGGCCACGCCCCGGCGCCAGATCGAGCGGCTCGAGGCGCTGGCGCACGGCGCCCCGTGAGCGAGAACCTGCGGTTGCAGCTCGCCCGGCTGCCGTCGCTGTTCGGCGAGCACATCGTGATCAGCGCCGTCGCCCTGGGGCTCGGGCTCGCGATCAGCCTTCCTCTGGCCCTGGTCCTCGTCCGCGTGGTGCGCCTGCGCTGGCCCGTGCTGGCGGTGGCCGGGGTCGTCCAGGCGGTTCCCAGCCTGGCGCTGCTGGCGCTCATGGTCCCGCTGCTGGGGGCCTTCGGGTTCTGGCCGGCGCTGCTGGCGCTCGTGCTCTACAGCGTGCTGCCGATCCTGCAGAACGCCGTCACCGGCATCCTGGAGGTCGACCCGGCCGTGCGCGAGGCCGCGGTGGGCGTCGGCATGACGCCGCTCCAGGTGCTGCTACAGGTCGAGCTGCCGCTGGCGCTCCCGGTGATCGTGGCCGGCATCCGCACCGCGACCGTCTGGGTGGTGGGAGTGGCCACGCTGAGCACCCCCGTGGGCCAGCCGAGCCTCGGCAACTACATCTTCGCGGGGCTGCAGACCCGCAACTGGACCGCGGTGCTGGTGGGCTGCGGGGCGGCCGCAAGCCTGGCGGTCACGCTCGACCTGCTGCTGTCCGGGCTCGAGAGGGGCATCGTCCGCCGCAGCCGGGCCCGCCAGTGGGGCGCCCTCGTCGGGCTGGCGATCGTCTTCGGAGGCGGGGCCCTCGCGCCGCGCCTGTTCTCGGGAGCGCCTGGCGCGGCGGGAGCGTACCGGGCCGCGGAGGACGAGCCGGGCGGCAGCGTCGAGCCGTCGGAGCCCGCCGCGAGCGCTCCCCTGCGGGTGGGCAGCAAGACGTTCACCGAGCAGTACATCCTGGCCGCGCTGCTGCGGGCGCGGCTGGAGGCTGCCGCCCTGCCGGTGGAGCGCGTGGACAGCCTGGGCTCGACCGTGGCCTTCGACGCCCTCCGCAACGGCGACCTCGACGTCTACGTCGACTACACGGGCACCATCTGGGCCAACTACATGCGGCGCCCGGAGCCCGAGGCGGGCTGGCGGGTCGAGGCCCAGACCGCGGCCTGGCTGGCCCGCGAGCACGGCATCCGGCAACTGGGCGCGCTGGGCTTCGAGAACACCTATGCGCTGGCCATGCGCCGCGACCACGCCCGCGAGTTGAACGTGCGCAGCGTGGCCGACCTGGCCGGCGCGGCCCCGCGCCTCAAGCTGGGGAGCGACTACGAGTTCTTCCACCGCCCCGAGTGGCAGCGCTTGCGCCGCACGTACGGCCTCGACTTCGCCGGGCGGGTCAGCTTCGACTCCACCTTCATGTACGACGCCGTGCGCCAGGGCCACGTGGACGTCATCACCGCCTTCTCGAGCGACGGGCGGATCGCGGCCTTCGACCTGGCCGTGCTCTCCGACCCGCAGCAGGCGTTTCCTCCCTACGACGCCGTGCTGCTGCTCTCGCCTCGCGCCGCCGGCGACGCCCGGGTCGTGCGGGCGCTCGCGCCGCTGGTGGGCCGCATCCCGGTCGATCTCATGCGCCTGGCGAACCTGATGGTCGACCGCGACGAGGACAAGCACACCCCCGTCGAAGCCGCACGCTGGCTGTGGGAAGAGACCCGCAAGGGGCGCTGACCCACCCTCACGCCCGTTTTCGAACCGTCGCTCCGGCGTTTGCAGTCGGAGCGCCCAGTCGAACCGCGCGCGGCCGGGTACCGCCGCGCGCTGACGTCGAACGAACGCTCCGCCGGGTTGAGCAGCGGAGCGCCGGGTCGAACCGTGAGCCGACGTCGAAGCGAAACGGCGCGACTGGAACGGACGGGGCGGGCTATCGCCGGTCGGGGCGATGCGCCACGGCAAGCGACCGGCGCACGGTCGGGGCAACGGAGCGCGGCACTCGCCGCTCCGCAGTCGGGGCGGTGCGCCGCGGTACCCGACCGCGCACGGGCGGCCGGGCTGCGCCGGTCGGGTTCTGGCGGTACGCTCCCCTTCATGGCACGCATCAATCACTCCCCCGCCCTCAAAGCCGTGCTCGCCCATCTCGATCGCCGCTTCGACGACTGGACGTCCACGCTGTGCGACCTCGTCCGCATCCCCGGCGTCTCCGCCGCCGGCTTCCCTCCCGAACCCATGCGCGAATCCGCGCAGGCCACGGCCGCCCTGCTTCGCAAGTGCGGCTTCGACAACGTCGAGCTGCTCGAGATCGACGGCGTTCCGCCGTACGTGTACGCCGACTGGATGCACGCCCCCGGCAAACCGACGGTGCTCGTCTACGGCCACCACGACGTGGTGCCGCCGGGCCGGCCCGAGAAGTGGCTGTCGCCGCCGTTCGAACCCGTCGAGCGCAAGGGCCGGCTCTACGGCCGCGGCGCCGCCGACGACAAGGGCGGCTTCCTCGCCCACGTCGCGGCGCTGGCCGCGTGGGTGGAACAGCACGGCGCGCTGCCGCTCAACGTCAAGGTGCTGATCGAAGGCGAAGAGGAGACCGGCTCCACCCACCTGCCGCAGTTCCTCGAGCGCTACGCCTCGCGCCTCGACGCCGACGTGCTGGTGCTCTCCGACACCTCCAACTTCGACACCGGCGTGCCCGCGCTCACCTACCGCCTGCGCGGCGTGACCCAGGTCGACGTCGAGGTGCGGGCGCTCGAGCAGCCCGTCCACAGCGGCATGTGGGGCGGCCCGGTGCCCGACCCCGTGCAGGTGCTGGCGCGGCTGCTGGCGCGGCTCTCCCGCGCCGACGGCTCGCTCGACGTGCCGGGCCTGATGGACGGCGTGCCGCGCCCGACGAAGAAGGAGCGCGCGCGGATGGACGCGCTGCCGTTCGACGAGCGCCGCTTCCGCCGCGAGGCCGGCCTGCTCAAGGGCGTGAAGTTGTGGGGCGACCCGAAGGCGACGCCCTACGAGAAGCTGTGGTTCCGGCCGTCGCTGACGGTGATCGCGTTCGAGGCGCGGCCGATCGCCGGCTCCTCGAACCAGATCATCGAGGCGGCGCGCGCGCGGCTGTCGCTGCGCACCGTCGCCGGCATGGACGGGAAGAAGGCGGCGAAGGCGCTGGCGCGCGCGCTGACCCAGGACCCGCCCTTCGGCGTCCAGGTGACGACCCGCTTCGTGCGCGCCTCGTCGGCGTGGAGCTGCGAGCCCGAGGGCCCCGCGTTCGAGGCGGCGATCTCCGCCCTGCGCGAGGGCTTCGGCAAGGAGCCCGTGCTGATGGGCGCGGGCGGCGCGATCGGCTTCGTCAAGCCGTTCGCCGACGCGCTGGGCGCGCCCTGCGTGCTGATGGGCGTGGAGGACCCGCCTTCGGCCGCGCACTCGGAGAACGAGAGCCTGCACCTCGGCGACTGGAAGAAGGTGATGCGCTCGGCGGCGATCCTCTACGAGCGGCTGGCGACGCTACCCCGCCGCTGAGCCCGGCTCATCAGCGGAGCAGGGCCTCGGCGAGCTGACGCAGCGACGCGACGCGGACGCCGCCGACCCTTCTCCCGAACAGGAATCCGAAATGGGTGCGATCACCCGTGACCAGGTAGTCGCAGCGGTGCACGATCGCTGCGACGAGTACCGGGCGATCCTTCTCTGCAAGGCCCGACGCCTCGGGAGGAAGACGCTGGTCTGCGGTCGCTGCCGGCGTCTCGGCAAGCAGGGCGCGGATGGCCTCCCAGGCCGTCGCCCCCCCGACCTTCGCGGCGAGGTTGCGGCGCGCTTCCTCGATCACGAAGGCGTCGGCGACCAGCTCGTGTCCCGCGACGTGGAGTCGCCTGCAGAGTTCACGCGCGGCGCCGTCGTGAGCCGCCGCCGAGAACAGCACGTTGGCGTCGAGGAAGACCCGCAAGCGAGAGCTCAGCGCCGCTTCTTGCGCGCGAGGACCTTCGCGAGGTCCGCCTCCTCTGACTCGAACTCGGCGAGGCGCGCGGCGTCGTAGACCTCGATCGGCAGCGTGACGGCGGGTCGCAACAGCAGGCCCTGGGCAGTGACCTCGGCGATCAGCGGCTCGTCCGGCTTCAGCGCCAGCGCCTTGCGCAGCCGAGCCGGAAGGGTCACGACCCCCCGGTCCGTCATGGTCAGCGTCGCTCTCATGAGATCATGATCGCAGAATCACGGAACATCTGCATTCACGCCCTGGTGATCCCCGTGGCGTCGTCGCCACACGCGCGGCGACGACGCCACAGCGACGGGGGAACGCTTCAGGCGGCGCGGCGGGGCAGGGCGCGGGCGCCGTTGCGGCGGGTCAGCTTCCAGCCCGCGAATGCGGCACCTCCGAGCGTCAGCGCGGCGAGCGTCACGAACATCGTCTTCTTCACTTCGAGGCCTCCTGCTTCGGTTCGCCTCTTTCTTTCGCAAGGGCCATGCCGGGCGGGCGCGGCCGCGAGACCGCCGGCGACTCGGCGTCGCAGAAGCGCAGAAGGGCCTCGACGCCGACCCGCAGGCCGACGCGGCGCGCGGCGACGACCGTCCGCGGCGCGCGGCCCGCGACGAGCGTCAGCGGCGCATCGTCACGCCACAGGTGCGATCCGGAGTGGCGGGTGTCGAGGGACAGCGCACGGCACAGCCGACCCGGACCCGAGAGCGCGCCGGGCGCGAGTTCCGGCGACAGCGGTTCGGCGGCGCGGATCAGCACGCAGCCAGGCACCCCTTCCGCGTCGACCGCCACGTTCAGGCAGTGGTGGACGCCGTAGACGAGGTAGACGTAGACGCTGCCGGTCGGGCCGTAGAGCGGCGCGTTGCGCGGCGTGGGACCGCGGTACACGTGGGCCGCGGGATCGCCGGCCGGCAGGTAGGCCTCGGTCTCGACGATGCGGGCCCGCAGCTCGCGGCCCCGGGGCAGGCGGCGAACCAGCACGTGGCCGAGCAGCGCGCGGGCCGCGTCCGGGGCCGGCAGCGCCACGACGCGCCGCAGCGCGGCGTTCAGCGTCGCGCGGGCCCCGCGCGCTCGACGCGCACGCCGAGCGCGTTGCCCACCGCTCGCACGCGGCCGTCGCTGGGCCGGGTGCGAATGGAGCCCTCGGCCTCGCTTTCGCCGCGCAGCCACAACGCGGAGGATCCGCCGCCGTCGAGGGCGACGGCGTCCCAGGCTCCGGCCTCGATCAGCACCCGCGCCAGCTCGGGCAGCGTGGCGCCCGCGCTCCAGCCGGGCTGGCGCCCGTCGAGCACGACCACGACCAGCGTCGCGCCGTCGCGGCTGACGCCGACCGCGGTGCGCGGATGGCGCTTGTCCCACTGCACGCGGGCGGTGGAGCCGCGGTTGACGCCCGCTTCGACCAGCAGCGTGCCCTGGAAGCGGGCCCCCGCGCCGTAGCCCGCAACGGCCTCGGTGACGCCCTTCAGGTCGTCCGGACCGGGATACGCGACGGTCGCCTCGCAGGGACAGGCGCCCGCGCCAGCGGCGCCGTGCCGCGTTTCGCGCAGCAGCAGCGCCGGGTCCAGCCCGGTGCCCGGCGCGCGGGAAGGGATGGCGTCGGCCGGCGGCGTCGCGTTGAAGCCCGGCTTCGGGAAAGACGCGGGCCGCTCGCGCGGCGGCGAGACCACCTTGCCCTCCGAGATCGAGACGCCGACCAGGTCGACCCACTCCCCCTCGGTCCAGCCCAGCAGCGGCTCGACGGCGCCGGGCAGCCGCGCGAAGAAATTGGCGTTGATCGCGAGGTCGAGCTTCGCGGCCTCCGCCCACTGGTCCAGCGGCAGCAGGCGAGCCTCGGCGCCGTCAGGCGAACCCGGAGCGAGTGGCGCCGGCACGTGGAAGGAGACCCGCGGGTCGCGCAGGTCGATCCAGGCGACCTGCGCCCGCCACGGGGCGCCGTCGTCCCAGCTTCCCGAGCGCTCCTCGGGGCGGACGGGCCACGGGCGCTCCGGGGCCGCGGGCGCAGGGCCGGAAGACGCGGACGCGCAGCCGAGGGCGAGGGCGGCGAAGCCGAGCAGGACGGCGCGCGCGCTCAGGGCCGTTCCTCCACCGCGAAAGCGTGGGCGCCGAGCAGCACCGCGGCGATCCAGAGCAGGTCGGCGACCAGCAGGTGGACGATCTGCAGCCACACCGGCGCCATCAGCAGCACGTTGACGACGCCGACGGCGAGCTGCAGCGCGCACAGGCCGAACGAGGCGATGGCCCACAACCGGGAGGCGGGCGAGGCGTCCAGCAGTCTCCAGGCCGCGACCGCGACCAGCACGGCGGCCGCCAGCGACAGCATCGGATGCAGCACGCGCAAGCGGATCAGGGCGTGGGCGGTGGCCGAGGCCTCGGTGGCCAGCGCCTGCTCCAGCGTCATCGACGGAAACAGCGTGTCGCCGAGCGCCGCCACCGCGCCGCTCATCCCGGCCACCACCAGGCCCGCGATCGTCCACAGGTAGAGGCTGGAGCCGGGCCGGCCGCGCAAGGCCACGGCCCGCCCGCCGGACGCCCAGTGCGCCGTCAGCGTCAGCGCGGCCAGCAGGAAGAAGGTGTTGACGAGGTGCACGGCCATGAACAGCGCGCGGGCCACGGACTGGTTGTCGGCGACGAGCTGGAACAGCACGAGCCCCGCGCCGACGCCGGCCTCGGTCAGCATCAGCACCATCGAGGCCACCGCGCCGCGCCGCGTCGGCGAGCCCGGCGGCCGCGAGCGCCAGGCGCCGACCAGCAGTGCCACCACGAAGAGCAGGGCGATGCCGGAGGTGGCGCGGTGGGAGAACTCGACGAGCGTCTCGAAGGCGGGGGCCCGCGGCACCACCTCGCCGTTGCACAGCGGCCAGTGCGCCCCGCAGCCGGCGCCGGACCCCGTCGCGCGCACGACGGCGCCCCACAGGATCACCGCGATGTTGTAGGCGAGCGTGAACCACGCGAAGCGGGCGAGCCGGTCCATTCCCGCCCATCTTAATGAAAACGGGCCCGGCGGTTGCCCGCCGGGCCCGGAAAGTCACGACGACCGTGGCCCCGCGGGGCCACGAGCGCGCGACTAGAACGTGAACGCGCCGGTCATCTGCAGCCGCCGCGGGGCGTAGTAGCTGCGCGGCTGTCCGAACTGCGAGCTGTTGAAGATGGGGTCGATGTTGTACCCCGTCTGGTTGTCGAACACGTTGAACAGCTCGGCCGTGAGCGCCAGGTTGGCGCGGCCGCCGACCTTGAAGTTCTGGATGTACTTCAGGTCGATCTGGAAGTGCGAGTCGGAGCGGCGGGAGCCGGCCTTCTCCGCGTAACGGTTGGTCGAGCTGGTCGAGGTGGTCAGCGCGCGGTACGGCTCGTAGCTCCAGGTCTCCCACGGCTGGCCCGACTGGAACACCGTGAAGAGGCCGACGATGCCGTTCCACGGCAGCGTGCGGTAGCCGAACACCTTCAGCAGGTGCGGGCGGTCGCCGCGCAGCGTGCCGTCCTTGAAGTCCCAGAGCTGGCGGCCGGCCGCGTCGGCGATGTTCGACGAGCCGATGAAGATGTTGGCGTCGTTGCCCGTCGTCGAGTTGTCCTGGTCGAAGTTGCCGTAGTACTCGCTCCACGTGTAGGAGCCGCGGACCACGGTCTTGGCGTCACGCCACTCGGCCTCCAGCGTCACCTCGTTGAAGCGGGTGTAGGCGCCGTCGAGCTCCGCGATCACGTAGGAGGAGCCGCTGCCGATCTGGGCGCGCCGGGCGTCGAGGTCGGCGATGTAGAGCTCGCGCGGGATGCCGGCCGGTGGGTTGAACGCGACGCGGGCGTTGTTGTTGGTGTCCTCCCAGAAATGCGAGCCGCGGCGGTGACGGCCGTAGAGGCGGCCCGAGAAGTTCTGGTTGAACTGCTTCGAGGTGCCGATCAGGAACTCGTTGACCGTGCGCGGCGTCATGTCCTCGACGAACAGCTTGCCCGAGGAGGAGCCGACCGGGACGGCCGCGAACAGCACGCCGTTCTGGTCGAAGAAGGCGTCGACGAAGGTGCCGATCAGGTTGCGGTCCCACGAGGCCGCGCGCGGCAGCGACGAGGCCGCCGGGTTGTACTTCGCGTAGCTCGCGTAGATCGTGTCCGAGTCGTTGTAGGTGAAGGTCACGCCGAGCCGGGGCTGGATCATCTTGCTGAACGGGATCTTGTACATCTCGTACTTGTTGCCCGGGGCGGAGACGTAGCCCGACAGCGTGGAGCTGTCCTCGCGCAGGCCCTGGCCGTACAGCGTGTCCTGGCTGGCCAGCACGCCGAGGTTGAAGGCCCACTTCTTCCAGCGGATGGTGTCGTTGAACTCGAGGTCGAACGTCCGGTACGAGGAGATGATCGGCGCGGCCTGGCCGGTACCCTGCTGCTGGTAGCGGGCCTGGTAGTACGCGCGCTGCGGGTTGCCGGCGACGGGCGGCGCGAGGCGGCCGCCGGGCACCGAGATCAGGCCCCAGCCGTTCGAGCTGCGGACCAGTTCCTCGGAGTCCTCGGACCACTGGAAGCCGAAGTGCAGGTCGTGGATCAGGCTCGAGCCGACCGTGATGTTGTAGCCGAGCTGCAGCGCGTCGCGGAAGAAGTCCTGGTCGTTGAACTCGCCGCCGTAGCCGACGATGCCGCCGCCGACCTTGCTGCCGTCGCGGTCGAAGCCGTAGCGGGCGATGATCGGCGCGACGAAGTTGTTGAAGTCGGTGGCGCCGCTGATCGGCGACGGGACCGTCAGCCGGCCCTCGGTGTCGAGGCTGTTGATGTTGAGGCGGGCGCCGATCGCCGAGGTCGGGACCGCGGACGACTCGAAGTCCGGACGGCTCAGCGTCTCCAGCGCGTAGTTCGTGTAGTTGGCGGTGAAGTAGCTCTTCGAGTTGACGACCCACGAGCCCTCGAGGGTCAGGATCTTCTGCACCGACTCGTCGCCGGTGCCGGTCGTCGCCGAGGAGCTGGCGCCGAACAGGCTCGAGGTGTCCTCGCGCTTCGAGTGGCGGTAGGTCGCGTTGAGCAGCACCGACTGGTTGGGCGTGAAGGTCAGCTTGCCGAAGCCCTCGTTGCGGACGCTCTCGTACTTCGGCAGCTCGCCGTAGTTGTTGGCGCGGTTCTCGCGGCTGCGCTCGGGCCGGTAGTAGGAGCCGTAGAAGTACAGCTTGTCCTTGACCACGGGGCCGCCGAGGCTGGCCGCCAGCCACGAGCGGTCCTCGTCGTAGCGCGAGTCGCTGGCGGCGGTCAGGTCGCCCGTCATGCCGGCGCTCTGCATCTCGAAGCTGAGCTCGCCGTGGAACTCGCTGGTGCCGGTCTTGCTGACCGAGTCGATCAGGAAGCCGCCGGCGCGGTTGAAGTCGACCGCCTGGGCGCCGCCCTTGATCACGGTGACCTGGGCGATGTCCTGGGAGGAGGGCTCGGCCGACAGCGTGCCGAACAGCGGCATCGTGACGTTCACGCCGTCGAACTGGTAGACGTTGTCCTGGCCGGAGCCGCCGGCCGAGGGCCCGCGGACCAGGTCCTCGGAGTACTGGACGCCGGGGATCAGCTTCTGCAGGTCGCGGTACTCCTGGCCGACCGGGAGGCCGGAGATCTCGTCGTTCGAGAGGTTGGCCTGGATCGTCGGCCGGTCCTTGTCGACGAGCGTCAGCTCGGCCGTGACCGTGACCGACTCCTCGACGCCGGCCAGGTTCAGCCTGGCGTCGGCGGTCGTCTCGAGCGCCAGCGCGACCGTGACCTTGCGGGTCACCGGCGCCATGCCGGAGAGCTCGAACTTGACGTCGTAGACGCCCGGCGGCAGCGCCGGCAGGCGGTAGTCGCCGTTGCCGCCGGTGACGGTGACGCGCGGGCTGGGCAGCACCGCGGAGCGGGCCTCGACGGTGACGCCGGGCAGCACCGAGCCGTCGGTGGCGGTGACGGTGCCCTTGATCGCGCCGGTCTGCTGCGCGAACAGGCTCGTCGCGGGCAGCGCCACGAGGGCCAGAAGCACGACCAAACGAACGGACCGCATGTGGAACATCAGACCTCCTCGAGAATTGCCGCGCATCATAGTCCCCCGGCGCCCGATTTTGTGGACTTCAACGCGATGAACCTGCGATTCTGGATGCCCGTGGGGGTTCGGGGGCGGAGGAGGCCGGAGTCGTCCGACGTAGCCCAGGAAGGCGGCTCGCGCCGGGAGTGAATCCCGGCGCTCGGGCCGCTGGGCTCCGTCGCTGCGCTCCTCCGCCCAGACCCAGGGAGCGCGGAGACGCCGTGAGGCGTCGCCGCGACTCCGGAATGATCTGGCGGAGGGCGAGGGATTCGAACCCCCAAGGGCCTTGCGGCCCGGGAGCTTTCAAGGCTCCTGCCTTACCGTTAGGCTAGCCCTCCGAAGGCGCGGCGCTCCCGCAGTCTATCGCGCGGCCGGCTGCTAGAATCCGTGCGATTCTTCATGAACACGGAGCGTCTGCTGCGCGAGGTCGAGCGACGCCTGGTGGGGCTGACGGAGGCCCACCGCGCGGAGGTGCTGGACGCGCTGCGCGAGGAGATCGGCCGCGAGCGGCGGCGCCACGACCCGGTCGGCACCGTCGAGGTCGAGCGCGAGCGCCGGCTCGAGGCCGAGACGCTGCGCGAGATCCTGGAGGCGATCGGCCGCCAGCAGAGCCTGGAGGAGACGGTCGGCGAGGTGCTGAAGCAGCTCGCTCGGCTGGTCCTCTACGACTCCTGCGCGCTGCTGCTGCAGGAGCCGGACGCCAGCTTCCGCGCCTTCGCCGTGCGCGGCTTCGAGGAGCCCGGCCTCGCGCTCGGCCAGCGCTTCCGCAGCGCGCTGGTCGACGAGGTGTGCGCCACCCGCCGCGAGGTCGTGGTGGCCGACGTGGCGGCCGACGAGCGCTTCGCACCGCTGCCCGGCTGCGGCGAGATCGGCTCGTGGGCCGGCATCCCGCTGCTGGTCGAGGGCCAGGTGCTGGGCGTGCTCGCCCTCGGCCGCGGCCGCGTCCAGGCCTTCGGCGACGAGGACCTGTACCGCGCCAAGGCGGTCGCCTTCTCGGCCGCCGCGGTGATCCGCAAGGCGCAGCTCCACGAGCACCTGCGCCGCTACGCCGCCCTGATGGAGCGGCTGGTCGCGGTCGACCAGGCGCTGTTCGCCGGCGAACCGGCGGCGGCGCTGCAGCAGGTGCTGCTGGAGGGAGCGCTGCGCGTCGGCGGCTACACCGCCGGGCTGCTGGTGCTGAGCGAAGACGGCGGGGGGCGCGTCGTCGCCACCGCCGGCGACGTCTTCGAGCGCGCGGCAGGCCGCCCCGCTCCGGTCGTGCTGGCCGGCGGGGCGCTGGCCCGGCTCGACGCCGCGGAACTCGCCACGGCGGAAGCCGCCCTCGGCTTCCGGCTCTCGGCGGGCACCCTGCTGCGGGTGCCGCTGGCGACGCCGCAGCGCACGCTGGGCGCGCTGCTGCTGCTGTCGATCCACGAGGAGCCGTACGACCGGCTGCTCGAGTCGTACGCCCTGCGCGCTGCGGCCGCCTACGCCCACGCGGTGCGGGCGCGCTGAAGGCCGTCCGTCCCGGTCCCCTGAGGAGCAAACGCATGAGATTCGTGTTTCTCGCCGTGCTGCTGGCCCTGGCCCCGGCGGCCACGGCCGAGCCCGTCGTCGCGCTGGTCGGCGGCCGCGTGCTGCCGGTCTCGGGCCCGGCGCTCGAGAAGGCCACCGTGCTCCTGCGCGGCGGCGTGATCGCGGCGGTCGGCGCCGACGTCGCGGTGCCGGCCGGCGCGCGGGTGATCGACGCCTCGGGCCTGACCCTGACCCCGGGCCTGATCGACGCCTTCTCGGGCATCGGCCTGCCGGCCCGCCCCGCGGGCGGACCGGGCGGCGCGGCCACGAATGCCCCGGACCCGCTGGCCGCGGAGGCGGACGTGCTCGACCGCGTGAAGCTGGCGGATGCGCTCAAGGCGCGGGACGCCGGCATCACCACCGCGCTGGTGGTGGCGCCCGACGGCATCGCCGGCGGGCGCAGCGTGCTGCTCAACCTGGCGGGCGAGACGGCGGAGGCGCTGGTGTGGCGCCAGCCCGCGGCGCTGCACCTGCACCTGTCGACGCTGCGCCGCCAGTACCCGGCCTCGCTGATGGGCACCGTCGCGTGGGCGCGCCAGGCGCTGCTCGACGCCCGCCACCAGCAGGCGCAGTGGGACGACTACGAGCGCGACCCGCGCGGCAAGGAGCGCCCGCGTTTCGACGCCTCGGCGCGGGCCTGGCAGGACGTCCTCGCGGGTCGCCTGCCCCTGATCGTCACCTGTAGCCGCCTCAACGACGTCCGCCGCGCGCTGGCGCTGGGCCAGGAGTTCGGCGTGAAGGTCGTCCTGGCCGGCGTCCCGCAGGCGTGGGAAGTCGCCGACCTGCTGAAGAAGGCCGGGCGGCCGCTGCTCGTCACCACGAACTACGACCCGCCGCGGGCGGCCGGCTTCAGCTTCGGCGGCGGGCCCGACGAGGCGAAGGAGAAGGCCGACATCGAGGCGGCCGAGCGCAACCCCGGCAAGCTGCACGTGGCCGGCCTGCGCTTCGCCCTCGTCTCCGCCCACGGCCGCGATTTCGTGGCCGGCATCCGCAAGGCGATCGAGCGCGGGCTGCCGCAGGAGGCCGCCCTGCGCGCGGTCACGCTGGGCGCCGCGGAGGCGCTCGGCATCGATGACCGCACGGGCAGCCTGGAGGCGGGCAAGGCGGCCAACCTGGTCGCCTGGTCGGGCGAGCCGTTCGCAAAGGACACGAAGGCGAAGCTGGTGTTCGTCGACGGAGAGCGCTTCGAACCGGAGGACAAGCCCGCCGCGCCCGGCGGCGAGGGCCGGCCGCGCGCCGGCGAGGAGGTCGCGCGATGAACGCCCTGCTGCTCTGCGCCCTGCTCGCGGCCGCGCCGGCCGCCGGCGAGACGACGGCGATCGTCGGCGCCACGGTGCTCACCGTGTCGAAGGCCGGCAACCTCGACAAGGCCACGGTGCTGATCCGCGACGGCAGGATCGCCGCGGTCGGCGCCGACGTGACGGTGCCCGCCGGCGCGAAGGTGATCGACGGCGCGGGCCGCTTCGTGATGCCCGGCATCATCGACGCCCACTCGCACGCGGCGATCGAGGACAACGTCAACGAGTGCACCGACGTGGTCACCGCGCAGGTGCGGATCGCGGACGTGATCGACCACCGCGACGTGAACCTCTACCGCCAGCTCGCCGGCGGCGTCACCGCGATCAACGTGCTGCACGGCTCGTGCAACGCGATCGGCGGCCAGAACGCGGTGCTCAAGCTGCGCTGGGGCGTCGACGACCCGGCGCAGCTCGTGTTCGCCGAGGCGCCGCGCGGGATCAAGTTCGCACTCGGCGAGAACCCCAAGCGCGCGAACTTCAGCGCCCCCGGCCCGCGCCGCTACCCGGCGACCCGGATGGGCGTCGCCGAGGTGATCCGCGAGGCGTTCCTGGAGGCGAAGGCCTACCGCCGCGAGTGGCAGCAGCACGAGAAGAAGAAGGCGGCGGGCAGGGGCGCGATCGCGCCGGTGCCGCCGCGGCGCGACCTGCGACTGGAGACGATCGCCGACATCCTCGACGGCAAGGTGCTGATCCACGCCCACTGCTACCGCTCGGACGAGATCCTGATGCTGATCGGCCTGGCCGAGGAGCTCGGTTTCAAGGTGCGCACGTTCCAGCACGTGCTGGAGGGCTACAAGGTCGCCTCCGAGATCGCGAAGCACGGGGCCGGCGCCTCGACCTTCTCCGACTGGTGGGCGTTCAAGCTCGAGGCCCACGACGCGATCCCCTTCAACGCGGCGGTGCTGCACTCGAAGGGCGTCGTCGTCTCGCTCAACTCGGACTCCAACGAGCTGGCGCGGCGGCTGTACTGGGAGGCGGCCAAGGCCGTGCGCTACGGCGGCGTGCCGGAGCAGGAGGCGCTGAAGATGATCACGCTGAACCCCGCCTGGCAGCTCGGCGTCGACCACCTGGTCGGCTCGATCGAGGCCGGCAAGCAGGCGGACCTCGCGGTGTTCTCCGCCCACCCCTTCTCGCCCGACGCCCGGGTCGAGATGACGCTGGTCGACGGCGTCGTGCGCTTCGACCGCGCGCAGGACCTCGCCGCGAGAAGCGCCGCGACGGCGGCGGGAGGTGCGCAGTGAAGCGCGCGCTGACGAGCCTGCTCCTGGCCCTCGCCGCGGTCCCGCTCTCCGCCGGCGAAGCGACGCTGCTGCGCGGCGGCCGCGTGGTGCCGGTGTCGGGCCCCGCGCTCGAGAAGGGCGACGTGCTGATCGTCGACGGCAGGATCGCCGCGATCGGCGCGAGCATCGCGGCGCCGGCCGGGGCGCGGGTCGTCGACGTGGCCGGAAGGCACGTCTACCCGGGCCTGATCGACGGCCTCAACACGCTGGGCCTGACCGAGATCAGCTCGGTGGCCGGCTCGGTCGACGTCGCGGAGACGGGCGACGTCAACCCCCACGCGAAGGCGTGGATCGCGGTCCACCCGCACTCCGACCTGATCCCCGTCGCGCGCGCCGCGGGCCTCACCCACGTGCTCTCGGCGCCGGGCGGCGGCCTCGTCTCCGGGCAGAGCGCGCTGATCCGGCTGGCCGGCTCGACGCCGGCGTCGCTGGTCGCGAAGGCACCGGCCGCGATGCACGTCGTCTACCCGAGCGGGCGCGGCGGTTTCGATCTCGCGCAGATGTTCGCGGAGCCGGAGCTGAAGACGTTCGACGAGCGCCAGAAGGAGCGCAGGAAGAACCAGGACAAGGCGCTGGCCCGGCTCGCCGAGCTGCTGGCGCGGGCGAAGGCCCACGCGGCGGCGCAGGCCGCGGCCACGGCGGGCCAGGCCGCCGCCCCGGAGCTGGACCTCGCGATGGAGGCGCTGGCACCCGCGGCGCGCGGCGAGGTGCCCGTGGTGTTCCGCGCCGACGCGGAAGACGACATCCGCGGCGCGCTGGCCTTCGCGGCGCGGCACGGCCTGAAGCCGATCGTCGCCGGCGGGCTCGAGGCCTGGCGCTGCACGGACGAGTTGAAGGCGAAAGGCGCCGCGGTGCTCGCCAACGTCGACCGGCTGCCGCGCCGCGAGGGCGACGCCTACGACGCCGCCTACACGAACGTGCTGGCGCTGCACCGGGCGGGGGTGCCGTTCGCGATCGTCACCAACGACCCCTCCAACGCCCGCAACCTGCCGTTCGAGGCGGCGATGGCGCGGGCCTTCGGGCTGCCCGCCGAGGCGGCGCTGCGCGCGATCACGCTGTCTCCCGCCGAGATCTTCGGCGTGGCGGACTCGCTCGGCTCGCTGGAGGTCGGCAAGTCGGCCAGCCTGTTCGTCGCCAGCGGCGACCCGATGGACCACCGGACGACGGTGAGCCACGTGTTCGTCGACGGCGTGGAGCAGTCGCTGGAGACGCGCCACACCCGGCTCTATCGCCAGTTCAAGGACCGCCCCTAGAGCGCGGCGGGGCCCGGGCCCCGCGGTGCTACCATCCGGAGCTCAATCCCCCGGGGAGCGCCCTGCCGTAGAGATGGACCAGGACTTCGGCCGTTACGAGGTGATCGAGGAGGTCGGCCGCGGCGCCATGGGCGTCGTGTACAAGGGCCGCGACCCCTTCATCGGCCGCACCGTCGCGATCAAGGCGCTGAACCGCGCCTTCCTGGCCCAGATGGAGGTCGGCGCCGAGGAGTACCTCGAGCGCTTCCGGCGCGAGGCCCAGGTCTCGGGCGTGCTCAACCACCCGAACATCGTCAAGGTCTTCGACCTCGGGCCCGACTTCATGGTGATGGAGTTCGTCGAGGGCCAGAGCCTTGCGGCGGTGATCAAGAGCCCGAACCCGCCCGGCGCCCAGCGCATGCTCGAGATCGTCGCCTCGGTGGCCGACGCGCTCGACTACGCCCATCGCCACGGCGTCGTCCACCGCGACATCAAGCCCGCCAACATCATGGTGCAGACGGACGGGCTGGTGAAGGTGATGGACTTCGGCCTCGCCCGCATCGGCGGCTCGCAGCTCACCGCGGCGGGTGCCGTGCTCGGCTCGGCGTCGTACATGGCACCCGAGGTGATCATGGGCCGGCCCGCCGACCCGCGGGCCGACATCTTCAGCCTCGGCGTCACGGCCTACGAGGCGCTGACCGGACACCGTCCGTTCCCCGGCAAGTCGGTGTCCGTGATCATCACGAGCATCATCCGCGAGCCCCCGAAGCGGATCGCCGATTTCGGCCTGCCCCACGAGTACGACGCCATCTTCGAGAAGGTGCTCTCGAAGGAGGCCAACGACCGCTACCAGTCGGCGACCGAGTTCTCCCAGGCGCTGCTCGGCCACGAGGCGCCGGCGGCCTCGGTGGCGCGCCCGGCCGGGGTGCCGGAGGCCGGCACCGGGTCGATGGTGGTGATGGACGCCGACGAGCTCGGCGGCCCCCCGGCCGACGCGGGCGCCCGCTCCGGCGGCACCTCGGGCGGCGTGTCGTCGGGGCGGCGCAGCGTGGGCGGCACCATCTCCGGCGGCCGCAAGGCCGTGCCGCCGCCGCCGCCCGCCGCCGCGCCGCCGCCGCCGCCGGCGACGCCCGCCGAAGACGCCGAGTCCACCGTCTACCTCGGCGCCGACCAGGCCGCCTCCGCGCTCGCCGAAGGCGCGGCGCTCGCGGAAGACGTCGAGGTCGTCGAAGTGGTCGACGATCATCCCCTGGCGGATCTCGCTCCCCCCTCCCCGTCGGCACGGCCGGCGGTGCCGCCGCCGCCGCTGGACGACGAGCCCGCGACGGTGGACCTGCGCGGAGGCTCGGGCCGGCCGGCCGTGGCGCCGCCGCCGATCGACGAGGACGCGCCGACGGTGCACGTGCCGCGCGCCGTCGCCGTGCCCGCCCCGCCGACGCCGCCCGCCGGCAGTCCCGTCGCGGCGGCGACCGCGCCGGTGGCGGCACCCGCCGCGGCCTCCGGCGGCAACAAGGGGCTGCTGATCGGCGGGCTGGCCGCGCTGCTGGCGGTCGCCATCGGCGTCGGGGTCGTGCTCACCCGCAAGCCCGCCGAGCCGCCACCGCCGGCCGTCAAGGAGGGCGACCTGGTGCCCCTCTCGACGGACATGACGCCGCCGAAGAAGGTGTCCGGCGACCCGGTCCAGATGCCGGCCGTGACGAAGGACGTCAAGCTGCCGGCCGTCGTCCTCGTCGAGTTCATCGTCGACGAAAAGGGCCGGACGACGGAGCTGCGGGTCGCGCAGTCGGGAGGCAAGGCGCTCGACGACGCCGGCCTGAAGGCCGTCGCGACCTGGCGCTACGAACCGGCGACGAAGGCAGGCGTCAAGGTCAAGGTCCAGCAGTCCGCCCAGTTCAACTTCAAGAAGAATTGAAGAATCAGGGGGCGGAGCGGTCGCCTACCGCCGCGTGATCACTTCCAGGCCGCCCATGTAGGGGCGCAGGGCCTTCGGGATCGCCACGCTGCCGTCCGCCTGCTGGTGGTTCTCGAGCACGGCGACCAGGGTGCGGCCGACGGCCAGTCCGCTGCCGTTCAGCGTGTGGAGGAAGCGCGGCTTGCCCTTGGGCTCGGGCCGGTAGCGCAGCGACGCGCGGCGGGCCTGGTAGTCGGTGCAGTTCGAGCAGGAGCTGATCTCGCGGTAGGCGTTCTGCCCCGGCAGCCACACCTCGAGGTCGTAGGTCTTCGCCGAGTTGCTGCCCATGTCGCCGCTGCACAGCGCCATCACGCGATAGGGCAGCTCCAGCCGCTTCAGCACCTCTTCCGCGTCGGCGACCATCTTCTCGAGTTCTTCCATCGAGGTTTCGGGTGTCGTCAGCTTGACGAGCTCGACCTTGTGGAACTGGTGCTGGCGGATCAGGCCGCGCACGTCCTTGCCGTGAGAGCCGGCCTCCGAGCGGAAGCAGGGCGTGAAGGCGACGTAGCGCACGGGCACCGCGTCGGCCTCGAGGATCTCGTCGCGGTGCAGGGCGGTCAGCGGCACCTCGGCGGTCGGGATCAGGTACAGCTCGCGCTCGCCCGCGCGGGTCTTGAACAGGTCGCCCTCGAACTTCGGGAGCTGTCCGGTGCCGAGCAGGGTCTCGGCCGTGACCAGGTAGGGCGGGATCACCTCGCGATAGCCGCGCTCGGTGGTGTGCAGGTCGAGCATGAACTGGACGAGCGCACGCTCGAGCCGGGCGCCCTGGTCGAAGTAGGTGGCGAAGCGCGCGCCCGACACCTTCGCGGCGCGCTCGAAGTCGAGGATGCCGAGCGCGGGGCCGAGGTCCCAGTGCGCCTTCGGCTCGAAGTCGAACCTGCGCGGCGTGCCCACCCGGCGCACCTCGACGTTGTCGTCGGCCGAAGCGCCGACCGGCACCGAGTCGTCGGGCAGATTGGGCAGCACCAGCAGGAACTGGCGCAGCGTGTTCTCGATGCCGGCCAGCTTCTCCTCGAGCGCCTTGATCTCGTCGGAGACGACCTTCATCTCGGCGCGCAGCCCGGAGGTGTCCTCCTTCGCCTTGCCGCGGCGGGCGATCTCCTCGCCGACCTTCTTCTGGCGGTGGCGGCGCTCCTCGGCAGCCTGGATCGTGGCCCGTCGCTCGCCGTCGAGCGCCCACGGGTCGGCGCCCTCCAGTCCCGGCCAGGCGAACACCTGCTCGAGGCTGCTGCCGCGGGCGGCCAGCCGCTCGAGCACCTTGTCCCTGTTCTCGATGACGAACTTCAGATCCAGCACGTTTCGACCTCTCGCAGGGCGGCGATCATAGCCCGAGGGGTTCGGAACCCGCCCGGCGTCGGACCCCGATGTTACGATCGCGGGGACATGCACAAGATCCGCAAGGCCGTGTTTCCTGCCGCCGGCCTCGGCACCCGCTTCCTGCCCGCGACCAAGGCGCAGCCGAAGGAGATGCTGCCGCTCGTCGACAAGCCGCTGATCCAGTACGTGGTCGAGGAGGCGATCGCCTCCGGCCTGACCCACCTGATCATCGTCACCGGGCGCGGCAAGAACGCGATCGAGGACCACTTCGACGTCTCCTACGAGCTCGAGAAGCTGCTCGAGGAGCGCGGCAAGACCGACCTGCTGGAGCAGGTGCGGGCGATCTCGAACATGATCGACGTCGCCTACGTGCGCCAGAAGGAGACGCTCGGCCTCGGCCACGCGGTGCTGATGGCGCGCGAACTGGTGGGCGACGAGCCGTTCGCGGTGATGCTCGGCGACGACATCATCGACGCGCCGCACAAGCCGTGCCTGCGCCAGATGCTCGACGCCCACGAAGCGCGCGGCGGCGCGCCGGTGATCGCCGTGCAGCAGGTGCCGCGCAGCGAGATCTCCGCCTACGGCGTGATCGCCGGCAGCCAGGACGCCGAAGACGAGCGGCTGTGGCGGGTCTCGGACATGGTCGAGAAGCCGCGGGCCGCGGAAGCGCCGTCCGACCTCGCGATCATCGGCCGCTACGTGCTGACCCCCGACATCTTCGAGATCCTGGACAAGACGCCGCGCGACAAGGGCGGCGAGATCCAGCTCACCAACGGCCTGCGGGTGCTGGCCGGCCGCCGCCCGCTCTACGGCTACCGCTTCGACGGCCGCCGCCACGACGCCGGCAACAAGCTCGGCTTCCTGCAGGCGACGGTCGAGTTCGCGCTGCAGCGCGAGGACCTCGGCGGCCCCTTCCGCGAGTACCTGAAGGGCCTGAAGCTCTAGGCGGCCGGGGCGGCCCGCGACCGGGTTCGCCGCGCTGATCGACATGGGCACGCCCGACCTGGGGGCGTTGGAGGCCGCGTCCGAGGGCCGCGCTCCTCGAGCACGCGAAGGGCCCGGGTGGACTGCTTTGACGTCCAATTGAAAACTGCTTTGAGCACCGCCTGGGACAGGCGGGCCTAGACTCCGCGGCAACTTGTCCAGGAGGACAGTGATGCTGCGACTGAACAGACGTTTCGGGCGCATCGTGGCGTTCTTTGCGACCCTGTCGTGCGTGGCGTGTTCGAGCCCTTCCGGGCCGTCGCACCGGCCGGGAGTGCCGGCGACGGGCGAGGGCGGGACGGCTGGGGCGGCGGCGACGACGGCGATCGCGCTGGGCAGCCCCAACGACATCGGCGCGACCCCGGTGGGGGCCGGCGCGCCGACCGGGGGCGTGGGCGCTCTCGCCGCGCCGACCGGCGTGTTCAAGACCAGGCCGGCCGCCAACGCACTGGGCGAGATCAACGGCTACTTCCCGCTGACGGTGAGCTTCAACCTCTGCCGCTCGACCGACCCCGACCCGGGGGACCAGCTCCGCTACACGTTCGACTTCGACAACGACGGCATCGTCGACTTCCGGGGCACTTGCCGCGCGGACCACACGTACTTCGTGCCGTCGTCCGCCAAGGTGTGCGTCTCCGACCGCCAGGCGGACGGCGAGGTCTGCAAGGTCTACGCGATCAACCCCGGTCCACCCGAGGAGGAACTCGCGTGTCCGGCCGGCATCGTGAGCGGCTCGCTCTCCGCCACCGGGCCGACGATGGTCACCCGGCTGTTCCGCGACGGCGTGCCTTCGACCTGCGGGGGCAAGGCGTTCCCGGGAACCACCGGCGCGGAGAACACCTACACGGTTCACAACGTGGGCCCCGTCGGCGCCGCGGACTCCTGCGTCACCGTGAACTGGGACGACGGAGACTGCAGCACCGCTGCCCACGCGCTGGCCTACTCGGGCGCCTTCAACCCCGCCGACCTGTCCTCGGGCTATCTGGGGGACATCGGGTCGAGTCTCGACGGACCCTTCTCGTTCGTGGTCCCCGCCGGAGCTGGCTTGCGGATCGTCGTGCAGAGCAACTCCGGCCCCGTGAGCTGCAACTACAGCTTCGAGATCCAGTCGTGTGACGCTGGCCTGAAGTAGCGCGGCGTGCCTGGCGACGGGTGGCTCCGGCCACCCGACGCCAGGCCGTCGCGCTGATGCTGTGGCGGCTGCCGTAGTTCGCTCAGCGCGCGCGCTGCTGCAGGATCTGCTCGAGGCGGTTCTCGAGCACGTCGTCGGCCGCCGCGAAGCCGAACAGTTGCAGGTAGTGCTCGGCCGAGTCGAAGAGCGCCTGCTCCGGCACCAGGCCGACGACCTCGACCCGGCTGACCCCGGCGCCGAAGCGGCGCAGCTCGGTCTTGACCGCCTCCAGGATGCGATACAGCGGCGTCGCCTGGAAGTTGGCGACGGTGATGTTGAGCAGCGCCTGGTTGCGGGTGCGGTCGAGCGCCGGGTAGAAGTGCACGCCGGTCATCCCGGTGGCCGGGTCGGACAGCACGTCGGCGACGCGCTCCGCGGCCTCCTCGAGCGGCGTCGTCAGGTAGGCCTTGAAGTTCACCAGCGGCAGCCGCGCGCCGATGATGGTCGCCCCCTTGTCGAGCGGGAAGCGGTCGGGGCCGAAATCCGGCTTCCAGGCCGGGTCCAGCATCTTCTCCGCGAAGCCCTCGTACTCGCCCTCGCGGATGTTCTCCACGTCGCGCCGCAGCTTCGTGCGCGCCGACTCGGCGAACAAGTAGACGGGCAGTTCGAAGCGCCGCGCGACTTCTTCGGCGAACTGCACCGACCAGTCGACGGTCATCGCCATCGGCGCGTCGCGCAGCGCCACGAAGGGGAACACGTCGACGGCGCCGATGCGCGGGTACTCGCCCTGGTGGTGGCGCATGTCGACGTGGCCGAGCGTCGCCTCGTAGACGATGAAGCCGCCCTCGAACAGCGCCTCGCGGGAGCCGGTGAAGGAGAAGATCGTGCGGTTGCGGACCTGGTCCATCGACACGTCGAGCACGACCAGGCCGGCCACCCGCTCCAGCCTCTCGCGCAGCGAGTCGACGAACGCCGCGTCGCGACCCTCGGAGATGTTGGGGACGACGGAGACGATCTGCGACATGGGACCTCCCGTCAGAACAGGCCGAGGAACACGCCGGCCGCCAGCGCCGAGCCGATCACGCCCGCGACGTTGGGTCCCATCGCGTGCTGGAGCAGGTAGTTGCCCGGGTCCTCCGCCTGGCCCACCTGGTGCACGACGCGGGCGGAGTCGGGCACGGCCGAGACGCCCGCGGCGCCGATCAGCGGGTTCACCTTGTCGGCCGAGAAGACGTTCATCAGCTTGGCGAACAGCACGCCGCCGGCGGTGGCCGACGCGAAGGCCAGGCAGCCGAGCACGAAGATCATCACCGACTGCGGGGTGAGGAACACGTCCGCGGCGGTCGAGGCGCCGACCGCCAGGCCGAGCAGGATCGTGCACGAGTCGAGCAGCGCCGACGACGCGGTCTTGGCCAGCCGCCCGGTGACGCCCGACTCCTTGAGCAGGTTGCCGAAGAACAGCATGCCGAGCAGCGGCAGGCCGCCCGGCGCCAGCAGCGTCGTGGCCAGCAGGCCCATCACCGGGAACGCGATCTTCTCGAAGCGCGACACCTTGCGCCCGGGCTTCATGCGGATCAGCCGCTCCTCGCGCGTGGTCAGGAGCTTCATGATCGGCGGCTGGATGATCGGCACCATCGCCATGTAGCTGTAGGCGGCGATCGCGATCGGGCCGATCAGGGCGGGGGCCAGGCGGGACGCGGTGAAGATGGCCGTCGGGCCGTCGGCGCCGCCGATGATGCCGATCGCGGCCGCGCTCTGCGGCGAGAAGCCGAGCCACAGCGCGCCGAGGAAGGTGGCGAAGATGCCGATCTGGGCGGCGGCGCCCAGCAGCAGGCTGCGCGGGTTGGACAGGAGCGCCTGGAAGTCGGTCAGCGCGCCGATGCCGAGGAAGATGAGCGGCGGGAACACGCCCGCGCGCACGCCGTAGTAGATGATCCCCAGCACGCTGTTGCCGCTCTGGTTGAACACGTACTCGCGCGACACCGGGTCGATCATGTACAGCGAGACGCTGTTGAAGATCGACAGCGGCAGCGGCACGTTGCCGACCAGGATGCCGAAGCCGATCGGCACCAGCAGCAGCGGCTCGTAGTCCTTCGCGATCGCCAGCCAGATGAACAGCAGGCCGATCGCGATCATCACCAGGTGGCCCGCGGTCAGGTTGGCGATGCCGCTGCCCTGCACGACCTGGTCGAGGTAGCCGGCCACGTGGCCGCCCTTCACGTCGTGGGCGAACGCGCCCGCCGCGAACTGGGTGACGTAGCCGAGGCTCTGGTGCTCGGCGACCGTGACCACGGTGTAGATGGCGACCACGCGGCCCTGGGCGTCCCACAACTGGCCCTTGGCCGCGCGCTTGAGCACCGGGAGCTCGGCGCGGCCCTTGTCGATCCGGAAGTAGGCGCCGGCGGGCTCGACCTGGAACGGCACGAAGGCGAGCTGCAGCTCCGGCACCGCGACGTGGTCGGCGGCCGTGAGCCCCTGGCCCGGCGCGAACTCGGCCCGCACGACCGCCTCGAAGTCGTCGGCGTACACGGTGACGAACGTGCCGATCTCGCGCTCCTGCGCGTCGCGCACCAGGCCGCGGGTGGCGGCCGGGCCCATGTAGTCGTTGCGCAGGCCGTCGCGGGTGCCCTTGTGGATGCGGAGGTAGACGGCGCCCGGCTCGAAGGTCACGCCGAAGCGGGGCCGGTCGTCGGCGGAGGCCAGGCCGACCCCGAGCACGGCGAGCACGATCACGAGGCGCAGCGCGAGACCCTTCACGGCGCCTCCTCAGAGCGTGGTGAGCTGCGGGCGCGAGACCTGGACCAGCAGGTCGCCCTCGGCGATCGCGTCGCCTTCGCGCACGTACACGCGGGCCACCGTGCCTGCGTAGGCCGAGGCGACCGCGTTCTCCATCTTCATCGCCTCCATCACCAGCAGCGTCTGCCCGGCGCTCACCGCGTCGCCTTCGCGCACGTGGATCTTGAGCACGAGACCCGGCATCGGCGCGACCACGCCGCCTTCGCCGCGGGTCGCCGCGGCCGGGCGCGAGGCCGCAGGCGCAGGCGGCGCCGCAGGCGCCGGGGCGGTGGCCGCGGGCGCGGCAGCCGGCGGCGGAACGGCGGCGGCCACCGGGCGCACCGCCTCGACCGCGCGGCGGCCGAGCTGGACCAGGTCGACGGCGTACTCGACGCCGTCGACGACGACGGTCGCCCGCTCGGGCGAGAGGTCCTTGACCTCCGCGCGGTACTCGCGGCCGGCGATGCGAAGCACGTGCTGGCTCATGGGCGTCCCCCGGCCTCTCTCAGGGCCGCGGCGCGGTGCGCCGGATGGTGACCCGGGACCCGGGCCGGTTCATGTAGAGCGCGCGCTCGATGTCGAGCACGGTGGCGATCACCGCCAGCACCGGCGCGGGCACGGGCTCCGCGGGTGGCGGAGGCGGCGGCGCGGCAACGGCTGGCGCGGCAGCCGGCGGCGCCCCGGCGCCGTGCGGCTCTGCCTCGCCGACGTGGCGCGCGAGCACGCCGAAGAGCCGGATGAAGCCGATGCAGATCGCGAGGCCGAGGAACGTCACCGCCATCCCCAGCCCGGTGACGGTCCACGCCTCGGCGGCCGTCATCGTCAGAGCGGGATGTTGGTGTGGCGGCGGTCGGGGTTGCGGTCGCGCTTGTCGGCCAGCACCTCGAGCGCGCGCGCGATCCGGAAGCGGGTCGTCGCCGGCTCGATCACGTCGTCGACGTAGCCCTTGCGGGCCGCGACGTACGGCGTCGCGAACAGGCTGGCGTAGCGCTCCTTCAGCTCCGCGGCCCGCGCCTCGACGTCTTCGGCGCCGGCGAGCTCCTTGCGGTACAGGATCTCGACCGCGCCGTCGGGCCCCATCACCGCGATCTCGGCCGTGGGCCACGCGTAGTTGACGTCGCCGCGCAGGTGCTTCGAGCTCATCACGCAGTAGGCGCCGCCGTAGGCCTTGCGCAGGATCACGGTCACCTTCGGCACCGTCGCCTCGGCGAAGGCGAACAGGAGCTTCGCGCCGTTGCGGATGATGCCGCCGTACTCCTGCGCCGTGCCGGGCATGAAGCCGGGCACGTCCTCGAGGGTGACGAGCGGGATGTTGAACGCGTCGCAGAAGCGCACGAAGCGCGCGCCCTTGATCGAGGCGGCGTTGTCGAGCACGCCCGCCATCACCTTCGGCTGGTTGGCGACGATGCCGACGGCGCGGCCGCCGAAGCGGGCGAAGCCGACGACCAGGTTCTGCGCCCACGCCCCGTGGACCTCGAGGAATTCGGCGCCGTCGACGATCGCGTGGATCACGTCCTTCACGTCGTAGGGGCGGTTGGGGCTCTCCGGCAGCACGGCGTTGAGCTCCGGGACGGGCCGGTCGAGCGGGTCGTCGCACGGCTGCAGCGGCGGCTTTTCCTGGTAGTTCTGCGGCAGGAAGGAGAGCAGCCGCCGCACCAGCGAGAGCGCCTCGTCCTCGTTCGCGGAGACGAAGTGGGCGACGCCGCTGCGGCCGCCGTGCACGTCGGCGCCACCGAGTTCTTCGGTCGTCACCTTTTCGCGCGTCACCTGCTCCACGACCTTGGGGCCGGTCAGGAACATGTAGCTGGTGCCGCGGGTCATCCCCACGAAGTCGGTGATCGCGGGGCTGTACACCGCGCCGCCCGCGCACGGCCCCAGCACCAGGCTGAGCTGGGGCACGACGCCCGAGGCCATCACGTTGCGCAGGAAGATGTCGGAGTAGCCGGCCAGCGCGTCGACGCCCTCCTGGATGCGGGCGCCGCCGGAGTCGTTGAGGCCGACGATCGGCGCGCCGACCTTGACGGCCAGGTCCATCACCTTGCAGATCTTCTCGGCGTAGGCCTTCGACAGGCTGCCGCCGAACACGGTGAAGTCCTGGCTGAACACGAACACCAGGCGGCCGTTGACGGTGCCGTGGCCGGTGATCACGCCGTCGCCCGGCGGCTGCTCCTTCTCCATGCCGAAGTCGGTGCAGCGGTGGGTGACGAAGGCGTCGAACTCCTCGAAGCTGCCCTCGTCGAGCAGCTTCTCGAGGCGTTCGCGGGCGGTGTACTTGCCCTGCTCGTGCTGCTTCTTGACGCGAGACTCGCCCCCGGCGCGCTGGGCGGTCTGTCGCAGGTGGGCCAGCTCGAGGATCTTGCGCTCGAGGCTCATGGTGGCGATATCCCGGTTGGACGTCGAGCCGGCCCCCGGAGAACCCGGGAGCGACCAGAGGGATCCTACACCCTCGGTGCGGCTAGGCGGTCGTGGCGGCTGCGGGGGTCGAGGTGGAAGTCGACGACGAATCGGGCTTCGACTCGGTCTTGCTCTCCGGCTTGCTCTCCGACGTGGACTTCGACTCGCCGCCGGTCTTCCCCTTGCGGGCGTAGTCGGTGATGTACCAGCCCGCGCCCTTCAGGTGGAAGGCCGAGGCGGAGATCAGCTTTTCGACGGCGCCCTGACACGTCGGGCACTGGGTGAGCGCGGCGTCGGAGAACTTCTGGATCACTTCGAACGTGCCACAGGACGGGCACTGGTACTCGTAGAGCGGCACGGCAATACCTCCCCGGACGAATAGAGTAGGCAGCGGGCCGGGCGCCGTCAAGCACTCTCCCCCGGAGAGTGCTAAGCGGGACGGAACCCCTGGGGGTGCGGGGGCGGAGGAGCGTCCGTTCGCGACGTAGCCCCCGCGGGACCGGGGCCGACTTCACGTCGGCCCCGGAACCCGGTCAGTGCGCCTCGTCCCAGGTGCGGCCGATGCGGGCGTCGACCTCGAGCGGGACGTCGAGGGCGAGCGCGTGCTCCATCACGTCCTTGACCAGCGCCAGGGCGCGCTCGGCCTCCGGCTCGGGGGCCTCCAGCAGCAGCTCGTCGTGGATCTGCAGGATCAGCCGCGTGCGCAGCTTCTCCGCCCGCAGCCGCAGCCGCAGGTCGATCATCGCCTTCTTGATCAGGTCCGCCGCAGAGCCCTGCACGGGCGTGTTCATCGCCTGGCGCTCGGCCTCGGCGCGCACCGGGAAGTTCTTCGAGCGGATGTCGGGCAGGCGCCGCAGCCGGCCGAGCAGGGTGCGCACGCAGCCGGTCTCGCGCGCGGTCGCGAGCGTGTCGTCGATGAAGCCGCGCACCTTGGGGTAGCGCGCGAAGTAGGCCTCGATGAAGCCCTCCGCCTCCTTGCGCGGGACGCCGAGGTCCTTGGCCAGCGAGAACGCGGTCTTGCCGTAGAGCAGCGCGTAGTTGACCATCTTCGCGACCCGCCGCTGCTCGTCCTTCGGCACGCCCGAGAGCTCGCCGAAGACCTCGCGCGCGGTGCGGTCGTGGACGTCTTCGCCACGACGGAAGGTGTCGATCAGGATCGGGTCCTGCGACAGGTGGGCCAGTACCCGCAGCTCGATCTGGCTGTAGTCCGCGCTGACCAGCAGGTGGCCTGGCTCGGCGACGAACGCCTGGCGGATGCGGCGGCCGAGCGCCGTGCGGATCGGGATGTTCTGCAGCCCCGGGTCCGAGGTCGACAGCCGGCCGGTCGCCGCGCCGGTCTGGTGGAAGGTCGTGTGGATGCGCCCGGTGTCCGGGTCGACCATCGCCGGGAGCGCGTCGACGTAGGTGCCCTTCAGCTTCTGGATCGCCCGGTAGTCGAGGATCAGCCGCGGCAGCGGGTGCTGGTCGGCCAGCTCCTCGAGCACGTCTTCGGCGGTGCTGGCCTCGCGGGTCTTGGCGGTCTTCTTGCCCGACTTGAGGCCGAGCTTGTCGAACAGCACCTCGCGCAGTTGCGGCGGCGAGTTGACGTTGAACTCGCCGCCCGCCGCCTCGTGGATCTGCGCGACCAGCGCCTGGAGCTGCTCGTCCATCTCCCGGCTCATCGCCGCGAGGTGGGCGCTGTCGATCTTGACGCCCGCGCGCTCCATGTCGGCGAGAGCCGGGATCAGCGCCAGCTCCAGCGTCTCGTGGATCTCCGCGAGCCCCTCTTCGGCGAGCCGCGCGCGCACGGGTTCGACCAGGCGCAGCACCAGCGCCGCCTCTTCCGCCGCCAGCGCGGCCGCGGCCTCGGGCGTCAGCGCCGCGACGTCGCCCGGCGCGGCCGGCGTGCGGTCTTCGCCCAGCACCTCGCGCTCGAGGTCCTCGAGCGGATACGCGCGGCGGCCGGGGTTGAGCAGGAACGCGGCCACCAGCGCATCGAACGAGGCGCCCGCGTCCTCCAGGCCGAGCCGGCCGAGCAGCACCCGGTCGCGCTTGGCCTGGGCCGAGACGTACTCGCACGAGGCGCCGAACAGCGGGCGCAGCGCCGCGAGCATCGCCTTCGCGTCGCCCTCCTCTTTCGACGGGGCGCCGAACAGGTCGCCCTGCCCTTTCGCGGGAGCCGCGGCGTGGGCGAGTGGCACGTACAGCGCGCGCTCGGGCGACGAGGCGAGCGCGAGGCCCATCACCTTCGCGCGCATCGCCTGGGAAGCGGTCGGCACCAGTGCCAGCGCGAAGCGACCCGCCTTCGCGGCCGCCTTCACCGCGGCGGCGACGTCCTGCGGCCCACGCGCGAGCTCGACGGCGACCGGCGCGCGTTCGGCCGCGGGTGCGGCGTACTTGCGGGCGAGGGCGACGAACTCGAGCTCCTTGAACAAGGCGCTCGCCAGCGCGTTGTCGACCGGGCGCACCCGCAGCGCGTCGGGCTCGAAGGCCACCGGCACGTCGGCGCGCAGCGTGACCAGCCGCTTCGACAGCCGCGCGTCTTCGGCGTGGGCCAGCAGCCCCTCGCGATAGGCCTTGCGCTTGACCTCCGCCGCGCGCTCCAGCAGCGCCTCCAGCGAGCCGTGCTCGCGGATCAGGTCGCGCGCGCCTTTTTCGCCGATGCCCGGCACTCCGGGCACGTTGTCGACGGCGTCGCCCATCAGCGCCAGCACGTCGGCGATCTGCTCCGGCCGCACGCCCCACTTCTCCTCGACGGCCGCCGCGTCGAACAGCGTGGCGCCCGAGCCCTCGCGCCCCGGGTTCAGCACCTGCACGTCGCCGTCGACGAGCTGCAGCAGGTCCTTGTCGGCGGTGACGACGACCACGCGGAAGCCCTGTGCCACGGCGTGGCGGGCGAGGGTCGCGATCACGTCGTCGGCCTCGACCCCGGGCTCCTCGATCACCGGGATGGCGAAGGCGTCGCAGACCCTGCGCACGTACGGAAACTGGACCGCCAGCTCGTCGTCCATCTTCGGCCGGTTGGCCTTGTAGTCCGCGAACATCTCGTCGCGGAAGGTGGGGCCGGGCGCGTCGAAGACGATCGCCAGGTGGCTCGGCTGCTCGTCGGCGATCAGCTTCTCGAGCATCGTCGTGAAGCCGTAGGTCGCGTTGGTCGGCAGGCCGCGGCTGGTGGCGAGGCCGCGGATCGCGAAGTACGCGCGGTGGAACTGCGCGCTGCCGTCGACGAGGTGCACCGTCCTGCGGGGGGAGGCCATGGGCAGGCCATTGTAGGCGCCCCCCTATAATCCCGGCCCGTGTTGCGCGCGTTCGCCCTCTCGCTGCTGCTGGCCGCCTCCCTCAAGGGCTGCGTCGCCTACGAGTACGAGCACGAGTTCTGGCTGCGGGTGGACGGCTCGGGCACCGTCAACGTCACCGGCCGACCTGCGCTGTGGGGCGCGTTCAAGGGCCTCGGCGACCCGCGCGACCCGGCCGCCCACGCGACCCGCGAGCAGGCGCGGGCGCTGTTCGAGCGCAGCGGCCTGAGCGTCCGCCGCGTCACCCTCACGGAGCGCCAGGGCCAGCCCTACCTGTTCGTCTCGGCCGACTTCGACGACGTCAACAAGCTGGGCGGCACGCCCGCGTTCCCCGACCTGACGATCGGCCTGCGCCGCGAGGGCGAGCACCTGGTGCTGGAGGGCGACTGGGTGCGGCCCGGCGCCACGGGCGACCCGGGGCCGGAGCACCACGAGGGGCTGATGGCGGTGCGCTTCCACCTGCCGAGCCGGGTGTACGCCCACAAGAACGCGTTCGAGGGCGTCGAGCGCGGCAACATCACCTCGTGGCGCCAGGGCGTCGCCTCGGCGCTGGGCGGCGGCAAGCTGGAGTTCGGGGCGACGCTC
Organism: Acidobacteriota bacterium; assembly: GCA_011526565.1. Classification (GTDB taxonomy): domain Bacteria; phylum Acidobacteriota; class Vicinamibacteria; order Fen-336; family Fen-336; genus WYBL01. Next base: position 39,297 of record WYBL01000086.1, on the reverse strand, counting down.
GACTCGCGCTCGATCCTCGGCACCACCGCGACGCTGTTCGCGGTCACGATCGGGCTCGGGGTCTCGATCCTCGCCTTCTTCCTGTGGTGGGCGTGGCGCAAGGGGCGGCGCGAGGCGGCCGCCGGCCGGGGCGTATAATCGAGGCCTCGCCGCGAGCCGTCGCATCGCGTCATCCGCAGTTTCCGAGTCGTCAGGACTTCGAGGATCACGATGAACATCCGCCTCTCCTTCGCCCCCCTCTCGCAGACCCCTGTCGACCTGCTCTGCGTCGTGCTCGACGAGGGCAAGGCGCTGCACGCGATCGACGACGCCGCCGTCGCGGCCCACGTCGCCCGCGCCGAGGCCGGCTTCAAGGACAAGAGCCTCAAGCGCGAGTACTTCGCCACGCTGCCCGAGGGCGCGGCGGCGAAGGCCGTGGTCGTCTACTGGAGCCCGCAGATCAAGGCGTTCAACCTGTGGGAGAACCTGAAGACCTTCACCGCGAAGGCGCTGCGGCTGGCCCGCGACTACCGGATGTCGACGGTCGGCCTCGCGCTCAACACGATCGAGGCGGCGCCGCTGGTCGGCAAGGCCGTCGAGGGCGCGCTGCTCGGCGCCTACACGTTCGACCGCTACAAGCAGGAGAAGGACGACTTCCTCGCGAAGCAGGCGTCGTTCGTGATCCTCGCCCACCCCGAGCGCCAGGCCGACGCCGAAGCCCGTCGCGGCCGCTACGCGTGGGTCTCGGAGAACGTCAACTTCGCGCGCGACCTGATGAACGAGCCGGGCAACGTGATCAACCCGGTGACGCTGGCCGAAGCGGCGGACCGCGCGGCGAAGGAGGTCGGCCTCGAGTCCGAGATCCTCGACGCCAGGGCGCTCGAGGCCAAGGGCTACCGCGGCCTGCTCCAGGTCGGCGCCGGCAGCCGCACCGAGCCGCGGATGGCGATCCTGCGCCACGTCCCGGCGCAGAAGGGCGGCCCGACGCTCGCTCTCGTCGGCAAGGGCATCACCTTCGACACCGGCGGCATCAGCCTCAAGCCCGGCGACCACATGTGGGAGATGAAGGGCGACATGGGCGGCGCGGCGGCGGTGCTCGGCGCGATGCGCGCGATCGGCCGCCTCAAGCCGAACCTGAAGGTGATCGGCATCCTGTGCTGCGCCGAGAACTTCCCCGACGCCAACGCCCAGCGCCCCGGCGACATCTTCACCGCGAAGAACGGCAAGTCGATCATGGTCGACAACACCGACGCCGAAGGCCGCCTCGTGCTGACCGACGGCCTGCACCGCGCGGGCGAAGAAGGCGCCACCCACGTCATCGACCTCGCCACCCTGACGGGCGCCGTGCTGCGCGCGCTCGGCCCGTCGGTGGCCGGCATGATGGGCAACGACCCCGAGCTGCTGCGCCGGGTCTCGCGCTCCGGCAGCAATCACGGCGAGGCCTACTGGGAGCTGCCGCTGGTCGACGAGTACTGCGAGGCGCTCAAGACCCCGTTCGCCGACCTCAACAACATCGCGGCCGGCGGGCTGGCCGGCGCCATCACCGCCGGGCTGTTCCTGCGCGAGTTCGTGCCCGAGGGCGTCAAGTGGGCGCACCTCGACATCGCGGGCCCGATGTTCCGGGAGAAGGACTGGAAGTACTACGAGACGGGCGCGATCGGCTTCGGCGTGAAGACGCTCGTCGACCTGGTCGAGCGCTTCCACGAGCCGCTCGCGTAAGCGGCAGGCTCCGCTTGGGCTTCGACCGCATCACCGAGACGCTGTACCTCGGCTCGCGCATCGCCTCGCTCGACGACTACCACCGGCTGCGCGCCCACGGCGTCCGCGCCTGCGTCGACATGAAGCAGGAGGGCGCGGACCCGTGGGCGTTCGAGTCGTTCCTGTGGCTGCCCACGGTCGACCACACACCGCCGTCGCGGGTCCACCTGCACATGGGCATCTCGTTCCTGCGCCACTGCGAGCGGGAGAAGGTGCCGGTGTTCGTGCACTGCATGGCCGGCATCGGCCGCTCGGCGACCGCCGCGCTCGCCTACCTGCTGGCCGGCCCGTACCAGGAGCAGGGCGTCGACGAGGCGCTGCTGCTGCTGCGCGCGAAGCGCCCCCAGGTCCACCCCAGCCGCGAGCAGGTCGAAGCGGCAATCGAGGCGGCCGAGTCCTACCGGGGCTGAGCGGGGCGACTCTCTCCCCGGAGCCCGGCCTGCGTCCTTTCGGACCGCTCGTCCGTAATCGGAATGGACGAGGCCGCAGGGGAAGGAGGCCGGGTGGGTCCGGAGCCGGAGGCGGGTCGCGCGGACCGGGAGGACGTCGGGCGGCTGCGCCGCGGCGACACTTCCGGGCTTGCCGGCCTGCTGGAACGGCACCAGGACCGGCTGTTCCGCTACCTGCTGCGGCTGCTGGGAGATAAGGCCGTGGCCGAGGACGTGTTCCAGCAGACGTGGGTGCGGGCCGCAGAGCGGATCGACCGCTTCGATCCGGGGCGGCAGTTCGGGCCGTGGCTCTTCGCCATCGCGCGGAACCTGGCGCTGGACCATCTCCGGCGGGCGCGGCCGCAGAGCCTGGACGAGGTCGACGCGCCCGCCCTGGCGTCGGCGGAGGCCGACCCGCTGTCGCTGGCGGCCGTCCGTCAGCGGCGCGAGCGGGTGGCCGGGTCGCTCGCCGCGCTCGGGCCGCTCGACCGGGAAGTGCTGTCGCGCCGCTTCGACGAGGACCTGACGTTGCCGGAACTGGCGCACGCGCTGCGCGTCCCGCTGCCCACCGCGAAGGCACGCCTCTATCGGGCGCTGATGCGCCTGCGCGACCGGCTGCTGGCGGTCGCTCCTGCGGAGGACTGGCGATGAAGGCCCACCACCGCGACCTGCTGCCGCTCTTCGTCGCGGGGGCGCTCGACGGCGCCGAACGAGCCGGCGTCGAGGGCCACCTTCGCGAGTGCCCCGACTGCGCGGCCGAGGCAGCGGCGTGGGGCGTGGTCGTGGAAGAGCTGCGCCGCGTCCCTGCGCCGGTGCCGTCGCGCGCGCTGGTCGTGCGGACGCTCGGCGCGGTCGAGAGGGCGCTGGCCGAACGCGAGGAGCAGGCCTGGAACCGGAAGGTGCTCGGCCTGCTGGTGGCGTTCGCGTGGACGTCGATCGTCGCGTCCTGGTTCGTGGCCGATCTCGTCGCCGGGGGCATCGCGCAGTGGCTCCAGCGCCCGGTCGGCGGCGCAGCGGCGTGGTACGGCGTGTACCTGGCGGCGGGCTGGCTGTCCGCCGCAGTCGCGGCGGTGCTGCTCGGCCGCCACGTGCGGGATGAGGGGAGGGTCGCATGAGTCGCCTGGAGAAGGAGTTCGCCGTCGTTCCCGCCGGGGCCCGCTGGACCGCGCTCGTCGTCTGCTCGGTCGTCGTCGTGCTGATGGGCAGCCTGTTCCTGCTGCCCGGGTTCCTGGAGAAGGACCCCGGGGCCGTGGCGATGCTGGGGCCGCTGTTCCTGGCGTCGCTCTTCGGCGTCGCCTTCCTCGCCGCCTTCATCCTGCTCGTCGGTTACGTGTTCGGCGACGCCCGGCGCCGGGGCATGCGGCACGTGATGTGGACGCTGATCGCGATCTTCGTTCCCAACGGCATCGGGCTCATCCTCTACTTCATCCTGCGCGAGCCGCTGCCCGTTCCCTGCGGCACGTGCGGGATGCTGGCGGGCAAGCAGCATGCGTTCTGTCCGGGCTGCGGGTCGCCGGTACGGGCCGTCTGCCCCGCTTGCCGCCAGAGGGTCGAGCCGGGTTGGCGCAACTGTGCCGGCTGCGGCGCGTCGCTCGCAGCTCCCGCGGCGGCAGGCGGCGACACCGCGGCGGGGCTCCGCGGCTGAGCGGGTGGTGGCTCAGGCCAGCCCCGCCCGCGACCCGAGTGCCTCGAGGAGATCGTCGAGCTGGAGGAAGCTCTCGCTGTTCCCGCTCGTGCTGCCGGACGCGACGGCTTCGTCGAGCGCCTCCTTCGACGGATACAGCTCGCGCATCACGAGGCGGGTGCGGCCGTCCCGTTCCTCGAAGGTCACCGTCGTGACCTGTCCGTTCTCGCCCCCTTCTTCGTTGGTCCACACGAGGCGCGCGGGCGGCACCACCTCGAGGTAGCGGCCGAAGAAAGCCATCGGCTGGGGCGCCTCGGGGTGGGTGAACACGAAGCGGTACTGGCCGCCGACGCGGACATCCGCCTCGCACGAGGCCAGCGTCGCTCCGCACGACTTCGGCACCCACCAGCGCTGGAGCAACTCGGGCCGGGTCCAGGCCTCGAACACGATGCGGGCCGGGGCGTCGAAGCTGCGTGTGACGACGAGCTCGCGCTCGGACGCCCGCTCCGCCGTCGTCGGGTTCTTCGCAGGCTCAGCTTCTCTTCTGGCGTCCATCGCGTTTCTCCTTCATCAGTTCGTCGACGACCACGTCCAGCGCGTCGAAACGCGCGGCCCAGAGCTCTCGGTATCGCTCGATCCAGGCGGCCTCTTCTTCCAGGCGGCGCGCGCCGAGCCGGCACGTCCGCACCCGCCCGACTTTCTCCGTCGTGACGAGCCCCGCCTGCTCCAGCACGCTCACGTGCTTCTTCATGCCGGTGAGCGTCATGCGGAACTTCCCGGCGAGCTCCGTGATCGAGGCGTCGGCGCGCCCGAGCTGCTCCAGGACGCCACGCCGGGTGACGTCCGAGAGCGCGGCGAACGACGCGTCGAGATGCGTCGGTGCCGGATGCCCATACTGAACCATATGGTTCAGTATGTGTTCATCAGCGACCGAAGTCAAGCGCATTCGACGAGCCGCCGGCCGTCAGCCCGCGGAGACCGACCAGTCGACGCGGTGGAGACCGGCCACCACGTCGAAGTGTGCGTCGCGGGAGAGCACGGGCAGGCCGTGCTCGAGTGCGAGCGCGGCGATCCAGGCGTCGATCGCCGGAATCGGCCGCCCCCGCCGCTTCAGCTCGACTCGAAGCGCTGCGTACACGGCGGCGGTCGCCTCGGTCACGTCCAGGATCTCGAAATCGCGCGCGTGCTCGTCGAGCCAGCGCTCGTAGGCTGCGCGGTGCCGCGACATCGCGATGCCGTAGCGGAACTCGCCGATCACGACAACCGGGAGGGCGAGGCGCCGCTGTCCGCGGACCACGTCGCCGATGGCCGGGGACCCGTCGACGAAGGCCGAGAGCGCGTTCGTGTCGAGGATCACGCCCGGTCCTCGGGTTCGATCTCCTCGAATGCGGCGTCGATCCGGCGCTGCACCCGCCGGGTCTCCGCGCGCAGGTCCTTCAGGCCCCCGAAGCCACGCATCCACGCGGGTTCGTCTGCACTGCGGCGAGGTCTCCCGGCGAGCTTCTCCTGGAGGGCCTCGGTGACGAACTGCTTGAGCGGCTGGCCCCGCTCGGCGGCCCGGGCCTTGGCACTCCGGAACAGGGCGTCCGGCAGCTCGATCGTCGTCTTCACGGTCCCCATATTCCCATATTTACGGGCCCACGAGATCGCGCAGACGGGAACTCGGGGGGGCGACGGCCGAGGGTCAGGCCTTCGGGAGCGCGAAGACCTCGCGGGCGGGCTTGAGCGGGCGCAGCAGCCAGTAGGGGCGGCGGGTGCCGTCCGGGGAGTGCTCGCGGGCGGGCCGCGTGCGCTGCAGCCAGTCCTTGTACGCCGCGTGGGCGCGCTCGGCGTCGACTTCGACGTCGCCGTGGGCGTCGCCGGGCCGTGCCTTCGTCACCTTCACCGCCTGGTGCCAGCAGTGCATGCCCGAGACCGGGTCGGGCTGCACCGGGAAGGTCAGGTTCTGGTGCACGCCGGCGTCGGTCCACCACACGCGGGACGTGTCGGGGTCGTCGCTCGCGAACGGCGTCACGTCGCGCAACCGGGTCAGCACCTGGCGCGCGCCGTCGCGCAGCAGCGCGACCGTCGCCATCATCTGCCGCTGGCCGGGGCCGCCGTCGAGCTTCCAGCGGCCCATGTGGTGGCTGCAGGCGACGACGCCGGGGCGGATGCCCTCGGTCACCCACGCCTTGACCACGAAGTGGCCGATCCGGGTCTCGACCCGCACCAGGTCGCCGGTGCGGATGCCGCCGAGGCGCTCCGCGTCCTGCGGGTGCATCCACACCGGGTTGGTGTGGGCGATCTCGTCGAGCCACTTGGCGTTCGCGCTGCGGGTGTGGATCTGCACCGGCAGCCGGAAGGTCGGGATCAGCGGCATCTCGCCCGGCTGCAGGTTCTCGGGGTGCACGTGGCTCTTCAGGTACGTGGGGATCGCGGCCTCGGCCCAGCCCCAGTCGTGCAGCGTGCGCGAGAAGAACTCGAGCCGGCCCGAAGGCGTCGGGAAGCCGCGCAGCACCTTGCCGTCGACGTCGATCCCCGCGAGCCGCCGTCCCATCGCGTCGCCGTCGGGCGTGGGGATCGGGACGAGGTTGGGGCTCGCCGGCTTCGGCGCCTTCGTGAACACGCGGCCGAGGTCGTCGGTCACCGTGTCCTGCAGCTCGTCGCGGTCGACTTCCTGCGCGTGGAGCGCTCCGGTGCCGCGGCGGATCTCGAAGGCGCCGTTGCGGCGCATGTACTGCAGCGGAGTCAGGCCCTCGGCCGCGGCCTTCTCCGGCAGGCCCGGCACCGAGTTCTCGAACATCCAGGCGTAGTACTCGTCGACCGTCAGCTTCGCGCCCGGGTTCGCCTTCGACTCGAAGTGCCTGCGGATGCCGCGGCGGCCGTCGGGGTCGATGCGCCAAGACAGCTCGATCCAGAACTCGTTCTCCTCCCACACCTCGCCGGGGTTCACGTGACGGGTGTCGCCCACCTTCTCGCCCAGGCGCTGGCGCGCCTCCTTCAGCACCGGCTGGCGGAAGCCGAGCCACTGCGCGTCGTGGGTCTCGTAGGAGTGGGTGTCGTGGCGCTCGGAGCCGAGGCCGACGGGCAGCACGTAGTCGGCGAAGTACGCGGTCTCGCTCCAGGTCGGGGTCAGCGCGACGTGGAGCCCGACTTTCGACTCGTCGCTGAGCTGCTCGATCCAGGTGAAGCCGTCGGGGTTGGTCCACACCGGGTTGTAGACGCGGCTGAAGTAGACCGAGAGCGTGCCGCGGCCTTCCTTCAGGAAGTGAGGCAGCAGGAACGACAGCTCGTTCATCGAGAGCGGGAACTCCTGCGGCCAGGTCAGGTCGTTCCACGTGTGCGGGTGCGGCGGCGTGTGGATCGGCCGCGGCACGAACTTGTTCCACGCGTTCGGGAAGGTGCCGCCGGGGGTCGCCACCGCGCCGGTCAGCGCGTTGAGCAGGAACAGGCAGCGCGCCACCTGCCAGCCGCCGAGGTTGCCCGCGGTCGCGCTGCGCCAGGTGTGGGTCGAAAGCCGGGTGCCGGCCTTCGCCACCAGCTTCGCCACCTCCTCGATCGCGGCGGCGTCGACGCCGGACTCCTGCGCCGCGAACTCGAACGTGTATTCGGCGTAGAGGTCGGCGAGCGCGCGCTCGAAGCCGGCGAAGGTCTCGGGCTCGCCGGGGCGGCACACGCGCAGGTACTCGCGCCAGTTCCAGAAGCGGCGCACGAACTCGCGGTCGTAGCTCTTCGTCTCGATCAGGTGGCGGGCGATCGCGAGCAGGATCGCGGCCTCGGAGCCGGGGTACGGCGCCAGCCAGTGATCGGCGTGGGTCGCGGTGTTCGACAGCCGGACGTCGAACACGACCAGCTTCGCGCCGCGCTGCTTGGCCTCCATCACCCGCTGCGCGTGCGGGTTGAAGTAGTGGCCCGACTCGAGGTGGGCCGAGATCAGCAGGATCAGCTCGGCGCCCGCGTGGTCGGGCGAGGGTCGGTCAAGGCCCATCCAGAACTGGTAGCCGGCTCGGGCCGAAGACGAGCAGATGTTGGTGTGCGAGTTGTGGCCGTCGACGCCCCACGCCGCCAGCACCCGCTCGGTGTAGCCGTCTTCGCCCGGGCGGCCGACGTGGTACATGACCTCGTTCGGCCGGTTGCGGTCGAGGCTGTCGGCGATCCGCGCCGCGATGTCCGCGAGCGCCTCGTCCCACGACACCCGCTTCCACTTCCCCTCGCCGCGCTTCCCCACCCGCCTGAGCGGATGGAGGATGCGCTCGGGATCGTGGATCTGGTTGAGCGTCGCCGGCCCTTTCGCGCAGTTGCGACCGCGCGAGCCGGGGTGCTCGGGGTTGCCCTCCAGCTTGCGGACCTGGAGCGTGTCGCGGTCGACGTAGGCGAGCAGGCCGCAGGCCGATTCGCAGTTGAAGCAGGTGGTCGGCACCAGCAGGTAGCGCCGCTCCTTGCGCTGCGGCCAGGCCTTCGAGTCGAGTTCCTTCCAGTCGTCCCACCGTTCTTTCGGCGGGAAGGCCGCGAGGCCGGGGTGACCGGAGGGGCCGGGGTAGCGCGTCTCGCTCATCGCTTCTTTCCCCTCAGGCGAGCGGCACCGATTGCGCGGACTGGACGTACGCGTGCTCGTAGAGCAGCACGCCCGCGAGGACCAGCACCGCGGCGGGCACCGCGCCGAGCGGGCCGCTGAACACGCCCGCGGCCTGCAGCACGAGGCCGCCCCAGAAGAGCGCGGCGTAGCGGCCGCGCGTCATCTCGGCCACGGCCTGGCGGGCGTGGGCCGTGGCGTGCGGCAGCAGCACCTCGCCGGCGACGCAGACGAGGTGGGCGACGGCGCCCACCGCCAGCAGCAGCGCGAGGTCGCGCTCGGCGCGGTCGCGCAGGAAGGCGGCGACCGGCAGCAGCGCGGCGGAGCCGACGAGCAGCGCCTGGACCAGGAGCTGCGGCAGCAGCAGCGGGCTCTGCCACAGGTCGCGGGCGTGGGCCTGGGCGAACAGCCACGCGGTGTAGGCCGCGGTCGCCGCGGCCAGCAGCGCGCCGGGCAGGACGAGCGCGTCGCGGGCCCGGTCGAGGCCGAACACCGAGCCCAGGAAGTGCGCGACCAGGAGGCCGGTGTAGAGCGTGATCACGACCGCGCCGCGGGTCAGCCAGCTCTTCCACTGCGGGCGCGTGAAGATCAGGTAGAAGCGCTCGGGGCGCTTCAAGTCGGCGATCAGCAGCAGGCCGGTGAGGGCCAGGAAGAAGCCGGCCAGGATCGGCACGCCCCACGCCCACAGCGCGCCGTGGGCGCCGGCGGCCAGCGCCGCGAGGTAGGCGCCGGCGGCGATGCCCTTGGTCCACGTGTAGAGGCTGACGCGCCAGCCCCACGGCGCCTGGTGCGGCACGTCGTAGGAGAGCAGCGCCGCGGCGGAGCTGACCGTCGCGGCGGCGCCGGAGCCGACGCCACCGACGTGGTTGCCGCGCTGCTCGCTCCACAGGAACAGGCCGCCGTCGGGCCGCCGCGCGGCCAGCGGGTCGAGCGTCGCCGCGTGGGCGCCCTTGTAGAAGAGCTTGGGCCGGGTGTTCTTCTCGGGCTTGCGGACGTGGACGACGTCGCGGCCCACGGCGCGCGCCACCCGCGAGCGCGGGTCGTCGAGGTCGCCGACCAGGATCGCCTCGGTCGGGCACACCGTCACGCACGCGGGCTCGAGGCCGACGTCGAGGCGGTGAGCACAGAAGTTGCACTTCTCCGCGCCGCCGTCGTCGGGGTTGATGAAGATCGCGTCGTACGGGCAGGCGGCGATGCACGCCTTGCAGCCGATGCACGCGTTCTTGTCGAAGTCGACGATGCCGTCGCCGCGCTTGTACATCGCCGCCGTCGGGCAGGCGATCGTGCAGGGCGCGTTTTCGCACTGGTTGCACCGCGTGACCTGGAAGGCCCGCCGCGCGTTCGGGAAGCGCCCGACGTCGACGTACTTGACGTACGTGCGCTGCACGCCCAGCGGCACCTCGTTCTCGGACTTGCACGCGGTCGAACAGGCGTGGCAGCCGATGCAGCGGGTGTGGTCGATCAGCTTCGCCCACCGCGCGGCAGACGCCGGGCGCGAGGGCTCGAGGGGAGCGGTGGCCATGAAGGTGCGCGTACTCTAGCAAACGCGGCCGTTCTCGAACCTTCACACCGCTGCAACCCCGACGGTGTGCCGACTCGAACCGCGCGCGGGTGTCCGTAGCCGGCCGCGCGCCCAGGTCGAACGAACGCACCGTCGGGAACCAGCGGTGCGCCGAGTCGAGCTGCAACTGACCCGGGCCGCAACCAGCGTCGAACCGTGGCCGCGTCGTTCGCCGGCTTCGACGCCCCGCAGGACGGCTCGACGCTCCGCAGACGAGTTCGACCCGGCGCGCCACGAGCTGCGCCGAGTGGCGCGATGGTTCGACACGACGCTCCGCCGGCAGCCGGCGGAGCGCTGGTTCGAAACGAAGGCAACGTCCGCGATTCGCGGTTAATGTCGTCCAGAATGCCTGTTATTATCCGACACGTGGGCATGAAGTAACCGACAAACCGACATGATCTTCAAGGCACCCCCGACCGACCAGGCCGAGCAGGCCGTGATCGGCGAAATCGACAAGGCCAGGAGCCAGTTGCGGTACGCGTTGAGTCAGCCGCGGCGCTGGAGCGGTCTGCTCAGGCGAAACACCTTTGCCCGAGCCGTTCAGGGGTCGAACTCGATCGAAGGCTACAACGTGACGATCGACGATGCCGTCGCGGCCGTCGAGGGCGAGGAGCCGCTCGAGCCCAAGGACGAAGCCTGGGCCGCGGTCACGGGGTATCGCCAGGCGATGACGCTGGTCCTTCAGAAGGCCGACGACGCCCACTTCGAGTACTCGGCTGAGCTGCTGAAGTCGCTCCACTTCATGATGACGGGCCATGACCTGGCGAAGAACCCCGGGCGCTGGCGCCCGGGGCCGATCTTCGTGCAGAGGTCCGGCACCGGCGAGCGCGTCTACGAGGGCCCTCCTGTCGAACTTGTCCCGAGCCTGATCTCGGCCCTGTTGGTCGCGCTGGCCGAGCCGGGGGACTCACCGTTCGTCGATGCCGCGATGGCTCACCTGAACCTCGTGATGATCCACCCGTTCTCGGACGGAAATGGGCGCATGGGCCGGTGCCTTCAGACGCTCGTGCTGGCCCGAAGCGGGAACATCCCGCCCGTCTTCTCGAGCATCGAGGAATATCTGGGCCGAAACACCGAGGCCTACTACCGTGTGTTGGCAGAAGTCGGCCAGGGGTCGTGGAACCCCGGGAACAGTGCCAGGCCGTGGATCCGTTTCTGCCTGACGGCTCACTATCGACAGGTGCACACCCTGCTGCGGCGGCAGCGCACCATGGAAAACATCTGCAACGAACTCGAGCGCCGCATCGAGCAGAGCGGCCTTCCGAATCGTTGCGTCCTGGCTCTCGCGGATGCTGCGATCGGTTACCGAGTGCGGAATCCCACGTACAGGAACGCGGCTGACGTGACCGAGGCCACCGCGGGCCGTGACCTGCGCGCGCTCGTGAAGGCGGGATATCTCCAGCCGGTGGGCGACAAGCGCGGGCGCCACTACGTGGCTGCCGATGGGTTGCGGGAACTCGCACAGCGATACGCGGAAAAGAAGCTGGTCGGCGACCCGTTCGCGGCGGCCGGTTAGCCGTTCTCGAGCTGCACACCGTCGGGACTCCGGCGGTGTGTCGAGTCGAACCGCGCGCGGGAGACCGCGCCGGCCGCGCGCCGGGTCGAACGAACGCACCGTCGCCTGGGCCGGCGGTGCGCCGGGTCGAGCCACCGCTGACGCGGGCTAAGACCAGCGTCGAACCGTGGCCGTGCCCTTCGCCGGCATCGACACCTCGCAGATCAGCTCGACGCTCCGCAGATGGGTTCGACCCGACGCTCCGCCGGCTCGGGTGACGGAGCGCCAGCTCGACGTGGCGCGCCGTGGGCTTCGCCTACCGGCGCGAGGGTTCGACACGGCGCTCCGCGGTGGGCGGCGGAGCGACAGCTCGAAACGGCCACGGCAACGAACCGCTGCGGTCGTACCGTTCCCGGTGCTCATGGCGAGGTGCCTTTGAACCGGGCCATCGAGGCGCGCCAGACCTTGGTGCGGGTGATCCAGACGACGACGGGGCTGTGGCGGAAGCTGGCTCAGGGCCGGTGACCATGGAACGGCACGAGTGGTTCGCGCTCACCGGAGAGGAAAACACTGTGGACTTCCTGCAGTGCTTCGCGGGCAAGGGCCTCTCCCAGGCCGCGGAGGGTCGAGCTGATTCACGGTATCCAGTCCGAGCATGCCTGCGGGAGCCACGTGGTTGTACCGGAAGCGGCCGTCCATGTGACCGGTGAGGAGCTTGGCTGTGCCGATTGCTCCAAGAGACTGGCCCAGCAACAACAACTGCCTCGACAGTTGCGAGGCCGACCCGAGCATACCGCGCCGGTCCCGGTGCGGCAGACGGGTGGCGGAGGATCGGGGCCGGTCGCGCCTCCCCGCGGCGGGGAGGGGTTCTTGACTGCCGAGATTGCCGTCCTGAACGCGCAAGCCGTCGCTCTGGCCGCCGACAGCGCGGTCACCATCGAGACCATCACGGCGCCCGCCGACGCGCAGCGCAAGGTCTACAACACCGTCAACAAGCTCTTCGCGCTCTCGAAGCACGAACCGGTCGGGATCATTGTCTACGGCAACGCCTCGATCGCGGGACTGCCGGCCGAGACGGTGATCAAGCAGTTCCGGGTGCGGCTCGGGGCCCGGGCCTTCCCGACGGTCGAGGGATACGTCGAAGCTCTTGCCGAGTTCCTCGCCGGCGAGAGGCTCTGCTCGGAGTCGGAAGAAGCGCAGCTCCTCGCAAGCGCCCTGGAAGCCGTCTTTCGCGCTCTGGCCCAGGAGCTCCGGCAGGCCATCGAAGCCTCTGGCCTGTCGATCGACGAACTCCCCGTGGCCTTCGACCACGTGCTCCAGCGGGGTGAGAGCTACCTGGCGGCCCAGGGGTTCCTCGACGGTTTCGCGGCCGATGATCTGGCCCGGTTGAATCCTTCGGTGCGACCGCTGGCGGAGACGGCCTTCGAGCGCGTGCTCGGGGACCTCGGCATCAGCGCCGGGCAACGGGAACGGACGCTGGCTCTGGGCCTGCTCTCCTGCCTGAAGGACCAGGAGCTGTCGTCGAGCACCGGGCTGGTCGTGGCGGGCTTCGGTCGAGACGAGTACCGGCCGGCGCTCCACCCGCTCCGACTCTGGGGGCGCCTCGAAGGGCGGCCACAGATCGCCCGCGAGCCCCCTGCGCGCCTGACCCTGGATGCGGGCGCTGCTGTCCGGGCTTTCGCCCAGAGGGACATGGTGGCCACGTTCATGGAAGGAGTGGACCCGGAGTCCCGGCACCTCTTTCGGGAAACGGTGCGCCGTCTTCTGGTCACGGAGTTGCCGGGGCGGATCGAGGCGATGGTCGGCGAGAGTTCCGTGGCGGACCTTGGAGGCCAGGTTCGGGCACTCGGCGAGCGCATGTTCGCCGCGCTCGACCGCACCATGGATCAACACCGACGCGAGGCTCGCATCGGCCCGGTCATCGAGGCGGTCCAGCACCTCGGGAAGGAGGATCTGGCCGCGCTCGCGGAGGCGCTCGTGCAGCTCACTTCGCTGAAACGCCGCTTCACGCTCGGGCCGGAGACGGTGGGCGGCCCCATAGACGTGGCCGTCATTTCCAAGCATGATGGCTTCATCTGGATGCGCCGAAAGCACTACTTCCAGGCCGAACTCAACCCCCAGTTCCTGCAGCGCTACTTCGGAGGGGGTGCGGTCGCCGAGGGGAACTCGGAATGAGCGAACGAACGAAGGCACGGGTGTTCCGGTCGCTCGAGGCGCTTCGCCGGGAACTCGCGGCTGCGGCGCCGGCACCGCCCGAACCGGCCGACCCGATCGAGCGCATGGCCCAGCAGATGGTCCGCAAGGCCCTGGCCGACGCGGAGGCCACCCTTCGGGATCGCCGCGGGCCGGGGCAGCGGGGGCGCCAGCCCTAGAACGCGCTCAGTCTCAGCGGCGCCAGGTGCGGAGGCCGAGCCAGGCGAGGGCGGCGCCGATCGCCCAGCCGGCGAGGACGTCCGTCGGCCAGTGGACGCCGAGGTAGAGGCGGCCCAGGCCCTGCCACAGGCTGCCGGCGACGGCCAGGGCGTAGAGCCAGGGCGCGTGGCGCGGGCGGTGGCGGGCGATCTCCGCCGCGATCAGCGTGTAGAGGGCCGCAGAGATCGCCGCGTGGCCGCTCGGGAACGACGCGGCGTCCTGCTCGACGAGGCGCGGCCACAGCTCCGGGCGCGGGCGGCCGATCGCCACCTTGGCGCCGTCGACGAGCAGGAACGCGAGCCAGCCGAGGAGGGCGACCACCCCGGCGCGCGACCACTCGCGGCGGGCCGCGAACCAGGCGAGCAGCAGGCCGGTCACCCCCAACTGCACGGGCGTGCGGCCGGCGAAGTGGGAGGCGACGAAGATCGCGTCGAGCCAGGGCGTGCGCCACTCGTGAATCCACAGCAGGACCTGGGCCTCGGAACTCGGCACGGGCGCGAGCGTAGACCGGGGTGCCGCCTCGCGCGAAACCGCCCGCCCGGTCGCGGGCCGCACCGCGCGGTTCGTGATAGCGTCAGTCGCTCGCGCGGATGCCCACCTTGTCCCCCTTCGAATGGAGCCTGCTGCTCGGCGGCGCCGCCGCCGCGGCCAACCTCTTCGGGGGCCTGGTCGTGGTGTGGCGCAAGCACTGGAACGACCGGGTCCTCAAGCATTTCATCGGTCTCGGCGCCGGCTTCATGCTGGCCGCCGCGATCGTCGAGATGCTGCCGCACTCGCTGGAGCTGAACCCGCACGCGCCCGAGCTGATCCTGGTCGGCTACTTCATCGTGCATTTCGCCGAACACATCCTGGCCCCGCACTTCCACTTCGGCGAAGAAACACACCACGAGGCGATGCTGGACCCGGCGGCCAGCTTCTCGGCGCTCGTCGGCCTGTCGATCCACACCTTCTTCGACGGCGTCTCGATCGCGTCGGGCCTGCTGGTGTCGGTGCCGCTCGGCGTGCTCATCTTCCTCGCCGTCGCGCTGCACAAAATCCCGGAGGGCTTCACCGTCGCCTCCATCGCTCTCGCCTCCGGCAAGGGCCCGAAGCTGGCGCTGCTCGGCGCCGGGCTGCTCGCCGCCGCCACGATGCTGGGCGCCCTGGGCCTCAACGGGTTCCCCAACGCCGTCGTGTGGGCGCTGCCGCTGTCGACCGGCGTCACCCTCTACGTCGCCGCCTCCGACCTGATCCCCGAGGTGAACCACACCCGGGGCCACGGCCTCTCCTTCATGCCCTTCGCGGGAGTGCTGCTCTACGTCGTCGCCAAGCTGCTCCTGGAAATGGCCACGGGAGTCGGCCACTCCTAGCCGAAAGGACCGCGCATGCGCGTTCGATTCGCCGCCCTCGCCGCACTCCTGGCCGTCACGGCCCTCCCCGCCGGCGCTGCCGCCGGCAAGCCCGAGATCGCGGTCGAGGAGGTCACCCTCGACAACGGGATGAAGTGGCTGCTGTTCCCGCGCGCCGACGCGCCGACGGTGGCCGCCGGCTGGGTCGCCCGCGTCGGCTCCGTCAACGAGCGGCCGGGCATCACCGGCATCTCCCACTTCTTCGAGCACATGATGTTCAAGGGCACCCGCACGCTGGGCACGAAGGACCTCGCGCGCGACCTCGAGCTGATCGAGGAGCAGGAAAAGGTGCAGGCGGAGATGCGCGCCGAGCGCGAGGCGATGCGCGAGCGGCTGCGCCGCGGCGAGATCGCGGACCTCGCTGCGCCGGAGAGCCGCAGCCCGCGCTACAAGGAGCTCGAGGCGCGCTTCGACGCGCTGGTCCAGGAGCAGCGCGCGCTGATCCTGAAGGACCCGATGGACGAGCTGTACACGAAGCACGGCGGCGAGGGCCTCAACGCCTCGACCAGCGAGGACTGGACGATCTACTTCGTGCGCGTCCCCAAGAACAAGCTGGAGCTGTGGGCGTGGCTCGAGTCCGACCGCCTGGCCGAGCCGGTGTTCCGCGAGTTCTATTCCGAGCGCGACGTCGTCTTCGAGGAGCGCCGGCTGCGCACCGAGTCGACCCCGCTCGGCAAGTACGAGGAGGCGCTCAACTCGGTCTTCTGGGAGGCGCACCCGTACAAGTGGCCGGTGGTCGGCTGGGCTTCGGACATCCCCGAGTACACGCTGGCGCAGGCGAAGGACTACTTCGCCACCTGGTACGCGCCCAACAACCTGACCGGCGTGCTGGTCGGCGACTTCCAGCCGGCGGCGGCGAAGGCGCTGATCGAGCGCTACTTCGGCCGCCTCGCCCGCGGCACCGTCGCGCCGCCGCCGGTGGTCACGCTGGAGCCGAAGCAGCTCGGCGAGAAGCGCTACCAGGCCAGCGCCGAGACCTCGCCGACCGTGCGCCTGCTCTTCCACGGCGTGCCGTTCGTGCACCGCGACGCCGCGGCGCTCGACCTGCTGACCGACGTGTTCTCGGGCCGCACCGGGCGGCTCTACAAGGGCCTCGTCGAGGGCCGCAAGCTGGCCAACGAGGCGCGCGCCAGCTCCGACTTCAAGAAGCACGCGGGACTCGTGCAGGTCGAGGCCGTGGTCAAGGACGGCCAGGACCCGGCCGCGGTCGAGAAGGCGCTCGGCGAGGAGATCGAGCGGCTGCAGAAGGAGCCGGTGGCGGCCGAGGAGCTGCAGAAGGTGAAGAACCAGGCCAAGGCCGGCGCCTACCGCCGGCTGTCGTCGCCCTTCTTCATCGCGATCCAGCTCCTCGTCTACGAGGGGCTCGGCGACTGGCGCTACATCAACACCTCGGCCGACGCCTGGGAGGCGGTCACCGCGGAAGACATCCAGCGCGTCGCGCGCGAGTACCTGGTGCCGGAGAAGCGCACGGTGGCGGTGTTCCTGCGCAAGGAGGGGACCGCCCCGGAAGACCCGGCACTGGCGGCCCTGCCGCCGCAGGCGAAGGCGATGGTCAAGCAGAGCCTGGCCCGCATCGAAGCCGAAACCGACCCCGCGAAGCTGCAGGAGGGGCTGGCCCGGATGCAGGCGATGGCGGCGCAGGTGCCGGCGGAGATCAAGCCGGGGCTCGAGTACGTGATCGCGAAGACCGAAGAGCGGCTGAAGGCGCTCGAGCCTTCGGGGGAGAAGAAGTAGCCATGCGCAGCAAGCTCGCCGTCCTCCTCCCCGCCGTCGCCGCGCTGGCGCTGCCGGCACTCGCCCAGGCCCCCGCGCTGCCCAAGCACCCCGACGCGCTCACGTTCCCGCCGCTCACCTACGAGCCGCCGGAGCCCGCCGGGCACCGCGTGGTGCTGAAGAACGGCATGGTCGTCTACATCGCCGAAGACCGCGCGCTGCCCCTCGTCCAGATCTCGCTGCAGATGCGCTGGGGCGGGTGGCTCGCGCCGGAGGGCCAGGAGGGTCTCGCGGGGCTGGTCGCCGCCCAGATGCGGCGCGGCGGCGCGGGCGCCTTGTCCGCGGAGGCCCTCGACGAGCGGCTCGACTTCCTGGCCGCCCAGGTCTCGGTCGGCGCCTCCGACACGGGCGCCTCCGCGAACCTCAACGCCCTGGCCGACAACCTCGACGAGTCGCTCGCGCTGTTCGTCGCGATCCTCAAGGAGCCGCGCTTCCAGCAGGACCGGCTCGACCTCGCCCGCGAGCAGATGCTGCAGGAGATGAAGAAGCGCAACGACGATGCGGCCGACATCGAGGCCTCCGAGTGGGGCGCGCTGCTCTACGGCGAAGGCCACGTCGCCAGCCGCTTCACGACCGAGGCCTCGATCAAGGCCCTCGACCGCGCGGCGCTTCTCGCCTTCCACAAGCGCTGGGTGCACCCGGGCCAGATGGTGGCGGCAGTGTCGGGCGCGTTCGACCGCAAGGCGATGATCGCGAAGCTGGAGGCGGCGTTCGCGAAGTGGCCGACCGCGCGGCCGGACGTGCCGCCGGTGCCGAAGGACATCAGCCCGGCGGCGCCGGGCGTCTACCGCGTCCAGAAGGACGTCAACCAGGGCCGCGTCTCGATCGGGCTGCCGGGCGTGATGCGCGGCGATCCCGACGTCTACGCGCTCGAGGTGATGAACGAGATCCTCGGCGGCTCGGGCTTCACCTCGCGGATCACGCGCACGGTGCGCTCGAACGAGGGGCTCGCCTACTCGGCGGGGTCGTCGCTCAGCTTCGGCGTGTACTACCCCGGCCGCTTCCGTGCGGCGTTCCAGAGCAAGAGCCCGACCGTCGCCTACGCGACGTCGCTGGTGTTCGACGAGATCCGCAAGCTGCGCGAGCAGGGCGTGACCGCCGAGGAGCTGGAGTCGATCAAGGCCAACCTGGTGGCGACCTTCCCGAGCAACTTCGAATCGAAGGCGCGGGCGATGTCGGTGTTCGCCGCCGACGAGTTCACGAAACGCTCGCCGGGCTTCTGGAAGACCTACCGCGACCGCATCCGCGCCGTCACCGCCGAGGACGTGAAGCGGGTGGCGCAGAAGCACCTGGTGCCGGAGAAGATGATCGTGCTGGTGGTCGGCGACCAGGCCGCGATCGACAAGGGCGACGACCGGCACCCGGTGAAGCTCGAGGCGCTGGCGCCCGGTGGAAAGGTCGTCACCCTGCCGCTGCGCGACCCGATGACGATGAAGCGGTAGCCAGAGCCACCGCCGCGCGCCGTTTCCTGGCGCCCGGCGCCGTCAGATCGCCTATGCTCGGGGATGCCCAGCGTTTTGAACGCTGGGATTCCGTCGGCCCGTCGGCAGCGGCCGAAGCATTGGAGGACTCATGGCACCCAGGAAGCTCGGAATGTGGGCACTCGTGCCCCTCGCGGCGCTGCTCGCCGCCCCCCTCGCGGCGCAGGAAGGCGCCCCCGGACACTACGACCCCCAGGCCCAGCCCGCCGGAAAGATGACCGGCAAGGCGATGGAGAACAAGGACTGGTGGCCCAACCAGCTCGATCTCGAGGTGTTGCGCCAGAACTCGGACCTGAGCAACCCGCTCGACCCGAAGTTCGACTACGCCGCGGAGTTCGCGAAGCTCGACCTCGCGCAGGTGAAGAAGGACATCGAGAAGGTGATGACCACCTCGCAGGAGTGGTGGCCCGCGGACTGGGGCAACTACGGCCCGCTCTTCATCCGCATGGCGTGGCACAGCGCGGGCACCTACCGCGTGACCGACGGCCGCGGCGGGGCCTCCGACGGCACCCAGCGCTTCGCGCCGCTCAACTCCTGGCCCGACAACGCGAACCTCGACAAGGCCCGTCGCCTGCTGTGGCCGGTGAAGAAGCAGTACGGCCAGGCGCTGTCGTGGGCCGACCTGATGGTGCTGGCCGGCAACGTCGCGCTCGAGAACTCGGGGCTCAAGACCTTCGGCTTCGGCGGCGGCCGCGCCGACGTCTGGGAGCCGCAGCAGGACATCTACTGGGGCCCCGAGGGCCAGTGGCTCGCCGACGCCCGTTACTCCGGCGACCGCAACCTGGCCAACCCGCTGGCCGCGGTGCAGATGGGCCTGATCTACGTCAACCCCGAGGGCCCCAACGGCAAGCCCGATCCGCTCGCCGCCGCCAAGGACATCCGCACCACCTTCGCCCGCATGGCGATGAACGACGAGGAGACCGTCGCCCTGATCGCCGGCGGCCACACGCTCGGCAAGGTCCACGGCGCGGGCCCGGCCAAGCACGTCGGCCCCGAGCCCGAGGCGGCCCCGCTCGAGGAGCAGGGCCTGGGCTGGAAGAGCAGCTACGGCACCGGCAAGGGCGCCGACACGATCACGAGCGGCCTCGAGGGCGCCTGGACGCCGACGCCGATCCGCTGGTCGAACGACTACCTGAACGGCCTGTTCAAGTACGAGTG
The DNA here is from genome assembly GCA_011526565.1 of Acidobacteriota bacterium. Lineage (GTDB taxonomy): Bacteria > Acidobacteriota > Vicinamibacteria > Fen-336 > Fen-336 > WYBL01. The sequence continues at coordinate 19,688 of WYBL01000086.1, read as the reverse complement.
GGAGCTGACCAAGAGCCCGGCCGGCGCCTGGCAGTGGACGCCCAAGGACGCCCCGGCCAACGTGCCCGACGCGCACGTCCCCGGCAAGATGAACAAGATCATCATGCTGACGACCGACATCGCGCTGATCAAGGACCCGATCTACCGCCCGATCTCGGAGCGCTTCGCCAAGGACGCGAAGGCCTTCAACGACGCGTTCGCGCGCGCCTGGTACAAGCTCACCCACCGCGACATGGGCCCGCACGCGCGCCTGGTCGGCAAGGAGGTCGCGCCCGTTCAGCTCTGGCAGGACCCGGTCCCGCCGGTCGACCACGCGCTGATCGACGACAAGGACGTCGCGGCTCTCAAGCGCTCGATCCTCGACTCGGGCCTCTCGGTCCAGGACCTCGTCAAGACGGCCTGGGCCTCGGCCGCGACCTACCGTGACAGCGACAAGCGCGGCGGCGCCAACGGCGGCCGCATCCGGCTCGAGCCGCAGGCGAGCTGGGAGTCCAACGAGCCCGAGACGCTCAAGGCGGTGCTCGCGAAGCTGGGCGCGATCCAGGCCAGCTTCAACGGCGCACAGAAGGGCGGCAAGAAGGTCTCGATGGCCGACCTGATCGTGCTCGGCGGCGGCGCCGCGATCGAGGCGGCCGCGAAGAAGGCCGGCCACGACGTGACCGTCCCGTTCACGCCCGGCCGCACCGACGCGACCGCGGAGATGACGGACGCGGACTCGATGGCCTTCCTGCGGCCGATGACCGACGGCTTCCGCAACTACGTCGGCAAGGAGCACTTCCGCCGGCCCGAGGTCGAGCTCGTCGACCGCGCGAACCAGCTCACGCTGACCGCCCCCGAGATGACGGCGCTCGTCGGCGGGATGCGCGCCCTGGGCGCCAACCACAAGGGCAGCAAGACCGGCCTGCTGGTTGCGAACCCCGGCACCCTGACCAACGAGTGGTTCGTGAACCTGCTCGACATCGGCACCGAGTGGAAGCCGGCGGCCGAGGGCAAGTACCTGTACACGGGGCACGACCGCAAGACGGGCGCCGCGAAGTGGACGGCGTCGTCGGTCGACCTGGTCTTCGGCTCGAACTCGGAGCTGCGCGCGCTGGCGGAGGTCTACGCGAGCGACGACGCGAAGCGCAAGTTCGTCGACGACTTCGTGGCGGCGTGGGCCAAGGTGATGGACCTCGACCGCTTCGAGCTGAAGAAGACGGCCGCGAAGTAAGTTCGGGCGGCGGGCCCCGGGGCGGCGCCCCGGGGCTCGCCCTACTTCCGAAACGCCTCGATGAACTCCTTCAGGAGCATCGGGTTGTTGCTCTTGATCTTGCCCATCATGAAGTCCATCGCCGTCGGCGTGTAGCGGCCGTTCCAGACGTCGAGGAACATCTCGGCCGAGCCCTTGAAGAAGCAGTCGGCGTCGCCGTTCTTGCCGGCGATCACCTCGCACCTGTCGCCGCCGAGCTTGACCGTCCACTTCTCCTCCTCGTCGAGCGAAAAGTAGAACGTGCGCGGGGTCTTGACCTTCCCCGGCTGGTACATCTTGGTCAGCGTGTCGAAGACGGCGGCGACCTCGGACATCGGCGGCTCCCTGCGGGTTGAGGGAAAAAGCACGGCCACGGGAGCCGCTCGAGGCGGGCTCCCGTGGCGGGAACGATCAGGACCGGCCGCGGCTCAGGAGTGGCGCACGGCCTCCGGCAACGACTTCACGTAGTCGTCGACCAGCTTCTTCTGGGCCTCGGGCGTCAGCGACGACACCACGATCTTCGAGGCGGCCTCCATCGCCAGGTCGGCGACCTGGGCGCGCAGCTCGAGGATGGCGCGGCTCTTCTCGCGCTCCACCTGCTCCTTCGCGCGGCGGATCATCTCGTCGGCCTCGGAGCGGGCGCGGGCGGACAGGTCCGCCTTCAGCGCGTCGGCCTCCGCGATCGCCGACTTGATGATCTCCTCGCGCTCGCGGCCGGCGTCACGCAGCATCTCCTTGTGCTTGTCCAGGAGCTGCTGCGCGTCCGCACTGGCCTTGTGGGCGCCCTCGACCGCCTCGCGCAGGCCCCGTTCGCGCTCCTCGAGGGCGTGCAGCAGCGGCCCCCAGCCGAAGCGGGTCAAGACCAGGGCGAACAGCGCGAAGACGACGACGATGGCGACCGAGAGAACCCAGTTGATGTCGGTCAGCCCCCCGGCAGCCAGCAGGCTGCCGAGGAGGGGCGTAGACGTCATGCCGGCCTGCTTACTTCAGCGCGAGCAGGATGGTGACGATCAGCGCGAAGAAGGTGGCGCCCTCGATCAGGCCCGCGGCCACGATCATGGCGCCGCGGATGTCGCCGGCCGAGCCCGGCTGGCGCGAGATGCCGTCCATCGCCGAGGCCGCGAGCCGGCCGATGCCGCCAGCGCCGCCGATGATGGTGAGGCCGGCGCCGATGCCAGCCGCGAAGTACGCAAGGGCCTTGGGGTCCATGGTCCTGATTCCTCCTAAAGTACGTTTCGAATAGCGACGGTCAGATCAGTGCGCCGGGTGCGCGTACATGCCGATGAAGATGGCGCTGAGCAGGGTGAAGATGTAGGCCTGGATGAACGCCACCAGCACCTCGAGCAGCATGATGAACAGCGCCAGCCCGATCGACACGGGGGCGATCGCCAGGCCCAGGAAGGTGCTCATCTGGGCCATCAGCGGGATCAGCATCAGCAGCGCGGTGATCACCATGTGGCCGGCGATCATGTTGGCGAACAGGCGCACCATCAGCGCGAACGGCTTGGAGAACACGCCGATGATCTCGACCGGGATCATGATCGGCAGCAGCCAGGCCGGCAGCCCCGGCGGCACCAGGCCGGTGAAGTGGTGGACCACCCCGAACTTGGAGATGCCGGCCCACTGCTGCGCCAGGAACGAGACGAAGGCCAGCGCGAACGTCACCGACAGGTTCCCGGTCGAGGTGGCGCTGAAGGGCATCAGCCCGAAGAGCGCCGCGGTCAGGATGAAGAAGAAGAAGCTGGCCAGCAGCGGCACGAACCTGTGGCCGTCGTGGCCGATGTTCTTCTCCGCGATCTCGTCGCGGATGAAGACCAGGATCGCCTCGACCGCGTTGGCGAGCGGCGTCCGCGGCAGGCCGTCCTTGTAGCCGCGCAGCGCGAGCCGCACGATCACGATCACGAGCGTCGCCACCACGGCGAAGAACACCAGGTGCTTGGACAGCGGGCCCAGGAAGCCGGGCACGTCCAGCACGTGGTGCATCAGGATCTCGGCCGGGTCCTCGCCGTGGCCAGCCGCCGCGCCCTGGGCCACGGCCTCGGGGGCCGGGTCGGACAGCAGCATGGCGTGAAGCAGGCTCATCGGGCCTCCGCGGGGCGCGCGCCGGTCCGGCGGTGGAGCAGCGCCAGTTCCAGCATCAGGAAGGCCGCGAAGTGGCCGAGCAGCGACACGGCCAGGGGCGTGCTCGGCAGTTCCAGCAGCCGGACCGCCGCCACGAAGGCGACGAGCAGCGCCGTCATCCGCGCCGCCATCCCGCCCAGCACGGCGCCGAAGAACGCGGTGGTCGAGCGGCCCTCGGCCCACAGCGCCAGGCCGTAGGCGGCGATCGCGTTGGCGGAGGCCAGCGCGGCGCCGACGGCCGACGCCGGCCACGCGCCGGCCTCGAGCAGCGACGAGGCCAGGGCCTGGGTGGCGCCTGCGGTGGCGAGCACGATCAGCGTGTAGCGAGCCAGTGTCACGGCTTGTTCTTTCTCCCGACTTCCTTCACGAACTGCACGCCCGCGGCCACCAGGCCCAGCAGCGCCCCGCAGAGCGTCAGCCCCGGAGCCGTCCCGAACTCCCGGTCGAGCCACCAGCCGACCCCGATCGGCAGCAGCGCCGCGCCGGCCAGGCTGGTCCCGAGGCCCAGGTAGGGCGCCGCTTCCCGCACGACGCGGACCCAGTCCCCACCGTCCCCCTTGTCCGACCCTGGAGACACGCGAAACTCCGCCCTGAGGGCGCCACGAACAGCGGCGAAGCCTACCACGGAGCCTTTTTGACGGGCAAGAACACCGGCCCCGGAGGTCTCCACGGCTCCCCATGCGCTATGCTGAGGGTCGCGATCCTGACGTACCGCCCCCCGTTCCGGAAGGAAGTGACCCCATGTCCGATTCCGCCCCCCGGGAGGTGTCGCGGCGCTCGTTCCTGCAGGCCGCCGCCGTCGCGGGAGCCGCTGTTTCGGCCGGGGCCCAGCAGGCCCCCGCCCTCGTGAAAGGAAAGACCGTGCCCATCGAATTGCCCGCCCTGCCCTACGCCGACAACGCGCTGGCGCCGCACATCTCGAGCAACACGATCGGCTTCCACTACGGGAAGCACCACAAGGCCTACGTCGACAACACCAACAAGCTGATCGCCGGCACCGACCTGGCCGAGGCGAAGCTCGAGGACATCGTCAAGGCCGCCTGGGGCAAGCCCGAGAAGAAGGGCCTGTTCAACAACTCGGCCCAGGTCTGGAACCACACGTTCTACTGGCACAGCCTGTCGCCGAAGAGCACGAGCCCCTCGGCCCAGCTCAAGGCGAAGATCGAGGCCGACTTCGGCTCGTTCCAGAAGCTGCGCGACGACTTCGCGAACGCCGCGGTCACCCAGTTCGGCTCCGGCTGGGCGTGGCTGGTCGTCGACGGCGGCAAGCTCAAGCTGATGCAGACCGCCAACGCCGAGACGCCGCTCGCCACCGGCCAGCACGCGCTGCTGACCGTCGACGTCTGGGAGCACGCCTACTACCTCGACTACCAGAACCGGCGGCCGGACTACGTCGCCACCATCCTCGACAAGGTGCTCAACTGGGAGTTCGCGTCCGAGAACTTCGCCAAGGCGGGGGTGTAGGCGTGGCGATCCAGGCCGGAGAGCGCGTGCCCGAGGGCACGCTCACGCAGATGACGGACAAGGGCCCGGCCCCGGTCACCACGGCCGAGCTGTTCGCCGGCAAGAAGGTCGTGCTGTTCGCCGTCCCCGGCGCCTTCACGCCCACCTGCTCGCGCCAGCACCTGCCGGGCTACGTCGCGCAGCACGACAAGATCAAGGCGACGGGCGTCGACACCATCGCCTGCCTCGCGGTCAACGACGTGTTCGTGATGGACGCCTGGGGCAAGGGCGCCGGTGCCGAGGGCAAGGTGCTGATGCTGGCCGACGGCAACGCCGACTACGCGAAGGCGCTCGGCATGGACGTCGACTTCGGCAAGTTCGGCATGGGCCTGCGCTGCAAGCGCTTCTCGATGGTGGTCGAGGACGGCGTCGTCAAGACGCTGAACGTCGAGCAGCCCGGCGAGTTCAAGGTCTCGAGCGCCGAGCACACCTGCGGCCTGTAGTTCTCGTTCACCCCGCCGCGGGCCGCGCCACCCGGTTGCGGCCCGCGGCCTTCGCACGATAGAGGGCGCGGTCGGCGGCCCGCAGCAGCGTCTGCGGGTCGAGCCCGGGCAGCGGAACGTCCGCCGCCGCTCCCACGCTGACGGTGACGCGGCCGAACGGCGAGCCGGGGTGGGCGAGGGCCAGGTCGGCCACCCCCTGTCGCAAGCGCTCGGCCACCCGCGCGGCATCCGTCTCGTCGAGCCCCGGCAGCACCACCGCGAACTCCTCGCCCCCGTAACGGGCGACCAGGTCGCCGCTGCGCTGCACGGCGCGCTCCAGCCAGCGCGCCACCGCCTGCAGCGCCGCGTCGCCTTCCGGGTGCCCGCGGCGGTCGTTGAGCGCCTTGAAGTGGTCGAGGTCGAGCAGCAGCAGCGCGACCGGCTCGTCGGAGCGGCGCGCGCGGTTCCACTCGGCGTGCAGCACCTCGTCGAAGCAGCGGCGGTTGGCGATGCCGGTCAGCGCGTCGCGCAGCGAGAGCGCCTCGAGCCGCGCGTTGGCGGCCTCCAGCAGCCGGTTCTGGGTCTGCGCGTCGCGCTCTGCGACCCGCAGCTCGTCGACCGCGCGCCGCAACTCCTCGGTGCGCTCGGCCACCTGCACGGCGAGCTCGCGCGAGCGAAGGGCGAGAGCGCGGCCGCGGTAGCGCACCCAGGCGCCGGCCGCCGCGGCGACGAGTGCCAGAAGGCCGGCGAGCGCGAGCGGCCGCCGGTGCCACGGCGGCAGCACCTCGAAGCTCCACGCCGCCTCGGCGCTGGCCTCGCCCCCGCCGCGGCTGCGCAGGCGCAACGTGTAGCGGCCCGGCCGCAGCTCGCGGTACTCGAGCGCGGCCCCCGACAGCGCCGCCCACTCGTCGTCGCGCGGGTCGAGCCGGTGCTCGACCACGAGGCCGGCGCGCAGCGAGCCGGGGGCGACGCCGAGGCCGAGGCTTCTGAAGTCGGGGTGGAGCGGGGCGGCGAGCAGTCGGCCCGACGTCACGGCGTGCGTGGATCCGTCGACGGTCACCCGGGTGAGCGACGGCGCCGGAAGCGGCCGCGACGCGGCGGGCGGAGTCCCGACCTGGCGGTGGAGCGCCGACCCGCCCCCGAACCAGGCGACGCCGTCGGGCTCGACCAGCAGCGCCTGCAGGTCTTCGGCGTCGACGTCGTGGAGCGTCCTCACGAGCGGCGGCCGGCCGGGCGGGCCCGGGATCGCGACCCGCGGCGGCGTGCTGTTGACCCAGACCTCGCCGCCCGGCCCCAGCGCGGCCCGCAGATGGTCGCCGGCGGGCAGGGCGGCCAGCAGGGCATCGCTGGCAAAGCGCAGGTTCCTCTCGTCGACCCAGCGCACGGGGCCGTTGTAGATCGCGCTCAGCAGCCGCCCACCGCGCGCCGAGAGCTCGATCTCGCCCTGTCCGATGCGAGCGGGCGGCCCGCTGACCCGGCCCTGCGCCGACAACGGGAGTCGGGCGAGTCCGTCGAACGTGGTCGCGAGCCACAGCGCCCCGGGCCGCTCGAAGATGCCGCGGACGTAGCGCGGCACCCCGGCCACGGTCTCCGCGAGGCGCCAGCCGTCGGTGCCGCGGACGAGCCGGGCGAGTCCGTCGCGGGTGCCGAGCCAGGCCTGGTCGCGGTGGGCGGAGAGCCCGAGGGAGTAGGCCCGAAGCTCCGCCGTCCGCGGCACCCGGGCCGCGGGCCCCTCCCCGCGCTGCACGCGAACGCCGGCGCTGGTGCCGATCAGCAACTCGTCCGGGCCGACGCTGGCGAAGCTCCAGGTGGCGGCGTCGACGCCCGGGACCGGCTCGAAGCGGGGCCGGGCGTCGGGTGTTCGGCGCAGCACGAAGGCCCCGGCCGAGGTGCCGACGTGGAGCTGCCCGCGGTGGCGATGGAGGGTGACCGTGGAGCCACGCAGGCCGAAGCGACGGTCGAGCACGCTCAACGCCGAGCCGACCTCGAGCCGCACCAGGCCCGCGTCCTGGGCCACCCACAGCCCGCCCTCGCGGTCCTCGAACAGGCCCTCGATCGTGGTCCCGCCGAGGCCCGAGTCGGCCTCGAGGTGCTGCTCCGGGGTGCCGTCGGGGGCCAGCAACAGCAGGCCGGCCGTGGCCGTGCCGAGGGCGAAGCGACCGTCGGAGAGACGGGTCGCGGAGGTCACGGCGTGGTCCCGCACGAAGCGCGAGGCGGCAGCGGGAGCCTCGCGCGGGGCCTGGCCTTCGGCGAACCAGTAGAGGCCCGCGTCGCGCACGGCGGCGAGGAAGCCGCCGGTGGCCGGCAGCAGCGCATCCAGGCGGCGGCCGCGGAACGCCTCGCCGCCCGGCACCGCGGGCAGCGACGTGCCCTCCAGCCGGCGCAGGCCGAGATCGGAAGTCCAGAGGTAGAGCGAGCCCTGGACCAGGAAGGCGCGCTTGCCCGTCGCGGGCGCCAGCCGTTCGACCAGCTCGAGGCCGTCCGGCCCGTCGCGCAGCAGCGCGCGGTCGGTCAGGAAGGCGAAGCCGTCGCCCAGCGGGTGGAGGTCGACGACGTCGCCGAGGTCGCGCAGCGCCGGCAGCGGCGGGCGCAGCGAGCGCAGGCGCGGCGCGCCCGCCGCATCGGCCTCGACGAGGCCGAACTCGTCGACGCCGCCTGCCGCGATGCGGCCGTCCGCGTGCGCCGCGACGCGGTAGATCGCGGCGGGCGTCGCCGCCCGGGTCCAGGCGGCGCCGTCGTAGAGCAGCACGCCCCACAGGTTGGCGACGACCAGCCGTCCTCGCGCGTCCTGTGCGAAGGCGAAGCTCTGCGGTCCGGCGCCGGTCTCGCGCGACGTGAAGACCCGCATGCCGGGCAGGCCGCGTTCGTGCGGCCGTGGGTCGGCAGCACGCGCCGGGCCCGCGGCCAGAGCCGCGAGCCCGAGCGCGAGGAGGAGGCGCCTACTTCGCAGGGCTGTCCGGGTGGCCGAGCGAGAGCAGGTTGGCGAACAGGCGATAGGCCCCGGGCACGCCCGCCGGGAGCTGGCGGAAGAACGCGTACGCGGCATAGACGTAGTGGCCCTTGCCGATGCGGGCGTGCACGTAGCCGCCGCGGCCCGGAGCCTCGCCCGTGTCGCCCGCGGAGAGCAGCGGCACCAGCTCGGGGCCGAAGCCGGTGAACTCGTAGAGCGAGCGCTCCTGCACCCAGCCCTCGAAGTCGGCCGGGCCGATCCGGTTCGGCGCGGTGAAGGCCGGGTGCTCCGGCTGCAGGATCGTCACCGCGGCGTCCTCCTCGGTGACGCGCGCGGTGCGCCCCTTCATCTCGCCGCCGAACGGGGCCAGGCCGCGGTCGGTGTAGTCGGGCCGCTGGTACTGGACGATCAGCGTGCCGCCGGCGCGCGCGAAGTCGAGCAGCCGCCCGTTGGCGGCCACGAAGTCGGGCCGCACCTGCGAGGCGCGCACGCCGACGACGATGGTGTCGAACTGCGAGAGGTCGCCCGCCGAGAGGAAGTCCTCGTCGAGCAGCGTCACCGCCAGGCCCAGGCGGCGGATCGCGTCGGGCACGAGGTCGCCGCTGCCCATCACGTAGCCGACCTTCACCGGTGCCACCTTCACGTCGAGCACGCGCAGGGTGGCCTTCGCCTCGGTCAGCAGGCGGTGGGTCTGGATGTGGTCGTAGGTGATCTCGCGCAGGCCGTGGCGGTACGCGGCCCCGCCGGCGGTGGCGACGGCCGCGAGCGCGTGCGCGCCCTGGGGCGCGTTCGCCGGCACCGTCACCGTGAACGCGACCGCGGTGCGCTGGTCTTCGCCCGTGAGCGCGAACGGCGCTTCGGCCGGGGCAGCGCTGAAGCCCGGCGGGAGTTCCAGCCGCACGACGCCCGACAGCGGGGCCTTCGCGTGCTTGGTGAGGCGCACCGCGATACGGCGGGTCTGCGGCCGGGCCGAGGCCGGCACGACGTGCAGGTCGGCGTCGAGCGCCACCGCCAGCGCCGGGCCGACGCCGAGGTCGCGCCGCAGCTCGCCGCGGGCCGGGTCGGCGAAGCGGAACTGGACGGGGGCGGGGACGTCGACGGCGACGCCCGCGATCTCCATCGGCCACACCGCCGTCGCCAGCGGTGGCCCGAACGGCTGGCCGCGGCGGGCGTCTTCGGGCCACTCGAAGTGGTCGCCGCGGCGCTTCGTCTCGAGCCAGTAGGGCACGCTGGGCCGCGCGTCCGCGGGCGCCGTCAGCGCGAAGGTCGCTTCCGCGGCGGGCGACTCCTCGCGGCGGCGGCGGCGCGGGTCGGCCGTCTTCTCCGCTTCCGCCGCGGCGGCGCTCCAGCCGGCCGCCAGCACGAAGCGGGGGCTGCCCGGCTTCACCTCGACCGTTCCGGGGAAGTAGGCGCGCAGCGCGACCGGCACGCTCTCGCCGGGCGCGACGAGGGCGTCGGCGGACAGCGCGTCGAACGCGATCCCGGCCGCCTGCACCAGCGCCGCCTCCCACTCGCGCTGCTCGTGGGCGAGCAGGAAGTCGGCCTCGGCGCGGGCGTCCGCGGAGGCGCCAGCGACGTTCGCCAGCGCGGCGCGGGCCTCGCGCACCGCGCGCAGGCCCGCCGCCAGGTGCGGCGCGATCGCGTGCGGCGCATCCGCGTCGAGTTCGACGAGCGCCTTCTTCGCCGCCGCGTCCGTCGCCGCAAGCGGCGCCTGCAGCGCGCCCTGGGGCAGGCCGGCGAGGGCCGCGAGGCCGGGGATCGACACGTCGAGGCCATCGAACAGGTGGCTCTCGGTCGCGGGTGCCGCGACGTGGCTCTTCAGCAGCCGCACGCCGGAGACGTGCGGACCGCGCAGCTCGACCATGCCCATCTCCTGGGAGCGATGCTGGCTGCGGCCCTGGGCTGCGATCTCGAAGTAGGTGCGGCCGTAGGTCGGCGCGTACTCGCCGGTCGCGAGCCGCAGGCTCGGCACGTTGTCGCCACTCGGCATGAAGCCCTCGCTGACGTAGAGCTTCTTCGCCTGCCACGGGCGCAGCCCCTCGGCGAGCTGCGTCGCGCAGGCGGCGGGGTCGGCCGCCTTCTCGAACGCCGGCGCCGAGAGGTGGCCGACGAGCTGGTGCTGGCCGTGGCCGTCGGCGGGAGTGCCGGTGAAGCGGGCCACCATCACCAGCGGCCGGTAGAAGCGGATCGCGCGCACGATGTCGCACAGCACGCGCTCCTCGCTCCACTTCGCGGCCGCCTCCTCGCGGCGCTTGGAGAAGCCGTAGTCCATCACGCTGCCGAAGAGCTGCTCTCCGCCGTCGAGCGCGCGGGCCTGCAGCAGCTCCTCGCTGCGGATCACGCCGAGCGCCTCGAACAGCTCGGGCCCGATCACGTTCTGGCCGCCTTCGCCGCGGTTGATCGAGTGGTAGGCGACGCGGGCGTGGTCGCGGCGGGCGAGGCGCGCGATCAGGAAGCTGTCCTCGTCGTCGGGGTGGGCGGCGTTGTGAAGCACGGAGCCGGTGGTCTGCAGCCGGCCCACGAGCTGGAACAGCCCGGCCGCGCCCTGCGAGTAGACGGGGCGGACCTGGGCGCGGCCCGTCGCCGGAACGAGCGACAGGGCCAGCAGCGAGAGCAGTGCGATGGGAATGACGCGAGCGCTCTTCATGACGGCGGGATCTTAGCGCCGCGGCCGACCGCCCCGCGGCCCGTTGCCGGCCCGGCGCCGGCGCGCCTATAGTCCGGGGCCGATGAACGCTGCGCCCCGCTCGGCAGAGGTGAACTGATGCGCCCCCGCGACCGCGCGGGCCGGGCCGTCGCGGCCCCGCCGCCACCGCCGACGCCGGTCAACCACACCGCCGCCTGGCTCGCGGCCCACCGCGTGTCCCCGCCGGAATTCGAGTCGCTGCACGCGCTGGACGGCCACCTCGCCGCGCGCCAGCGGCTGGCGGGCGCGGTGTTCCAGTCGCTCGACCTGCGCGAGCGCACCGAGGCGCTCGTCGCCGAGTCGCTGCGCGGCGCGATCTTCCTCGGCTGCACGCTCTCCCCCGAGGCGCTCGACCACGCTCTCCGCACCGGCGCGATGGTGTTCGGCGCGCCGCCCGAGCTGCCCTACCGTCCCTACCGCAACGCGCTTTACACGGTCGACGAGCTCTACGCCGGCTTCGACGCGGCCCGGCCTGGCAGCTACGCGGACACCCTCGACGCGCGCGTGTACGCGCACTACCTCGACCGCGGCGGCCCGCGCCCGGGCGTCGACGAGTCGCTGTTCCGGCGGCTGCACGACCACGGCGTCACCGACGCGCTCGAGGAGGAGCTCGCCGGCCACCACGCGATCGGCATCATGGGCGGCCACTCGCTGCGACGCGACACCGCCGCCTACCGCGACGTCGCGGTGCTCGCCCGCCGCCTGGCGCGGGCGGGGCGGGCGACGCTGTCGGGCGGCGGGCCCGGGGCGATGGAAGCGACCCACCTCGGCGCCCACCTCGCGCCGTGGCCCGACGCGGCGCTCGACGAGGCGCTCGCGGTGATGGCGCCCGCGCCGCTCTACAAGCCCGCGCACGAGTGGCTGGCGACCGCCTTCGCGGTGCGCGAGCGCTTCCCGGCGCGGCCGCTGGAGACGGGCCTGCCCGCGCTCTCGATCGGGGTGCCGACCTGGTGCTACGGGCACGAGCCCCCGAACGCGTTCGCGAGCCGGGTCGCCAAGTACTTCATGAACTCCGAGCGCGAGGACGGCCTGCTGGCGATCGCCACCGGCGGCGTGGTGTTCGCGCCCGGCAGTCTCGGCACCGTGCAGGAGATCTTCCAGGACGCCGCGCAGAACCACTACGAGACCGCGGGCCACGCGAGCCCCATGGTGCTGCTCGGCCGCGACTACTGGACCCGCGAGCGCCCCGTCTGGGACCTGATCTGCAAGCTCGCCGAAGGGCGGCCGTGGGCCGCCCACCTGCACCTCGTCGACACGCCCGAAGCGGCGGCCGCGGCGCTGCTGGCCTTCGATCCGCCTGCCGCCCCGGAGCCGTGATGGCGGAACCGTTCAAGAACCTGCTGGGCCCGGCGCTGGTCGAGCGCCTGGCGGACGGACTGCGCGACGCGTGGCCGTCGTTCCCGCACGCGCGGTTCGTGCGCGAGGCGAACGACGGGCTCAGGGCGCTGGAGCTGAAGGCGCGCGCCCGCCACGTCGCGGACGCGCTGGAGCGGGCGCTGCCGGCCGCGCCCGCAGAGGCGATGGCGATCCTGGTCCGCTCGCTGCACGCGCCGCTTCAGCAGACGAAGGGCTTCGGCTTCCTCTACTTCCCCTACAGCGAGTACCTGGAGCGCCACGGCGCGGCGGCGTTCGACGTCGCCCTCGAGGCGAACCGCGAGCTGACCCGCCGCTTCACCTCCGAGTTCTGCCTGCGCACGCTGCTGATTGCCGACGCGGCGCGCACGCTCGCCGCGCTGCACGCGTGGAGCGCCGACCCCGACCCGCACGTGCGCCGGCTGTGCTCGGAGGGCACGCGGCCGCGGCTGCCGTGGGGCCGCCACCTGCCCGCGTTCCAGCGCGACCCGAAACCGGTCCTCGCGCTGCTCGAGAAGCTGAAGGACGACCCCTCGGAGTACGTGCGCCGCTCGGTCGCCAACAACCTCAACGACATCGCCAAGGACAACCCGGCCGCCGTGCTCGCCGTGGCGAAGCGCTGGCTGCGCGGCGCCTCGCCCGAACGGCGCAAGCTGGTGGAGCACGGCCTGCGCACGCTCGTGAAGAAGGGCGACCCGGCGGCGCTGGCGCTGCTCGGCGCCGGCGGCGACGACCTGCGGGTGAAGGCGACCGTGACCCCGGTGCGGGTGCGACTCGGCGAGTCGGTGACGATCGAGGCCCGGGTCGAAAACCGCGGGCGCGCCACGGCCCACGTGGTGGTCGACGCCCGCGTCCACTTCGTGAAGGCCAAGGGGCCGTCGGTCAAGGTGTTCCGCCTCGGCCGCGTCGACCTCGACGGCGGCGAGACGCGGGCGATCGCGCGGCGCTTTCCGCTCGTGCACCGCACGATCCGCACGCTGCACGCCGGCCGCCACGCGGTCGAGGTGCAGGTCAACGGCCGGATCGTGAAGGCCGGCGCGTTCGACCTCTCGCTCGACGTCGCCCCCGGCCGCGCCGCCCGCGGGCCTCGCCGCACCCGCACGTTCTCGCGCTGAACATTCGCTTTCGCGGTACGCTCGCCCGCGATGAACGCGCCGCTGCTCGCGCTGCTGTTCTTCGTCGCCCCGCCGCCCGCGGAGCCGGTGCGGGTCGCCGCCGCGGCCAGCCTCAAGAGCGCGCTCGACGAGATCGCGCCCGCTTTCGAAGCGCAGCAGCCCGGCATCGAGGTCGCGGTCTCCTACGGCGCGTCGGGCAGCCTGCTCGCGCAGTTGCGCCAGCGTGCGCCGTTCGACCTGTTCCTCTCCGCGGACGCGGAGTACCCGGCGGCGGCCCACGCCGAGGGGCTGAGCGACGGGCCGCCGAGCGCCTACGCCCTGGGCCGCCTGGCGCTGTGGGCCCGCGACGACTCGCCGTTCGACCCGGCCCGAGGCCTCGCGGCACTGCGCGAAGCCGAAGCGCGCCGGATCGCGATCGCCAACCCGCGCCACGCGCCGTACGGCCGCGCGGCCGAAGCGGCACTGCGCGCGGCCGGCGCCTGGGAGGCGGTGCAACCGAAGCTGCTGCTGGGCGAAAACGTCGCCCAGGCCGCCCACTTCGCGCACCAGGGCGCCGCCGACGCGGGCCTCGTCGCGCTCGCGACCGCGCTGTCGCCGGCGATGGCCGCGGCCGGCCGTCACGTCGTGGTCGACGCCGCGCTGCACCCGCCGCTGGTCCACGCGGGGGTCGTGCTCGCCCACGCCCCGCGGCGCGAGGCGGCGCGGGCATTGTTCGAGTTCCTGGTCTCGCCGCAGGGCCGCGCGATCCTGGCCCGCCACGGCTACGCGGCGGCGCCGTGATCGACCTCGAGGCGCTGCGGCTGAGCCTGCGGCTGGCGGCGACCACGTCGGCGCTGCTGCTGGTGCTGGGGCTGCCACTCGCGGCATGGCTCGCGACCAGCCGCGCCCGGGCCCGCGTCCTGGTCGAGGCGCTGGTGGCGCTGCCACTGGTGCTGCCGCCGACGGTGCTCGGCTTCTACCTGCTGGCGCTGTTCGGACCGCGCAGCGCCGCGGGGCGGGCGTGGGAGGCGGCCACCGGCGCGCTGCTGCCGTTCTCGTTCTCCGGCCTGCTGCTCGCCTCCGTGATCGCCAGCCTGCCCTTCGCGGTGCAGCCGATGGCCGCGGCGCTCTCGGCGGTCGACCGCCGGCTGCTGGAGGCCGCCTGGAGCCTGGGCGACTCGCCGCTGCGCGCGTTCGTGCGGGTCGCGCTGCCGCTGTCGTGGCCGGGCGTCGTCAGCGGCATGGTGCTGAGCTTCGCCCACACGCTGGGCGAGTTCGGCGTGGTGCTGATGGTCGGCGGCAACATCCCCGGCCGCACGCGCACGATCTCGATCGCGCTGTACGACCACGTGCAGGCGCTCGAGTACGAAGCGGCCGCGGCCACCGCGGGGCTGCTGCTCGCCGCCTCGTTCACCGTGCTGGCGCTGACCTTCGCCCTGCAGCGGCGAGCGTTCTCGCCGCTGGCCGCGGGCCCGCGATGAGCGGCCTCGAGCTCGACTTCGAGACCGCGCTGCCGGGCGGCCCGGTCGTGCGTGCGCAGTTCGCGACAGCGTCCTCGGGCGTGTGCGTGCTGTTCGGGCCCTCGGGCGCGGGCAAGACCACGATCCTGCGCAGCGTGGCCGGGCTCGCGCGCCCGCGGCGCGGTCACGTGCGCTTCGCGGCCGAGACGTGGTCGGCGCACGGCGTCTTCCTTCCCGTGCAGCAGCGAGGCGTCGGTCTCGTGTTCCAGGAGGGCGCGCTGTTCCCCCACCTCGACGCCCGCGACAACGCCGCCTACGGCCTCCGCGGCGAGGGGCGCCGCGCCCGCGCGCAGGCGGCGCTCGAGCGCGCCGGCCTGCCGCAGGCGGCGTGGGGCCGGCGCCCGGCGCAGCTCTCGGGCGGCGAGCGGCAGCGCGTCGCGCTGGCCCGCGCGATCGCGCCGGGGCCGCGGCTGCTGCTGCTCGACGAGCCGCTGTCCTCGCTCGACGCGCCGGCCCGCGAGGGCCTGCGCGGCGAACTGCGGCGGCTGCTGCGCGAGCTGGGCGTGCCCGCGCTGCTCGTCACCCACGATCGCCACGAGGCGCTGGCGCTGGGCGACGCGATGGCCGTCGTGATCGACGGCGCCGTGCGCCAGGCGGGGCCGATCGACGCGGTGTTCTCGCGGCCGGCGGACGCGGCCGTGGCCCGCGCGGTGGGCGTCGAGACGGTCGTGCCCGCGCGCGTCGTCGAGCGGCTGGGCGACGGCCTGGTCGCCGTCGAAGCGGGCGGCTGCCGCGTGATCGGCGTCGATCCCGGCGGCCTCGACGGCGAGGCGCTGCTGTGCCTGCGCGCCGAGGAGGTGACGCTGGAGCGCGGCCAGCCGGAGGCCTCGTCGGCGCGCAACCGGCTCCCCTGCCGGGTCACGGCGCTGCACCCCGACGGCGCGCTGGTCCGGGTCGCGCTCGACGCCGGGTTCCCGCTCTCGGCGCTGTGCTCGCGCGGCTCGTGCGCGGCGCTCGAGCTGGTGCCCGGGGCCGCGATCGACGCCTGCTTCAAGGCGCCGGCCGTTCACCTGCTCCCCCGCTGAGGACCGCCTTGCCGCCGTCGCACGGCCGGACTAAGGTGCCCCGTGGTCCCCGAGTCCCGCGAACTGCGGCTGCTGCTGGTCACGATCGGCGCCTCGCTCGCCGTCCTCGTCGGCCTGGCCCGCCTGCGCTTTCCCGCGGCCGGGCCGGCGCCGCCGCCGCAGCAGTTGCTGCCGATCGACCGCCTCGGGCCGCAGGCGCTCTACGAGGACCTGGTGCGCGCCGTGGCCCGGCTGGAGACGCGGCTCGGACCCCACCTCGTCGAGCGCGCGGGCGAAGACGGACGGCCGGCGCTGGCCCTGCTCTGGAACAGCACCCAGGCGCTGGCCTGGAGCCCGCTGCCCGAGCGCGCGAGCGACGCCCGCATCCTGGCCGTCGATCGCGGCCGCGGCCTGCTGCTGCTGCGCCACGCGACGAGCCCGCCGCCGGCTGCGCTGGCGGAGTGGTCCCCGGAAGCCGCCGGCCCGATCTATCTCGCAGCGGCGGAGCCCGGTCCCGGGGGCTGGGCTCTGCGCCCCGTCTACGTCGGGCGCTTGCGCGCCACCCACTCGACGACCTGGGGCGGCGTGCTGGCCGTGAGCGGAGCCAGCCTGACGCCGGGCTCGTTCCTGTTCACGCTCGACGGGCGCCGGCTGGGCCTCGTGGTGCCGGACGCCGGCGGCGCTGCGGTGCTGGCGGGCTCCAACCTGCGCGCGCACGCCGAGTCGCTCGCCCGCGATCCGCGCGGCGCCGCCTGGAGCGGCGTGCGCCTGGGCCGGCTCCCGGGCGAGGCGCGGGGTGCGCTCGTCGTGCTGTCGGTCGAGGAGTGGAGCACCTGGGCCGCCCGCCTGCGCTCCGGCGACACGCTGGAGTCGATCGCCGGCGGCGAACCGGCCAGCACGCTCGAGGCCGAAGAGGCGCTGCGCAGCGCCGCAGCGGTCGTGCGCGTGCGACGGGGCAGCGCGCGGCTGCAGGTGCGCCCGGCCCGTGAGCCCGACGCGCCCGGCCTGCGCCTGGCCGACGCACCCGGCGGCGCCCGCGTGGTCGGGGTCGCGCCCGATTCCCCGGCCGCCCGCTCGGGACTGCACGCGGGCGACCGCCTCTCCGCTTTCGACGGCGTCGAGGCGCCGACGGCAGCGGACGTGGCCCGCCGCTACGGTGCCGCGCGGCGCGGGACGCGCCTCGTCGTCGTCGCCGGCCACGGGCGCGAGGCGCGGGCCCTGGTCCTCGAGAAGCCGTGAAGCGCGAGGGCCTCGACGAACTGGGTCCCGATCCGATCGACGCCGCGATCGAGACCGGGCGCGTTCCGCTGCTCTCCCGCCTCGCGGCGCCCCTGCGCCAGCGCGCCGCGCTGGGCCTCGACCCCGCGCTCGCCCCGGTGGCGGTGTTCGTCGCGCTCGGCTTCGCCGCCGGCCCGGCCGGCCTCGGCGTGCTCGGCGCCGACGGGCTCGCCCGGCTGGAGACTGCAGTGGCGATCGCGGCCGCCGCGCTCGGCGTGTTCGCCGGCCTCGAGCTGCTGCCCCGCACCGGCGAGCGGCGGCTGTTCGTCGCCGCCTCGCTGGAGGCGCTGGTGACGATGGCCGTGGTCGCCGCCGCCACGGGCTACCTGCTCGCGGAGTGGGAGCTGCTCGCCGGTCTCGGGCTCGGCTCCGCCGCATTGGTGCTGGGGCTCTCCGCGGCGCCTTCGGCGGCGTCGGCCCTGTTCGGCGAGTCGCGCCTCGCCGACCTCGACGACGCGCTGCCGATCGTGCTCGGCGCCGTGCTGCTGCCGGTGCTGGGGCCCGACATTCCGCCGCTCGAGGGCCTGGCGCTGACTGCCGCGCTCGGCGTCGGCGCCGCCCTGTGCGGCTGGCTGCTGCTCGAGCACGCGCGGGACGCGGCCGAGCGCGCCGTGTTCCTGCTCGGCACGGTGGCGCTGCTCGGCGGCGCCGCGGCGTCGCTGGGCCTCTCGGCGCTGCTCGCGGGGCTGGCGGCGGGCCTGTTCTGGCGCGTCGCGCCCGGCGCCGCCGACGTCGTCGCGCGGCGCGACCTCGGACCGTTCCAGCACCTGCTCGTCGTGCTGCTGCTGATCGTCGCCGGCGCCGGCATCGCGTTCGAGCCGCCGGTGCTGGCACTCGGCGTGGCCTTCGCGTTCTTCCGCCTCACGGGCAAGCTGCTGGGCGCCTTCGCGGCCGCGCCGGTCGCCGGCCTGCGGCGCCCGTCCGCGCTGGCCGCCGGGCTGCTGACTCCGGGCGTGATCGGGATCGCCTTCGCGCTGGCCGTGCGCGGCGCGCGCCCGGATGCCGATGCCGCCCTGCTGGCGGGCGCGGTCGCCTTCGGCGCCGCCCTCTCCGAGCCACTCGCATGGCTGACACCGCCGCCCAGCTCCGCGGCAGCCTGACCCGCCGCGGCCTCGCGCTGCTGATCGCGCTGGGGCTCGCGGCCTGGGCCCGCAGCTACGGCGAGGCGGCCGGCGTCGCCCCGGCGGCCGGCGCCGCGGCGGCCTTCGCCCTCGGCCTCACCCTGCTCGGCGCCACCCTGGTCGGCGCGCTCGCCGAGCGGCTCGGGCTGCCGCGCGTCACCGGCTACCTGCTGTTCGGCCTCGCCTGCGGGCCCTACGCGGCGGACCTCGTCAGCCGGGACATGGCCCGGCAACTCCAGCTCGTCAACGGGCTGGCTGTCGCGCTGATCGCGTTCGTCGCCGGCCTGGAGATCGACGCGCGCGCGCTGCGCGCGCGCGCGGGCGCGCTCGGCCGGCTGGGCGCCACGGTGCTGCTGGTGCCGTTCGCGGCGCTCTTCGCCTTCACGGCGCTCGCCTGGCCGTGGCTGCCGCTCGGCCCCGAGATCGGCGGCGCCGGCCGTCTCGCGGTGTCGGCGCTGTGCGCGCTGCTGGTGCTGAGCTTCTCGCCGACCATCACCGTCGCGGTGATCGCCGAGAGCCGGGCCCGCGGACCGCTCTCCGAGACGGCGATCGCGCTGGTCGTGCTGGCCGACCTGGTGCTGGTCGTCGGCTTCGTGCTGCTGTTGCAGGCCGCGCGCCTGGCGCTCGGCAGCGACGCCGCGCCGGAGGTCGGGGTGATGCCGCTCGTCGTGTGGGAACTGTTCGGCTCGTTCGCCTTCGGCGGCGTGGTCGGCGGGGCGTTCGCGCTCTACGTGCGCTTCGTGGGCCGCGAGCTGACGCTGGCGCTGCTGGCACTGTGCGCGACGCTGGCCGTGCTCGGCCTGCGCTTCCACTTCGAGCCGCTGCTGGCCGCGCTGGGCGCGGGCCTGGTGCTGCGCAACCTGGCGCCCGCGCTGGGCGCGCGGCTGCACACGGCGGTCGAGCACGGCTCGCTGCCCGTGCTGGTCGTCTTCTTCGCCGCCGCCGGGGCCTCGTTGCAGCTCGACACCTTCGGGCAGCTCGTGCCCGCGGTGCTGGCGTTCGCGCTGCTGCGGGTGCTCGCGCTCGTCCAGGGTTGCCGCTGGGGCGTGGCCTGGGGCGGGCTCGACCCGGCCCTGGCGAGCGGCCTGTGGCGGAGCTTCGTCTCCCAGGCCGGGGTCACGCTGGGGCTCGTGGCGGTGCTGGCGAGCGAGTTCCCGGGCTGGGGCGAAGACGTGCAGGCGCTGGTGATCGGCCTCGTCTGCCTGCACCAGCTCGCCGGGCCCGTGCTGTTCCGGCGCGCGCTGGAGCGGGCCGGCGAGGTGGGCGCGGCGGGGCGGTAACCGTCTAGTCTCCTGTATCAGAAATTAGTTGACATTTAGTGTTCGAGCGGACGATACTGGTGCGTGAAGAAACCAGTCGGACGTCCGGTTGCCGAGATCGTGCTCACGGCCAGCGAGCGAGCAGCGCT
>WYBL01000012.1 GCA_011526565.1 Acidobacteriota bacterium | reverse complement strand
GACTACGACCGGCTGACCGACCGCGAGAAGCAGGTGCTGCGGCTGGTCGCCGAGGGCCGGGCCAACAAGGAAGTCGCGGAGGAGCTCGGCATCAGCGTCAAGACCGCGATGTCGCACCGCGAGCACCTGATGCAGAAGCTCGGCCTGCACTCGCGCACGGAACTCGTCAAGTTCGCGCTGCGGATCGGCGTGATCCGCTTGTAGCGGCCGGGCCGCTCAGCGCTTCGACCAGGAGAGATCCAGCCCGCGCACCTGGCGGTCGAGCCGCGGCTCGAAGCGCAGCCCGTCGCGAAGCACGTAGGTGTCCGACAGGCGGGCCAGCGGCAGGACGGCGGTATCCTCGTGGACCTTGAGCCCGACCTCCTGCAGCAGCGCCGAGCGCCGCTTCGGGTCGAGCGTCCGGCTCGCAGCGTCCAGCGTGTCGTCCACCTCGCGGTTCGAGTAGCCCCCGCCGTTGAACGAGCCGAGGCCTGCGCCCGGGGTGCGCAGGAGGTACTCCGCGGTGATGCCGAAGTCACCGCTCGTCCCCACCCACTCGGAGAGGTACAGCGCGGTGTCACGGGACTCGATCCGCCCCAGCAGCGCTCCGCTCGGCTGGGGACGCAGGCGCAGCCGCACGCCGACACTGTTCAACTGCGCGCTCAGCAGCTCCGCCAGTTCGCGGCCCTCGGCCGAGCGCACGACCAGGCCGTCGGCGGCGTCGAGCCACACCTCGAAGCCCGCGGCGAATCCGGCCGCGGCGAGCAGCGCCCGGGCCCGGCCCGGGTCCGGGCGCCAGGCCGCCAGCCGCGAGTTGGCGCCGAACACCTCGGGGGCGACCACCTGCTCGACGACGTGGGCGCGCGAGCGCAGCGGCCCGTCGACCAGTTGCTGGCGATCCAGGGCCAGCGCCATGGCCAGTCGCACGCGCGGGTCGCGGAACGGGTTGCGACCACCGACGACGTGGGGACTGCGCTCGCGGGCGCAGTCGAGGCCGATGTAGAGGACCGTCAGCCCCGGCCTGGACACGAGCCTCGCCGATCGAGTTCCGGTCCGGTCAGCGGCCGCCGACTCCACGTCCGTCGCGAGATCCACCTCGCCGCGCCCGACGGCGTGCCGGCGCTCGACCGCATCGTCGATCCGCACGAACCGCAGCGTGGCCACGTCGGGCGCCTTCCCCCAGTAGTCTGCGAAGCGCGTCAGCTCGGCGCTCTGCCCGCGGTCCCAGCGAACCAGCCGGAAGGGTCCGGTGCCGACCGGGCCGGACCCGCGGGCCGCGAAGATCGGGACCGACGCCAGGCGGTTGGGCAAGGCCGGCACCGGGTTGCGCGTGACGAGTCGCACGGCGCCGGCATCGGCCATCATCTCGCGAATCTCGGCCAACTCGGGCCGGACGCGCGAGCTGTCGTCGTCCCGGGCGATCTCCAGGGAGCGCACGACGTCGGCCGCAGAGAGCGGCGTGCCGTCGTGGAATCGCACGCCCGGGCGCAGGTCGAACACCCAGTCCAGGTCGCTGGTCGTCCGCCAGGAGCGGGCGAGCCGCGGCTCCAGCGCGAGGTTCGGACCGAAATCCACGAGCGGCTCGTAGACGTTCGCGAGGATCGACGCACTGTGGGCATCGGCCGTCTCGTGAGGCAGCGCGGTGGCCAGGCCGATCGGATACGCCACCCTCACCTCGGTCGGCGGCGGCAGGGCGGGATCGCACGCGCACGCCAGGAACGCCAGCGCCAGGCACCGCCGGCGCCCGCGGGGGCCGTGAACCGGCGTCCGCAACGTGGTCAGCGCCCTCCCTCCATGCCGAGGGCGAGGTGGAGGAAGGCCCACTCGTCGGCTGCCTCCTCGATCGCCTTCGAGACCGGCTTGCCGGCGCCGTGCCCCGCCCGCGTCTCGATCCGGATCAGCGCCGGGTTCGGGCAGCCCTGGGCGTGCTGCAGCGCCGCCGCGTACTTGAACGAGTGGGCCGGGAACACGCGGTCGTCGTGGTCCGCGGTGGTGACCAGCGTCGGAGGGTAGCAGGTGCCCGGCTTCAGGTTGTGGTACGGCGAGTACGCCCGCAGCGCCTCGAAGTCGTCCGGGTTCTCGGGCGTGCCGTAGTCGCCCACCCAGCCCCAGCCGACCGTGAACTTGTGGAAGCGCAGCATGTCCATCACGCCGACCGCGGGCAGCGCCGCGCCCCACAGGTCCGGCCGCTGGTTGACCACGGCGCCGACCAGCAGCCCGCCGTTGGAGCCGCCCATCGCCGCCAGCTTCTTGGGGCTCGTGTAGCGGTTGGCGACGAGCCACTCGCCGGCCGCCACGAAGTCGTCGAACACGTTCTGCTTGCGGTGCTTCGTGCCGGCCTCGTGCCACGCCTCGCCGTACTCGCTGCCGCCGCGCAGGTTGGCGCTCGCGTAGACGCCGCCGCGCTCGAGCCAGGCGACGAGCGGCACGCTGAACGCGGGCGTCAGCGGCACGCTGAAGCCGCCGTAGCCGTAGAGGATCGTCGGGTTGTTCCCGTCCAGCGCGAGCCCCTTCTTGTGGACGAGGAACATCGGCACCTTCGTGCCGTCCTTGCTCACGTAGAACACCTGCTTCGTGTCGTACGCCGCGGGGTCGAAGTCCACCTTCGGCGTGCGGAACGGCTCGCTGCGGCCGCTCTGCGCGTCGTGCCGCCAGATCGCCGTCGGCGAAGTGAAACCGGTGAAGGCGAAGAACGTCTCGGTGTCGCCCCGGCGGCCGCCGAAGCCGCCCACGGTGCCGAGCCCCGGCAGCGCGACCTCGCCCTGCGGCTTTCCGCTCAGGTCGAAGCGGCGGATCACGCTGCGCGCGTCCTGCAGGTAGTGGGCGAACAGCGTCTCGCCGACGACGCTCGCCTCCTGCAGCGCCTCCCTGGCCTCGGGCACGATCTCCTTCCACTGGTCCGGCCACGGCCGCGCCGCGTCGATCGCGACCAGCCGCCCGTTGGGCGCGCCCTTGTCGGTGCGGACCAGGAAGGTGGTGTCGCTGACGTCGACCCAGGTGTAGCGGGCGTCCATCGCGTCGGCCAGCGCACGCACCGAACTGCCCGGCGTCGCGAGGTCCTTCACGAACAGCGCCTGCTGGTCGGACGAGGCCTCGAACGCGGTGATCACCAGCCAGCGGCCGTCGTCGCTGGTCTGCGCGAAGAGGTACCACTCCGGTTTGTCGGGGCGCTCGTAGACGAGCTTGTCCGCCGACTGCGGGGTGCCGACCTCGTGGTACCACACGGTCTGGTTCTTGTTCGCGCCCTTGAGGTCCTCGCCCTCCTTCGGCGCCGCGAAGCGCGAGTAGAAGAAGCCGCGACCGTCCTGCGTCCACGCTGCGTCGGAGAACTTGACCCACTTCAGCTCGTCGGAGAGGTCCTGGCCCGTGGCCACGTCGCGCACCTTCCAGGTGTTCCAGTCGGAGCCGCCCTCTGCCAGCGCGTAAGCGAGCCGCTTCCCGTCGGGGCTCGGCGACCAGGCCGCCAGCGCGATGGTGCCGTCCTCGCGCAGCGTGTTGGGGTCGAGCAGCACCCGCGGCTCCGCCGCGAGCGTGTCGGCGACCAGCAGCACGGCCTGGTTCTGCAGCCCGTCGTTGCGGGTGAAGAAGTAGCGGCCGCCTTCCTTCTGCGGCACGCCGAAGCGCTCGTAGTTCCACAGCTTCGTCAGCCGCTCGCGCAGCGCCGCCCGCGCCGGGATCCTCTCCAGGATGCCGAACGTGACGCGGTTCTGGGCTTCGACCCACGCCGCGGTCTCCGCCGAGTCGACGTCCTCGAGCCAGCGGTACGGGTCGGCGACCGGCACGCCGTGGAGTGTCTCCACCAGGTCGAGCCGCCGCGACTCCGGGTACTGCGGCCGGGTCTGGGCGGTCACCGGCAGCGCTGCCAGGGCGAGGACGACGACGAGAGCCTTCGACTTCGACTGGCGCATGGGCACCCCTTCACACGCCGCATCCTCGACAACGGCGGGCCCGGCGTCAAACCGCCTGCCCGTCCGATATCGGGACGCGGACGTGTCGGGCGCGGACGTCGCGGCCCTCGGGCTCTCGCGCAAGCTGTTGACGGCTCGCGCCTTCTCGTCTGGCATGCGGCTCGCTATCCGATTCCGCCGGAGGCCACGCTCGATGGACGCCCTGAGACAGGACCTGAAGTTCGCGCTGCGCTCGCTCGGCAAGGCCCGCGGTTTCGCCGCGGTCGTCGTGCTGACCCTCGCCCTCGGCATCGGCGCCAACACCGCGATCTTCAACCTGCTGGACCAGCTCCTGCTGCGTCCGCTGCCGGTGCGCGCGCCGCAGGAACTCGTGCTGGTGCGCGACCCGGGCCCGTTCATGGGCCGCACCTACGGCGACGACATGATGTCGCACCCGCTTTACCGCGAGCTGCGCGAGAAGAACGAGGTGTTCTCGGGGATGCTGGCGCGGCACGAGACGACCGCCAGCGTGGGCCGCGGCGACGCCACGGAGATGGCCCGCGTCGAGCTGGTCTCGGGCAACTACTTCGAGGTGCTGGGGCTGGCCCCGGTGCTGGGCCGGCTGTTCACGCTCGCCGACGACGAGACCCCGGGCACCCACCCGGTCGTCGTGCTCGGCCACGGCTACTGGCGGCGCCGCTTCGGCGCGGACCCGGCCGTGGTCGGAGCCACGGTGCGGGTCAACGGCCAGCCGATGACCGCGCTGGGCGTGGCGCCCGCGGGCTTCGGCGGGCTCAGCGTGGGAGCGGCCGCCGACGTGTTCGTGCCGCTCGCGATGAAGGCCCTGGTCACACCGACCTGGGACGGCCTCGACGACCGGCGCACCCGCTTCGTCAACGTGTTCGCCCGCCTGAAGCCCGGGCTGGCGGCCGAGCGCGCGCAGGCGGGGCTCGACGTGCTCTCGGCCGCGATCGTCGCGGAGGACGTGAAGCTCTACCCGGACGCGCCCGAGCGCTTCCGCACCCGCTTCCTCGCCAAGCGCTTCCAGCTCCGCCCCGGCGCCCAGGGCCTCTCCGGGCTGCGCGCCCAGTTCGGCACGCCGCTGCTGGTGCTGATGGGGATGGTGGCGCTGGTGCTGCTGATCGCCTGCGCCAACGTCGCCAACCTGCTGCTGGCGCGGGGCGCGGCCCGCGGCCGCGAGGTCGCGATCCGGCTGGCGCTGGGCGCGGGCCGCCGCCATCTCGCCCGTCAGCTCCTCGTGGAGAGCGCGTTGCTGGCAGCGGCGGGGGGCGCCCTCGGCCTGGTGCTGGCCGGCTGGACGGGCGAGGCGCTGCTGGCCGCGCTGCCCGGGGAGCAGGCGGCGCGGGCGCTGGTCGCGACGCCCGACGCCCGCGTCGTCGGCTTCGCGCTCGGCCTGTCGCTGCTGACGGGCCTGCTGTTCGGGCTGATGCCGGCCTGGCAGGCGACCCGGCCCGACCTCGCCGCCACCCTGAAGCAGGAGACGGGCGCGGTCGTCGGCGGCGGCTCGGTGCGCCTGCGCAAGGTGCTGGTCGCGGCCCAGGTGGCGCTGTCGCTGACGCTGGTCGCCGGCGCGGCCCTGTTCGTGCGCAGCCTGACCAACGTGATCGCCCAGGACCCGGGCTACCGCACGGAAGGCGTGATCGCGTTCAACGTCGACCCAACGCTCGGCGGCCACCAGGGCCTTCGCGCGATCCAGTTCTTCCGCACGCTGCGCGAGGCGCTGCTGGCCGAGCCCGGCGTCAGCGCGGTGTCCGCCTCGAGCTCCGGCCTGCTGACCGGCAACGAGTGGTTCTCCACCGTGCGGGTCGACGGCTACGTCCCGAAAGAAGGCGAGAACATGAACCCGCGGCTCGACGCGATCGGGCCGGCCTTCTTCGCGACGCTCGGCCAGCCGCTGCTGGCAGGCCGCGAGTTCGACGATCGCGACGGCTGGGCCGCGCCGCGGGTCGCGGTGGTCGACGAGTCCTTCGCCCGCTACTTCTTCGGGGGCGAGAGCCCGATCGGCCGCCGCTTCGGCTTCGGCGGCGGCGACCCGACCTCGATCGAGATCGTCGGCCTGGTGCGCGACGCCCGCGCGGTCGACCTGCGCGGCGAGCCGTCGCGCACCGTCTACATCCCCGACGCCCAGCTCGGCTTCCGCGAGCCGGAGCTCGGCGAGATGGTGGTCTACGTGCGGGCGGCGGACCCGGCGCTGGCAGCGAGCCGCGCGCGCGACACCGTGCGCCGGCTCGATCCCAACCTGCCCGTCTACCAGTTGAAGACGCTCGAGGCCCAGCTCGGCGAGTCGGTCTTCACCGAACGCATGGTGGCCGCGCTGGCCGCCGCCTTCGGGGCGCTGGCCACGCTGCTGGCGGGGCTCGGCCTGTACGGCGTGATGTCGTACGTCGTGGCCCGCCGCACCCGCGAGATCGGCGTGCGGATCGCCGTCGGCGCCTCCGGCGGCCAGGTCGCCAGGCTCGTGCTGCGCGAGGTCGCGCTGCTCGCCTCCCTCGGCGTGGCCGTCGGCCTGCCGGCGACCGTGGCCCTCGCCCACGCCGCGCGCTCGCAGCTCTTCGGCCTGTCGCCCGGCGACCCGGCGACGCTGGCGGCGGCGGGCGTGGGGCTGTTCGCGATCGCCCTGCTCGCGGGCGCCGTGCCTGCCCGCAGGGCGAGCGCGGTCGACCCGATCCAGGCCCTGCGCAACGACTGAACCGCCTCGCGGTATCGTCCGACCGTGAGGTGACCGGCCATGGCGATCCGGGTCGTTCGATTGGGCAGTCCGCGCGCCGCCGGCGAGGGGCTGCGGATCGGCACCGTGCGGCGACCGCCGCGCGGCGTGCCGAAGACCGAGTTCGCGCGCCGCGACTTCTACGACTCCTGGCTGCCCGACCTGGCGCCTTCCGAGGAGCTGGTGAAGGCCGCGCTGGCCGCCCGCGACGCGCGGGAGTGGGCCGCGTTCGTCCGCCGCTACCGCGCGGAGCTGAAGCGGCCCGAGGCGGCGCGGCTGCTGGCGCTGCTGGCCGCCCTCTCCCGCGACAGCGCGCTCGCCGTCGGCTGCTACTGCGCCGACGAGGCGCGCTGCCACCGCTCCGTGCTGCGCGCGGTACTCGCGGAGCACGGAGCGGTGGTCGCCTGACTCACTCCTTGACGACGAAGCTGCCGCCCCAGATCGCCTGTCCGTCCCACTGCTCGAACGCACGGGCGAAGGTGTCCATGTCCTTTGCGGTCACCGGGCCGACCGGGGTCACGAAGTAGACGACGGTCACCCGCACCGGCTCGTCCGCCCGCGCGCCGCGGAAGCCCGCGCCGGCGAAGTACGGGCCCTCGGTCTCGCCGGTGCCGATGGCGACCCGGGCCAGCCCGGGCTCGCGGCGGCGCTCCGCCCGCTCGTTCGCGGCCGGCTGCGACTTCTCCATCGTCGCGCCGGCAGCCGGCGCCGACTGCGCGGCGACCCCGCCTTCGAGGGTCATGCCGGGAGCCGCCGGGTAGACGGCGTCGGCGAACGCGCGGCGCAGCGGCGGCGTGCCCATGTTCGAGAGCTGCAGTCCCGGCACGCCGCGGCGCAGCGGGACCTGGATCAGGTAGTAGCGCTGGACGTCGACGTCCATCCCCTGCGCCTTCAGCTCGCGCTCGAGCCGCAGCAGGTCCTGCCGGTCTTCGGCACGGCTGGCCGTGAACGGCGCGCGGCGGCCGTCGACGTTCGCGAACAGGAGCTGGTGCTGGCCCGGGCCGACGATCGCCTCGTGGCTGCCCTCGATCACGTCGGTGATCACGAGGTTGGTCGAGCCGTAG
Organism: Acidobacteriota bacterium; assembly: GCA_011526565.1. Taxonomy (GTDB): domain Bacteria; phylum Acidobacteriota; class Vicinamibacteria; order Fen-336; family Fen-336; genus WYBL01. Next base: position 1,576 of record WYBL01000012.1, on the reverse strand, counting down.
GGGAAGATGCTGAAGGTGAACGCCGCGCGCGGCGGCGCGCCCGTCTCCTCGCGCCACGCGCCGCGCATCGCCCGCGAGGGCACGGGCACGATCGCGAACTGGTTCGAGACGATCACGTTGCGGTCGCGGGCAGGCGAGGCGACGCCCAGCTCGCGCAGCCGCTCCGGCAGCGTCTTCTCGATCGTGCGGTCGCCGCGGCGCTGGTGCACCTTGATGCGCTCGGCCGGGACCATCAGCACCTTGTCGCGGAAGTTGGAGTCGCGGCGCACGGAGAGCGCGAGCTGCGCCGAGCCGGCGTCGGCCTCGTCGCGGCGGACCCAGATCCCGACGTCGGAGATGCGGTCGCCCCACACGCTGTCCTCGTGGCGGCCGATGTCCTCCCACGAGATCTTCACCGGGTGGAAGCCGCGGGCGCTGACGAGCCGCATGAAGTCGGGCCGGTTCCACAGGCCCACCGCCGAGTCGAAGTACTCGCCCCACGCCGGCGCGGGCAGCGGCCGCGGCTCGTGTCCCCGCCCGCCGAGCAGGGAGGCGAGCGCCGCCAGCACGCGGCGCTTCGTGTCCGAGCCGGGGCCGAGCGGGAGCCCGAGGTCGGAGGCGATCTGAACCGCCGCGAAGTCGACCTTGGAGTTGCCGATCCCGTGGGCGCGGGCCTCGCGCAGCGCGAGGTGCACGTCGCGCAGGATGCCCTGGGCCTCCGCGGTGTTGAGGCCGAGCCCCTCGGCCTGGAACGCGCGGGCGACGCGAGCCGCGTCGGGCAGCGGCGCCTCGTGGGCGGCGAGCGGCGGGCGCGCGGGGAGCAACACGGCGACCGCCAGGACCAGCAGGGTGACGCGGATCACGCGAGGCATCGGAACCACCTTTCCGAGCGGGGCACCCGCTCGAAGCCGGTACGGGCGAACGCGGCAGTCCATTCCGGGTACGCTTGCCACGGCATGTGCGGCCGCTATTCGATCACCACGCCGGGCGACGTGCTGGCCGAGGCGTTCGGCCTCGACGACGTCCCCGAGCTGGCGCCCCGCCACAACGCGGCCCCGACCCAGGCGTTGCCGGTCGTCCGCGCCGAGGGCGGCCGCCGCCGGCTCGAGCTGCTGCGCTTCGGCTGGAACCCCGGCGGCGGGCCGCTGCTGATCAACGCCCGCTCGGAAACCGCGGCCGACTTGCCGGCCTTCCGGGCGGCGTTCCGGGCCCGCCGCTGCCTGGTGCCCGCGGACGGCTTCTTCGAGTGGCGCGCGCTGCCCGGCGTGAAGAAGCGCCAGCCGTACTTCCTGCACGAGAAGGCAGGCGGCCCGCTCGCGCTCGCGGGGCTGTGGGAGCAGACCGCGAGCGGCGGCGCTTTCGTGATCCTGACCACGGCTCCCAGTGCGACGGTCGCGCGCATCCACGACCGGATGCCGGCCCTGCTGCCGCCCGCCCGGATCGAGACCTGGCTCGACCCGCGCACGCCTACCGAGGTGCTGGCCGGCCTGCTGCGGCCCGCGCCGGACGACGCACTCGTGGCGCACCCCGTCTCGCTGCTCGTCAACGACGTCCGCAACGACGGGCCGGAGGTGTCCCGTCCGCTGTTCTGAGCCCG
>WYBL01000085.1 GCA_011526565.1 Acidobacteriota bacterium | reverse complement strand
TGAACTGCACGAAGACGGCGCCATCGAGCGGGATGAGTACGGCGACGTGCCCGTTCACGATGCCGACGACTCCCGGGACGTACGAGTTCCGGCTGTTTGCGAACAACGGGTACACGCGTCTGGCGACGTCGGGGCCGATCACGGTAGCGCCCCCTCGCCTCACCTTGACGAGTCCCAACGGCGGTGAGATCTGGACCGTCGGCTCCGTGCGTCAGATCACGTGGACCGCTGATGCGCTGGATCCGACGGCAGAGACGCAGATCTTCTACACAGTTGGCTCTGGCTGGCTCATGGTAGGGGCCGTCCCTTCGTCCGCGCGGAGCTTCACCTGGACGGTACCGAACACCCCAGGGGCAGCGACGGTGTTCGTCGGGTCGGGGTACGTATCGGGGGGGTGGCTGGCGAGCGACACCAGCGACAGCCCCTTCCAGATCCAGTAAGCCCGCGAGACTGGCTACCGAGCTGGTTTGGCCCCTTCAGTGCGCGAGGAAGCGTTCGGCGTCGATCGCGGCCATGCAGCCGCTGCCCGCCGCCGTCACCGCCTGGCGGTAGCGGCTGTCGGCGACGTCGCCCGCGGCGAACACGCCGGGCACGTTGGTCGCCGTGGTGCCGTCGCGGGTGATCAGGTAGCCGCTGTCGTCCATCTCGAGCTGGCCCTTGAAGGCCGCCGTGTTGGGCTCGTGGCCGATCGCCATGAACAGGCCGCCGGCGGCGACCTCGCGCTCGGCGCCGGTGACGGTGTCCTTCACCACGACGCCCTTGAAGCCCTGGCCAGGGCCGCCCAAGAGCTTCACCACCACGCTGTTCCACAGCCAGTCGACCTTCGGGTTCTGCTTCGCCTTCTCCTGCATGATCTTCGAGGCGCGCAGGCTGTCGCGGCGGTGCACGATCGTCACCTTGCTCGCGAACTTGGTGAGGAAGGTCGCTTCTTCCATCGCCGTGTCGCCGCCGCCGACGACGAGGACTTCCTTGTTCTTGTAGAAGAAGCCGTCGCAGGTGGCGCAGGCGGAGACGCCGCCGATCTTGGTGCGGAACTCCAGCTCCTCCGGCAGCCCCAGCCACTTGGCGCGGGCGCCGGTCGCGACGATCAGCGTCTTCGCCGTGATCTCGCCGTCTTCGATCTGCAGCCGGAACGGGCGCTGCGAGAGGTCGGCCTTCGTCACCGCGCCGTATGTGAACTCGGCGCCGAAGCGCTCCGCCTGCTTGCGCATCGCGTCCATCAGCTCGGGGCCGAGGATGCCCTTGGGGAAGCCCGGGTAGTTGTCGACCTCGGTGGTCAGCATGAGCTGGCCGCCCGGCACGTCGGTCGGGTCGTCGCCGCCGCCGCCTTCGACCACCAGCGGCTGCAGCTCGGCGCGCGAGGCGTAGATGGCCGCGGTCAGCCCCGCCGGCCCCGATCCCAGGATGACGACGTCGTACGCGCTCTTCTTCGCCATGGGGCGAGTATATTTCGCCCATGGACGTCGCGCCCAAGATCGACATCATCCTTGCGACCCTCAACTCCGCCGACGTCGGCTCGCTGGAGTCGATCGCGGCCAAGATGCGCGACGTCGAGCTCGAGCTGCGCGCGATCGAGCAGGTCGAGCTGGCCGACCGCGCCAACGACGCCGAGCGCGCCCTGATGCGCGGGGACGTGGCCGAGTTCCGCCGGCTGCGGGCGTTCCTGCAGTCGAAGGTCGGCCACCTGCGGCCCTGAAGCTGCCTCGCGCCGCCACCCGCGCCCCGCGCGGGGAAATCGTGCCGCCGCCGCGGGCCGAGGACGTCGCCGCCTACCTGCACGACGCGGCCCACACGCCTGGCGGCCACACCCCCGCAGTCCTGCTGCCGCGCGCGGAGGGCGAGGTGGCCTGGGCGCTGCGCCAGCCGGGCCCGCTGCTCGCGGTCGGCGCCCAGTCTTCGCTCACCGGAGGCGCGACTCCTTTCGGCGAGCGGCTGCTGTCGCTGTCGCGGATGGACGCGCTGCTGTCGATCGGGCCCGATCGGGCGCGGGCGCAGGCCGGCCTGGCGCTGCTGCCGTTCGAGGCGGCGCTGAAGGAACACGGCCTGCGCTACCCGCCGGCGCCGACCTGGCGCGGGGCGACGCTCGGCGGCGTGGCCTCGACCAACGCCGCGGGCGCCGCCACCTTCCGCCACGGCACGACGCGCGACTGGGTGCGGGCGCTGACCGTCGTGCTGCCGGCCGGCGACGTGCTGGACGTCGAGCGCGGCCAGTGCGTCGCGCGCGCGGGCGAGGCGTTCGAGATCGCGCGCGCGGACGGCTCGCTGACCCGGGTGCCGACCCCCACGTACGCCCTGCCCGACGTGCCCAAGCGCTCGGCCGGCTATCACTCGGCGCCAGAGCTCGACCTCGTCGACCTGTTCGTCGGCTCCGAGGGCACGCTCGGCGTGATCACCGAGGTGGAGGTGCGGGTCGCGCCCGCCGTCGCCGAGTGGATGGCGCTCGTGCCCTGCCGCGACGACGCCCACGCCTACGCCCTGACCCGCGCGCTGCGCGAGGCCTCGCGCGGCGGCACCCTGGCGGTAGCCGCGATCGAGTCGATCGACGCGCGCTGCGTCGCGCTGCTCGCCGAAGAAGGCAAGGCCGTGCCAAGGGGCTGCGCGGGTGGCGCGCTGTTCGTCACGCTGGAGTCGCACGCGGCGGGCGACGACCCGCTGGAACCGCTGCTCGCGCTGCTCGAGGCCCACGGCGCGGCCGACGGCGTCGAGGTCGCGGGGCCCGACGAGCCGGCCCGGCAGCACGCGCTCGCCGAGATGCGCGAGGCCGTCCCGGTCGCGGTCGGCGAGCGCCTCGGCCGCGCCCAGCGCGTTGACCCGCGCGTGCGCAAGGCCGCGGCCGACATGATCGTCCCGTTCGAGCGCGTGCCGGAGATGGTCGCAGCCTGGCACGAGGCCTTCGCGCGCCGCGATCTCGATCATGCGATCTGGGGCCACCTCTCGGACGGCAACCTGCACGCGAACGCGCTGATGACGACGGGCGAGCAGGTCGCGCTCGCCGACGCGGCGCTGCTCGAGACCGGCCGCGCGGTGATCGCGATGGGCGGCTGCCCGATGTCCGAGCACGGCGTCGGCCGCAACCCCGTGAAACAGGCGCTGCTGCGCGACCTGCTCGGCGAAGGCGGTCTCGCCCAGGTGCGTCGGACAAGGGCGGCGCTCGATCCCGACGGGCGGCTGGCGCCGGGCGTTATGATCCCCCGCACCCCTCAATGAGCCCCGAGGCCGGCATGCTGAACGTGACCGAGGTCGAGATCGACGCCTTCGTCCGCCACCTGCAGGCGGGCTACCGGCGCACCTACGGCGGCTACAAGCCGGAGTACGCCGAGATCATCGGCTGGGCCGGCGGCATGGCGCTCGAGAACATCGCGGGCTCCGACGCGCTGTACCACAACGTCGAGCACACGATCTACGTGACCCTCGTCGGCCAGGAGATCCTGCGCGGGCGCCACCTGCGCGAGGGCAAGGTCTCGTGCGAGGACTGGCTCACCTTCATCGTCTCGCTGCTGTGCCACGACATCGGCTACGTGAAGGGCGTCTGCCGCCAGGACCGCCCCGGCGTGTACGCCACTGGAAAAGATGGAACCACGGTGACGCTGGGCCCGGAGACCACCGACGCGGCGCTCACGCCGCACCACGTCGACCGCGGCAAGCTCTTCGTCGAGGAGCGCTTCGGCGGCCACCGCCTGATCGACGTCGAGGCGGTCAAGCGCAACATCGAGCCCACCCGCTTCCCGGTGCCGAAAGGCGACGACGGCCACGCCAACTCCCAGTACCCCGGGCTCGTGCGCGCGGCGGACCTGATCGGCCAGCTCGGCGACCCGCGCTACCTGCGCAAGATCCCGGCGCTCTACTACGAGTTCGAGGAGACGGGGGTCAACGCGAAGCTCGGCTACCAGAGCCCCGCCGACCTGCGCCGCAACTACGCGAGCTTCTACTGGAAGGAGGTCTCGCCCTACATCCAGGAGGCGCTGGCCTACCTGGCGGCGACCCAGCAGGGCCTGCAGATGCGCGCCAACCTGTTCGCCAACGTGTTCGAGATCGAGCACGAGCAGGACCGCCGGTAACGGCTCACAGCGCCTCGCGCGCGCAGGCGAGTGCCGGCGCGAGGTGGGCGGCGACCGGGGCGGCGGACGCGGGGTCGAGCAGGCGGAACTCGAGGCAGCCGCGCGGGCGCACCGCGCGCACGGCGGCGATCGACAGCGCGTCGGCCAGCACCAGCGCCGCGTTCGGCGCGACGGTCTGCCAGCGCGCGACGTCGCCGCGCACGCAGGTCACGAGCGTCAGCTCCTCGCCGCGCAGCCCGTGCACGACCGCCTGGGCGAACGGGAACACGGCCTCCGCGTGGGACACCGCGAGCACCAGCGAGTCCGCTGGCAGTGCCGCGACGGCTCGCCCGCACGCCTCGGGCACCGACAGCCGCACGCTCTCCACGGGCAGCCCCGGGCGCAGCCGCGCCAGCAATCCCACGTGGTAGGGCAGCGTGACCAGCAGCCGGTCGGCCAGCACCTCGCCGGCGGGCAGCGCGTCGAGGGCGTGGGCCTCCACCGGGGCGGCGAGCGTCGCGGCCAGTTCGTGGGCCAGCAGCTCCGCCATCTCCCGCGTGCGGTCGACCACCGCGACCCGGGTCGGCGGGGGTGACTCCAGCCAGCCGCGCGCCGCCTCGCGCAGCGCGGCCCGCGAATGGCCCGCCCGCTCCAGCGCGTCCAGTTCGCGGCGCAGCGCCGCGCGGGCGTCGAGGGGCGCGGCGTCCGCCCCGGCGGGTTCCACGTACACGCCCGACCCGGATCGCGAGCGGACGCGACCGGTGGCCTCCAGGCTGCGGTAGGCGGCGCCGACCGTGTTGGCGTGGAGGCCGAGCCGCCGCGCGAGGGCCCGCACGCTGGGCAGCCGTTGGCCCGACGCCAGCGTCCCCGAGAGGATCTGCAGCTCGAGCTGGAAGCGGAGCTGCTCGGTGACCGGCACCCGGCTGCCGCGGTGGACGGAGAGCTGCATCGCAGGTGGCGCAGCGTACGCCCCCGCGCGAGGGCCCGCCACCCGGGTTCGCCTCCGGCCGCCACTGGAACGGCGCCACCGAGGCACAGAGGCACAGAGGCACAGAGGCACACACGATGGACCCGCTCCGAGCCGTGCCCCTCTGTGCGTCTCTGTGTCTCGGTGCCTCGGTGGCGCCGTTTCCGGCCGTCTGGAGGGGCGGCGGCGGCGCTAAGATCGAGTTTGCATGTCCGAGACGCTCGCGCCCCCGGTCGCCACCGGCCTGCCCGTCCACCACTCGCTCGTCGCCCTTCGCGACGTCGAGGGCCGCGGCGGCGTGCGCGAGGCGATCAACCCGGCGACCGGCGCCGCCTTCGCGGCGGTCAGCCTGCTCGATGCCGCGCAGCTCGAAGAGGCGGTGGAGTCTTCGCGCCGCGCCGCGAAGGCGTGGGCCGGCAGCTCGTTCGCCGAGCGGGCGAAGCTGCTGATGGCCGTGCACCGCGCCGCGCTGCGCCGCGCGGACGAGCTGGCACGGCTGGTCGCCCGCGAGCAGGGCAAGCCGGTGTCCGAGGCCCACGCGGCCGAGATCTTCCCCTCGCTCGAGCACCTGCGGAACCTCGCCGACCACGCCGAAGAGGCGCTGCGCGAGGAGTGGATCGAGAGCGACGTGCTGCTCTTCGCCCACAAGGAGCAGGCGCTCCGACACGAGCCGCTGGGCGTGGTGCTGGCGATCACGCCGTGGAACTACCCGTTCGCGATTCCGATGACGACGGTCGGGGCGGCGGTCGCCGCCGGCAACGCCGTGCTGCTGAAGCCGGCGCCGGCGACGACGCTCGTCGGGCTCGAGATCGGCCGCTTGTTCCGCGAGGCGGGCGCGCCGGAGGGCCTCGTCAACGTGGTCGCGGTCCAGGACGGCCAGGCCGCCGCGCTGGTCGAGGACCGGCGCTTCGGCAAGATCGTGTTCACCGGCTCGATGGCCACCGGCCGCAAGGTGATGGCCGGCGCCGCGAAGAACCTGACGCCGGTGGTGCTCGAGCTGGGCGGCAAGGACCCGGCGATCGTGTGCCGCGACGCCGACCTCGACCACGCGGCGGCCGGCGTGGTCTGGGGCGCGTTCATGAACTGCGGCCAGACCTGCGCCTCGATCGAGAGGGTCTACGTCGAGCGCCCGGTCGCCGACGCGTTCGTCGCGAAGGTGGTCGAGCGCGCCTCGCGGCTGGTGGCGGGCGACCCGCTCGCGGTCGGCACCGACGTCGGCCCGCTGACCCTCGACCGCCAGCGCGCGATCGTGCGCGGCCACGTCGAGGAGGCGCTGGCGCAGGGCGCGCGCGCCCTTGTCGGCGGCGTCCAGCCCGACCGTCCGGGCTTCTTCTTCCCGCCGACCGTGCTCGCGGGCGCCCACGGCGGGATGAAGGTGATGCGCGAGGAGACCTTCGGCCCGGTGCTGCCGATCGAGGTCGTCGACTCGGTCGACGAGGCGATCGCCAAGGCCAACGACAGCGAGTACGGCCTGACCGCCTCGGGCTGGACCCGGGACCCGCGGCTCGCGGAGCGGCTGCAGCGCGAGCTGTCGGCCGGCGCCGTCACCATCAACGACTGCATCTCCACCTACTCCGAGCCGCAGGCACCGTGGGGCGGACCGCGCGGCAGCGGGGTCGGCCGCACCCACGGCCTGCAGGGCCTGCGCGAGCTGACGCAAGCCAAGTTCGTGACCCGCGAGAAGGGCCGCCGGCCGCTCGCGTGGTGGTACCCCTACGACGCCGAGCTGTCGGAGATGATCCGCGTCACCGGCCGAGCGCTGCACGCGCCGGGCCTCGTCGACCGCCTCTCCCACCAGATCCGGCTGCTCGGTTTCGGCCGCTTCTGGAAGCGCGTGGACCTGCTCGCCACGCTGAGGCGGCTCGACCGGCTGTTCTAGAGGCCAGCGGTGACGGACCCCGCCCAGCTCATCTCCTCCGGCCAGCGCCGCAAGTGGATCCACGTCACCACCGGCGTGACGCTGATCGTGCTCTCGGTCGCGCTGACCGTCGGCTGGCTGCTGCTCGGCGCCGAGGGCGGCACCAGCTCGGGCGCCGGCTGGCGCTGGATCGTCTACTCGCTGGGCACCGTGCTGTTCCTGCTGCTGACCGCGGGCCTGGTGCTGATCGTGCTGCTGCTGCTGCGCGAGGTGCGGCTCAACGAGCGGCAGTCGAATTTCGTGAGCGCGGTGACCCACGAGCTGAAGACGCCGGTCGCCTCGCTCAAGCTCTACCTCGACACGCTGCAGATGCGCCAGCTCTCGGCCGAGCAGCAGCGCGAGTTCTACCGCACGATGGGCCGCGACATCGACCGCCTCAACACCACGATCAACAACGTGCTGAACGCGGCGATGTACACCGATCGCCCGGTGGTCGACCCCCAGCCGCTCGACTTCGCGAAGCTCGTGCAGCGCGCGATCGAGCTGACCGCGAGCCGCTTCCAGCTCGAGCCGGGCGTGATCCGCTACGCGGGGCCCGAGTCGCTGACCTTGAAGGGCGACGCGCCGGGCCTGGAGACGGCGGTGCTCAACCTGCTCGACAACGCGGTCAAGTACTCCAGGGAGACCGTCGACGTGGCGGTCGACCTCGCGCTGGAGGGCGCCCACGCCCGGCTGCGCATCAGCGACCGCGGCGTCGGCATGTCGCGGCCGCACCTGAGCTTCGTCTTCAACCGCTTCTATCGGATCGGGTCCGAGGTCCGGCGCAGCCGCACCGGCACCGGCCTCGGGCTCTACATCGTCAAGTCCGTGGTCCGCGGCCACCGCGGCACGGTCAGCGCCGACAGCCCCGGCCTCGACCGCGGCACCACCTTCACGCTGACGCTGCCCGGCGTCGTCGAGGAGCTGGCGGTGAACCATGGCTGAGACCCGGCTGCTGGTCGTGGAGGACGAGGAGCACCTCGCCCGCGGCATCCGCTTCAACCTGGAGCTGGACGGCTACACGGTGGAGGTGCTGGCCGACGGCAAGCAGGCGCTCGGGCGACTGGCCGAGCCGCCGCAGTGCGACCTGGTGATCCTGGACGTGATGCTGCCGGGCCTCGACGGCTTCGCGGTCGCCCGCAAGCTGCGCGCCGCCGGCAACTTCGTGCCGATCCTGATGCTGACGGCGAAGAGCCTGCCGGAGGACGTGGTGAACGGCCTCGAGGCGGGCGCCGACGACTACCTCGCCAAGCCGTTCGAGCTCGAAGTGTTCCTGGCCCGCGTGCGCGGCCTGCTGCGGCGCCGCGACTGGACCCGCAACGGCTCGTCCCGCGAAGCCCCGCTGCGGCTGGGGCCGGCCGAGATCGACTTCGAGGCGTTCGAGATCCGGCGCGACGGCGTCGTGCACCGCCTGACGCTGCTGGAGGCCGCCCTGCTGCGGCTGCTGCTGCAGAACCCCGGCCGCGTGGTCGGCAAGGGCGAGATCCTCGAGAAGGTGTGGAACCTGGCGGCCGACACCGAGACCCGCGCGGTCGACAACTTCATCGTGCGCCTGCGCCGCTACGTCGAGGACGACCCCAAGGAGCCGAAGCGGATCCTCACCGTGCGCGGCGCCGGCTGGAAGCTGGTCCCGGACTAGGACGCGGCCGGCAGCGTGCCGGCCAGCTCGCCGGCGCGCGCGAACTCCACGCCCCAGCCCCGCAGCCGGCCGAGGATGCGGTCCACCGCCCCTTCCATCCACGGCCCCAGCCGCCGCAGGAACAGCCGCTCGCGGGCCGAGAGCGGGATGTCCGGGCGCGGTCCCATCTCGTAGGGGTGGAAGTAGTACTGCGCGTCGCCGGTGCGCAGCGCGTCGCGCATGGCGATCAGCGTCCACGGCACGCCGATCACCCGGGTCAGGATGCCGGTGGAACCCGGCAGCCGCAGGCCCGGGAACACCGGCAAGGGAATCTCCACGAAGTCGCCCTGCGGATCCGGCCGCGAGAAACGCTCGGAGAAGCGGTATGGGTTCTGCGCGAGGTGGTCGTGACCGAAGTCCTTGCCGAGCAGGCTCCGCGACGTGCACACCGAGGCGTCGTAACGGAAGCCGTTCTCGCGCAGCACCGGGAGCATGTAGTCGGCGAGCAACAGGTTGGGAGCCCGGTACCCGCGCAGCGGTGCCCCCGTCAGCGGCTCCAGGACCTCGCGGGCGCGCCGGATCTGGTCGGCGAACCCGTCCGGGCCGAGCAGGCCGATGTCCACGTGGTGGTAGCCGTGACAGCCGATCTCGTGCCCGCGCGCCGCGATCTCCTTCACCAGGTCCGGGTAGAAGTGGCCCACCTCGCCCAGGATGAAGAACGTGCCGCGCACCCCGTGGCGGTCGAACAGGTCGAGGATGCGCCGGGTCGGCGCCGCCAGCTCGCCCGCCGGGCGGTCGCTGCCGTAGTGCTCGCGGAAGAAGGTGCCGGTGTCGGCCCAGCGCGAGTGCGGAGCGCCCGTGGCCCAGCGGCAGTGGTACCACTCGTCGAGGTCGACCGAAACCACGACGCGCTTTCGCACCCCGCGACCTCAGGCGCGCCGGAAGACGAGGATCGTGAAGGCGTGCTCGCGCTGCTCGCGGGCCAGGGTCAGGCCGGCGGCGGTCGCCGCGGCGATCACCTCGGGCATCGGATGGAAGTAGAGGTTCGCGCGGTCGATCGCGAACAGCAGCCGGCGCAGCGCCATCCGGTACGGGACGCGGTTGGTGTGGGCGATCACGAGCGTGTCGCGGCAGGCCGCGGCCGCGCGCTTCAGGAGCTCCGCGTAGTCGGCGTAGTACTCGACGACGCCGACCAGCAGCACCAGGTCGCTCTCGGGCAGGGGCGCGCTGCAGACGTCGCCCTCCTCGAAGCGGCAGCGCTCGGCGACGCCCGTGCGCTGCGCCGTCTCGCGGGCGATCTCGAGCATGCGCGGCGCGATGTCGATGCCGTGCACGGTCGCACCCATCGAGGCCAGCAGCAGCGAGACCTGGCCGCTGCCGCAACCGAGGTCGAGCACCGAGCGGCCGTTCACGCCCAGCTCGCCGAACAGCTTCTCCATCAGCAGCATGCGCTTGCGGAACGTCGGCCCGCGGAAGAAGCGGTTGACCGCGGCGTTGAGCAGGCTCCGGCCCTGCAGCCGGAAGGCCCGGTCGTACTCGGGGGCCAGGCGGTCGAAGTAGGTCTTGGCGCTGTCTGTGTCCGTGCTCATCGTGGCTCCGGTGGTCCGTCCGCGAGTGTAAGCGATTCGCCCGCGCGGGGCCCGCACGTAGAATCGAAGGAATGCAGGTCCGGGTCCGCTTCTTCGCTTCGCTCCGGGACGTCGCCGGCCGCGCCGAGCAGGTGCTCGAGCTGCCGGCCGGCGCGACTCCCGAGAGCGCCTGGCAGGCGCTGGTCGCCCAGCGGCCCGAGCTGGCGCCGCGGCGGGCGAGCCTGGCCGCGGCGGTCAACCGCCGTTACGGCCGGTTCGACGCCCCGCTCGCCGACGGCGACGAGCTCGCGTTCCTGCCGCCGGTCAGCGGCGGCTAGGCAAGGGCGTGCCGCGCGACCGCTTCGGGCGGGAGATCGACTACCTCCGCATCTCGGTGATCGACCACTGCAACCTGCGCTGCGTGTACTGCATGCCGCTGCGCGGGCTGACCTTCGTGCCGAGCGCGGAGCTGCTGACCGCGGCCGAGATCGAGCAGGTCGCGCGGGCCGCGGTGTCGGTCGGCTTCCGCAAGTTCCGGCTCACGGGCGGGGAGCCGACGCTGCGGCCGGACCTGGTCGAGATCGTCCAGCGCATCGCGGCGATCGACGGCGTCAGCGGCGTGGCCCTGACCACCAACGCGATCCTGCTGCCGCGGCTGGCGCGGCCGCTGCGCGAGGCCGGGCTGACCCGCGTCAACATCCACGTCGACACCCTGCACCCCGACCGCATCAAGCACCTGATGCGCTTCGCCAGCGCGCCGGAGATCGAGGCCGGCATCGCCGCCGCGGCCGAGGCGGGGCTGTTGCCGATCAAGGTCAACTGCGTCGTCACCCGCGGCTACAACGAGGAGGACGTGGTCGACCTCGCGCGACGCGCGCGACAGGACGGCTGGCACGTGCGCTTCATCGAGCTGATGCCGCTCGGCGGCGGCGAGACGGCCCACGTCGCGCTGTCGCAGTTCGTGCCGACCCGGGAGACGCGGGCGCGGATCGAGGTGGCGTTCGGACCGCTCGAGCCGCTGCCGCGCGAGAGCCCGTCCGACGAGTCCGTCAACCACCGCTTCGCCGACGGCGCGCCGGGCGTGATCGGCTTCATCAGCCCGGTCAGCGAGCCCTACTGCGGCGCCTGCAACCGGATGCGGCTGACCGCCGACGGCAAGTTCCACCTGTGCCTGCTCAACGACGACGAGCTCGACGTCAAGAAGACGCTGCGCGGCGGCGGCTCGCTCGAGGCCGTGGCGGGAATCCTGCTCAAGGCCGTCGCCGCCAAGCCCACGGGCCACCGCCTCGACGAAGGCGTGTCCACCGAGTCGCGCCAGATGTTCCAGATCGGCGGCTGACGCCGGTCAGCGAGCTTGGGGGTCCGCGCGGCGAGTCAGCCGCGCCACTAGGGCGTCTGAGACGGCTGGGCCGAGGCGCGGGCGAGCACGGCGTCGGCAACGGCGAAACGCGCCTGGACGGCGGGCGACCTCAGCGGCTCAACCGTGACGACCGCGCGCCCCGTTGCATCGCGGACCTCGACGGTCAGCGGGACGTTCGACCGGCTCAGGTGACTCCAGGCGGCCAACTCGGCCAGGTCCTCGCCCGCCGACGCGGTGGAATACAAGGACACGAACGGCGAGGCGCGAAGCGCCTCGTACAGCTCCGGGCTCTCGGCGAGCGGGATGCGCTGGCCCCGCCGGTAGGTGGTGACGCCCATGGGCCCGGTCGCATAGGGGGCGGCGAGGTCGCGGTAATCCACCCAGAGGGCGCTGAACGGGCGCATCTCCGTCGAAATGCCGAAGGTCCGGTCGACCACATGGGTCGCTTCGTGCAGAAGCAGATAGGTCAGGGCCGGAGCACGGCCCGCCGAGAGACGGACGCTGTGACCGGAGCCGTCGTCGGCAAAGAGCATCGACTCCTTCTCCGTGAGGAATTCGCCGAGCGACTTGTCGAGCACGTCGGCGCGGATCGTGATGTCGAAGAGCGCGCCGCCGTCGGGACCTTCGGACGCGCGGGTCAGGGCGGTCCCCGCGCTCGACGGTGCGTCGATGAAGCTGAGCCGGGCGAGGTGTCGTTCGAGAACGTCCCGGTGCAGCGGAGGCAGTTCGGCGATGGCGCCTTCCACCAGCGTCCACTCCTGATCGGTGAGTGGGTGTGCGCTCGCATCGACTGCACCGGACTGCCGATAGGCCGCCACCGTCTCGTCATGCGGCGGCGCAATCCGGGCCCGGATCGCCGAGGCTGTCCCACCGCCGGTGTCCGCCTCCCGCGTGGCCGAGCTCGCCTGGGTCTGGGCCGCGGCGCGGTCCCACCCGGCGGTGAAGATCAGCGCTGGCAGCACCGACATCAGCAACAGGGTCGTCTTTCGCGGCCGTCTCGGCATGGTGGGGCTCCTCGGGCCCTGCGAGAAGCGAGGCAGCCGAAGTCATGAAGACCGGACCTCCTCGGCCCCGGCTCGCAGGCGAGGGTCGCCAGTCTACCCCTCGCCCGACCCCCGCCCGCCACTGACGCTCCCGGGGCGCATCGGCCCGCTACAGGCTCTCGGAACCCGTACCTCGATCGAGCGATCGGGGCTCGTGCCCGGCCTCCGGCCGCTTCATGCCGGCCCGGCTCGCCGTGGTTCACTTCGCCGGCGGGGCGACCTCGCGTCGCTCGATCTTCTCGAGCTGCTTCTTGCCGCCGGAGTCGACCCAGGTGACGGTGACCGGTGTCCCCATCGGGAAGTCGGCCGCCCGAACGGCACCGCTGGCCGTCGTCAGCTCGGTCAGCTCCAGCGGCGCCGAGCCCGGGGCGGACATGGCCATCGCCATCTTTCGCTCGCGCGGGCGCTGCGCTTCCGCGCCCGCCGCCGTCCACTGCGGCGTCCCCGCGGCCGCGGCGCTGCCGTCGGCCCCGGGCTTGTCGGGCTTCTTCATCACGAAGGCGCCCTCCGGGGCCGTGGCCGCCGGGGCACCCACCAGCGGCAGGTTGGAGACGGTCACCTTCGTCGCGTCCACCGCCACGACGTAGCCCTGGAGCGTTCGCCGGGCCGGGTCTTCGGCGGCGACCACGGTCGCCGCGCACAAAAAGGCCAGCACCATCCCACTGCACTTCATCGCCTGCGCCTCCTCGAGAACGCCCCCGCTCTCATTCGCACCTCAACGTCTTGACCGGGTCCACCGCGGCGGCCCGTCGCGCCGGGACCGCGCAGGCCGCCGCGACGACGCACAGCAGCGCGGCACCGACCACGACCGACAACCCGGGGCCCGGCTCGACCAGCCCCGGCAGTCGGCGCGCGAGCAGCGACGAGAGGGCCGGCGCCACCGCCAGTCCGGTTGCGGCACCCACTGCGGCCGGGGCCAGCCCCCGGCGCAACACGCGGACGACGACCTGGCCGCGCGAGGCGCCGATGGCGAGCCGCACTCCGATCTCGCGCGCGGCGGATTGCACGACGAACGAGACCTGGCCGTAGAGGCCCAGGACCGTCAGCGCCGCGCCGAGCGCGGCGAACGCCGCGAACACCCCGGCCTGGAAGCGGCGAGCGCCGAGGGCGCCGGCGACGCGCTGGGTCAGGGGCGCCACCAGCCCCGCGTCGCCAACGCCCGCGGAGGCCAGCACCGCGCGCAGCGCGGGCAGCGTGGGGGCCGCGGGACCACGGCTGCGGGCGATCACGAAGAGCTCGGTGACGAACGTGGCGGCTCCCGACGTGTAGGCGCCGCTCCCGAGCGGCCGATACAGCGTGGGCTGCGGCTCCAGCTCGTGGGGGCCCTGTCGCGCGGCGCGCGCGACACCCACGATCTCGAGGACCCGGCCGTGGAGCACGACGCGCTTGCCCACGGCCCCCGTGATCCCCCCGGCGTGTGCCGCCAGTTGCTCGTCGATCACCGCGACCGCCGAGCCACGACGCACCTCGTCCTCGCTGAAGGCGCGACCGGCGATGACGTCGAGGCCGAGCGCCGCGAAGTAGCGCGAGGTGACGCTGACCAGGTGGGCGAGCGGCGCTCCGACGATCTGTGCCGAGCCCTCGATCGCCACGGGCACCTCGAGGCCCGCCGGATCGGGTGGCAGGTGATCGGCCAGGGCGACGGCCTCGATCTCGGGCACCCGGGCGAGGCGCGCCAGCAGGGGCTCGTAGAGCTCCGCACCGCGGGCGTCACGAGCCTGCCTCGCGTCCGGTCGCAGCGGAGCGACTGCGACCCCGGCCGGGTCGAACCCGGGGTCGCGCCACGCGAGTCGGAGGACTCCCCATCCGGTCGTGGCCGAGGCCACCAGGAGGACCGTCGTGATCGCCAGTTGCAGGGCGACGAGCGGAGCGCCGAACGGAGCGGGGCGAGTCGAGGCCGGAACCTGTCGGTCGAGCGGGCGATGCAATCGCGTGGCGACCAGGGCGGGCAGGGTGCCCACGAAGATCGCCGCGAGCACAGTCGAAGCCGCGGCGACGAGCCCGCCGGCGGGAGACAGGCCCACTCCCGCGAGCCGCGGCAGCGTCGCGTTCTCGGCCAGCGCGAAGATCCGCAGGCCGGCGGCGGCGAGACCGACGCCGAGCCCGGCACCGACCAGCGAGAGCAGCGCTGCCTCGGCCAGCACCTGGCGGCCGAGGGCCAGCGGGCTCGCCCCCAGCGCCTGTCTCACGGCCAGTTCGCCCTCCCGCGAGAGTGTGCGCAGCAGCAACAGGCCGCTGGCGTTGGCCCAGGCCACGAGGCACAGCAGGAAGACGGCGAGCCAGCCGAGGCGCAGGGTGTCGCGCACTGGCCCGACGATCGCCTCGAGCAGGCCCAGGGCGAGGGGACGCTGGGCCCGTCCCGCTTCGCGCGAGAGCGCCTCGCCTCGCTCCTCGAGCCGCTGGCGGGCGCGGGACACGTCCGTCGTCCCGGTGAGCCGGCCCACCAGCCGCAGCGAAGCGAACTCGATCGAGACCCCGCGCGCGACGACGCCGACGGGTTCGCGCGCGATCCAGAGTCCGACGCCCGGCGGGAACTCGACTCCGGGCGGGGCGACGCCGACGATCGGGTGCGTCTGCCCGTCGACGACCAGGTTGGCGCCGACGATGCCGGGGTCCGCGCCGAAGCGCGAGCGCCAGGTCTCGTCGGACAGGACGACCGGCCCCGGCTCGCGAGCCCGTCCTTCGCCGGTAGCGAAGGCGCGACCGCGAGCCATGCCGACGCCGAGCACGTCGAACAGGTCGGGCGAGACGCGGGCGACGACCGCCGGCTGCGCCTCGGCGCCGCCGGCCAGCCGAACGGGGGCCGGCCCCAGTTCGTACGCCGCGAGCCGCACCACGTCCGCCAGCCCGTCGCGCCACAGCGCGAAGTCGGCGCTGGAGACGACGCGGCTGGTCTCGTGCGTCGAGCGCTCCTCCCCGCTGACTTCGACGAGCCGCTCCGGTTCGGCGTAGGGCAGCGGCCTCAGCAGCACGCGCTCGACCACCGCGAACGCCGCGACCTGCGCCGCGCTTCCCAGGGCCAGCACCGCCAGCGCGGCCGCAGCGAACCGCGGGCGGCGGCAGAGGGCGCGGGCCGCGCCGCGCAGGTCGAGTCCCGTGGCGAGGAAGGCCAGCCGCGTGCGCTCGAGGGCGAAGCGGGCGGCGACCCTCGACGCCTCGAGCGTGATCGCCACGTGGTCGCCCCAGCGGGCCGGGCGCCCGCCGAGGCGGCGGGCCCACTCCTCCTCGAGGTCCGCGGCGACGGACTCGGCCCACTGGCTCGGGACGGCACAGCGCAGAAGCCAGCGGCCGAGCCGCGGCAGCGCCGGCGGCGTCAAGGACGCCCCGCGGCCAGCCGGACGCCCTGCCACAGCCGGGCCAGCGCCCGCTGCGACGCGCGCAGCGCCGCCGCGCCCTCGGGCTCGAGGCGGAAGCAGCGGCGGGCCTTGCCGCCGCGTTCCCGGGTGGGCTCCGAGAAACGGGAGCGCAGGTAGCCCTTGTCCTCCAGCCGGTCCAGCGTCACGTAGATCGCCCCGCGCGAGAGGTCGACGCCCGCCTGGGCGTGGATCTCGTCTCGCACCGAGACGGCGTAGGCGTCGTCGCCGAGGCGCGCCACCGCCAGCAGCACCATCTGCTCCAGTTCGCCGAGCACCTGGGTCATATTGGCGACATTATAGGCATAATCAGTGTGAAACGTCAAAGGGGAACCCGGCGGGCGAGCCGCGCCGATTGCCGCCACGTCAGCGCGGAAGGGCCCCCAGGTAGGCCTCGAGATCGGCCTGCCAGAGGTGTGGATCGTTGCTGACGAAGTGGCCGTCGAGCCCGGCCGCGCGCTGGTACGCGAAGTAGCGGCCCTGGCCGCCGGCGTCGAGGAACGCCTCGAAGTGCGCGCGCGTGTGGGTCACGCTGTAGAAGGAGTCCGCCTGGCCGTAGAGCCAGAGCATCGGGGACGGAAACCCGGCTCCGGCGAGCAGCGCCGTTCGATTGACGATCCCCGCGTCGGCGCAGCCCTCGCCCAGCCAGCCTCCGACGAAGTTGACGACGCCCCGGAAGGCCTCGCGCCGGAGCCCGGCGTGCGCGACGGCCAGCGCCCCTCCCCGGGAGACGCCGGCGGAGAGCAGTCGGGCCGCATCGACGTCGGCGCGGGCAGCCACCCACTGCACAGCCACGTCGACGTCCTGCAGGGCGCGCTCGAAGCCCGCCAGCGCCAGCGAGCGGTCGCACGAATAGCGGGAGCGATCGGCGGTGAACCCCTCGTCGTAGACGCCGTCCGACTGACCCCGCCCGCGGCGCTGTGGAAAGATCGTGGCGAACCCGCGCTCCGCGAAGAAGCGGGCCACGGATTCGCTCACGTAGGTGCGTCGGAACGAAGATGGATCACTGCCGTCTCCGGTGGACCCGTGATGGAAGACCACGGCCGGGTGCGGGCCGGGCGAGAGGGGGCGGAAGATCACGACCTCGAGCGAGACGGCGCGCCCGTTCTCGACGAAAGGCGTCGGCGCGCGGGTCTCGACCCGCTCCGCGAACACCGCGCAACGCGCGCCGTCCCAGGAACTCGACGAGGCGCAGGTGCCGCGCGCCGATCCGGCTTCGAGCTGACGCTCGCCGTCGTTGAGCGCTACGCTCCGCGCGCGGCTGCCGTCGACGAGAACCTCCACGCGACCCGAGGGCGCGTCCGCGACCAGCTCGCCGTCGACCAGCAGACGTGGGCGCGACGCGCCGACCGTGGACCAGGACAGGCCTGCCTGGCAGGCGGAAGCGCCGGCGTCGATCGTGCAGGCGTCGATCGACAGATCGCCAACCGCAGATGCCGCGCCGCCGCCGCCACACCCCGGGGCCGCGAGAGCCACGGCGAGCGCGACGCGCCGGCACCCCGCGGCGCTCAACACGCGGCGAGCCGCGCGGAGCGATTCGTCCCTGGCGTTCCGTCGACGGGAGCCATATTGGCGACATAGTAGGCATCGCTCGCCGAGCAGTCAACGGCGGGCCTCGGCCCTGGCCTGGGGGTGTTGTGGCCTGCTCGGGGCCGCGGTGGCTCAGCGGCGGACGGATGCCCTCGCCGCGGAGAGCGAGGCGCGGACCGTCTCCGGCGCGGTGCCGCCTTCCGTCGCCTTGGCGCGCACGGCTTCGGCGGGGTCGAAGATCGTGTCGATCCGCGCGGCCACGGCCGGGTGCTGCGCGCGCAGGCGTTCGCGGGCGATGTCGCGCAGCGGGCGCTTCAGCGCCTGGGCCGCCACCACCAGCTCGCCGACGACGTGGTGGGCCTGGCGGAACGGCAGCCCCTCGCGGGCCAGGACCACGGCCAGCGAAGCCGCGTAGAGCTCCTCGCGCGAGGCCGCGCGGCGCATCGTGTCGCGGTCGAGGACGAGTCCCGCGACCACGCCCGTCGCCACCGGCAGCGAGCCGAGCAGGGCGTCCGCGGCGTCGAACACCGCCTCCTTGTCCTCCTGCAGGTCCTTCTGGTAGCCGGCCGGCAGCCCCTTCTGCATCACGAGCAGGCGCTGCACCGCGGCCTGGACGCGGGCGGCCTTGCCGCGCAGCAGCTCGAGCGCGTCCGGGTTCTTCTTCTGCGGCATCAGGCTCGAGCCCGTGGTGTAGGCGTCGGGCAGCCGGTAGAAGCCGTACTCGGGGCCGGAGTGCCAGATCAGCTCCTCGCTCAGGCGCGAGAGCCGGGTCTGGGCCTGCGCGCACGCGAACGCGAACTCGGCGGCGAAATCGCGGTCGGAGACGGCGTCGAGCGCGTTGGGCGAGACGGCCTCGAAGCCGAGTTCGGCCGCGAGCCGGGCGCGGTCGAGCGGGAGCGGGGTGCCGGCGAGAGCGCCGGAACCGAGCGGCAGGACGTTGGCGCGCCGCCGCGCGTCCTGGAAGCGCTGGCGGTCGCGGGCAAAGCCCCAGGCGAGGGCCGAGGCCCAGAAGCCGAACGTGATCGGCTCGGCGGCGCGCACGTGGGTGAAGCCGGGCATCACCGCCTCGGCGCCCTCTTCGCCCTTGTCGCACAGCGCCTCGACGAGCCCCGACAGCGCCGCCGCGGCGCGATCGCAGGCCGCGCGCACGAACATCCGCA
Source organism: Acidobacteriota bacterium (assembly GCA_011526565.1). Taxonomy (GTDB): domain Bacteria; phylum Acidobacteriota; class Vicinamibacteria; order Fen-336; family Fen-336; genus WYBL01. The sequence goes on along the minus strand of WYBL01000085.1, from coordinate 14,524 downwards.
GCGCGGTCACCGTCTGCTCGTTGCGGCTGCGAGCGAGGTGGCCCTGGCCGGCCAGCTCGCCGACGATCTCGCCGAGCCGGGTCTCGACGAAGCTGTGCACGTCCTCGACGTCGAGCTCGTCGAGGTACCCGGGCACCGTCTTCGCCCGCTCCAGCACCAGCGCGAGCCCTTCGTCCAGCCGCCGCGCGTCGGCGTGTGGAATCGCGCCGCACTCGCCCAGCGCCAGCGCGTAGGCGCGCGAGGCGGCGATCTCCTCGCCGAGCAGCCGGCGGTCGAACGGGAACGAGGCGCCGAACTCCCAGAACGCGCGGTCGGGCGCCGTCTCGTAGTTGCCGCCCCAGAGCTTCGCCGTCATGAGCGGTAGTGGGCGTTCACTTCGACGTAGCCCTTCGAAAAGTCGCAGGTCCACATCCATCCGGTTGCGGTGCCGGAACCGAGGCGGATCGTGATCCGCACCGGGTCCTCGAGCACGGCGCGGTGGGCCACCTCCTCGTCGTAGTCGGCCGCCGCGCCACGCGCGCAGACCCAGACGTCGCCCAGCAGCACGTCGACCCGGGAGGCGTCCACGTCGACGCCGGAGCGGCCGACCGCGGCCAGGATGCGGCCCCAGTTGGGGTCGCCGCCGTGCAGTGCCGTCTTGACGAGCGGGGACTCGGCCACCGTGCGGGCGATGCGGTCGGCCTCGGACGGGTTGCGCGCGCCTTCGACGCGGACCTCGGCAATGCGGGTGGCACCTTCGCCGTCGCGCACGATCATCTGCGCCAGCGCGCGCGCGGCCCCGGTCAGCGCGTCGCGGAAGGCGTCGAATGCGGCCCCCGGCCCCTCGACCCGGAAACCCGAGGCGCCGCTCGCCAGCACGACCGCCATGTCGTTGGTCGAGGTGTCGCCGTCGACGGTGATGCGATTGAGGCTCTCGCCGACCGCGTGGACCAGCGCCTCGCGGAGCAGGGCGGGCGGCACGACGGCGTCGGTCGTGAAGAAGGCCAGCATCGTCGCCATGTTGGGCGCGATCATGCCGGCGCCCTTGGCCATCGCCCCGACCTTCGCCCCGCCCGCGCCGGCGATCTCGACGGCGATCTCCTTGGGGTAGGTGTCGGTGGTCAGGATCGCGCGCGCGGCGACCGGGCCGCCGTCCGCGGCCAGCTCGCGCGCCGCGTCGGCGATCCCGCCGCGCACCTTGTCCATCGGCAGCCGCACGCCGATCACCCCGGTGGAGGCGACGACCACCTCGGCCGCGGCGCAGCCCAGCGCCTCGGCCGTGGCCCGTGCCATCGCCCGCGCGTCGGCGACTCCCGCTTCGCCGGTGCCCGCATTGGCGCAGCCGGCGTTGACGACGACGGCGCGCGCGCGGCCGCCGGCCAGGTGCTCCTGCGAGACCTTGATCGGCGCCGCTTGCGCGCGGTTGGTGGTGAACACCGCCGCCACGGCGCACGGCGCGTCGGCGACGATCAGCGCCAGGTCGGGGCGGCCGGGCTTGATGCCGGCCGCCACCCCGGCAGCGCGGAACCCGCGAGGAGCCGTGACGCTCATTCGCGCGAGGAGACGGGCGCCGCCACGCCCTCCGGCAGGTCCACGCCGTGGGTCAGCGCCCGCACCCGCTCCGGCAGACTGAACAGGCGGATGAAGCCTTCGGCGTCCTTGTGGTCGTAGCTCATGCCTTCGCCGAACGTGGCGAGGTCCTGGCGGTACAGGCTGCGCGGAGAGCGGCGGCCGACAGGCGTCGCGTGGCCCTTGAACAGCCGCACGCGGACGTCGCCGGTCACGTTGCGCTGCGTGGAGTCGACGAAGCGGGCCAGCGCTTCGCGCAGCGGCGAGAACCACAGCCCGTCGTAGACGAGCTCGGCGTAGCGCAGCGCCACCTGCTGCTTGAAGTGCATCGTCGCGCGGTCGAGCACCAGCCGCTCCAGCTCGCGGTGCGCGGCGTACAGGATGGTCCCGCCCGGCGTCTCGTACACGCCGCGCGACTTGATGCCGACCAGGCGGTTCTCGACCAGGTCGACGCGGCCGACGCCGTGGCGGGCGCCGGCGGCGTTGAGCGTCTCGAGCAGCGCGACGGGCCCCATCTTCCGGCCCTCGATCGCGACCGGCACGCCCTGCTCGAACGCGATCTCGATCTCCTCGGCGCCGTCCGGGCCGTCCTGCGGCTGCACGGTCAGCTTGAACATCTCCGCGCGCGGCGCGTCCCACACGTCCTCGAGGTTGCCGCCCTCGTGCGAGAGGTGCCACAGGTTGCCGTCGCGGCTGAAGATGTCCTTCGGAGTCTGGTCGACGGGCACGTGGTGGGCGGCGGCGTAGGCGAGGGCGTCCTCGCGCGAGCGGATGTTCCACTCCCGCCACGGCGCGATCACCTTCAGGTGCGGCGCGAAGGTCGCGTACGTGCACTCGAAGCGGACCTGGTCGTTGCCCTTGCCGGTCGCGCCGTGGGCCAGCGCGTCGGCGCCGCAGGCGAGCGCGGCCCGCACCTGGCCGAGTGCCAGGATCGGGCGCGCGAGCGACGTGCCGAGCAGGTAAGAGTCCTCGTACACCGCGCCGGCCTTGAGCGCCTCGAAGCAGTAGTCGCGCACGAAGCTCTCGCGCAGGTCCTCGACCACGCACTCGGAGGCGCCCGTCGCCAGCGCCTTGCGGCGCACGGCCTCCAGGTCCTCGCCCTGGCCGACGTCGCCGCAGTAGCCGACGATCTCGGCCCACCCGTAGTTCTGCTTGATCCACGGGATGATGATCGAGGTGTCGAGACCGCCGGAATAGGCGAGGACGACCTTCTTGACGCTCACGTTCGATTCGACTCCTTCTTCGCGGGCCGCGATCTTCACACGAACTCCTTCGGCGCCGGCTTCGGCCGGGCAGGGGAACGCACCATCGCCGTCTCGTCGCAGCACAGGTTCTTGGGACACGCCTGGCAGTCGACCATCAGCTTGTCCAGGTAGTTCTCGCGGCGGGTGGGGGCGAAGCCGAGCGCCTCGAAGAACGAGACGCGGCGGGTCAGCGCCAGCACCTGCTGGAAGCCGCGGCCATCCGCCTCGTTCAGCAGCGCGATCACCAGCGCGCGCCCCAGGCCGCGCCCCGCGTGCTCGGGCGCCACGGCCAGCGAGCGCACCTCGCCGACGCCGGGCCCGAGCGGCGTCAGCGCCGCGCAGCCGAGCACGGCGCCGCTTCCGTCGACCGCCACGCTGAAGTCGCCGAGCCGCGCCTGCAGCGACTCGGCCGTGCGCGGCAGGAGCTGCCCGCGCGACGCGTAGCCGTTGATCAGCGCGAGCAGCCCCGCCACGTCGGCCGGGGCGGCCTTGCGCAGCGCCACGTCCGCCGTGTCCACGACCGCCACCTCACGCACCTGCAGCACCGGCGCCTCCCGAGAGCACCGCGTCGAGCGCGGCCAGCATCGCCTTCACCTGTCCCGGCTTCACGACCAGCGGCGGCAGCAGCCGCAGCACGTCGTCGCCGGCCTTCGTCGCCAGCACGCCCTGCTCACGCAGGCCCTTGACGACGGGACCCGAGGCGCCTTCGAACTGCACGCCCGCCATCAGCCCCAGGCCGCGCACGTCCACGACCTGCGCGTGCTTGCGCTTCAGCGCGCGCAGGCCGCGGAAGAGCTGCTCGCCCCGCCGTGCCACGCCGTCGAGGAAGCCTGGCGCCGTGAGCGTGTCGAGCACCGCCAGCGCGGCGGCCGCCGCCACGGGGTTGCCGCCGAACGTGGACCCGTGGTCGCCCACGTGGATCGCCGCCGCCAGGTCCTCGCGCAGCAGCACCGCCCCCATCGGCAGCCCGCCGCCGAGCGGCTTGGCGAGCGTCAGCAGATCGGGCGTGATCCCGGCGTGTTCGTAGGCGAAGAGCCTGCCGGTGCGCCCGAGACCGCACTGCACCTCTTCCGCGACCAGCAGCGCCCCGCGCGCCGTGCACAGCTCGCGCAGCCCCTGCAGGAAAGCGGGCGACGCCGGCCGCACGCCGCCTTCGCCCTGCACCGTCTCGACCACCACCGCCGCCGTGCGCTCCGTGATCGCTTCGGCCGCCGCCGCCAGGTCGTCCCACGGGCAGAACCGCACGCCGGGCACCAGCGGCCCGAACGGCTCGCGGTACTTCGCGTTCCAGGTGATCGACAGGGCGCCCAACGAGCGGCCGTGGAAGCCGCGCTCGAAGGCGACGAACTCCGTGCGCTCCGGCCCGCCGACCCGGCGCGAGAACTTGAGCGCCGCCTCGACCGCCTCGGTGCCCGAGTTGCACAGGAACACGCGGGACGGGAACGAAAGCGCCGAGAGGCGCTCCGCGAGCCGGGCCGCGGGCTGCGAGTGGTACAGGTTGCTGAGGTGGACGAGCTTGCCGGCCTGCTCGCGGATCGCCTTCACCACCGCCTTGTGCCCGTGGCCGAGGCCGTTGACGCCGACGCCCGCGGCGAAGTCGAGGAACTCGCGCCCGTCGTCGGTCTGCAGGGACGCACCCCTGCCCGAGACGAACGTGAGGTCGCGCTCGTAGACGCCGAGCAGCGCGTTCACGCCCGCGCCTCGGCCGCCGCGGCGGCCACCACGCGGGTGCCGGCGAAGCCGCCCTCGAGCCGGGCGCGGCCGGCGATCACCACCTCGGCGATGCCGGCCCGGGCCGCCTGCAGCGCGGTGCCGACCTTCATCGCCATGCCGCCCGCGATCGTGCCGTCGGCCGTGCGCCGCGCGATCTCGCCTTCGTCCAGGGCGGCGACCGCCTGGCCGTCGACACGCACGCCGTCGACGTCGGAGAGGTAGACGAGGCTCTGCGCGAACAACGCCTGGGCGACGGCCAGCGCCGCCTCGTCGGCGTTGACGTTGACGGCCGCGCCGTCCGGGCCCTGCGAGACGGGCGCGATCACGGGCACGAGGCCGGCCGTCCACAGCGCGAGGATCGGGTCGGGATGGACCGAGAACGGCACGCCGACGCGCCCGAGCCCCGGCACCAGCTCGGCGCGGATCAGGCCCGCGTCACGGCCGGAGATGCCGACGGCGGGCAGCCCGCAGGCGGACAGGCCGCCGGCGAGCTGCTTGCTGGTGCCGCCCGACAGCACCATCTCGACCACGGCCATCGCCTCGGGCGACGTGGCGCGGCGACCGCCGACGAACGCCGACTCGATGCCCAGCGCGGCCAGCATGCGCTCGATCTGGCGACCGCCGCCGTGGACGAGCACCACGTGACCGTCCTGCCGGCGCAGCTCCGCCGCCAGCGGCGCGAGCAGCGCCGGGTCCTCCAGCGCCGGTCCGCCGACCTTGTACACGCGCACGGGCAGCGGCCCGCCGAAGCGGGGCAGTGGTTCCTTCGCCTTCTTGTTGCGGCTCACGCGCGGCCTCCCGAGAGCGACGGCAGCCCCAGGCCCTCTTCGAGGCCCAGCGCCAGGTTGAGGTTCTGGATCGCCTGGCCCGCGGCGCCCTTGCCGAGGTTGTCGATCGCGGAGAACACGACGACGCGGCCGGGGCCGCCGTCGTGGACGGAGATGCGGGAGTCGTTGGTGTGGGCGACGTCCGACAGCCGCGGCGGCGCGTCGACCACGTGCACGAAGCGCTCGCCGGCGTAGCGCGCGGCGATCGCCTCGCGCAGGGCCGCAGCGGGATGCGGCGTGCGCACGTAGAGGGTGGCCAGGATGCCGCGCTTGACCGGCAGCAGGTGCGGGCAGAAGGTCAGCGACGGCCGTCGCCCCGTGGCGGCGAACAGCGCCGCTTCCACCTCGCCGATGTGGCGGTGGCTGCGGCCCGGGGCGTAGGCCGAGAAGTCGTCGGCCAGCTCGCAGAAGAGCAGGTCCTCGCGCGGCCCCTTGCCGGCGCCGGTGGCGCCGCTCTTGGCGTCGACCACGACGTCGTCCTCGACCAGGCCCGCCGCGAACAGCGGCAGCAGCGGCAGTGCCATGGCGGTCGCATAGCAGCCGGGGTTGGCGACGAGCCGCGCACCGCGCACCGCGTCGCGGCTCCACTCGGTGAGGCCGTAGGGAGCGCGGCCGAGCAGCGCGGGCGCCGGCGGCTGGTGCTGGTACCACGCCGCGTACTCCGCCGCCGTCGGCAATCGCAGGTCGGCGGAGAGGTCGACGACGGCGGCGGCGGGGAAGCTCGCGCGCAGCGTCTCGGCGTAGCTGCCGGAGACGCCGTGGGGCAGCGCCAGCAGGTAGGCGTCGGCGCGCCGCGAGAGGCCTTCCTCGTGCGAGACGTGCCCGTCGGCGCGCCCCGTGGCGAAGGCCACCCGGCACCGCGGGTGGACCGAGAGCAGGCGCACGGCCTCGCGGCCCGCGTAGCCCGTCGCCCCGAACACCCCCACGTCGACCTGCATCCGCCGCTCCTCCCCGCAAAAAACAAAAGGCCCGCTGGATTCGCTCCAGCGGGCCGCTTGGCCGGCTCCCGGTGTGGCTGACTGCGCCTATGCGCCCGTCACGCCCCTCCCGAGTGCCGTTGCCGCCCGCCGGGCGCACGGGTACCTCCTCGTGGAGAGCCTCATGCGCTTGGCAAGCAGCGTGGTCATGGCGTCGATCTCGCAAGATACGCGAAAGCGCGGCGCTGTCAAGGACGAACCGGGCTCCGGGGGTAACATGACGCGTTTCTTGCCGAGGAGCGCCCCGCCATGACCGATCACCGCAGCCTGCCTCTTTCCGACCTCTCCGAAGACGAAGTCATGTTCCGCGACCAGGTGAAGGCCTTCGCCCAGGAGCGCGTCAAGCCGCTCGTCCACAAGATGGACGAGGAGGCGAAGATGCCGCGCGAGCTGGTCAAGGAGTGCTTCGACCTCGGCATCATGGGCATCGAGATCCCCGACGACCACGGCGGCGCCGGCGCCACGTTCTTCATGTCGATCCTGGCGATCGAGGAGCTGGCCAGGGTCGACGCCTCGGTGGCGGTGCTGGTCGACGTGCAGAACACGCTGTGCAACAACGCGATCCTGCGCTGGGGAACGCCCGAGCAGCAGAAGAAGTACTTCCCGAAGCTGGCCGCCGAGTGGGTCGGCGCCTACGCGCTGTCCGAGGCCGGCTCCGGCTCCGACGCCTTCGCGCTCGCCTGCAAGGCCGACGACAAGGGCGACCACTGGGAGCTGACCGGCCGCAAGCTGTGGATCACCAACGGCAACGAGGCCGATCTGTTCATCGTGATCGCCACCGTCGACCCGAGCAAGGGCTACAAGGGGATCACCGCGTTCCTGGTCGAGCGCTCGTTCCCCGGCTTCTCGGTCGGCAAGAAGGAGGACAAGCTCGGCATCCGCGCCAGCTCCACCTGCGAGCTGATCCTCGAGGGCTGCAAGGTGCCCAAGGACAACGTGCTCGGCGAGATCGGCAAGGGCTACAAGATCGCGATCGAGACCCTGAACGAGGGCCGCATCGGGATCGGCGCCCAGATGGTCGGCGTCGCCCAGGGCGCGCTCGACCACGCCGTCAAGTACTCGCAGGAGCGGGTCCAGTTCGGCAAGCCGATCGCCGAGTTCCAGGCCGTCAACTTCCTGCTCGCCGAGATGGCGATGCAGGTCGAGGCCGCCCGGCTGCTGACCTACAACGCCGCCCGGCTGCGCGACGTCGGCCAGCCCTTCATCAAGGAGGCGGCGATGTCGAAGCTGTTCGCCTCCCGCACCGCGGAGTTCGTGACCTCGAAGGCGATCGAGGTCTACGGCGGCTACGGCCTGACGAAGGAGTACCCGGTCGAGAAGTACTTCCGCGACCAGAAGGTCGGCCAGATCTACGAGGGCACCAGCAACATGCAGTTGATGGTGATCGCCAAGCAGCTGTTCGGCAAGATGTGACGGCGGCGGGCCGCGCGCCGTCGCGGCCCGCGCCGCGTCTCACAGGACCGGCGTCGTGATCTCGTTCTCGAACGTGACCTTGCGCTTGATCCCGAAGATGATCTCCACGTCGCGCTCGTAGGTGCACTTGACGCGGCGGATGCTGCCCTCCAGGGTGACCTCGCACTGGTCGACGGTCATCCACTTGTCGAGGCCCAGCTTCGCGATCTCCTGGTCGAGCTTCTCGTAGGTGTCGTCGTTCCCCTTGAGGTTCGGCTGGGATCGGGCCGCTTCGACCATCTCGTCGCGGAGCGCCCAGTTGATGGCCCACGGCTTGCCGATGTTCCAGAACATCCACATGAAGAGCACGAAGCCGACCAGGCTCAGGAACGCGTGCAGGTTGCTGCCCTGGCCGGGCTTCGGGTTCGGGTTCGACGGCATGGTGCCTCCTTCTCCTCTCAGCGGATCACGTGCAGCAGTCGCTCGCGGCGGACCCGCGGGAGAAAGCCCCGCGCGCCGTCCGTGTCCTCGTGTGCCGCCGCCGACCAGTACACGACCAGCGCCCGGCCCTTGACCTGATCTTCGCGCAGAAAGCCCCAGTAGCGGCTGTCGCGGCTGTTGTCGCGATTGTCGCCCAGCACCAGCAGGTGGCCCGGGGGCACCGTCGCCGGGCCCCAGTCGTCGCGCAGGTGCTCGCTGCGCAGCGTGTACTCCGGGTCGTGCGGCGACAGCGGTGGCGCGATGAAGCGGGCCCACGGCTCCTCGAGCCGGCGGCCGTCGATCCACACCGCCTTCGCGCGAATCTCGATCCGCTCGCCGGGCAGGCCGATCACCCGCTTCACGAAGTCGCGGGCCGGGTCCTCCGGGAACTTGAAGACCGCGACGTCGCCGCGGGCCACGCGGCGCTTGCCGAGCAGCGCGGCCTCGAGCGGGCCGGCTGACGGCGAGAAGACCTGCTTGTCGACGAGCAGGTGGTCGCCGACGAGCAGGCTCGGCTCCATCGAGGCGGACGGGATGCGGAAGGCCTGGACGACGAACGTGCGCACGAAGAGCGCCAGGATCACCGCGACCAGCAGCGACTCGAAGTACTCGCGCAGCGCCGACTTGGGACCAGCGAAGGACGGCATCGGGTGCCGCGCATTGTAAGCCGGCGCCAGGTCCCGGCCCCGGCTCCCGGCGCCGGGGCGAGCCCGGCGCCGGTCGGGCCTGCTTCATTCCTGGCCCAGGAACTCGCGGGCCAGCCGCTCGCGCTGGGCCTCGTCGAGAGCCAGGTGCGGCGGCACGTGGAACTCGCCGCCGTCGGCCGCTGCCACGCCCAGCTCCAGCTCGAGCGCCCGCGCGAAGCGCAGGCTCTCGGTGCTCAGCCACTCGCGGCCGCGCGCGCCGCGCGGCAGCAGCGGCGAGGCGCTCTCGGCCGGGCGCAGCCGCAGCAGCCAGCCGTGGCCGTAGGGGTCGCGGGAGGCGAGGGCCGGGTCCTGCAGCACGTCGCGGTTGACGGCGGTCACGGTCGCGGCGACCGGGACGGCCAGCGAGACGCTGCGGCCGCCGGCCGTGATCGCGATGGCGCGCTCGCCGGCCTTCAGCAGCGTGCCCACCCGCGGCAGGCTCACCCGCGTCGCGCGGCCGAGCAGGCGGCGGGCCAGGTCGTCGATGCCGAACAGCAGGCCCTGGCGGGCGGGGGCCAGCCAGGTGTGGCCGGGGGCGTAGAACGCGTCCTCGCGCCAGCCGAGGTCGCCGGCGGGCGACACCTTCGGACGCGTCAGCGCCTCCCACGCCATCGCCAGCGCCAGCAGCGGCGCGCCGACCACCAGCACGAAGAGGAGGAGCACGCCGAAGCGCGCCAGCAGGCCGGCGGACACCAGCAGGATCAGCTCGAAGGTCTCGTACAGGGGCGTCATGGCGGCCCTCCCTTCCTACTTCTCGACGTGGCAGTGGGCGCAGTCGTCGAGCCCGCTCGCGCGTTCGCCGTCGTGACACGCGCCGCACTGCCGGCCACGCTCCATCGCGGCGTGGCGGATGCCGGAGTCCGTGCGCGAACCCATCCGCCCGAGCACGCTGAACACGCCCGAGTGGCAGACGAGGCAGTCCGGCGCCGACTCGTCCAGGTGGCTGCGGTGGCTGAAGGTGACCGGGCCCGGGCTGTCGCCGGTCATCGGCAGCGCCCGATCGGCCGGCAGCCTGGGCAGCGGCCCCGCCACCAGCGTGGCGCTGGCGGCGACCGCCAGCAGGGTGATCACGAGGCGGGAGCGCTCACGCACGGGGCACCTCCGCGTCCGCGCCCAGGTCGTCGGTCAGGAGTGCCTCGCGGACCAGGGCGTCCCAGCGCAGCGGCTCGATCTCGCGGGCGAAGCCGTGGACCGGCTGCCCGCCGTCGGCCGCCAGCGCGCCGAGCTCCGGGTTGAGGCGGGCGCGCAGCCCTTCCGCCGCGCGCTCCATGTAGAGCCGGGCGGCGTCGCCGGCCAGGAGCTGCTTCATGTTGCGTCGCAGCGCGCCGTTGGGCTTCAGCCGCAGCAGCCAGCCCGAGCCGTAGGGGTCGGCGTGGAGCGCGTTGGGGTCGGCGGAGGCGGCGTCGTTGACCGCCGCGACCTCGCCGTCGACCGGCGACAGCACGTCGATGCGGCGGCCGTCGGCGTGCAGCACGAAGCCGGGCCGGCCCTGCTCGAGGCGGGTGCCGGGCACCGGCAGCACCGCGGCGTCGAGGTCGCCGATCAGCTTGTGGCCGAAGTCGTCGAGGCCGATGCTGACGAGGCCGTCGTCTTCGACCCGCGCCCAGGCGTGGCCGGGGTGGAGCTTCACGGCGTCGGGCAGCGCGAACCAGGTGGCGGGCGCCTGGGCCCGGGCCCGCGCCGGGGCCGGAGCGGCCTTCGGCGCCAGCGCCCGCCAGAAGAGGGCGAAGAGGAGCAGGTAGCTCACCGCGATCACGTACTCGGTGGCACGCAGTCCGTACAGGCTGACGAAGTCGGTCGAGGTCATCGCAAGGTCTCCCTACGAGTGCGGTGAGTCCGCTTCCAGGATCGCCATCCGGTTGACGATGAAGCGGAAGGTCTGGATCAGGGCCGTCACCAGGGCGATCGACACGGCGATCTCCATCCACGACGGCACGTAGCGCACCGGCAGCGCGTAGTCGAAGGCCACCAGCGAGACGTTCAGGCGGTTGACGACGACGCCGACCACGGTGATCGCGGCCGCGGCGCGCACCATGAAGGCGCTGCCGCGCCGCACGCCGAAGGCGAACAGCGCGCAGGGCAGGGCGACGAAGCCGAGCAGTTCGACGAGGTACCAGGCACCGAGCGGGGTCGCCAGCAGGTCGAGGCGGTGCGAGGCGACCAGCGCCTGCAGCTTGAGGAAGAAGTAGGCGAAGAGGACGAGCGCGGCGCCGCGGCCGAGGCCCAGCATCAGGCTGTCGATGTCGTGGTGGACGCGGCCCAGGCGGTCGCGGAACACGCGGTGCGAGAGCGACGACTCCACGATCACCATCGACAGGCCGGCGGCGATCGCCGAGACGAAGAACAGCACCGGGATCATCGGCGAGTACCACAGCGGGTGAATGCGGCCCGGGGCCAGCAGGAACAGCGAGCCGAGCGAGCTCTGGTGCAGCGTCGAGAGCATCACGCCGAGCACCGTCAGCGCGACGGTGAGCTGCGCCAGGCGCTGCCCGAGCTTGCCGAGGCCGAGCCAGGACAAGAGCGCCGGCGAGAACTCGAGGAACAGCACGGTGGTGTAGAGCGCCACGCACCAGCCGACCTCGAACATGACCGACGTGGTGCCCCACGAGACGCCCAGCGGGTACCACACCCGCCACGGCTGGCCGAGGTCGGCCAGCAGGCCGAGCACGGCGAAGAAGTAGCCGAGGAACCCGGTCAGCACCGCGGGCTTGACGACCGCGTGATACCGCTCGAGGCCGAACACGTGGACGGCGGCGGCCAGCGTGAAGCCGCCGGCGGCGAGTGCCACGCCGCACAGCATGTCGAAGCCGATCCACAGGCCCCAGGGCGTCGTCTGGCTGAGGTTGGTCACCGCGCCCAGCCCGAACACGAAGCGGGCGATGTAGAGCGGGATGCCGATCGCGAACACCGCCATCGCGAACAGGTCCCACGGATTGGCCAGGCTCTTCACGTACTCGCGCGGCGTGAGGCCGAGCAGCAGGTGGTCGCGCAGCCAGGGCTTGACGGCGGGAGGCAGGGTCAGGGTCGCCACGTCACACCTCCTGCTCGGACGACTTCCGCCCCTGGTGGGCGAAGGCGTACAGCCCCATCAGCAGCGGCGGCCACAGGGTCATCACCAGCGGCACCGCGTTCAGCGCCGTCTCGGTGAGCTGGGTCGGGCTGGTCTCGCCCACGGCCTTGAGGCCCAGGCTCTCGAACGGGACGTCCGAGACGTAGAGCCACGACGTGCCGCCGGACTCGCGCTCCCCGTAGACGTGGGGCACGTAGCGGCTGCCCTCGGCGTACACGCGGCGCCGCGCCTCGAGCAGCAGGTCGGAGCGCTTGCCGAACTTCAGCGCGCCGGTGGGGCACACCGACGTGCAGGCCGGCTGCTGCCCGCGCGCCTGACGCTCGAAGCAGAAGGTGCACTTGCGGACGTAGGGGATCGCCTTCTCGTACTCGTACTTCGGGACCCCGAACGGGCACGCCACCATGCAGTAGCGGCAGCCCATGCAGAGGTCCGCGTGGTACACGACCGGGCCCTCGGGCGTCTTCTCCAGCGCGCGCACCGGGCAGGCCGAGGCGCACGCCGGGTGCAGGCAGTGCAGGCACTGCTGCTTGGCGAAGCGCTCGCTGCCGTCGGAAGCCGCGTCGCTGCCGCGATTGACGACGGTGAAGGCGGTGGTCGACGTGTCGCGGCGGGCGGGGAAGCCGCCCTCCGGCGTGTCGGGCGGCGCGGGGAGCTGGTTCTGCTCCGCGCAGGCCGCCTCGCACGCGCGGCAGGAGACGCACAGGGTGGTGTCGACCAGCACGGCGGGGCCGTCGAGGCTCGCGCTCGCCCCGGCGGCGCTCGCCGGGGCGGCAGCGGCCACGGCCCCCGCCGCGCCGGCCATCTTCAGGAACTTCCTCCGGTCGAAGGTCATGGTGTTCACCGAGCGTGCAGTTGCAAGTCGTTCAGGAAGAGCAGCAGCCCCCCCAGGATGGCGAGCGGCAGGGCGATCATCACGACACCCTCCTCTCCTTCTGGGCGCCGAGGGGGTTGGCCCCCCGCGCCATGTGGTGCGCCTGCGCCACGGCGTCCTGGTAGATCGGGCAATCCCGGAACTCCAGCGCCAGGCAAGGTGATGCGGAAGCGAGCTTGTCGAGGGGAAGTGCCTTGTGGAACGGGCACGCCTCGCAGTGCAGCATCACGATCTCTCTCAGGTACGGGCAGGCCATCGTTCGCCTCCGTTCGCCAACACGTAGGGCAAGCCGCTTGCCAGGTCCGCGTTGATCTGCTAATTGGTTGGTGGGGTTGAGGTTGGGGGAATCGGCGCGATTTCGGAGGTGGGGCGGGAGCGTGGGGAAAGCCCACAGCGTGGTTGCTGGCTCCACGGGAAGTGTCGTTGGATCAATGGGTTGGCGTGGGAACGCGCTACGGCGTGGGGAAAGGCCGCAGTGATGGGTTTCCCCACGGGGGTGTGGGGACGGGCGGGGGCGGTTTCGGCCTGGATCGGCTGCGGACGGGGCGGAGCGCCGCGGTTTGCGACGGCGCGACGGTCGGGGTGGGCTCGCGTCGCTTCGCTCGCTCGCCGGGCCGGGGGGACGGGAACGGACAACTAGCGCCCCTGGCGTCCGGCGACCGTCGCGCCAGAGCCGCGGTTCACGGGCGGTTCTGGCACGACGGTCGCAGTTTTCTCCGACGGCGTCGCGTTGCGCTTCTTCGTCGAGCGGGGCGCCTTGTTGTCCTCCTTTTCGTGAGAGGGCGACAAGGCGCCCCTCGTCACGAAAGGAGTTGGCGATGGCGCAGGCGGCAACGACGGGACGCGCCGGGGCGGCGTGTCGGCTGGATGCGTATCGGCTGGCCGTGGAGTTCGACCGGCTGGTGTTCGGGCTCGCGCTGAAGGGGGACCTGCGGAATCAACTGCTGCGGGCTTCGGCCTCCTGTGCCTTGAACCTCGCCGAGGGGTACGGGCGGTTCTCGCGGAAGGACAAGCGGCACTTCTACACGATGGCGCTGGGGTCGGCGCGGGAGTGCGCGGCGGTGCTGGAGCTGGCCGCGGGGCGAGGGGTCGTCGTGGATCACGAGCTGCGGGTGGTTATCGCGCGGGTGATCCGCGCGACGGAGGGGCTGGTGCGCGCGATGGGGTGAGTGGCGTCCGGCCTCAGCCGGCCTGCTTGCGCCACAGGCCCGTCGTCGTCTGCACGACACGAACGAGAACCTGCCGAGCCTCCGCCACTCCCGCCTCCCCCGCCAGCAGATCCAGGATCGCCAGGCACTCGAGAGCGGAACCCCGCGCGATCAACGTGAACCGCGCCTGTTCCGCCCGCGTGAGCCGACCGTGGCCCTCTGCCAGATTCAGCGCGATGCTCCCCGCCGCCCGCCGCAACTGATCCCCCAGCCCACTCCCGTGCGGAGCCAGATCCGCGACCAACCGGTGGAACTCGACCGCCAACCGATAGCAGTCGAGCCGGTGGAGCGTGTGGTGGTTGCTGCTCGGGATCGTGTGTGCCATCGCGTCGCCTCCTCGTCGGGGCCCCTCGCCCCGCCTTCGCGAGAAGAGGCGGGCGCGGGGCCCAAAGTCGAGGAGGCGACGCGCAGACACCGCGTTCCGCGAACAGCCAGGCACGCCCCGTGACGGCGGTACCGCAAACCGACCGCCGGCGCGGGACGTGCACCCACGACCGGGAACGTCCGG
>WYBL01000084.1 GCA_011526565.1 Acidobacteriota bacterium | reverse complement strand
GGCGTCGCGGGGTGACCACGCGGCCGTCGCAGCCCCGTCACGGCCGCTCCCTAACTTCGCCGGTCGAGGCGACCCGATGACCCTGAACCGGCTGGCGATCGTGACCGATGCGTGGCACCCGCAGACCAACGGCGTCGTCAACACGCTGACGCGGCTCGTCGAGCAGCGCGCGCAGGGGCTCGAGGTGGCGGTCTTCGAGCCGGGCGGCTTCCACTCGGTGCCGCTGCCTTCCTATCCGGAGATCCGCGTCGCCCGCGATCCCTGGCTGCTGGTCGGGCGCCTGCGGCGTTTCGCCCCCGACGCCGTGCACGTCGCCACCGAAGGCCCGCTGGGGGTGGCCGCCCGGATGTGGCTGGGACGCCGCGGCCACCGCTTCACGACCTCGTTCCACACCCGCTTCCCGGAGTACGTCGCGGCCCGGCTGCCGGTGCCGCTCGCGGCCGGCTACGCGTTCGAGCGCTGGTTCCACGGCGGCGCCGAGCACACGCTGGTCGGCACCCGCTCGCTGATCGGCGAGCTGCTCGAGCGGCGCGTCGGCCGGCGGCTCGTGCACTGGCCGCGTGGCGTCGACACCGAGCTGTTCCACCCGCGGCGGCGACGGCTGGACGTGCTGCCCTTCCCGCGGCCGCTGTGGCTCCACGTCGGACGCATCGCCGTCGAGAAGAGCATCGAGAAGTTCCTGGAGCTCGACCTGCCGGGCACCAAGGTCGTGGTCGGCGACGGCCCCGCGCGCCCCGAGCTCGAGGCGCGCTTCCCGCGCGCGATCTGGCGCGGCTGGCGGCGCGGCGAGGAGCTCGCGGAGCACTTCGCCGCGGCCGACTGCTTCGTGTTCCCCTCGCGCACCGACACCTTCGGAAACGTGCTGCTGGAGGCAATGGCCTCAGGCTTGCCGGTGGCCGCGGTGCCGGCGCCCGGCCCGATCGACCTGGTGGAGGAGGGCGTCAACGGCGCTCTCGACGACGACCTCGGCGCCGCCTGCCGGCGCGCGCTGCTCGCCTCGAGCCAGGCCGCGCGACGCGTCGCGGAGGGCTTCGGCTGGACGGCAGCCCACGAGCGCTTCCGCGCCCACCTGGTGCCGTTGCAGCCGGCGGCGACCTGGGCGACCCGGCCCCAGGCCGTCGTTCATTGACCTTCGACGCGGCGCAGCAGCCGCTGGCCCGCGTCGATCCGCACGCCTTCGGCCAGGCCCGGGCACAGCTCGTAGCCCGCGGGCGCGAAGACCAGGATCGTCGAGCCGTGCTGGAACCAGCCCAGCTCCTGCCCACGCTGCAGCCGCGCGTTGCAGGGGATCACGTTCGGCCCGCGGTAGCGCAGGTGGAGCAGGACGTCGAGGAAGTGCAGGCGCACGCTGGCGACCAGGATCGCCGCCACGGCGACCAGCGTCAGCGGCTGCCCGTCGCGGGGCGTGCGGCCGTGCAGGACGACCCGCTCGTTGCGGCAGAACAGCCGCTCGACCCGCGCCAGCGCGACCGGGTTGACGTTCCAGGTGTCGCCCGAGACGTAGGTCACACGCTCCACGTGCAGGTCGTCGGGCGCGTGGAAGCGGTGGTAGAAGCCGGCCTTGATCCGCAGCGTCACGTAGGTGCCCCCGGCGTGGGCCGCGACCAGCGCCGGATCGGGCAGCAGGTCCTCGAGCCGGTACGGGAAGCCCTTGGCCTGGAACACCCGCGTGCCCTCGATGCGGCCGTGGGCGCCCACGATCGCGTCGCACGGGCTCGCCAGCACGGCGGGGTCGGGGTCGACCGGGCGCGCGCCCGGCTTCAACTCGCGCACGAAGCACTCGTGCAGGCTCCCGAAGCGGGACTGCTTCGCCTCGGAGAGATCGACGTCGTCGCAGAAGGTGCGGAACGCCCACAGCGACGCGTCCCGCACCAGCGGGTTGCGCAGGCCACTCCACCAGCCCATGAACCGCGTGGCGAGCCGGCGCGGGATGCGGTTGGTCAGCAGGAAATTGAGCTCTTCCGAGCGGCTCACGCGATCGATCACGGACTCCACGGCGCCTCCGCGCTGAACACGACGCCCCTGAGGATGCAACGATGATGGACCCCACCACGATGCTGGCCGCGGCGGGCGCGGCCGGAGCCTTCGCCCTGGCGCTGCCGAGGGCGAAGGCCCGCCTGCTGCTGTCGCGGGCCAAGCACCCTTCGCTCACCGGCCATGCCCGCTGGTCGCAGCGGGTGGCGAAGCTGGTCCCGTTCTACGAGTACGACGAGGCCCTGGTGTTCCGCGTCGACGGCGCGCCCGAGGACGTCGAGGCGCGCCGGCGCGACGACTTCCACCGCCTCGCGGCGCTCTACCGCGAGCGCTTCCCGCGCACACTGCGGGCGACCGCCGACGCCGAGGCCGGCCTCTCCGACCTGCAGCTCACCTCGCGCAACCGGGTCCCGTTCCAGTTCGCCCGCTTCGTCAAGCGTCACCTGCGCAGCGGCGCCTTCGCCATCGCCGCCACCGGCCGCAAGCTGGTCGACCTCGACGGCAACCGCTTCTTCGACCTGACCGGCTCGTACGGCCTCAACGCCTTCGGCTACGACTTCTACAGGGAGTGCGTCGACCGCGGCATCGCGCGCACCCGCGAGCTGGGCCCCGTGCTCGGCTCCTTCCACCCGCTGGTCGCGGACAACGTCGCGCGGCTGCGCCGGATCGCGCGCAAGGACGAGGTGTCGTTCCACATGTCGGGCACCGAGGCCGTGATGCAGGCCGTGCGCCTCGCCCGCTACCACACCCGCCGCTCCCACATCGTGCGCTTCTGCGGCGCCTACCACGGCTGGTGGGACGAGGTGCAGCCGGGCGTCGGCAGCCCGCGGCCCGCGCGCGAGACCTACACCCTGCGCGAGATGGACGAGCGCGCGCTGGAGGTGATCCGCACCCGCCGCGACATCGCCTGCGTGCTGGTCAACCCGCTGCAGGCGCTGCACCCGAATTCCGCGGCTCCGTCCGACGCGACCCTCGTCGGCGGCGCGCGACGCGCCGGCTTCGACCGCGAGGCCTACGCGGACTGGCTGCGGCGGCTGCGGGCCGCCTGCGACGCGAACGGCGTCGTGCTGATCCTGGACGAGGTGTTCCTCGGCTTCCGGGTCGCGAGAGGCGGCGTGCAGGAGTGGCTCGGCGTCGACGCCGACCTCGTCACCTACGGCAAGACGCTGGGCGGCGGCCTGCCGGTCGGCGTCGTCTGCGGCAAGGCGCGGCTGATGAAGCGCTACCGCGAGGACCGTCCGGTCGACGTCTGCTTCGCGCGCGGCACCTTCAACTCCCACCCCTACGTGATGGGCGCGATGAACGAGTTCCTGCGCCGGCTCGAGGACGGCGAGCTCGACGCCGGCTACGCGGACCAGGACGCGCGCTGGAGCGCCCGCGCCAAGGCGCTCAACGCGCGGCTGCGCGCCGCGGGGCTGCCCGTGTCCGTCGCCCACCTGCAGTCGATCTGGACCGTGCTCTACGACCGGCCTTCCCGCTACAACTGGATGTTCCAGCACTACCTCCGCCTTCACGGCCTGGCCCTGTCGTGGGTCGGCACCGGCCGCCTGATCTTCAGCCTCGACTACACGGACGAGGAGTTCGCCGAGGTGGCCGACCGCTTCGTCGCCGCGGCGCAGGCGATGGACGCGGCCGGCTGGTGGTGGGCGCCGCCCGCCGCGACCGAAGCGGCGATCGGGCGCGGTGTGCTGCGCGAGATGCTGCGCGCCGCGCTCGGCCGCCCGCGCCGGGAGCATCCCGGCGCGGGCGACGGCGGCTCGCTCAGGCCCGGTGAGGCTCGGGGGTAGCCGAGCTGACGATCTCGTCGTAGAGGTCGCCCCGAAGGACGTGGAGCGGGGCCTTGTAGTAGAGCGCGACGTCGTGGAACGGGTCGGTCAGGATCTTGGTGAACCAGACGAGCCCCGTCTTCGCGTCGCGCAGGAAGAACAGCTGCACGGTGCGGAACAGGACCGCGCCGACGCCGAGCCCGATCCAGGTCTTCGCCAGGTTGTCGAGGAAGCCGGCGGCGTCCGCCGGGACCGGGAACAGGCCGAACAGCGTCGCGTCCGCGAACAGGGCCGCCGTCAGCAGCGCCCAGACCGCCAGCAGCACGACCTTGCGGCGCAGGTTGTAGCCGACCTTGACCTGCTCCTTGTACTCGTGGGTCACCTGGTTGGCGGCGTCGAAGCCCTTCGGCTCGAAGAAGAAGTGGCCCGCCTGGCGGGTCATCATCGAGAACAGCCAGCCGACCAGCGCCGCCACCGCGGGCGAGGTGAACAGCATCACGTAGGAGAACAGGAAGCTGAGCGCGCTCACCAGGTGCAGCGACTGGTTGATGCGGCTGTGGTGATAGAAGCGGTGGTCGTCCCAGCGCTGCTCCTGCAGCTCCGCGTAGAAACCCTGCAACACGCTCACGCCCGATCCTCCTTCCCCGGTCCGGCCGGGGTCTTGCGCCAGCGGTACACCACCGCGGGCCACACGTTGCTCCACACCACCTCGGAGCGTCCGAGGAACTCGAAAAGGCACCCGAGCCGCCGCCGGAAACGGCGCTGGGCGGGCAGCGCGGCGCACTGCACGTAGCCGAACGTCGCGAAGCGGCCGCCCGGCCGCAACGCGGACACGATGCCGGCCAGCAGCCGCTCCTGGGTGGCCTCGTCCAGGACGGCCCAGGGCAGGCCGCTGATCACCACGTCCGCCGGCGGCAGCGCGCGCGCGCGCAGCAGGTCGGGCAGGCGCTCCACCGAGTCGTGCACCACGTCGACCCGCGGGTGGCGGCGCGCGAGGCCCGCCACGAACGCGGCGTTGATCTCCACGGCCACGATCGCCGCCGCCGGGCTGCACGCCGCGACGAGCGCGCCGGTGAAGGCGCCGGTCCCGGGCCCGGCCTCGACCACGGTGCGGGCGCCGGCAAGATCGAGGCCCTCCACCATGCGCCGCGCCAGCGCCTGCGAAGACGGCGTCACGGAGCCGGTCGAGAACGGCTCGCGCAGGAATGCGCCGAAGAAGCGGGCGCGCTCCAGCACGGCGTCGCGGGTGGCGGAGATCACGCGCGCAAGGTGGCACCCGCGCGTGTCAGCCGTGTGGCGGACCGATGGCAGCGCGCCGACGAAACCGACAGTCGAGGCGACGAGATGACGAACGCCACACGGGCGTCGCCTCGTCGCCGCGCACAACTTCCAGGGCGGTCACGGTGGCGCCATCGACGCAGCCGATCCTCGGGCCGATGCGCTGCGACCTGCACGTCCACAGCCGGCATTCCGGACCGCTCGACGCTCCCTTGCTGCGCCACCTGGGAACGGAGAGCTGCTCGGACCCGGAGGCCGTCTACGCCGCAGCGAAGGGCCGCGGCATGGACCTGGTGACGCTGACGGATCACGACACCATCGAAGGCGCGCTCCGGCTGGCGGGACGGCCGGACACGTTCCTCTCCGAGGAACTGACTGCCTGGGTCGGCGGCCGCGAGGTCCACCTGGGGGTCCTCGATCTCGAGGAGCGGCATCACGCACCGCTGCAGGCCCGGGCCCGCGACGGCGAGGCGCTCTTCGCCTATCTCGCCGAACAGCGCCTGCCGGTGGTGCTGAATCATCCCTTCTCGAGCCTGACCGGCCCGCGCGAGCCGAGCGACATCACCTGGTCGATGCGCCACGTCACTCACGTTGAGACGCGAAACGGGATGATGCCGAGTCGCCTCAACGCGCTTGCGAACCGGCTGTCCTCGGCCCACGGACGACCCGGAGTCGGCGGCAGCGACGCGCACGCTCCTGAGAGCGTGGCGCGCGCGTGGACGGAGGTGCCCGGCGTGCGAGACCGCACGGAGTTCCTCGCCGGTCTGCGCGCCGGGGCCTGCCTCGCGCGCGGGACCTCGGGCAGCTACGCGAGGCTGACCCGCGACGTGGCGACGATCGT
This sequence comes from Acidobacteriota bacterium, assembly GCA_011526565.1. GTDB lineage: Bacteria > Acidobacteriota > Vicinamibacteria > Fen-336 > Fen-336 > WYBL01. The sequence goes on along the minus strand of WYBL01000084.1, from coordinate 9,080 downwards.
GGCCTGCGGCATCGCGCAGACGTCGATCGCCGCGCTGGCCGGAGATCGAGCGTGGCGCCTGGCCGCGCTCGCGGCGTTGTGCCCGCTGCTGCCCATGCTCCCACTCGTCGTCGCCGCGGAGCGCCTGCGCGAGTGCGCCTTCGGCGCCTGGCTCGCGCGCCGCTTGTGGGGCGGCGCCGGGCCGCTCCGCCCCGGCCTCGGACGCTGGGTCAGCGAGGCCTAGGCGAGCAGCGCGCCCCATGCGGCGATCCCGAGGCTGGCGCCGATCAGCGCGCCGGCCAGCACGTCGCTCGTGTAGTGCATGCCGAGCACGACGCGGGACGCGCCGATCACTGCGGCGACCGCCAGCAGCGGCAGCGCGAGGTGCGGCCACTCGAGGGCCAGGACCAGCGTCACGGCGAAGGCGTTGAGGGTGTGGCCCGAAGGGAAGGAGAAGCGGTCCGGCGGCTGCACGCGCGGGAAGCTCGGGTGGCGCTGGATCACGCACGGGCGCTGGCGACGAACGCCGCGCTTAAGCGCCACCTGCACCACGTTGGCGACGAGGACCGCGAGCGAGGCAGCGGCCAGCACCTCGAGGCAGCGGCCGTCACCGCAGGCCAGGACCAGGGCGGCAAAGGCCCAGGCCCAGCCGTCGCCGAGGCGGGTCGCGAGGATCGCGACCAGGCGCACCAGCCGCCCCGGCCGCCAGCGCCACAACCGCTCGGCGATCCGCACGTCGGAAGCCTGCACGTAGGCGATCACGCTCATTCCGGCCTGGCCCTCCCCTGGACGTGTGGCTGGAGATTGGGCCGTGGCCGTGGCAATGGCGTGGCAAGGCTGGAACTCTTCGGAGGCGGCGTGCAGCCGCCCTCGCTACTCGAGGTGGGCGCGGGAGAGGATGCGCAGCGCGTCTTCACCGAGCCCGCGGCCGATGACCAGGCGGTAGCTCGGCGAGGCGCGGAGCTGCTGGACGTGGGCGTCGAGCGCGGCGCGCAGCGCGCCGTCGGCCTCGCGCACCGCGAAGCCGATCCCCCCGCGGGGGCCCAGCGCGACGCCGACCTGCAGCGCGGGATCGGCGCGGCGCGCCACCAGGGCGTCGAACAGGCCCAGCAGCGCCACCGCGCCGGTGTCAGCGCGCAGCGCGTCGATCGCGCGCTCCGCCGAACCCGACTCGGTCTTCGACTCCGGCAGCTTGGCGTCGCGCGCGACCTGGGCCGCGCCCGTCGAGGCCGGGGCCAGGATGCGGCTCGCCCCCCGCAGCGACTCGATGAAGCCCGGCGCTTCGGCGGGGGCGCGATTGACGGCGACGACGCGGGTCGGGAACACGTCCGCGGAAAAGGCCAGGCCGGCCAGCCGGTCGCGCTGCACGACGAGCCCTCCGGCCGCCAGGTCCGCGCGACCCGCGGCGACAGCCTGCAGCGCGGCGCCCCGGCTGCCGACCGGCTCGACTGCCAGCTCGACGCCGATCGACCGCGCGAACCCCTGGAGCACGTCCCGCTCGAACGGCAGGTCGGCGATGGCCGCCGCCACGCGCAGCTTGCGCGCCTGCTTCACTTCCGCGAGGTCGGCGCCGGAGGCCGCGGCCGCCCAGCTCACGCACAGGACCCACGCGATCGTCGTCTGCTTCATGATTCATGGATACCGGCCCGGCGTGACGACGGTGTGACGAGGGGGCCGGGCTCGGGGTCAGCGTGCGGTTTCGAAGCCCTGCTCGGCGAAGTGGCGGTCGAAGCAGAAGGCCTGACGCATCCCCTCGCGCCTCATCACCTCGAAGCTGACGCAGTCCACCAGGCTGAGGCGACGCCGGCCTGCGGTCAGCAGCGCCGTCGCGCCGGCACCATGAAGCTCGCCATCGACCCACAGCACACGCAGCGCCGGGACCACGTCCTGCTGCAGTGCGCGAACGGCGTCGAGTCCCAGGCGGCTCTGCGCCAGCGCGAACGTCTCCACCAGCACGTAGTTCGTGGTCACGAGCGTGCGGTCGCTGGCCAGCAGCTTGCGCCAGGTGACGTCGGCGCGCGGGTGGAAGGCGTCGTCGGCGTCGAGTACCGCGAGCAGTCCCGAGGTGTCGACGAAGACGCTCACTCGGCGAGGCTCTCGGCCAGGTGGGTATCGTGTCGACGCGCGAGATCCGTCAGGCCCGAGCGGAAGCGACCGCTGACGGCTGCGGCACGCTCCCGAGGACTCCCCCCGGCCACGGCTCCCTGGCGCAGCACCTCGTCGACGCCTTCGCGCACCAGTTCCGCCACCGGGCGACCGCGCCGCGCCGCCACCGCCTTCAGGCCTCGCATCTGTTCAGGAGTGAGCTGGATCTGGGTCCGAATCATGTCTCATGTTATCGCAGCGTGTCGTGATGATGACATCTCATGCGTCGGCCCTCTCGAGCGGTCTCCGAGCCGGCCGCAGTAAGCTCCCGTGATGGACGCGCCTCTCTACGACCGACTGCCGCCGGGCCGGGCCGGTGCCGACGAGCTGCTCGGGCGGTTCCTCGACTACGTCGACACGCGGGGGCTGAGCCTGTACCCGGCGCAGGAAGAGGCGGTGCTCGAGCTGTTCGAGGAGCGCAACGTCATCCTCAACACGCCGACCGGCTCGGGCAAGTCGCTGGTCGCCTCCGCGCTGCACTTCGCCTCGCTGGCCCACGGGCGGCGCTCGGTCTACACCTGTCCGATCAAGGCGCTGGTCAACGAGAAGTGGCGGGCGCTGTGCCACGAGCTGGGGCCGGAGAACGTCGGTCTCGCGACCGGCGACGCCAGCGTCAACCGCGACGCGCCGGTCCTGTGCTGCACCGCCGAGGTGCTCGCCAACCTGGCGCTGCGCGCGGGCGCCGAGAGCGGCATCGACGACGTCGTGATGGACGAGTTCCACTGGTACGCCGACCGCGACCGCGGCGTCGCCTGGCAGGTGCCGCTGCTGGCGATGCCGCGCACCCGCTTCCTGCTGATGTCGGCGACGCTCGGCGACGTCTCGTTCTTCGCCGAGGAGCTGACCCGCCGCAACGGGCGCGAGACCGCGGTCGTCACCTCGGCGACGCGGCCGGTGCCGCTCGAGTACGCGTACTCCGAGATCCCGCTGTCGCAGATGGTCGAGAAGCTGGCGGCCGAGGGCAAGGCGCCCGTCTACGTCGTCCACTTCACGCAGAAGGACGCGGCCGACTCGGCGCAGGACTTCACGAGCCTCGACCTGTGCACGCGCGAGGAGAAGAACGCGGTGGCGGCCGCCATCGGCGACTTCCGCTTCACGAGCCCGTACGGCCCCGACCTGCGGCGCTGGCTGAAGCAGGGCATCGGCCTCCACCACGCGGGCCTGCTGCCCAAGTACCGGGTGCTGGTCGAGAAGCTGGCCCAGCAGGGACTGCTCAAGGTCATCTGCGGCACCGACACCCTCGGCGTCGGCATCAACGTGCCGATCCGCACGGTGCTGTTCTCGCGGCTGTGCAAGTTCGACGGCCAGAAGACCGCGGTGCTCTCCGCCCGCGACTTCCACCAGATCGCCGGCCGCGCCGGCCGCAAGGGCTTCGACGACAAGGGCTACGTCGTCGCCCAGGCCCCGGAGCACGCGATCGAGAACAAGAAGCTCGAGGAGAAGGCGAAGGACGGCAAGAAGGTCCAGAAGAAGAAGCCGCCCGAGCACAACTTCGCCAACTGGGACCTGGCCACCTTCAAGCGGCTGATGGGCGCGTCGCCCGAGAAGCTGCAGTCGCGCTTCTCCGTCTCCCACGGGATGCTGCTGAACGTGCTCTCGCGCCGCGGCGACGGCTGCCGCGCGATGCAGCGGCTGATCCGCGAGAGCCACGAGTCCGAGCGCAACAAGAAGGCGCACTTCGAGCGCGGCTGGCAGCTCTTCCGCTCGCTCGTCGCGCGCGGCATCGTCGAGATCGTGCCGCAGGACGCGCACGGCTCGAAGCTGCGGGTCAACGTCGAGCTGCAGGACGACTTCTCGATGGACCAGCAGCTCTCGCTGTACCTGCTGGAGACGCTGCCGCTGCTCGACCCGGAGAGCGAGACCCACGCCCTCGACGTGCTGACGCTGGTGGAGAGCATCCTCGAGAACCCGGAGCTGATCCTGCGCAAGCAGCTCGACAAGGAGAAGGGCCGCAAGATCGCCGAGTGGAAGGCCGAGGGCCTCGACTACGACCAGCGCATGGCCAAGCTCGACGAGGTCGAGTACCCCAAGCCGCTGCGCGACTTCGTCTACGACACCTTCAACGCCTTCGCCGACCGCCACCCGTGGGTCGGGGAGGAGAACATCCGGCCCAAGTCGATCGCCCGCGAGATGTTCGAGGGCTACCGCTCGTTCTCGGACTACGTGCAGGAGTACGACCTCGAGCGCTCCGAGGGCCTGCTGCTGCGGCACCTGTCGAGCACGTACAAGACGCTGCGCCAGACCGTGCCCGACGCGTCGAAGTCCGACACCCTGCTCGACATGGAGTACTACCTGCGCGACATGCTGCGCCAGGTCGACTCCAGCCTGCTCGACGAGTGGGAGCGGATGCTGGACCCGGACTACGAGCCGGGCCTCGCGGGCCCGGAGCTGCGCCCCGAGCGGCCGTCGGGCCCGCTGGACGTCACGGCCGACGCCCGCGCGTTCACCGCGGCGATCCGCGCCCGCGTCTTCGCGTTCCTCGCGTCGTGGGCGAAGGGTCGGGACGAGGCGGCGCTCGCGCAGCTCGACGTCGCGACCGACGCGAGCGAGACGCCGTGGACGGAAGAGCGCCTGAAGGCGGCGCGCGCGGCCCACGCGGCCGAGCACGGCGGCCTGCGCCTCGACCCCGAGGCCCGCAACCAGCGCCACACCCACGTGGAAGTGGCCGACGACCGCAGCTCCTGGTGCGTCGATCAGATGCTCGTCGACACCGCGGACCTCAACGACTGGGTGGCCTCCTGGCGCGTGGACCTCGCCGCCTCCCGCGAACGCGAAGCCCCGGTCCTCCAGCTCCTCCGCCTCGAGCCGCTCACCTGACGATTCCGCTTGCCGCGGGGGGCGGCCAGGCGGAAATTGGAAGGCAGGAGGCCCGCGCTGCGCTTCCTGCTCGTCAGCCCCACCTCGCCGCTGTGGCGCGCCCGGGCCGCCGGGCGCCCCCGCGGCGCCCGCTCGCACCGCTTCTCGATGCTGACGAGCCTGTACGTGGCGGCCTCGATGCCGCCCGGGACCCGCACCCGCCTCGTGGACGAGGACGTCGAGCCGGTCGACTTCGACTTCCCCGCCGACCTGGTCGGCCTCTCGTTGCTGACGTACAACGCGCCGCGCGCCTACGAGATCGCCGACGAGTTCCGCCGCCGCGGTCGCACCGTCGTGATGGGCGGCTACCACCCGACGTTCCTGCCCGACGAGGCGGCGGCCCACGCCGACGCCGTGTGCGTCGGCGAGGCCGAGGGGACGCTGAGCGCCCTGGCCCGCGACTTCGAGGCCGGCCGGCTGCAGCCGCGCTACGTCGCGGGTCCCGTCGACCTGGGCGGCCTCCCCGTCCCCGACCGCAGCTCCTGCGCCGCTCGGCCTACATCACCCCCGACGAGGTGCAGGCGACCCGCGGCTGCCCGTACGCGTGCAGCTTCTGCTCGGTCAGCGCCTTCGCCCGCCGGCGCTTCCGGACGCGTCCCGTGGACGAGGTGATCGACGAGTTGCGCGGCCTGGGGCGCTGGCTGGTGTTCATGGACGACAACCTGATCGCCGATCCCGGCTACGCGCGCGAGCTCTTCACCCGCATGGCGCCGCTGCGCAAGCGCTGGGTCAGCCAGTGCAGCGTGCGCATCGCCGACGACCCGGAGCTGCTGGACCTCGCCGCGCGCAGCGGCTGCGTCGGCCTGTTCGTGGGCTTCGAGTCGCTCTCGGACGACAACCTCGCGGCCTGGGGCAAGGGGCTGAACCGGCACCGCGACTACGCCCGGGCTGTCGCCCGGCTGCACGCGGCGGGGATCGGCGTCTACGCCGGGTTCGTCTTCGGCATGGACGGCGACGGGCCCGACGTCTTCGCCCGCACCCTGCGCTTCCTCGACGAGAACCGCGTGGACGCGCTGCAGGCCACCGTGCTCACGCCGTTCCCGGGCACGCCGCTGCACGCGGAGATGGAGCGCCAGGGGCGCATCACGTCGCGCGACTGGGCGCTGTACGACTTCGGCCACGTGGTCTTCGAGCCCCGCGGCATGTCGGCCGAGACGCTCTGCGCCGGGAACGCCTGGCTGCACACCCGCTTCTACTCGCGGGCCGCCACCTGGCGCCGCATCGGCCGGGCCTTCGGCTACCTCTCGCCCGCCGTGATCGCCCGCGTCCTGGCCCCGCTCAACTTCGGCTACCGCCTGCGGCACCGAGTCGTGGGCACCGAGGAACTGGCGCAGCGGTTCGAGGCCGCGGCCGCGGCCGCGGCCGGGCAGTGAAGACTGAAACCGCGGCTAACGGACCGCGGACCGACCGGCATCGACGAAGGCGTCGTCCTCGACCACCAGCTCGTGCCCGACGCCGTCGAGAGCGACGCGGTCGCCACAACTCCGCACCGCCTTCCATGGCACGGCGGGGTCCACGAGCGCGAAGCGGGTGGGCACGCGGTCGTAGAGGAGCCGGCGGTCGCCGGCCGGGAAGGCGGAGCGCACGCTGCTCCAGCCCGAGGCGTCGTTGTCGAGACACCAACTTCCCATCAACACGGTGGCCACGACGACGACCACCACCACCAGCCCGTAGAGCCCTCCGCGCATGCCGCCCTCAGCGGCTCTCGAGCAGGGCGATCGTCTTGTCGAGCGGGACCATCGCCAGCGTCGCGCCGTCGGGTGACCAGTTCAGGTGGTAGACCTGCGACTCGCGGGCGACGGTCAGCACGCACTCGCCGCTCTCCGGGTCCCACACCTTGAGCGTCCCGTCCGAAGAAGCCGTAGCCAGGCGCGTGCCGTCCGGCGAGAACGCCACGTGGTGGACCTGGTCGACGTGGCCCGCGAGCTCCCGCAGCTTCGCGCCGGATGCCGCATCCCACAGCACGATGCGGCGGTCGCTGCCCGCGGTCGCGACCAGCGCCCCGTGCGCCGCGACGGCCACGGTGCCCTTGCCGTGGGCGAAGCTCGCGACCTCGCGGCTCGCTTGCCAGTCCCAGGCCCTGGCCGTGCCGTCGCCAGCGCCCCAGAACAGGCGCGCGCCGTCCGGCGTGAACGCGAGGCCGGTGGCGGTGCGCTCGCCGTCGACGAGCGTGGCAACGACCGCGGCGTCCGCGAAGCGCCACAGCGTGACCGTGCCCTTGCCCGAGGCCGAGGCGACCAGCGTGCCATCGGGGCTCGCCGCCAGCGCGACGCTGCGATCACCCTCGATCTGCGCGAGCGTCGCGAGCTTCTCGCCGGTCGCGCTCCACATCACGACCGCTCCGTCGTTGCCGGTGGTGACCAGGCGCTGCCCGTCGCCGCTCCACGCCGCGCGCACGCCCGACTGCGCGTGGCCGTGCCAGGTGGCGAGGGTCGCGCCCGTCGCGCGGTCGCGCACCTGCACGAAGCCGCCCCAGCCGGTTGTGGCGATGCGCGTGCCGTCGCGGGTGAAGGCGACGTCGTAGGCCGTGTCGGGCAGGGCGAGCGTCGAACGCGCGGGGTCGAGCGCCGCCACGTCCCAGAAGCGCAACTCGCCGTCGTTCGCTCCGCTGATCACGCTGCGGCCGTCACTGCTCGCGACGAGCGCGGTGACCGCGGCGTCGTGGCCGTGCCACACCGCGCGCGGCGCGCCGCTCTTCGCGTCCCACAGCCGCAGCGTTCCGTCCTGGCCCGCGACGGCCAACGTCGCTCCGTCGACGAAGGCGACGTCGTTGGTCCACTTCGCCTGCCCCTCGGCCTGGCCGGTGAGCACGTGGGCCACGCGACGCGCGGTCACGTCCCACACCCGCACCCGGCCGTCCTTGGCGCCGACCGCGAGCCGCGCGCCGTCGGGCGAGAACGTGATCGACTGCACGGCCTTGTAGCGCTCGTCGGGCGCCGGCTTCAGGACGACGGGCGGCTCGGACCAGCGATCGCTCCGCCACAGTGCGACGTCGTCGTCCCAGTTGCCCGCGGCCAGCGTCGCGCCGTCGGGTGACCAGGCCAGCGCGGTGATCGGTTTCACGCCCCAGTCCCAGCCCGCCTGCTGCGCCCCGCTCGCCGCGTCCCACACCCGCACGACGCCCCACACGCCGCGCTCCGCGCTGCGCTGCCACGAGGCCGAGACCAGCCGGGCGCCCCCCGGGTGCCAGGCGACGACGTGGATGCCGCGGCCGACGCCCTCGACCTTCCACGCTTCCGCTCCGCTCGCGACGTCCCACACCCGCAGCGTGCCGTCGCTCCCCGCCGTCGCGAGCCGCGCGGAGTCGGGCGAGAAGACCACGCCGCCCACCGGGCCGGCATGGCCCGCGAATGTGTGGCGCAGCGCGCGGGTGCGCGCGTCCCACAGCTTCGCGGTGCCGTCGACGGACGCGGTCGCGAGCCATGCGCCGTCGGGGCTCAGCGCGAGATCGCGGACAGCGGCGGCGTGGGCCGCGACGCGGGCCGCGCTGCGATCGACGAGGCGCTGGAGGTAGCGCCACTCCCAGCCGCGCTCCGGCTCGGGCGCGGCGGCCAGCCACTTCTTCGCGGCCGCGGTCTCGTGCAGGCGCAGCGTCGCCTCGGCGGCGGCGACGCTCGCGCGGTAGAGCGGACCGGGATCCTGCGCGCCGAGCGGCAGCGCGCACACGAGGGCGGCGAGAGCGATGCGGGTGAACATGCGCGATCGTACGCTTGCCGCGCGGGCGCAGCGAGGGGGATGATCGCCGCCGGGTTTCCCCGTGATCAGCGTCTCGATCCAGCTCGGGCCCGGCAGCCAGCCCGGCGTCGAGGTGCGGCGCGACGGCCCCGACCGGCTGGAGGTGCGCGGGCGCCTGCGCCGGCCGTGGCTGCCCTGGGCCGCACTCGCGTTCGGCCTGTGCGCCGTCGGCCAGTTCGAGACGCGGCGCGACGGGTCGGCGGCCGGGTTCGTCGTCGCGACCGTCTTCGCCTGCGCCTTCGCCGCCGCCCTGTTCGTGCGGCGCCGGCTCACCCTCGATCGCGCGACGCGCACGGCCGTCGACGGCTTCGGCCTCGCGGGCCGGCTCACCGGGCGCGCGCAGAGTCTCGCCGCGGTGCGCCGGG
>WYBL01000011.1 GCA_011526565.1 Acidobacteriota bacterium | reverse complement strand
GGCGGGGCGACGACCGGCTTGGCGTTGAAGTCGAACGGGATGCCGAGCACGTCGGCGTACTCGACGTCGAACAGGCCCTCCGCGTTCAGGTCGTAGGACTGGCGGCGCAGGGCGCGGCCGATCACCTGCTCGCACAGGAGCTGGGTGCCGAAGGCGCGGACGCCGAGGACGTGGGTGACGGTGTTGGTGTCCCAGCCCTCGGTCAGCATCGAGACCGAGACGACGCAGCGGATCTGCTCGCCCAGGGCCCCGACCTTGCCGACGGTGTTCATCACCTCGCGCAGGACCTCGGCGTCGGGGATGTCGTCAGCCTGGCGCTGGTCGCCGGTGCGCTCGACGCGCTCGCGTTTGAAGCGCTCCAGCTCGTCGGCGGCGGCGGCGCGGAACTGGTCGTCGAGGCCCTCGCCCGACTCGAGCTGCTCGGAGTCGATCAGGATCGTGTTGGGGCGCGGCAACGGGTTGCCGTGCTCGTCGAAGTTGCGGAAGAGGGCGAGGCGGCCGTTATTGAGTTGGGCGCTGCCGTCCTCGTTCTCGCGGCGGAAGCCGGAGATGTAGTCGTAGACGAGCTTCGACGTGGACGTGTTGTTGCACACGACGATGAAGCAGGGCGGGACGCGGATGCCCGCCTGGCGCCACAGCGCGAACGTCTTCTCGTAGTGGCCGTAGAGGACCGCGAGCGCCGTCTGGAGCTGGGGCGGGAGGCTCAGCGGGTCGAGGCTCGCGGCCTTGCCCCGGCCCTTCTTCGGCATCTTGGTGCGGATGTGGTCCCAGAGGTTGCGGTACATCGGGACCTCCGCGCCGGGGATGTTGTCGGCGACGGGGACGCCCGGGAGCTTGACGATGCCGCACTCGATCGCGTCCATCAGCGAGAAGTCGCTCATCGTCCACGGGAACAGCGTGCCCTCGGCGTAGCCCGAGCCGCGCAGGAAGAACGGGGGCTCCTCGTCGCCCTTCAGCTCGCCTTCGTCGTCGTGATCTTGCGTCGGGCGCTCGCGGTAGCAGTGGTGGCCCTCGTCGTTCAGGACCATCACGTGCTTGAGGCCCATCAGCTCGCCCATCACGCGCTGGAGCATCTGGCCGTCGGGCGGCTCGCGCCGGGAGTGAATCCCGGCGCTCGGGCCGCTGGGCTCCGTCGCTACCGCTCCTCCGCCCAGACCCGTCGGTCTCGAGTTGTGGATGGCCTCGCCGCGGCCTTGCAGCAGCGAGCGGCCGCCCTTGGAGAGGTCGAGGCGCTCGCGGAGCTTGAAGGCGTGGTAGTTGGTGATGACGATCTTGGCCTTGTGCAGGTCGGCGAGCAGGTCGGCCGGGACCAGCTCGCGGCCCTGGTAGTAGGAGTCGAGGTCGTTCGGGAGCAGGACGCGCAGGCGGTCCTTGATCGTCAGGCCGGGGGTGATGACGAGGAAGCCGCGGGTGAAGCGAGTGCCGCGGTCCTTGCGGCGCACGGCGTTGATCGTCTGCCACGCGATCAGCATCGCCATCACCGTGGTCTTGCCGGCGCCGGTGGCGAGCTTCAGCGCGAGGCGCGGGAGACCGGGGTTGGCTTCGTGGTTGGCGCTCGCGAGGTGCTCCAGGAACGCCTTGCCGCGCTTGTCGGCGGGGGCGACCTCGGTCAGCCAGATGGCCGTCTCGACCGCTTCGACCTGGCAGAAGAAGGGGCAGTAGCTGGAGAAGGGGTGGGTGCGCCAGTGGAGCAGCAGGCGCTGGGTCTCCGGGGTGACGCTCCAGTGGGCTGGGTTGGGGATCGCGCGCCAGGCGTCGACCTGCTTGCGCAGCTCGTTGATGACCGGGATGGGGTCGTAGCGCTGGTGCTCGGTGGAGAGGCCGGTGGCGTCGCCGAGGTCGAGGGCCTTCTGCGTCGCGCCTTTGCCAGTGCCCTTGCCCTTGAGCTTGCGCGGCTTGGGGATCGGGGTGACGAACTGCGCGCTGCGGCGCTTGTCGGCGATCGCCTGGGTCGGCTGGCCGCGCTCGTCGAGTTCCCAGTGGCGCGTCGGGTAGGCGTACGGAGAGTTGAGGATGGGCGCGACGAAGAACCGGGTGTCGATCGGTGCTGACTCGCCGCCGCTCCTCAGGACGATTACCTCCTGCTCGTCTATCGGACAGGGAGTATACGCCGGCCGACGGGTGTGTAAAGGGGCAGCACCCGCCGGCCGGGGAGGGAGGGGGGCGGCTAGCTGTTCGCGGGGGACTTGCGGCGGTCGGTGACGCGGATCTTGACGCGTTCGAGGCCCCAGCGCTCGAGGCGCTGGTAGACCGTGCGGCGGGTGATGCCGAGCAGGCGAGCGACGCGGGCGATGTTCCACTCGTTCGCCGTGAGCAGGCCGAGCATCTGGTCGCGGAGGACGTCCTCGGCCGGCGTGCGGCCGAGGTAGGCGCTGATGACGGACTGCGGGGGTCCGGGCATCGCCTGGGGGACGACCGTCTCGGACGATTGCAGGGCGGGCGCGGCGAGCGTCGCCAGGTCGGCGAGGGACTTGGCCGCCTCCGGGGTCAGGGGACCCGCAGTGGTGGCGATCAGCAGACCGACGAGCTGGTCACCGGAGCGGACGGGCAGGCCGTGTGCGACGCCTGCGCTGACGGCTACGGGCACCGTTTCGCCAGCGGTAAGGGCGTCGCGGTGGCGAGCCCAGAGCTGGCTGGCGGCGTCGAGCGTGGACTGATCCAGCTCGATGGACAGAGCGAGCTTCAGCTCGCCCTGGGCCCGGGCGAACGCGGCGATGCCGCGTGCGTCGGCGATCGTGCGGGCCGTGCGAAGCAGCTCCGAGAGGAACTGCCGGGGGTCGCGGGGGACAAGAAGCCCCGCAAGCGGGGCGAACCAATCGCTCATGATGTTCAAAGAGTAGTCCCATGCCGCCCCGGGGTCAAGCAGGTGAGCAGGCGCTGCTCACAGAATTGTGGGCACATATGCAACATTTTGTGAAAGGCTCTCCGCATGGGCGGACACGGGGTCCGCCCTGATCGAAGGAGAGCGACCATGCAGTTCGCCCTGTTCGTGCTCACGGCGTGGATGTGGGTTGGCGGTACGTTCGACGCGATCTTGGCGCCGGAACCGTCGCCGGTCGTGCTGGCGGACGGCAGCAGCCCCATCCCGCCGCCGCCGCCGCCGCCGGGTCCGTGATTGCGAACGAGCGGTAAGGGTGTACCGGGTACCTCACGGTGACGACGGATCCGCCTCCTGGGGTACCCTCCCACCTCGTGGATCTCTCTTGGTTCCAGAGATTGGGAACGGCCACGGGGATTGTGCTCTGCGTCGCCATTTTCACCCTCCTGCTGCGGCGCGGACTGTGGCGGGTGAGCTACACATGGACGGTCTATGTCGCTTGCGTGGGTTTCACGGACGCGCTCATCCTGGGTTGGCCGCACACGTTCTGGACCTGGGGGTTCTGGACCTCCAAAGAACTCCTTCTGGCCATCCTCAAGTTCGCCATGGGACTTGAACTCGGCGCCCTGGCGTTCCGACGCTTCCCCGGCGCGCAGCGGACTGCTCGCTCGACGGCGGCGCTCACTCCTCTGGGCGTAGCCATCATCATGGCGCTCGCTCCTCGAACCAATCAGGGTGGACTCGCGGGCCTCGCCCTCGAAGCTCACGCGCGGCTCTCGCATGGGTCCGCGTTGCTGCTCATCGCCCTGGGGCTCCTGGTGCTTTGGTACCGGGTCCCGGTCCACCGTCTGCATCGGGCCGTGTTGCGGGGCCTGGCGACCTACCTGCTCCTCTTCTCGGGCGGCCTGCGCACGGCCCTGTCGCTGCTCGACACCGCGCTGGTGGCGTGGTGGAACACCGTCTCCAGCGCAGCCGCGCTGGCGTACGTCGCCATGCTGGCCTACTGGCTCTGGGAGGTCTGGCGCCGGGTGCCCGAAGACGACGTGCGCGGGTCGGCGGCGATCGAGGCGCGGCTGGCGTGGAGGGAACGGCTCGGGGAAGGACCCGGGAGCGCGAGCCCGTGATCGAGTGGCTCGTGATGCTGGCCGTGTCCGTCGCCGTGCTGCTCGTGTGGTTGTGGGCCGACGGGCGGCGGCAGCAGCAGGCGGTGCTGCGGGACTGGGACATGGTGCTCACCCAGCGCGGCGCGTCGGAGCTGCGCGAGGCACAGGGCCGCGTCAACGCCGACCTGGCGCTGATCGACGCCACCTGGGACGCGGCGGGCAACGCGAGCGCCGAGGGCTCGCGCGAGCGGGCCGTCGCGCTGCTGGAGCTGGGCTGCGGCCTGGTCGAGAGCTACTGCCCGAAGATGATCTCGACGCTGCGCGCGCTGTCGGTGCTGTCGCGGATGGCCTCGGCCATCGCGCCGCCACCGCCGCTGCGTCCCTCCGCGTTCCAGCTCGGGGAGCTGACCGGGCTGGCGCGGGTTCACCAGTTCGGGCACCACCTTCTGGTCTCGATGCACGAGCGCTTCCGCTGGAAGCTGCTCGTGCTGCAGCACTGCTTCGGCACCCTGGCTCGCGTCGTCGTGGCGCGCACCCGCGGCGCGATCCGGGCCCAGGTGCCCGAGCAGGCGCTCCCCACCGTGAAGGCGGCGCGCTCCGACCTGCACGTGCTCTCCGACGAAACGGTGGCCGCGATGCACGCGTGGCTGATCTCGGTGGCCGCCGACCCCAAGGCCGGCCCCGACCGCTGAGCCCAGCTCAGTTCAAGCGGTAGTTGACCGTGATCGTCATGGCGACGGGCACCGCCACGCCGTCGAGCAGGGTGGGCGTGTAGCGCCAGTGGGCGACGGCGCGCAGCGACTCGTAGTTGAGCGTCGGGTGCGGGGAGCTGACGACTTCCAGGTCGGCGATGCAGCCCTGCGGCGAGATGGTCGCGCGCAGGATGACGGCGCCCTGGATCCGGTTGACCCTCGCGACCGTCGGGTAGCGCGGGTTCTCGTGGCGCACCTTGCGCGGCTCGCGGAGGTCCGCCTTGCCCGCTCCGACCGGACGCGGTGGCCGCGCAGCGGGGGCGCAGCCGGGCTGGTCGAGGCAGGCGAGCACGCCTTTCTGGAGCGGGAGCAGAACCGTCTCGTCGAGCGCCCCGTCGTGCTCCGGGCTGCCCACGCGGGCGAGGAGCAGGGCCCGCGCCGCCGCCTTGCATTCCGGGCCGCTCTCGTCGTCCGCGAAAGCGTCGAGGGCCGTGGGGCGGCCGTCGTCGCCCAGCACCAGACGCCCGCCGATCACGCGCCCGTCGCGCAGGGCGCAGCCGGCGACCGCCAGCGTGTCGGCCACCAAACCGGCCGGGTAGCCTGCCATCAAGCGCAGCCGCCGGCGGTCCCCCTCGGGCCGGGTCGCGGTCGGTGTCCGGCGACTGCGGTCGGCCGCGAGCCGGTCGTCGAGCACCTTGCGCACGTCCGGCCGCAGACCGGACGCCGCCTGCGGCGCGTCGAGGAAGCGGAGCACGACCTCGGTGGCGTGCTCACCTGCGGCCGCCAGTCGCTCGGCGATCGAGTCGCCGGGTCCGCCTGCGGCAGCCTCGACGAGCGCGAGCCACAGCCGCGTGACGGCATCGGCCGCGGGCCCGCCGAGGGCGCTCAGGGCGTCGGCCACGGCAGCCGGGAGCGGCTCCCCGCGGCCGGTCCGGCGGGCGACGTCGAGCAGCGTCGCCTCGCGCAGCGTCGGCTCCGCCAGGGCCGCCGCGCGCAGTTCGGCCTCCAGTGGCGCAGCGGTGCGCACCGCGTCGAGGGCGGCATTCCAGACGACGGCGTCACCCAGCCGCAGCGCCGTCCGCGCGACGTCGCGCGGCAGCGTCGGATCGACCCGGTGCGCCCGCTCCAGCCACGCGCGCTGCGCCTCGACCCCGGCTCCGGCTTCGGCGAGCGCCGCGAAGCGGGCGTGCCCGGCCTGGCCTCCGATTGCACCGACGCCGCGCGCGACGCGGTCGGCCAGTCCGCAGCCGAGGCGGCGCGTCGCCTCCAGCGCCGGCTCGAGCTGCTCCGGGTCCGCCTTCAGCAGCGCCGTGACCAGCTCGCCCGCCACCTGCGCGTCCTGTTCCGCTCGCAGTGCTGCGGCGAGAGTCGGAACCCAGGTGCCGTTCGCCAGGACGCGCGAGACGCGGGCGCTGGCCGCGCGGACCGCCGCCTGCTCGTGTCCCAGACCCTCGCGGATGCGAGCAGGCGCGCGCGGGTCGGCGTGGTGCTCGCCCAGCAGCGCGACGACGCCGGGCGACAGCGGGCGCGCGAGCAGCGCCTCGAGGTCCGGAGCGCCGGCCAGCAGCAACGCGAGGATCAGCATCCCGCCCTCCAACGGGCGCGATTCTCGGGCACGCCGCGAAAAGCCGTCAACGCCTCACGGGCTTCCGAGGGTCGCCTGGGTGGCGGCGCGCTATCGTTCGCCATGCTCGTGCTGGGCGTGCTGCCGGGGGCCGCGCTGCTGCTGACGGCCGCCGTTCTCTTCGGGCGGGGACGCGAGTGGCGCGATGCGCTGCTGGAAGCCGCAGCGGGCGCGGTCGCGTGGACCGTGCTCGGCACCGAGCTGCTCGGCGCCGTCGCCGCGCTGCGTTTCTGGCTGGTGCTCGCGTGGTGGGCCGGGGGAGCCGCCCTGGCCGCGCTCGCGCTGGCACGGCGACCGCCCGTCGTCGCGTGGCGACCCGCGCGACCGGGGCTCGCGGCGCTGCTCCTGGCCGCCGCGGCCGGCTGGACCTTGTGCCAGGCGCTGCTGGCGCCGCCCAACACCGCCGACGCGCTCGGCTACCACCTGCCGCGGCAGGTGTATTGGGAACAGCAGGGACACGTCGGGCACTTCGCGACCAGCGTGCTGCGCCAGGTGGCGATGCCGCCGCTCGCCGAGTTCGCGGGCCTGCACCTGCGCCTGCTGTCGGGCGGCGACCGCTTCGCGAACCTCGTGCAGTGGGCCGCCTGGCTCGGCGCGCTGCTCGCCGTCTCGCGGCTCGCCGCCGACCTCGGCGCGACGCGGCGCGGGCAGTGGCTTGCCGTCGCGGTGGCGGCCACGACCCCGTCGGCATTCGTGCAGGCCTCGAGCGCCAAGAACGACGTGGTCGTGGCCTTCTGGTTGTGCGCCGCCACGGTGTGGACGCTGCGCCTGCGAAGCGGCGGGCCCTGGACGGCACTGAAGGCGGGCACGGCGCTGGGCGCGCTGGCGCTCACGAAGGGCACGGGCCTCGTCTTCGGCCTGCCGGTCGGGCTGCTCGCGGGCGCCCTGGCCGTGCGCGGGCCGGCCTCCGCGCGCAAGCTGCTGCTGCTCGCCGCCCCCGTCCTGCTGCTCAACGCGGGTCACGTCGCGCGCAACGTGGCCACGTTCGGCTCGCCGTTCGGGCCCGACGCTGCCGCCCACGGCGTGGCCCTGCGCAACGAGGCCGTCACGCCGGCGGCGCTCGCCTCCAACCTCGCCCGCAACGCGGCGCTCGAGCTGGCGCTGCCGTGGGCCGCGTGGAACGAGGGCCTGGCCCGCGCCAACCGCGCACTCCACGCACAACTGGGTCTGGCGATCGACGCCCCGGCCACGACCGTCCGCCCGTACGCGGACCCGGGCTGGTGGCCCGCGAGCGAAGACACGGCCACCGCCCCAGGGCAGATGCTGATCGCGCTGCTGCTGCCGCTGGCCCTGCTCGGCGGCCGGCCGGCTCCGCGCGGGCTCGCGCCCTGGGGACTCGCCGCGGCCGGCTTCGTCGTGTTCGCGGCGACTCTCAAGTGGCAGCCGTGGCAGGCGCGATTGCTCTTTCCGCTCGCCTTTCCCGTCGCCGCCAGCGTGGGGGCGCTCTTCCCGGCGGGCCTGCCGCTGCGTTTCGCCGCCCCCCTGCTCGCCGCGCTGATCGCCCTGCTGCTGCCGTCGGTGAACACGCTGCAGCGACCGCTGCTGGGGCCCGCGAGCATCGCGCTGCGCGACCGCGACGCGGTGCTGCTGTACGGGACCGGGGCGCAGGGGCGGGCGCTGCGTGAGGTCGCGCGCGTGGCCCGCGGGCTGCAGCCCGCGCGGGTGGGCTTCTGGAACACGTTCGACGGCCGCGACTACGCCTTCATGACGTTGCTTCGCGGGGCCGCCGCGGGGCGCGACCCCGTGTTCCAGGAGTTCGCGCCCTCGTTCTCGCCGCCGGGCGCGACGCCGCCACCGCCCGACGTGGTGATCACCCATCGCGAGAGCGGCGCGCTGCTGGTCGACCCGGCGTCCGGCGCGCGCTACACGCTGGTGGGCCGCGCGGCGCCGTTCTCCCTGTTCCGCCGCGACACGCTCAGCGCAGCTCGCGAATCCGCTGCTCCTCCAGGTCCAGCGTCGGCGCCATCACCGGCATCAGCCGCCGCAACTCGCTGAGCGCGCGCAGCGCGCCATCGACGTCGCCGCGCTCGAGCCGGGTCCGCGACAACACCCAGCAGGTCTCGGGCTGGGGGCCGAACAGGCGTTCGGAGGCCAGCGCCGCGGCCTCGGCCTCGGGTCCGCGTCCGGCCTGCAGCAGCGAGGTGGCCAGGATGCGATGCCCCTGGTAACCCTGCGGCAGGCGCCGCACGGTCTCGCGCGCCATCGTCACGTCGTCGCGGAAGACGCGACAGTAGGCCCGGCTCGCCGGGACCAGGGCCAGCGCCAGGCCGAGGCCGAGGGGCAGGGCCGCACGCGGCGCCCAGCGCGCGAGCAGGGCCGCGGCCGCCCAGGCGAAGAACGCGGCGGGGAGATACAGCCAGCGCTCGGCGAAGAGCCAGCTCGAGGCCGGAACCACTTGCAGCGGCAGCAACAGGAACACGCCCCCGAGCAGCGCGAGCGTGCGTGGGCCCGGCCCGCGGCGCCACGCGGCAGCCATTCCGGCCAGCGCAGCAGCCAGCAGCAGGAAACCGGCCAGGACGTCGGGCTCGAGTCCTCTGGGAACGTCGAGCGCGGGAGCGGACCACACCGGCGTCAGCCGGCCGGGATCGACCAGCAGCCGCGCCGTCAGCGCGAGCAGCCGGGCGGAGAGCAGCGCGCGCTCGGCGACGTCGGCATGCGCTGCCGGGGCCACCAGCGGCGCCATCTGCGTCGCGTCAGCCGTGAGCCCGCCGAGCACCACGGTCCGCAGGGCCAGCAGCAGGCCGAGCGCGACCGCGCAGGGCGCGTGCTCGCGCAGCAGCCCGGGCAGGGCCGGGCGCCACCCGCCGCGTGGCACGGCGACGAGGTCGAGCAGCAGCAGCGCCGGCCACAGGAGCAGCGCGTGCTCCTTGCTGGCGCCCGCGCAGAACACGAGCACCGCGAGGACGAGCCCGCGACGCGGCGACGGCGCCCCCACGCGACGCAACACCGCGATCAGCACGAACAGCGCCGCCAGCAGCTCGGAGCGGCCGTAGCCGGTGGTGACGGCCTCGGTCAGCAGCGGATGGGCCGCGAACAGCGCCGCGGCCACGGCCCCCGCCACGGGCCCGTTCACGACGCGCCCGATCGCGCCGATCAGCAGCGCGCACAGGACGTGGAGCAGGAGCTGCGTGAGGTGGACCCGCCCGGGCGCGGGCGCGCCTCCGGAAGGCCACGCGTCGAGCCAGAGCGACTGCATCGCGAGCGGCCGATACAACAGGTCGGAGCTCGTACCCGTGGGCCAGAACGGCTGTTTCCAGGGACCGAGCGGGTCGTGGCCGGTCACGGCCGGATGCCCCACGATCGTGAGGTGGTCGTCGTACACGAACCCGTTCTCGAGCGACGGCGCGAAGGCGATCAGCGCGAGCGCCACGACGACCAGCGGCATCAGCCGCTCGGGCTTCATCCGCGCGCGACCGCGAGGCGGGCGGGGAGCGGCGCCTCGAGCTGGAGCGGGGCTGCGCTCGCGGGGTGCACGAACGCGAGGCGATGGGCGTGCAGGAGATAGCCCCCCGCGCCGGGCAGCGCCGGGTCCGCGAGCAGGCCGCCGCCCGCCGCGTAGAGCGGGTCGGCGACGAGGGGATGGCCCGCGTGGGCGAGGTGGATGCGGATCTGGTGCGGGCGGCCCGTCTCGATGCGGACCTCGACGAGGGCCTCGCCCGCGCGCCGCTCGAGCACGCGGACGTGGGAGACGGAAGGGCGGCCGGTGCTGCTCGCGGCGTGAACCTGGCCGAGGCGCGGGTGCGCGACCGGGCCGATCGGGGCGTCGACCGTCCACGCCTCGTGGACCGGGTCGCCCGTGACGAGCGCGCGGTACCACTTGCTCACGCGGCCCTCGCGCCAGTCGGCGGCGAGCGCGCGGCGGGCCGAGTCGCTCAGCGCGAACAGCAGCAGGCCGCTGGTGCCGCGGCCGAGCCGGTGCAGGGGCACGGCGTGCGGGTGCCGGCGGCGGACGAGGTGGAGCGCCGTGTGCTCGAGGTAGCCGCCCGCGGGCACCGAGGGCAGCCCCGCCGGCTTGTCGATCGCGAAGAGGTCGGCGTCCTCGAAGACGACGCCGAACGCGGTCGGCACCTCGGGCTCGACCCACGGCGGGCGGTGCCAGGCGACCCGCTGGCCGGCGCACAGCGTCTCGTCGCCCCGGGCGATGCGGCCGTCGATCTCGAGCTCGCCGGCCGCCAGCCGCGCGGCCCAGGCCGCCGCCTCGGAGTGGCGATGGCGAGCGGCGAGGTGCTCGAGCACGCTGCGCCCTGCCTCGCGGGCGCCGATCCGCTCGACGTAGGTATAGCCGGAGTTCAGATGGTGACCACCTTGTCGGCGTCCTGGATCAGGCGCACGACGTCCTTCATCGTGCCCACCTCGCCGACACCGAGGCGGTCGAGAAGGCCGAACTTCTCGAGGCAGGAGCGGCAGGCCACCAGGCGCACGCCGAGGCCGGCGAGCAACCGCAGCCCGGGCAGTGCGCGCGAGCCCTCGACCAGCAGCCTGACCCCGTCCGTGTAGAAGCAGATCGCCTCGGGCTTGCGCTCCTCGCCCTCGAAGGCGTGAACGAAGCGGTCGAACATCTCGACGCCGAAGTCGTGGTCCGCGGCCTGCACCTGGCCCAGGCCCTCGCGCGTCACCAGGATCACGGTCTTCATCTGGTTCTCCCTGGCCCGCCGCTGGGCGAGTGCGCGGATTGTAGACTGCGGCCCGTGCGCCCCCACCACCTCGCGCTGCGCGTCGCCGACCCCGGGCGGTCGGCGAGCTTCTACGCCGGCCTGCTCGGCCTCGCCGAGCGCGCGCGGCATCACGAGCCGGACGGGGCGCTGCGCTCGGTGTGGCTGGGGGCCGAAGGCGGGCTGGTGCTGATGCTCGAGAAGAAGCTGGCAGGCGAAGGGCCGCAACAGGGCTCGGGCCACCTGCTCGCGTTCGCGGTCGACGACCTCGCGGGCTGGGACGCGCGGCTGGCGGCGGCGGGGGCGATCGTGCGGGGCCGCACCGCGCACACGATCTACTTCTGCGACCCCGACGGCCACCGGCTCGGCGTCTCGACCTACCCGCTCGGCGGGGCAGTCGGCGGCTAGAATCGCTCGACTCCCTCGAGGCGGCTCAAGGAGGACTCATGGCAAAGGCAGCATCCTCGCGGGCCCTGCTGGCACTCGCCGCGCTGGTCGCGCTCGCGGTCCTGGCCTGGCTGTTCCTCGCGCGCCCGGCCCCGCCGCCACCGCCTCCGCCGCCCACGCTCCCGCCGGTGACGGCGCCGCCGGCCACGCCCGAGCCCACGCCGCCGCCGGCGACCCCCGAGCCGAAGCCGACGGCGCGACCGAAGCCGACGCCGAAGGCCACGGCCCCGCCGGACGTCGCGGCGATGGTGCGCGATGCCGAGGCCGCATTCGTGGCCGGTCGTTACGACGACGCCGCCGCGCTGTTCGAGCAGGCAGCGCGGATCGACCCGCGCAACGCGGCGGCCGGCGCCAACGCCGTCTCGGTGCGCCGCCAGTTCGTGATCGGCAAGACGCGCTCGGAGAACGCGAAAGGCGGCGCCCAGGCCGCGGCCGGCTTCGACACCAGCGCGGTGGCCGCGGTCAAGAAGGCGGCCGAGAGCCCGGCGTCGCTGGAGATCGTCGTCTCGCCGTCGCGGGTCAAGGTCGGCGACAAGTACCAGATGGAGATCTACCTCATCAACGAGGGCAGGAAGGACGTCAAGGTCAAGGGCGTCAAGGCCGTGCACAAGGACGCCGGCATGAAGATCGGCGGCGTGCTGCCGCTGGTCGTCGCCGACCAGGTGGCGCCCAGACAGCGCGAGCTGATCGCGGCGGTCAAGGAGACCTGCGGATCCGAGCAGGAGTGGTCGCTCGACATCGAGGTCACCGCCCAGAACGGCGACGTCTACCGCGCGTCGGTCACCTGGAAGTAGGCGGCGCCGGCGCTGCGGCGTCTAGCGCGCGAAGGCGCTGCGCCGCTGGATGCGCGCCACCTCCATCCGGTAGGACTCGTACCAGCGCTCGCGGCCGGTGTGCTGGGCGAAGGCGTGGCGTTCGTCATGGCGCCAGGCCGCGAGCGAGGCCTCGTCGCGCCACCACACGATGGTGAGCCGCTCGCCGTCGGCGGCGGTGAAGCTCTTCGCCGCCACGAATCCGGGGTTCTCCCTGACGCGTGCCTCGAGCTCGGCATCCATCGCCTTGTAGTCCTCGCCGGCAGCGGCCGTCAGCCGCGAGAAGAAGAGGATCGCCAGCTCCGCGTCGTCGTTCGGGTGGGTGGTCATGGCCGCCAAGCTCCGGCCCGGACGACCGCCTGTCAAGGGGCCGCCGGGCATGGGATCCCGCTGTTCCGCAAACGGACACCTCCAGCCGCGGCCGGGTCGGGCCGGCGGGCCTAAACTCCCGTCCATCAAGCAACTCCGGTCCCCGCCGCGGATGGCACAGTGCTTGTGTATGGAAGCGACCGAGAGAAGGACGAAGAACTCAAACCCATGGACATCGCCCGCCCTGCCAGCGTCATCGAAGAGAAGAAGAAGCGCCAGCGCTTGCTGATCGGCGGCGCCATCGGCGTCGTCGTGCTGATCACGCTGGGCCTGTCCCAGCTCGAACCGGCGGCGCCCAGCGTCGAGCGCGCCACGGTCTGGACCGACACCGTCAAGCGCGGCGAGATGCTGCGCGAGGTTCGCGGCCTCGGCACCCTGGTGCCCGAGGACATCCGCTGGATCCCGGCCCAGTCGGACGGCCGCGTCGAGAAGATCGTGATCCACCCGGGCACCCCGGTGCACGCGAACAGCGTGATCCTCGAGCTGTCGAACCCGGAGCTCGAGCTGCAGGCGCAGCAGGCACTCTCGGAACTTCGGGCCGCCGAAGCGCGTTACGTCGAACTGAAGGTGAGACTCGAGAGCCAGCGCCTGGACCAGGAAGCCGCCGCCGCCCGCGTCCAGGCCGAGTACAGCCAGGCCAAGATGCGCGCCGACGCCGACGCCCAGCTCGCCCGGGACGGCCTGGTCGCCGACATCACGGTCAAGCTGTCGCAGGTCACGGCCCGCGAGCTCGAGAACCGCAACAGCGTCGAGCAGAAGCGGCTGGCGATCGCGGGCGAGTCGATCGCCGCCCAGCTCGCGGTGCAGGAGGCCGCGGTCGAGCAGGCCCGGGCCCAGGCCCGACTGCTGCGCGGCCAGGTCGACGCGCTGCGGGTCAAGGCGGGCCTCGACGGCATCCTGCAGCTCGTGCCCGTCGAGGTCGGCGCGCGGGTGGCCCCCGGCGCCAACCTCGCGCGCGTCGCGCAGCCCGACAAGCTCAAGGCCGTGGTCCGCATCCCGGAAACCCAGGCCAAGGACGTGCAGATCGGCCAGAAGGCGGCGGTCGACACCCGCAACGGCGTGATAGAGGCGAAGGTCGCCCGCATCGACCCCTCCGTGCAGAACGGCACGGTCACGGTCGACCTGGCCCTGGTCGGCGAGCTGCCGAAAGGCGCCCGGCCCGACCTCACCGTCGACGGCACCATCGAGCTCGAGCGGCTGACCAACGTGCTCTTCGTCGGGCGCCCGGCCCAGGGCCAGGGCGAGAGCACGGTCGGCCTGTTCCGGCTCGACCCCGGCACCTCCGACGCGCGACGGGTCAAGGTCAAGCTCGGTCGCGCGTCGGTCAACACCGTCGAGGTCGTCGAGGGCCTGGCGGAAGGCGACACGGTGATCCTGTCCGACACCTCGGCGTGGGATTCCCACGACCGCATCCGGCTCAATTAGCAAAGCGAGGCGAGGAAAAGCGATGAGCGAGCAGCACGCCCTGATCACGCTGGAGGGCCTGACCAAGGTCTTCTACACGGACGAAGTGGAGACCCACGCCCTGTCGGGCATCCACCTGCGGATCGAGAAGGGCGAGTACGTCGCCATCTCGGGGCCGTCGGGCTGCGGCAAGTCGACGCTGCTGTCGATCCTCGGCCTGCTCGACTCGCCGACCGCGGGCACCTACATCCTGAACTCGAACCCGGTGCAGAGCCTGGACCTGTCGCAGCGGGCCCGCATCCGCAACCGCGAGATCGGCTTCATCTTCCAGAGCTTCAACCTGATCGGCGACCTGACCGTGTTCGAGAACGTCGAGCTGCCGCTCACCTACCGCGGCATGGCGGCGTCCGAGCGCAAGGCGCGCTGCGGCGAGGCGCTCGAAAAGGTGGGCATGGCCCACCGCGCCAAGCACCTGCCCTCGCAGCTCTCGGGCGGCCAGCAGCAGCGCGTCGCCGTGGCCCGCGCCCTGGTCGGCAAGCCGTCCGTGCTGCTGGCTGACGAGCCCACCGGCAACCTCGACTCCAAGAACGGCGAGGCGGTGATGGACCTGCTGCACGAGCTGCACCGTGGCGGCGCCACCATCGTGATGGTCACCCACGACCCGCGCTTCGCCCGCCACGCCGACCGCACGATCCACATGTTCGACGGCCGCGTCGTGGACGAGAGCGAGATCGCCTCGCTCAGCGCCTAGTTCCGCTCTCTCCGTTCCGCAGGAAGCGGCCCGCGGCCCGGGGGCGCCGCGGGCCCGGGAGTCGTGCGCATGGATTCGCTGCTGACGGACGTCCGCCAGGCGCTGCGCGCGCTGCGCCGCGCACCCGGTTTCGCGTTGACCGCGATCGCCGCGATCGGCCTGGGGCTCGGCGCCAACACCGCGGTGTTCACCGCGGTCCACGCCTTCCTGCTGCGGGCGCTGCCGTTCCCGGAGCCGGAACGGCTGGTGTTCGTCTACCAGGCGAACCCGGCGCGCGGCATCGAGCGCGACGTGACCTCGATCCCCAACTTCGAGGACTGGCGCCGCGAGTCGCACTCTTTCACGGCGATGGCGGGCGTCGACACCCGGCGCATGGCGCTGGCCGGGGGCCGCGAGCCCGAGCCGCAGGCGCTGACCGTGGCGACCGTCTCCGCCAACTACTTCGACCTGCTCGGTGTTGCGCCGGCCCTGGGTCGCGGCTTCAGCGCCGGCGAAGACGCGGGCGAGTACCCCGAGACGATCGTGATCTCCGACGCGCTGTGGCGCTCGCGCTTCGGCGGCGATCCCGGCGTGGTCGGCCGCAGCGTGCGACTCGACGAGCGACCGGCGACGGTGGTCGGTGTCGGGCCGCCGGGCTTCGCCTGGCCGGACGGCGTCGAGGCCTGGGTGCCGCTGACGGCGTCGCCCCAGGACCGCGAGCAGCGCGGCGCGCTGTTCCTCCCCGTGATCGCGCGGATCAAGCCCGGGGTCACGCTCGAGGCGTCGCAAGCGGACATGCGCCGGGTCGGCGCCGAGCTGGCGCGGCGCTACCCGCGGCCCAACGAAGGCTGGACGGCCGACGTCCAGCCCGCCCACGGCGAGCTGGTCCGCGACTATCGCGCCGCCCTGCTCGTGCTGATGGGCGCCGTCGCGCTGATCCTGCTGATCGCCTGCGCCAACGTCGCCAACCTGCTGCTCGTGCGCGCCGCGGCCCGGGCTCGCGAGCTGTCGACGCGCAGCGCGCTCGGCGCGTCGCGACTGCGCCTGGTCCGCCAGTTGCTGACCGAGAGCCTGGTGCTGGCGCTCGCCGGTGGCGCGTTGGGCTTCGGACTCGGCTTCGGCGGGATCGAGGCGCTGCGCGCGCTCTCACCCGTCCCGCTGCCCGCGTGGGTGGAGCTGCGGCCGGACGCCTCCGTGCTCGCCTTCTGCGCTGCCCTGACGGTGCTCACGACGCTCGGCTTCGGCCTGTTCCCCGCGCTGTTCGCCTCGCGCGCTCCGCTCGCCTCGGGTGCGCGCATCGCGGGCGACCCGGCGCGCCGCGCCCAGCGCGGCTTCGTGGTCGCCCAGGTCGGGCTCGCGTTCGCGCTGCTGGCCTGCGCGGGGCTGCTGCTGCGCAGCTTCGAGCGGCTGTCCGCGACCTCGCCCGGCTTCGAGGCCACCGGCGCCGTGGCCGCGCGCATGCGGCTGCCCGACACCCGCTACACGCGCGAGCGGCGCATCCAGTACGCCGACGAGGCGCTGGCCCGGCTGCGCGCGCTGCCCGGCGTGGAGGCCGCCGCCGCCGTCCAAACCGTGCCGCTGCCGGCATCTACAACGACGCCGGGTTACGCCTGGCGGACGAGCCCGAGCCCCCCGCCGACCAGCGCAAGGTCGCCGGCCTCGACTCGGTCTCGCCGGGCTACTTCGAGGCGATGGGCATTCCGCTGCTGCGGGGCCGCGGCTTCGACGAGCGCGACGGCCGCGACGATCGCCTGGTGGCCGTGATCAGCGAGACGATGGCGCGCCGCTTCTGGGGCGAGCGCGACCCGCTCGGGCGCCGCTTCGTCGTCGGCGGCGACCGCGAGGTCGAGGTGATCGGCATCGCCGGCGACGTGCGCCACCTGGGCGTCGCTGCGCCGGCGCGGCCGCACTTCTACGTTCCTTTCGCCGCCCGGCCCGTGTTCAACCTCAGCTTCGTCGTGCGTGCGGCGGGCGACCCGTCGGCTCTGCAGCCCGCTCTGCGCGACGCGCTGCGCGGGCTCGACCTCGAGCTGCCGGTGCCGTCGTGGGCTCCGCTCGCGGACCTGGTGCGGCAGGACCGGGCGCTGCCCCGCTTCAGCACGACATTGCTGGCGAGCTTCGCGGCCGTCGCGACCGGGCTCTCCGCGCTGGGCCTGTTCGCGGTGCTGGCCTGGGGCGTCGAGCGGCGTCGCACCGAGCTCGGCGTGCGGCTGGCGATCGGCGCCGCCCCGGGCGACCTGCGCAAGCTGGTCGTGCGCGAGGGCGTCGGCCTGGCGCTGCTGGGCCTGGTCCCCGGCCTCGCCCTCGCGGTGGCCGGGTCGAGCCTGATGCGACCGCTGCTGTTCGGCGTCGCGCCGAGCGAACCGGCGACGCTCGCGGCCGTGGCCCTCGTGCTGCTGGCCGTCGCGGGCTTCGCCGCCTGGCTGCCCGCCCGCCGGGCGGCCGCACTCGACCCTGCCGCCGCGCTGCGCGCCGAGTAGAACGGAGTCCACATGAACGCGAGCGACCTCGTCCACGCTGCCCGGCGGCTCCGCAAGAGCCCCGGCTTCGCGGCGTCCGCCGTCGGCGCGCTGGCGCTGGGCGTCGGCGTCGGCAGCGCGGTGTTCAGCATCGTGAGCGGCGTGCTGCTGCGACCGCTGCCGTTCCCCGAGCCGGAACGGCTGGTGATGATCACCCGCGAGGGCGACGTCTCGCTGCCCGACGGCCGCGACTGGCGGCCCGCCGCCCCGGCCTTCGAGTCGATGGCGCTGTTCCTGCGCTCGTGGAGCCTGGACCTGACGGGCGACGGCGAGCCGATCCGGATCGCCGCCTCAGTGGTCGAGCCAGAGTACTTCCGGGTGCTCGGCGCCGCGCCACAGCTCGGGCGGGTGCTCGTCGACGACGACGATCGCGTCGGCGCGCCGCACGTCGCGGTCCTCAGCCATGCCCTGTGGCAGAACCGCTTCGGCGGCGACCGCGGCGTGCTCGGCCGCAGCCTGGTCCTCTCCGACGAGCCCGCGACGGTCGTCGGCGTGATGGGCCCGGAGTTCGACCTGTTCGGCGACGAGACCGACCTGTGGATCGCGCCGGCCGCGGCTACCCCGTTCTTCGCGCAGGAGCGGGGCAGCAACAACTTCGACGCGATCGGCCGGCTGAAGCCGGAAGCGACGCTGGCCCGGGCGCAGGCGGAGTTGCTCGCGGTGTCCCGGACGCTCGAGGCGCAGTACCCGCGCACCAACCGCGGGAAGCTCGTGGTGCCGATCGGCCTCGCCGACTTCCTGACCGGCGACGTGCGGCCGGTGCTGCTGGCGCTGCTGGGCGCGGTGCTGGTGGTGATCGCCGTCTCCGGCGCGAACCTCGCGAGCCTGCTGCTGGCCCGCTCGGCCGCGCGCCGCGAAGAACTCGCGATCCGCATGGCACTGGGCGCGGGCCGCCGGAGGTTGCTGGCCCAGGTGCTGGCCGAAGGCCTGCTGCTGGCGGTACTCGGCGGCGGCCTCGGGCTGTTCTGCGCGTGGGGGACCCAGGACGCGCTGCTCGCGCTGGCGCCGGCCGACCTGCCGCGGCAGCAGGCGATCGCGATCGACGGCCGCGTGTTCGCGTTCGGCGCCGTCGCTTCGCTGCTGCTCGGCCTCGTCTTCAGCGCCGTGCCGGCGCTCCAGGTGATCGGCTCCGACCCGGCCGCAGCGCTGCAGGGCGCGGGCCGCGGCGTGCGGCCGGTCGAGCACCGCGCGCTGGGCCTGGTCGTCGTCGCCGAGGTCGCGCTCGCGTTCGTGCTGCTGGCCGGCGGCGGCCTGCTGCTGCAGAGCTTCCGCGCGCTCTCGGGCGTGCCGCTCGGGTTCGAGCCGCGCGGCACGCTGGGCGGCGAGTTCTCGCTGCCGCGCTCGCGCTACGGCGAAGACCGCGAGAAGCAGACGCGCACGGTCGCGGCGATGGTCGAGCAGGCCGCGGCGCTGCCCGGGGTCACGTCCGCGGCCTACACCATCGCGGCGCCGCTGGACCGACGCGGCGGCCTCGGCGGCACGGTGTTGTTCCAGGTGCCGCCGCCGCAGCGCCCGGTCGCCGGGACCGGCGCGCGGGTGCGCCTGCTGCACGGCGACTACTTCGGCCTGATGGGGATGCGAATGGCGGAAGGCCGCGCCTTCGACGCCGGCGACCGGGCCGGCAGCGAGCCGGTGGCGATCGTCAACGAACGCTTCGCGCGCCAGTTCTGGGGCGAGCGCAGCCCGCTCGGGGCCCGGCTCGCCTACCGCGACTTCCACGACGGCACGCCCTACTTCATGACCGTCGTCGGCGTCGTCGCCGACGTCAAGGGCATCACCCTCGGCGCGCCCGACTTCCGCACGATCTACACGCCTTACGAACAGCGCCGCGTGAACTGGCAGGCGTGGGGCAACCTCGTCGTGCGCACCGCGGGCGACCCGGAGGCGCTGCGGCGCGGGCTTCAGGAGGCGGTGTGGCGGGTCGACCCGCAACTGCCGCTCGCCCGCGTCTACACGCTCGCCGACCGGGTGGCGGAGCATTCCGCGCGCGAGCGCTTCAGCGCGCTGCTGGTGCTGCTCTTCGCCGGCGTCGGCCTGGTGGTCGCGGTGCAGGGCGTGTACGCTGTGCTCGCCTTCCTGCTCGAGGAGCGGCGGCGCGAGCTGGGCGTGCGACTCGCGCTCGGCGCGCGAGCGATGGACCTCGCGCGCATCGTCGCGGGCCAGGGTGCGCTGCTCGCCGTCGCCGGCATCTGCCTGGGCGCGCCGCTCGCCGTCGCCGCCGGCTGGGCGGCGACCCACGTGCTGTTCGGCGTCACCTGGCAGGAACCCGGGGCCTACGCGGCGGCGGCGCTCTCGCTGCTGGCGGTCGCGCTGGTCGCCACTGCCGCGCCCGCGCTCCGGGCTGCGAGGCTCGACCCCGTGCGCGCGCTGCGCACCGAGTAGCCCCCGAGCGCGGCCACGGCCAGCGCGAGCAGTCGCTTGACGCGGATGCTCCGGCGCCGTCATGCTGGAGCCGTCGTTGCCTAGGGGTGGCCCGCACGGCCTGAGATCACACCCTTTGAACCTGACCCGGTTGAGACCGGCGGAGGGAAGGCGTGGACCCTGAAGGCGCGGCCTCTACGAAAGAGGTAGCGCGATGTGGAAGCAACTGATCCTGTGCGCGGCGCTGGCTCCGGCTGCGATCGGCTCGGACCTCACCGGCCACGTCGAGGACGTCACCGGCGCGCGCCTGCCCGGCGCCCGCGTCGACGCGATCGAGACCGGCCTGCGCGTGGAGACCGACGCCGAGGGTCGCTTCTCGCTGGCGCTGCCCCCCGGCCGCCACACGCTGCGCGCCAGCCTGCCCGGCTTCGCGCGCGCCGAGCGTCACGTGCGCGGGGGTGCGAGCGGCGTGGTGCTGACGCTGGCCCCGGCCGGCGTCGCCGAAGAGACGGTGGTGCGCGCGCTGCGCGCCGCCGACGAGGCGCCCGTGACGCGCACCGAGCTCGACGCGGCGCGGATCGCCGAGCTCGACTTCGGCCAGGACCTGCCGCTCGCGCTGCAGCAGGCCGTGCCCGGGCTGACCGCCTACACCGAGGCCGGCATCGGCGGCAGCGGTTACTCGTACCTGAGCGTGCGCGGGATCGGCCAGAGCCGCATCAACTTCACCTTCGACGGCGTGCCGCTCAACGACCCCGAGGAGTCGGCGTTCTTCTTCGCCAACGTCGCCGACCTGATGGGCGCCGTCGACGCCGCTCAGGTGCAGCGCGGCGTCGCGGCGTCGACGGTCGGGGCGCCCGCGTTCGGGGGCGCGATCGGCCTGGTCTCGACTCCGCTCTCGGAGGTCCGCGGCGGCGAAGCCGAGGCCGCCGGCGGCAGCTTCGGCGTCGCCCGCGGCGCCGTCGCGGCGCGCACGGGCGAACTCGGCGGCGGGCTGCGCGCGAGCGGCCGCTTCTCCTACGCGGAAGCCGACGGCTACCGCGACCACTCGGGCATCGTGCAGCGCTCGTTCTTCTGGAACGCGGCCCGCCAGGGCCAGCGCTCGCTGCTGCGCTTCTCGGGCTTCAGCGGCCGCGAGCGCTCGCAGCTCTCCTACTACGCCCCGGACGAGGCGGCGCTGCTCGCCGACCCGCGCGTCAACGTCATGCAGCCCGAGGAGCGCGACCGCTTCGGCCACGACCTGGCCCAGCTCCAGTACACGACGGGTCTCGGCGCCGGCGGCTCGCTCAGCGCCCAGGCGTACTACACGGGCGCCCAGGGCTCGCTGCTGCTGTGGGCCGACCCGGCCGCGAAGGACGCCCTGCTCGACATCGGCATCGACGGCCACGCGACCGGCGCGACGCTGACCGTCAACCGCGAGCGGCCCGGCCTCGCGCTGCACGGCGGGGTGCACGGCAGCGACTTCCGCCGCGAGCACTTCGCGAGCGCGGACGGCAGCCCGATGTACTCGAACACGGGGTTCAAGCGCGAGGCCAACGCCTTCGGCAAGGCGGTCGTGACGCGGGGCCGCACCCAGCTCTACGGCGACCTTCAGCTCCGCCACGCCCGCTTCTCGTACGAGGGCACGCAGGCGATCGATCCGGTGTCTTGGACGTTCCTCAACGTCCGCGCCGGGGCGCGGGTCGAGCCGCGGGCAGGCCTCGCCCTCTACGCTTCCGCCGCGCGCGCGACCCGCGAGCCCACCCGCAACGACCTGTTCGCGGGCGAAGACGACCCGACGCTGCCCTACGACACGCGGGCGGTGCGGCCGGAGCGCGTGTGGGACCTGGAGGCCGGCCTCTCGTGGTCGAGCTCGCGCCTGACGCTGCTCGCGAGCCTCTACGCGATGGAGTTCCGCGACGAGATCGCGCAGACCGGCGAGCTGTCGCAGGTCGGCTTCCCGATCCGCACCAACGTCGACCGCAGCTTCCGTCGCGGGCTCGAGCTCGACGCCACCTGGCGGCCGTGCCCGTGGCTGCACCTGCGCCACCTGGCGGCGCTGTCGTGGAACCGGATCGACGCCTGGACCCAGGTCCTCGACGTGTACGACGCGGAAGGCGCCTGGCTCGGGGCCGAGCCGCGGGCGTTCCGCGACGTCGCGCCGCTGCTGACGCCCGCCGTCGTGCTGGACCAGTCGATCGAGTGGCGGCCGCGCGAGAGCGGCCTGGCGCGGCTGCGCGGGCGCTGGACGTCGCGCGCGTTCCTCGACAACACCGGCAGCGCCGCGACCGAGGTGCCGAGCCACTTCACGCTCGACCTGTCGGCGCGCTGGCCGCTGGGTCCGGTGCGGCTGGCGCTCGACGTGAGCAACCTGCTCGACGACGAGCGCATCTGGCCATCCGGCTACAGCTACCCCTACCTGGTCCGCGACGCGGCCGGGGCCGACAGCCTGACCGGCGTGCGCTACTTCTACCCGCTGGCGACGCGCAGCGTGGTGCTGGGGGCGACTGTCAGGTTCTAGGCCCCACAGGCCTCCCCCAGGTCACAGGATGTAAACACGGTCCCCGGCGGACACCGGGCGTCCGCTGGCGGACAGCGGCGCCCGGGCCTGCCCTGCGCGCTCCATGCCGAAACCCGCTCCAGGTGCGGGTTTGCGCGGATCCAGCGGCCCGGCACGGCCCTTGGATACGTTCCCGGTGACGCGGGGTGCGGGGGCACCCCCAGGAACGGGAGAACGCGATGATCGGCACGGAGCGCAAGGGCCTCAAGGAGCTGATGACCGAGTACGAACGCGACCTGATCGTCGCGGCGTTGACCGCGAGCGGCGGCAACCAGCGCCGGGCGGCGGCGATGCTCGGCGTGCTGCCGACCACGCTGCACGAGAAGATGAAGCGCCTCGGGCTGATCCAGCGCCGCGAGGAGGCTGCTCCGGCACCGCTGGTCAGCACGCCCTACGCCGCGGCGCGCCCGGCCTACTCGACCGCGTACTAGGCGCGCCCGTTCCGCGGGCGGGCATCACGCGTCCCACGAACGGACGCCCGTCCCGCCCGCGGACAGCGGCGCGCGGTCTCAACCCCTTCATCCACGGGGGTCGCGAGCGCGGTCGCGCCTGGCACCGGGATTGGATAAGGTGCCGGCATGATCTCGCTACGCAACGTCGAGAAGTCCTACGACCTGGGCGGCGGCAAGGTGTACGTGCTGCGCCGCATCACCCTCGACATCAAGGAGGGCGAGTTCGTCTCGATCATGGGGCCCTCGGGGGCGGGCAAGTCGACCCTGCTCCACATCCTCGGGCTCCACGACTCGGCCTGGACCGGCGAGTTCGACTTCGTCGGGGCCCCGGTCCACAAGCTCGGGCGCAAGGAGCGGCTCGACCTCCAGCGCAAGAACATCGGCTTCGTGTTCCAGAGCTACCACCTGCTCGACGACCTCACGGTCTACGAGAACATCGAGGTCCCGCTCACCTACCGCGACGTGAAGAAGTCGGAGCGACAGGCGATCGTCGCCGACGTGCTCGACCGCTTCCAGATCGTCGGCAAGAAGGACCTCTACCCGAACCAGCTCTCCGGCGGCCAGCAGCAGCTCGTCGGCATCGCGCGTGCGCTCGTCGCGAGCCCGAAGGTGATCCTCGCCGACGAGCCCACGGGCAACCTGCACTCCGACCAGGGCCGCGAGATCATGGAGCTCTTCAAGAAGCTCAACGACGAGGGCACGACCATCGTCCAGGTCACCCACTCGGAGACCAACGCCTCGTACGGTTCGCGGGTGATCCGCCTCAAGGACGGCTGGATGGCCTGAGCCCGGGCGCCCTGCCGCAGGGGCCCGGGCCGGAAGCCATAATGCCCACGGAATCGAGATGAGAGAGACAGCGCTGCGCGTACTCGTCGCCGACGACCAGCAGGACGTGCTCGAGGCCCTGCGCCTGCTGCTGAAGGCCGAAGGCTTCGCGATCGAGACCGCGTCGTCGCCGGCCGGGGTGCTGGCCGCCGCCGAGTCGCGCGAGTTCGACGTCGCGCTGATCGACCTCAACTACACCCGCGACACCACCTCGGGCCAGGAGGGCCTCGACCTGCTCGGGCGCCTGACGGCGCTCGACCCGACGCTGCCGGTGGTGGTGATGACGGCGTGGGCCAGCGTCGACGTCGCGGTGGCGGCGATGCACCGCGGCGCCCGCGACTTCGTGCAGAAGCCGTGGGAGAACGCGCGGCTGCTGGCGATCCTGCGCACCCAGGCGGAGCTGGCCCGGGCACTGCGCAACGGCCAGCGGCTGGAGGCCGAGAACCGCGCGCTGCGCGGGGAGGGCGGTCCGCGGCTGATCGCCGACTCGGCGGCGATGCGGCCGGTGCTCGACATGATCTCGCGCGTCGGTCCGTCGGACGCCAACGTGCTGATCACCGGCGAGAACGGCTCGGGCAAGGGCACGGTCGCGCAGGCGCTGCACGCGGTGTCCTCGCGCGCCGGGCGGCCGCTGGTCACCGTCAATGCGGGCGGGCTGTCCGAGGGCGTGTTCGAGAGCGAGCTGTTCGGCCACGTCAAGGGCGCGTTCACCGACGCCAAGGCCGACCGCGTCGGCCGCTTCGAGCTGGCCGACGGCGGCACGCTGTTCCTCGACGAGATCGCCAACGTGCCGATGAACCTGCAGCCGAAGCTGTTGCGGGTGCTCGAGACCGGCGAGTTCGAGCGGGTGGGCTCGTCCCGCACGCGCAAGGTCGACGTGCGCATCCTGTCCGCGACCAACGCCGATCTCCACGCCGAGGTCGCCGCCGGCCGCTTCCGCCAGGACCTGCTGTTCCGCATCAACACGATCGAGATCCGGGTCCCCCCGCTGCGCGAGCGCCGCGAGGACCTCCCGCTGCTCGGCCAGCACTTCCTGAAGGCCCACACCCTTCGCTACCGCAAGAAGGTGACCGGCTTCGACCAGGGCGCGCTGCGGGCCCTGACCGAGCACGGCTGGCCGGGCAACGTGCGCGAGCTCGACCACGCGATCGAACGCGCGGTGCTGATGTGCCAGGGCGAGACGATCAAGCCCGCCGACCTCGGGCTGCGCACCGCCGCCGAGGCCCAGGGCAAGCTCGAGGAGATGAGCCTCGAGGAGGTCGAGGCGTTCCTGATCAAGAAGGCGCTCAGCCGCTACGACGGCAACGTCTCGCGAGCGGCCGACGCGCTCGGCCTCTCGCGCAGCGCGCTCTACCGCCGGCTCCAGCGCTACGGGCTCTGACGGCGGCGCCGTGGCCCGGGGACGACGCCGGTTCCTGAACCACGAGCGGCGGGTGCTGCTGCTGGCACTCGCCGCCGGCGCGCCCGCGGTGGCCGTCGCGCTCTCCTTGCTGTACTTCGGCGACTTCTCGTCGCGGCTGCAGTGGACGCTCGGCGTGCTGCTGGTCGTCGCCTGGTGGGGCTTCGCCTCGGCCGCCCGCGGCGCGGTCGTGCACCCGCTGCAGACGCTCTCCAACCTGCTCGGCGCGCTGCGCGAGGAGGACTTCAGCTTCCGCGCCCGCGGCACCCGCGGCGACGACGCCCTGTCGCAGGTGATGCTCGAGCTGAATCTGCTGGCGGACACCCTGCGCGAGGAGCGGCTCGGCGCGCTGGAGGCCACCGCGCTGCTGCGCAAGGTGATGGAGGAGATCGAGGTCGCCGTCTTCACCTTCGACGAGGAGCAGCGCCTGAAGCTCGTCAACAAGGCCGGGGAGCGCGTCCTGGCCCGCCCCTCCGAGCGGCTGCTCGGCCACACCGCGACGGAGCTGGGGCTCTCGGAGGCGCTGATCGAGCGCACGCCGATCGTGCTGGAGCGCACCTTCCCCGGCGCCTCGGGCCGCTTCGAGATCCGCCGCACCAGCTTCCGCGAGGGCGGCCGCCCCCACCAGCTCCTGGTGCTGACCAACGTCAGCCGCGCGCTGCGCGACGAGGAGCGCCAGGCCTGGCAGCGGCTGATCCGGGTGCTGGGGCACGAGCTCAACAACTCGCTGGCGCCGATCAAGTCGATCGCCGGCAGCCTGGAGACGATGTTCGCGCGCGCGACCCGCGCCGACGACTGGGAGGAGGACGCCCGCCGCGGCCTGGCCGTGATCCGCGCCCGGGCCGAGTCGCTGGCCCGCTTCATGGACGCCTACGCGCGGCTCGCCCGGCTGCCGGCGCCGCAACTGCAGCCACTGGAGGTGGGCCCGCTGCTGCGGCGGGTCGCCGGCCTCGAGACTCGGGCGAGTGTCGAACTGGCTGCGGGACCCACGCTGACCATCCGCGCCGACTCCGACCAGATCGAGCAGTTGCTGATCAACCTGGTGCGCAACGCGGTCGATGCCACGGCCGAGACGAGAGGCGGCGTGCGGCTGGGCTGGAGGCTGCTGCCCGGCTCGCGCCTGCTCGAGGTGTTCGTCGAGGACGAAGGCCCGGGCCTGCCGCCGTCGGCCAACCTCTTCGTGCCGTTCTTCACGACCAAGCCGCAGGGCTCGGGCATCGGCCTCGTGCTGTGCCGCCAGATCGCCGAGGCCCACGAAGGCACGCTGACGCTCGAGAACCGCGGCGACCGCGCGGGCTGCATCGCGCGGCTGCGGCTGCCGGCCGCCTGAGCCCGCGGGACGGCTGGCGCGGCGCCGCGAGCGCCGGCATCATCCGCGCGTGACGCCGCCTCCTTTCGCCGACCGCCTCGGCAACGCCGCCACCGGCGTGACGATCAACGCCCTGAGCCTGGCCTCGCTGCTGTGCCTCGCCGGCCCGGTGGTGGCTGCGTGGTTCCCCGTCCTCGCGCAGAGCCGCCCGCTGCAGCTTGCGGCCCTCGTGCTGTCGAGCCTGCCGGGCGGCGCCTGGTGCCTGCGCCACCACGCGCGGCAGTGGCGCGCCCCGATGGCCGTGGCTGCGGCCTGGGCCCTCGCGCCCTACGCCGTGCTCTTCGTGGTGCCGGCGGCACTGGCCGCCGGACTCGCTCTCGTCGGCGGCACGCCGGTCGGTGCCGCTTTCGGAACCGGGCTCGCCGCCGCGGCGCTGGGCCCGCTGGCGACGGCCACCCTGGCGCGCCTGGTCGGCCCCGGGGCCGGCGCCAGCGGCTGATCGCGCCACACGCGAAGAGTAGAATCGATTTCTTCAGGAGCGAGAACGCGCATGACCACGCCCGCCGCCGTCGCCCCCCGCATCTCGGAGCGGGCCCGCCGCATGCCCTCCTCGCCGATCCGCCGGCTGATGCCGCTGGCCGAAGCGGCCCGCGCCCGGGGCGTGCGCGTCTACCACCTGAACATCGGCCAGCCGGACATCGAGACCCCGGCCTGCATGCGCGAGAAGCTGGCGAAGGCCGAGCGGGTGCTGGCCTACTCGCCTTCCGGCGGCACGCCCGAGTACGTCGCTTCGCTCTCCGCGTACTACCGCAAGCTCGGCTTCGATCTCGGCCCCGACGAGTTGCTGGCCACCACCGGCGGCAGCGAGGCGGTGCTGTTCGCGATGTTCGCGTGCACCGAAGACGGCGACGAGGCGATCGTCGTCGAGCCGTTCTACACGAACTACAACTCGTTCGCGGGCCTCGCCGGGGTGACGCTGCGACCCGTGCGCGCGACCGGCGAGAACGGCTTCCACCTGCCGCCCGAGTCCGAGTTCGAGGCCGCGCTCTCGCCGCGCAGCCGCCTGGTGCTGCTGTGCAACCCGAACAACCCCACGGGCACGGTGTACACCCGCGAAGAGGTCGAGCGGGTCGGCGCGTTCTGCCGCCGCCACGGCCTGTTCCTGGTCTCCGACGAGGTCTACCGCGAGTTCGTCTACGACGGCCGCGAGGCGACCAGCGCGCTGTCTCTGCCCGATTCCGACGACTTCGTGATCGTGGTCGACAGCCTTTCGAAGCGCTACAGCGCCTGCGGCATCCGCCTCGGCTGCCTGGCCACCCGCAACCGCGACGTGCACGCCGCGGCGCTGCGCATGGCCCAGGGCCGGCTCTCGCCGCCGGGCCTCGCCCAGCTCGTGGCGCTCGGCGCCAACGAGGTCGGCCCCGACTACGCGCGCGGCGTCCAGGTCGAGTACCAGAAGCGGCGCGACGTGCTGTTCGAGGGCCTCGGCCGCATCCCCGGGGTCTTCCTCGCCAAGCCCGAGGGGGCGTTCTACTTCGTCGCCCGGCTGCCGGTGAAGGACGCCGACGACTTCGCCGCCTGGCTGCTGTCCGACTTCTCGCACGAAGGCGCGACGGTGATGGTGGCGCCGGCCAGCGGCTTCTACGCGACGCCGGGGCTGGGCAGGGACGAGGTGCGGATCGCCTACGTGCTCAACGTCGACGACCTGCGCGCGGCGGTCAAGGTGCTGGCGGCGGCGCTGCCGCGCTACCGGCAGGAGCGCGGGCTGTAGCCGCGGGCTGGCGGCGCCACTCTACAGTGTAGCGCCGCCGGCGCGGCGACGGCCGTGACGGAAACGGACGGCGCCACCGAGGCACAGAGGCACAGAGATCCGTCGCGGCCCTTGCTCTCTGTGTCGCGGTGACTCTGTTGACAGGCTCCGCCGTGCGGAGTCATCGTCACGCCATGGCAGAAGAAATCCGGGTCGGTCCCGTGGTCGTCCCCCCCGCCGCGATGACGGTGAAGGCGTCCCGGTCCTCGGGCCCCGGCGGGCAGAACGTCAACAAGGTCGCGTCGAAGGTCGAGCTGAGAGTCGACCTCGACGCCATCACCGGGCTGCCGCAGGAAGCGCGACGGCGCCTGCTCGCGATCGCGCGCAACAAGACCGACGCGCGCGGCCGGCTGGTCGTCACCAGCCAGCGCAGCCGCGACCAGTGGCGCAACGTCGAGGACGCGCGCGAGAAGGTCGGCGCGCTGATCGGCCGCGCGCTGGTGCGCCCCTCGGAGCGCCGCGCGACGCTGCCGACGCGGGCCGCCCACGAGCGGCGGCTCAAGTCGAAGAAGCGCGACGGCGCGAAGAAGCGGGAGCGGCTGACCCGGGCGGCCCCGGAGGCCTAGCGGCGCGGCGGCGAAGGGCTCCGCCCGGCGCGGAACCCGAACCTCAGCCGAGCCCCAGCGCGACGATCGTGAACTCGCGGCGGCGCGGGCCGTCCAGCTCGAGGAACAGCACCCGCTGCCAGCGGCCGAGCGACAGCCGCCCGTCGACGATGGGCAGCGTCTCGGACGCGCCCAGCAGCATCGCGCGCAGGTGCGAGTCGGCGTTGGCCTTCTCGTCGGGCGGCACGTCGTGGCGCCGCGACATGTCGTTGTGGCCCCAGGCCGCGTCGGCTGGGGCCAGCTTCTCGAGGAACGCGGCGGTGTCCTCGAGCAGCAGGGGTTCCGGCTCGTTGACGACGATCGCGGTCGTCGTGTGGCGGGTCGTGATCGAGACCGTCCCGTGGAGCACGCCGGAGCGGTGGACGAGGTCCTCCACGAGCGACGTCACGTCGCGGAACTCCACCCGCCGACTCGACTTGAGGCGGTGGGTGGCGGACAGGGTCCGGAACTCGGCAGGCTCGGGGCGGACGAGCGGTTCGGTGGCCATCGGAACGGGCGAAACTCCTTCTTCCGCCCGTCACGGGCGGCATCCGGACATTGTCTCCCATCCTCGCCATCCCCGAAAGACGCGGGGCACCTCGGGGCGTTCGTCTTCCCCCGGGGCGCCTCGCGGGGCAGGATCCGGCTCATGGACACCGAAGAGTTCCGCCGCCTCGGTCACCGCGTCGTCGACTGGATCGCCGACTACCGCGCCACGACCTCCTCCCGTCCGGTGATGAGCCGCGTGGAACCGGGTTCGATCCGCGCCGCGCTGCCGGCGTCGCCCCCGGAGCGGGGCGAGCCGTTCGAGGACGTGCTGGGCGACCTCGAGCGAGTGGTCGTACCGGGGCTGTCGCACTGGCAGCACCCGCGCTTCTTCGGCTACTTCCCGAGCAACGGCGAGCTCGCCTCGGTGCTCGGCGACTTCCTCTCGACGGGACTCGGCGTGCTGGGCCTCTCCTGGCAGAGCAGCCCCGCGCTGACCGAGGTCGAAGAAGTTGCGACCGACTGGATGCGGCAGATGCTCGGCCTCTCGCCCGCCTGGAGCGGGGTCATCCAGGACACCGCTTCCTCGAGCACGCTGGTCGCCCTGGTCTGCGCGCGCGAGCGGGCGACGGACTACGCGATGGTCCGCGGCGGCCTGCAGGGCGCGGCCCCGGAGCTGGTGATCTACACGTCGCCGCAGGCCCACAGCTCGGTGGAGAAGGCAGCGCTGCTGGCGGGGTTCGGGCGCGGACAGGTGCGGCAGGTCCCGGTCGACGCGACGTTCGCGATGCGGCCCGACGCGCTCGCCGCGGCCGTGCGCGCCGATCGTGCGGCCGGCCGCGGGCCGTGCGCGGTGGTCGGCACCTGCGGCAGCACCGCGACCACGGCCTTCGATCCGCTGGGCGCCCTCGCGGAAGTCGCACGCGAACACGGGATGTGGCTCCACGTGGACGCGGCGATGGCAGGCTCCGCGATGATCCTGCCGGAGTGCCGGCCGCTGTGGGACGGCATCGAGGGCGCCGACTCGCTGGTGCTCAACCCCCACAAGTGGCTCGGGGTGGCGTTCGACTGCTCGCTCTACTACGTGCGCGACGCGCAGCACCTGGTGCGGGTGATGAGCACGAACCCGAGCTACCTGCAGACCGCCGCCGACGGCCGCGTCCGCAACTACCGCGACTGGGGCATCCCGCTCGGCCGCCGCTTCCGCTCCCTCAAGCTGTGGGCGCTGATCCGCGAGCAGGGGGTCGCCGCGCTGCAGGCGCGGCTGCGTCGCGACCTCGACAACGCGCGCTGGCTCGCGGAGCGGGTCGCCGCGGAGCCCGGCTGGCGGCTGCTCAACGCGCCGGTGCGGCTGCAGACGCTGTGCGTGCGCCACGAGCCGCCGGGCCTCGACGGCGATGCGCTGGACCGCCACACCCTGGGCTGGGTCGAGCGCGTCAACGCCTCGGGCTTCTCCTACCTCACGCCCGCGCAGCTCGAGGGGCGCTGGATGGCGCGGATCTCGATCGGCGCGACCGCGACCGAGCGCGCGCACGTGGCCGCGCTGTGGCAGCGCCTGCGCGAGGAGGTGCGGAACTAGCGGGCGGAGGGCTGCGGCGACGGCCGCGGCACGATGCGATCGACGTCGATCGGCTGCAGGCGATCGAGCTGGGCCTGCGTCTCCGCGTCGAAGTCGACGTGCATCGGGTGGGTCGCCGTGCGCCCGAACGGCGCGCTCATGATCACGACCGTGCCTTCGTGCCTGAGCGCCAGCAGGCGGTCGACGGTCTCGGCCAGCAGCGGCTTCGGGAGGTGCTCGAGCACGTCCATGGCCAGGATCACGTCGTAGCGGGCGTCGGGCGCCGCCGCCTCGACGTCGGTGCGCCAGAGCTTGAGCGGCACGCCGTGGCGGCGGGCGCGGAACTCCGCGAAGCGCAGCGTGACCGAGTCGAGGTCGGCGAGCGTCACGTCGAGCCCGGCCCGCGCCAGCGGGATCGCGTGCAGGCCGACGCCGCCGCCGAAATCGAGCACGTTCTTCGGCTTGCGGGCCAGCAGGTGCTCGAACAGCGCCCGGTTGCTCTCGCGCTTGGCCGGCAGGAACAGGTGCCACTGGCCCAGCTCGTAGACGTAGCTGGGCGTGCGGCGATAGAACTCGGTGACCCGCTCGGGAGTCATCGGGGCCTCGCGTTCCCAGGCGTCCCACTCCTCCTGCAGCGGCTTCGGCCCCCGCTTCATGCGCTCCCGAACCGCGTCGAGCGGTTCGCCGGTGAAGGCCATCACGTCGGCCACGTACTCGGCCTGTTCGGCGTCGAGCACCTCGGCCGGGGGCTCGGCGGACCCCGCCAGCAGCAGCGCGAGCAGCGCGGCGAGCGGCTTCGTCAACGCCTCGGTCCGCCGACCAGGGCGAGCACGCGGCGCTCCAGGGCGCCGGGCTCGGCGAGCCGGCCCGTGCAGTGATCGCGGACCGCGTCCGCGATCTGCTCCAGCGAGCGCTCGCCGTCGACGGCCTCGAGGATGGCGCGGTCCAGCTCGAGCCCGGGATCGGGCTCCGGCACGTGGTCGGGGTCCCAGCGGCCGAGGGCCGCGCCGTCGAGCGCGAACGAGTCGAGATTCGACCCCTCGGCCCGCTGGCCGCGCGCGGCCACGCTCCACTGCCAGACCAGGTCGTCCGCGAATGGCGCGGCCTCGCAGGCGACCTCGAGCTCGTCGCCGCGATCGACGACCAGCGGTGCAGCCAGCGGCAGGAAGACCTGGGCCCACGCCGTGCGCGGGGTGAGCGGGCCCGTGCCCAGCCATTCGCCCCCGAGGTCCAGCTCGAACCACAACGCCAGGCCGTGGACGGCAGCGGAGCGCACGGCGGTCGCCCGCGACGAGACGCGCAGCGCGGCCTGTTCGACGGTCTTCAGGTCGACCTGGCCCGCCGCCAGCGGCGCGGTCAGCAGGCAGCCAGCCTCGAGGAAGCGGCCGTACGCACGGGCGAAGGCCGGCGGCCGCGTGGCGGACACGTCGAGGCCGTAAGCGCGATGCCCGGCGGCTGCGAAGCGGTCGAGGTCGGCGTAGGCGACGGGGTCTTCCACGGGCGCCAGCCACAGCCGGGCGCGCCCGGGCAGCAGCACGCCGCCGGGTTCCAGCCAGCGCGTCGCGGCGTCGCGCAGGGTGCGGACGACGCCCGGCGACAGCAGGCTGGTGACGAAGTCCTCGAAGATCACGACCCGGGCCCGCTCCGGCGGCTCCAGCTCCGTCGAGCGGCCGCGCAGGAAGCGGACGCGGTCGGCGCAACCGTTGTCCGCGATCACCCGGCGCGCGACCTCGATCGCCGGCTCGGCCTCGACCGCGTAGACCCGCGCCGCGCCGCTGCGGCAGGCGAACACGCTGAAGTTGCCGAGCGCGCAGCCGAGGTCGAGGACCACGTCCCCCGGGCGCACGACGGCCGCGATCGCCCGCTCGAAGGCCAGCACCCGCACCCGGTCGTCGAGAATGCGGCGGTAGTGGTCGATCATGTCCGGCGACTCAGGCGCAGACGCACTTGGCGAACATGCCGCCGCCGTAGACGAAGATCACGCAGAACCCGCCCTTGCTGCACGGAGCGCCGCCGCAGTTCGGAGGCGTGCGGGCCGTGCACTCCGCCTTGGTGATGACGGAGAGGGCCTGGGCCGGAGAGGGTGCGATCACGGCCAGCACCGTGGGGATCAGCGCGGCGGCGAGCCCGGTGCGGCCGAGCTCGCGCAGCCACTCTCGTCGCGAGCGCCGGGGCCGCTCGTCAGCGGCCGCCAGCCGTTCGATCAGCCCCTGCTTCTCGAGCCCGTCGAGGGCGCACCAGACGGCGTCCGCACCGAAAGACTCGCCGAGGTCGCGGCTCACCCTGCGGGCGATCTCCTCGACGCGGGCCGCGCCGTCGCAACCCCGCCAGACCGCGGCCGCAGGCCGGTTCAGGCACACGGCCGAGTGGCGGTCGAGGTCGTAGACCAGCAACTCGTCGGCGAGCTCGCGCACGAGAAGGCGCTCCTGACGAGCCCGGGGTCGGGCGCTCATGCCACCTCACTGCGGCGGCGATCCGAGGCGAACCAGGCGAGGACCCTCGGGATGCACCCGCGGGCCTCGCCGCGGACCCCGGCCAGCACCGGCGCCGCCGCGGTGATCCGTGCCAGCGCCGCGACGGTGCGCTCGGGATCGTGGCGCACGGGAACCGCGGACTGGAGCACCCGCAGCAGCCCCTGCCCGGGGCTCAGCAGGTGCAGGCGGCAACCCGCACCTTCCCGGTAACGCACGACCAGGACGCCGGCGACGGGCAACGGGCGGCGCAAGGCGGCGACCGCCGGCAGCGCCCCGGGCACGGGATACGGGTGGACCCGGCCACGAGCATCGAGCGGGGCGTACTCGTCCGAGAGGTAGCTGGCGCCCGCCTCGACGAGCGCTTCCACCAGGTGGCTCTTGCCGGCACCGCTCGGGCCCGGCAGCAGGAGCGCCCGACCCTCGATCGCGACGGCACCCGCGTGCAGGAACACGCGGCTGCGCGCGCCACTGGCCACCTGGTACCCGACGTCGTTGCGCAGCACACCCAGGACGTCCTCCTGGAACCGGGTCCGCGTCAGGCGCGTCGCGCCGGAGTAGAGCAGGTGCATGGTGCGGCCGCCGGCGCCGCCCACGATCCAGGAATAGAGGTGGTCGACGATCGGACTGGCCGCCGGTTTCCAGCCGGGAGGCAGGATCCCGGGGAGTTTCGCGAGTGCGGAACGCTCGCTGACGCGGACGCCGATCCGCAGCCCGCACACCCGGAACGCCACTCCTCCCGCCCACCCGAGGCGGTCGAATGCCGACATTCAGGTCGAAGGCCTGCGCAACCGCGGGACCCGCGGATCGACGGTCGGACCTGCCACGAGACCAATCTACCACTTGGAGGCACGGCCCCCGCCGCGAAACATGCGGACCGCCAGCGCCATCGCGCGGCGCGGCGCGGCCCGCAAGCCTCGCGGCGCGAGCGTGAGCCGCAGCAGCCGGGTTCTCCGCCCGGCGGCGACCTGCCAGCGTACGGCGGCGAGGCTCGGACCCGAACGACTGGCCGCCGCCCGCAACCGGCGTTGGGCGCGGGTCAGGTGCGGTTCGAGCTGCGCGGCCCACACCGCGAGGGCGTCGCCGCCGACCCGGGCGTGAGCGACGCCCAACGCCAGGCCGGCGCAGGCGAGCAGGGCCGCAGGCCGGGCTCGCTCGAGCAGGGTCGTGAGGGGAATCGCCTCGCGCTCGACGGCGCGACGCAGGTCGAGGTACTGCCCGAGGCGGAGCACGAGCCCGTGCTGGAAGGCGGCATGCTGAGTCAGCGCCAGCAACCCGTCCACCGGATCGGGCAGCCAGGGTACGAGACCCGTGCCTGGCCTCCGTCGCCGCCACATCCCCTCGCGATCCAGCTCGAACAGCCCGGGGCACGAGCTGAGGGCGTGATGCAACTCGAGGACGCTCGCGCCGTCGGGGGCGACCAGGGCCACGGCGTGGTCTGCTTCGTCGCCGCGCGTGAAACCAGCGGCAGTCATCGCGGAGGTCGCCGCTGCCCAATCGCCGAGCACCAGCACGTCGACATCGGCCATCGCGCGGTGCGCAGGCGAGTCGTACAGTGTCTCGGCGACGGCGGCGCCCTTGAGCGGAAGGGCGGGCACGCCGGCGGCCTCCAGCCGGTGAAGCACGTCGGCGGCGAGATCCAGGCGACGGAGCGACGCCGCCAGGCAAGCGCGGTGGCTGGCCCGCAACTCGCCCGCGACGGCCGCAGTGGCCCAGGCGGGGTGCTCGCGCTCCACGGCGTCGTCCAGCAGTGCGCTGAGACCCTCGCGTGCGGCCGCAGCCACCAGCGCCTCGGCCGTCGCCGCATCCAACGCCGCGGGCAGGCGTCCGTCCACGAGCCAGCGCCGCAGCGCTTCGCGCCCCGCCCGTTCGCCCGTCGTCGTCACGGCTACCAGGGCAACTGCGCCGGGTCCGCCGGCAGGGTCGCGAGCAGCGTCGCGACCGCCTTTGCGAGCGCGTCGTCCGCATCCTTCGACAAGTCCTGCTCGGGCGGAGTCGAGGCGAACACGTCGGGCGTGCAGCCGTTGCGCTCCTGATCGATGCCGGAGCCCGCCACGTACCAGCGGCGGAACGGCAGCCGCACGAACGAACCGTCGACCAGCGGCGTGCCGCCCGTCGACATCACCGCGCCGAAGGTCG
Organism: Acidobacteriota bacterium; assembly: GCA_011526565.1. Classification (GTDB taxonomy): domain Bacteria; phylum Acidobacteriota; class Vicinamibacteria; order Fen-336; family Fen-336; genus WYBL01. Next base: position 76,139 of record WYBL01000011.1, on the reverse strand, counting down.
GCTCGCCGATCACGGGGCCGCGGCCGAGCGTCTTGAAAGCCCAGGCGAAGATCTCGGCGTTGGAGTACGAGGCCGAGTCGATCAGCGCGGCGGCGGGCCGGGTCCAGGCCGGCAGCGGCAACCTGTCCGACGGGTAGCCCTTGACCTTCGGGTCGCCGTCGCGCGGCAGCGTCCAGGCGTGGCGCTTCACGTTCAGGATCGCCATCAGGTAATCCGTGGTCCAGCCGCCGCCGTTGCCGCGCACGTCGATCAGCAGGCCCTGCCGGCCCCAGGCGGCGGCGCGCAGGTCGCGCTCGAACTCCTCGAGCGAGGGCTCGTTCATGCCCTGGATGTGGACGTAGCCGAGACGGCCGCCCGACATCCGCTCGACCATGGCCCGCCGCTCGGCGACCCAGGTCTCGTAGCGGGCGTCGCGCACGGCGGCGAGGGAGGCCGGCGTGACCGTGACGTCGCGCTCGCCCTTCGCGTCGGCCACGCGCAGCGCCAGGCGCCGTCCCGCGGCCTCCGCCAGCAGCGCGTGCACGTTGTCGCGCGGCCCGACCGGCTGGCCGTCGATCGCGACGATGCGGTCGCCGGGCTTCAGTGCGACGTCGACGCGCGCGGCCGGCGTGTGCGGCAGCACCTCGTCGACGACGACGCCGCGGCCGTCCGGCGCCGGCGACAGTTCCACACCGAGGGCGCCGGTGCGGGCCGCGGTGCGGTTCGCGCCCGGAGGACGGAAGCCCATGTGCGAGGCGTTGAGCTCGCCCAGCATCAGGTTGACGGCCTCGTCGTAGTCGCGGCGGGCCGCGGCCGCCAGCGCCAGGGGCCGGTAGCGCTCACGCAGCGCCTTCCAGTCCTTGCCCCAGAACTGCGGGTCGGCGAACTGCCGGTCGAGCGCGCGCCACGCCTCGTCGAACACCTGGGCCCGCAACGCCGCCCGCTCGTGCTCCACGCGGGCCGCGAACGGCGCCGGATCCGCCGCCTTGCCGTCGAGGCCGATCGCGCCCACCGTGCCCTTGCCCGTGCGGTGGAACACCGTCTTGCCGTCCTTCGAGAAGGCCAGCGCCGTGGGCTCGGCGCCACCGGTGGTCAGCCGCGTCAGCTCCTTGCCGTCCCAGCGGACCTTGAACAGGTCGCGCTCGCCGTCGATGGCGGCGACGAAGGCGACGGTGCGGCCGTCGGGCGAGACCGCGAGGGCCCGCTCGTCGCCGGGCAGCGCGGTGACCGAGCGGGCGCGTCGCGCGAGGCCCTCGAGGTCGATCGCGACCGGGCGGGGCTCCTTCCTGCCGTCCGCCTTCTCGTCCTTCTTGTCGCCCTTCTTCTTGTCCTCGTCCTCGAACAGCTCGACCCACTCGGCGGCGCTGCGCTCGTCGTCGGCGCGGGTCAGGTACACGGCCCACAGGTCGGAGGAGCGGGCGTGCCGACGTGACAGCCAGTAGAGCCGCCGGCCATCGCCGGACCAGGCGGGATCGGAATCCCGACCCGGGTGCTGGGACACGTTGGTTTCGGGGCCGCCGTCCGCGGAGACGACGAACACCTCCTGGTCGTGGTCCTGGTCCTCGCGCGAGAAGGCCAGCCACCGGGAGTCGGGCGACCACGAGAAGTCGGTGTTTCCCCAGTGCTCGAAGAGCACCCTGGCGCCGCTCCCGTCCCCGGCCGCGACGACGAGGCCGCCGAGCCCGTGGATCCACGCGAGTCGCTTGCCGTCCGGCGAGAAGGCCGGCCGACGCGCGTCGCGCGAACCCTGGGTCAGTCGCGTCTCGTCGAAAGCGGTGGCGCGATCGAAGCGCCCGTCCGTGCGGCCGGCGGGGCGGGCCGCGTACAGCTCCCAGCGGCCGCCGCGATCCGATGCGTACACGAGCGACCGGCCGTCGGGATGCCAGGCCACGTCGCGCTCGCGGGCGACGGTGCGGGTGACGCGCGCGGTCGGCGCCTCGGCGACGGAGTTCTGGTCCTTCGAGCGGCGGGCGACGACGAACACGTCCCCCTTCACGACCAGGGCGACCTGGGTGCCGTCGGGCGAGACCGCGACCTCGTCAGCGTCGGCGCGCAGCGTCTCCCGCTCGAGCGGACCCTGCAGCGCGTCGGCCGGCACGTCGAACGCGAGCCGGCGCGGCGCGGCGGAGCCGTCGCCGGCGACCGTCCAGATCGCGTCCCACAGCTCGTAGGCGACGACCCGCCCGTCGGCGGAGGCGCGCGGGTGGCGCACGTCGAGGCCGGCATGGCGCGCCAGCACCCGCTTCGATCCGGCGGCCAGCTCCAGTCGGACGAGCGCGCGGTCGTCGCCGCCTTCGTCGGAGCGGAACACCAGCGCGTCGTTGCCCGCCCAGCTCACGTGGTCCTCGTCCCACGCGGTGTCGGTCAGCCGCTTCAGCTCGCCGCTCGCGCGATCGAGCAGCCACAGGTCGCGGTTGGCGGCCCCGCGGTAGTGGCGACGCTCGGCCGGCGTGCCGCCGCGCACGAGGGCGAGGCGTTTCCCGTCGGGCGACGGCACCGCCTCCAGCGCGAGCACCCGGGCCAGCAGCCGCTCCGTGCCGCCGGCGAGCGGCAGCGCGTGAACCGCCGGCATGCGGTCCCACGTCTCGTGGCGGCGGGACACGAAGACGGCGTCGTCGCCGATCGCTCCCTGCGGCACGTCGGGCGACTCGTGGAAGCTCAGCCGCGAGACCCGCCCGGCCGCGAGTTCGAGCCGGTAGACGTCGTCGGCACCCTCGCGGTCGGAGGCGAAGAGCAGCTCGTCCGCGCGCGCCCACACGGGACGGTGGTCGTAGGCGGGGTTCGCGGTGAGCCGTCGGGCGGCGCCGCCCTCGATCGGCGCCAGCCACACGTCGCCCTGCCACGAGAAGGCGAGCTCCGACCCGTCGGGCGAAGGCGCGGGGTGGCGCGGGAACGGCGCCTCGACGGCGAGTGCCGCCGAAGCGTTCAGAACGATGGCCAGCGCGAGCGCGATCCGCATCGGTCCTCCTCGTGACGGACCGGCAGGCTACCGCGCCCGAGGGGCTTCGGCCAGCCGCGCTATCGGACGCGGCCCGCGCTGCCCGTCTCGGCCAGCTCGCGCACGAAGTCGACCAGCCGGCGATCGCCCACCGTCGTCGTGTAGAACTCCCCGCGGTTGATCACGCAGTGCTCGGTGCCCGGCGCGAGGTACGACGAGAAGTTGGGGTTGGCCTCGATCCGCGCGAGGTTCGCCTGCATCTGCTGCGACCAGGTCGTCGCGTCGGTCAGCAGCACCTCGTTCTTGGAGATGCCGTAGAAGAAGATCTGGGTCGCGTCGAACGCGGTGTTGAACTGCGCGAAGCCGCCTCCGGGGTTGTACGCGAGGATCGCGTCGTACATCTGCGGCAGGCTGATGGCCGCCGGGTCGAGACCGGCGAGGTCGAGGCCGGTGACGAAGCCGGGCCAGGCGGCGGCGGCGTTCCAGGCCGGCAACAGCGTGGCGAACAGCCCCGGCGCCACCACGCCCGCCGCGGAGTCCGAGAGGTGCGCGAGCCGGGCCGCCGGCCACTGCGCGGCGATGCGCGGCGCCCAGAAGATCGCCCCGTAGCCGCCAGCCGAGCAGCCGGCCACGAAGACCTGGCCGGGAGCGGCGACGTTCTCGGCGGTCCACTGCAGCGCAGTGGCGGCGTTGACCGCGCCCTTGTGCTGCACGACGAACGGCCCGGCGGTGCCGACGTGGGTGGTGGCCGCGTTGCCCCAGTGGAGGTCGCCCGTGCAGTACGGCACGTAGACGTGGGTCCAGTCGCGGAACGGGTTCTCCGGGTTGTTGCGGTCGTAGATGCCGACCAGCAGCCCCTGCTGCCGCGCCAGCTCGGGATCGACGGTCACCCGCCGGGTGTAGATGTCGAGCTCGCAGGTCGAGCCGCTCCAGCAGGCGCCGCCACCCTCGAACTCGATCAGCAGCTTCTCCGGGTCGCCGCGGTGGACGAAGAACTTCCACGGCGAGCCGTCGGCGCAGACGGTCTCGCCGCCGGGCGTGATCGTCTCCCAGCCCTGGGCAGCGGCCGGCGCGGCGACGAGGGCGAGCAGGGCGAAGGCGTGCAGCAGCGGTCGGAGGCGCATCCCGGGATTATGGCCCGGGACGCGCCGTCGTTTGACAGCGGGGCGGCGCTCCGATACTCTCCGCCTTCGTCCCGCGGGGCGGTTAGCTCAGCGGTAGAGCATCGGTCTTACAAGCCGGTGGCCACAGGTTCGAATCCTGTACCGCCCACCACCGGCCCCAGGATCGCGGCTCCCACAATTCAACGTCCACACCACCAGCGGGGTGGTAGTTCAGTCGGTTAGAACGCCGGCCTGTCACGTCGGAGGTCGCGGGTTCGAGTCCCGTCCACCCCGCCATTCGCTCGCTGCGCTCGCTTCTGTTGGGGTGGACGTGACTCGGCGGCTCGCCCGCGCGCTTCGCGCGCGCGCTCGGCGGCAAGTCCCGTCCACCGCGGGCCGCTCTCGTGGCGGACTTGCTTCGCTCGTCCGCGGCTCCAGCCGCAACCGCGACTCGGCGGCGGCGCGCCCCAAAGGCGCGACGGCGGCGAGCGGCGTGCCCCGCTTCCCATGACCCTCGGCTGGTCCTGTCCCGGGCGGGCGGCGCGCCGCAAACGGACTTGCTTCGCTCGTCCGCGGCTCCAGCCGCAACCGCGACTCGGCGGCGGCGCGGGCCGCAAGGCCGCGAGGGGAACGACGTGCCGGACAGGGGTGTCAAAGCCCGGAAAGGGGTGGAGCATGGCCCTGCTGCAGAGGGGACGGCGCTGGGCCCTGGGCCTCGTCCTGGCCGTCACGGGAGTCGAGGCCGGGGCTCGGCCGGCGGACTGTGTCGACCTCGAGGGGTGCGTGCGCGCGTTGATTGGCGCCGCACTTCCGGGCCCGGGCATCAGCGACTCGGAACAGGAAGCTTCTCGGGCGGTGCTCGCGTTCGGAGAAGCAGCGGTCCCCCCGCTGCTGCCGCTACTCGACCACCCGAGCGAGGCCGTGCGCCACCTGGCGTCGTACACCCTGCGCGACGCCGCCGTTCGAGAGGAGCACCTGGACGCGTTGATCGCTTCGCGTCAGCGAGGCGACGAGTGGATTCCTCCGGCGATCGCGCGGATCGGCACGCCGCGGGCGATCTCGTTCCTCGTGTCCGAACTGCGACGCGAGCCGCAGGCCGCAACCCAACTGACCTGGGCCCTCAGGCTTCTCGGTGCGGCCGTCGTCCCGGACCTGCTCGGTCTCTTTCGGTGTGCGGAAAGCTGCGACGAACGGGTGCTCCTCGTCGCCGGCCAGGTCCTCGGCGAGATCGGAGCGCCCGCGCAGGCAGCGATCCCCGAGCTGCTCGAGATCGCCCAGGGCGAACGAAACATCTCTGCCCTCAGGCGCGCGGCCATCCGGGCCCTGGGCCATGTGGCCGACGAACCGATCGCCGCCCGGCTGGAACTCCTGGCGGCAAGCCAGGCTGCGGACCTCGACGAAGCCGTCGCGCGGGCCATGATCGACCTCGGCGGGGCCGCCGCCGAGAAGGGCCGCCGTGCCGAGGCCCGGGCTCGCCAGCGCTGTCGAACCCCGGGGACAGCGGAGGCCGAGCGCGCGAGGCAGGCCCTGGACGCCCTCCAGGCGAGCATCGAGACCGGCGACCTGCCAGCCGCGACAGCCGGGGTGCGGGCCCTCCTCGCTTCTCGATGCTACCGGGCCGCCACCACGCTCGCCCCGGTGCTCGAGTTCTCCCATCCGCTCGCCCTGCGCGATTGGTGGCACGCCGGGGGCCGCCGGTGGCTCGAAGCTCAACTCGATCCTCCGCTGGGCGGCTCCGCCGGATCGCTGCGCGAACGAGTGGTGTTCCCTCCGACCCCACGCCGCGTGCTCTTGCTGGAGACCTCGGCGAGGGATGCGCTGGCGCCGCTGCTCTGCCCGGCAGCGGACGACACGTGCGGGCGCGAGACGGCGGGCTGGGTCGAGCGCGCCCGGCAGGCCTTCGCGGCTCACGCGGCGCTCGAACCCCAGTTCCTCGACCGGGAACCCGCGCCTTCCCCGGCACGCTGCGAGGACGACCTGCGAGCCGAGGGTTCTCTGGGCTGGGCGACCTGGACCGAGTGCGTGGCGAGTCGCCGACGATGGGAATGGGCGCTGCCACTCGGTCGTTTTCGTGCGCCCGATCGCGGCTGGCTCGTAGTGACGGGCCGGCGCGGCCACTACGATTTCTGCGACGGCCTGGCGGCCTTCGACCTCGCGACCGGTGCGGCGTGGATCGCCCGAAGCTGTTCGGCGCTCCAGCTCCTGCCGGGCGGCGGCGTCGACTTCGAGGCGACCGAGCGGGCCCGTCGGCCTGCCGTGGAGATCGGTCGCGTGAACGTCTCGAACGTGCGCGAGGCCGCGTGGATGATGCTGTTGGCCGCCGAAGCCGAGCAGACCCTGCTCACGGCCGAGTACGTCCCGCTGCCCGCGGGCCTCGAGCCGGAAGGCGGCGAGGAATCCGCCTCGTTCGTGCAGGGTGGCGGCTGGTGGGGCAGCACGGCCCAGACGACGCTCGCTTGGGACTGGCTGAGCCCTGACGGCCTGGCGCTGGCCTCGGGCACGCTGACGTGGCCCCAGAGTGCCGCAGGCCCCGAGGCTCATGCGGCGGCCCTGCTGCGCATCACGGAACTCGGCATGGAGCCTTCTTGTCCCCCGAGCGCTCCCCCGCCGCTCGCTCCCCCTGCGCCGGGAGTTCACCCCCTGGACGGTCGCCCCGCGGACACCGACCGGAACCTGTCGCTGCTCGCGGTCGCACTCCGGAACGCGGCTGCAGCGGCGTGCGACGAGCCTATGATCGAACGATGAGTGTCGTCGAAGAACGAGTCGTGCTCGTGGACGAGGACGACCGGGCGCTGGGGACCGAGGAGAAGCTGGCGGCGCACGAGAAGGCGCTGCTGCACCGGGCGCTGTCCGTGTTCGTGTTCGACTCCTCGGGGCGGCTGCTGCTGCAGCGGCGGGCGCTTTCCAAGTACCACTCGGGCGGGTTGTGGACCAACACCTGCTGCTCGCATCCGCGGCCGGGGGAGGCGGTGCCGGACGCCGCCCACCGCCGGCTGCGCGAAGAGATGGGCTTCGACTGCGCGCTCGAGCCCGCGTTCACCTTCGTCTACCACGCGCCGTTCTCCCACGGGCTGACGGAACACGAGCTGGACCACGTGCTGCTCGGGCGCTTCGACGGAACGCCGGCCGCCGATCCCGCCGAAGTGGCCGAGTGGGCGTGGATCGCGCCGGCCGAACTCGAGGCCGACCTCGCGCTCCGACCCGAGCGGTACACGGTGTGGTTCCCGCTGGCGATGGCCGAGCTCAAGCGGCGCGGGCTGCTGCCGGGCTGACGACGCTCTCCAGGTCAGCCGCGGGGTGCTGCGAAGGCGAGCACGGCGTTGTGCCCTCCGAAGGCGAACGACGGCGAGACGGCGGCGCGCAGCTCCGCCGGCCGTTCCTCGCGCACGTAGCGCAACCCTCCGATCGGCTGCTCGAGGCCCGCGCACGGGTGGGTCGTGCCGTCGCGCAGGCTCAGCACGGCGACGGCGGCCTCGAGCGCGCCGCTGGCGCCCAGGGTGTGGCCCAGCAGGCCCTTGGTCGAATTCACCCAGGGCCGCGCGCCGAACAGCGCGCGCAGCAGTTCCGCTTCCGCTTCGTCGTTGGCGAGCGTGCCCGTGCCGTGCGCGTTCACGTAGTCGACGTCGCCCGGTGCCAGCCCCGCGTCGTGCAGGCAGGCCTCGATCGCGCGCCGCGCCTGCCGCGGATCGGGAGCGACCGCCATCATCGAGTGCGCGTCGCTGGTCTCGCCGTAGCCGCGGATCTCGGCGAGGACGCGGGCGCCGCGCGCGCGCGCGTGGTCCTCGGCCTCGAGCACCAGCATCGCGGCGCCGCCGTCCGCGAACAGGAAGCCCGAGCGCTGCGCGTCGAACGGCCGGTTGAGACGCGCGGGGTCGGGCCCGTGGGCCAGCGCGCCCGCGGCGTCGAAGGCGCGGAACGCGCTGCCGTGATCGTCGTGCAGGTACTCGCAGCCGCCGGCCAGGGCGAGGTCGCACTCGCCCGAGCGCACCACGCGCAGCGCGTCGCCGATCGCCACCGTGCCGCTGGCGCAGGCCGCGGTCGCCGCGCGCGACGGCCCGTGCAGGCCGAACTTGATCGAGACTGCCGCGGCGGGCGCGCTCGGCATCACCTGGGCCACGGTGAACGGGCTGAACGCCGGTGGCATCGGGACCGACTCGGCGACGGCCGCGACCTGCGCGGCGAGCGTCGCGTCGGTGCTCGCCGCGGCCGCCGCCCTCAGCGCCGCCCGCGGCGCCTCGAACAGGGCGACCGCGCCGTTGGCCAGGCAGCTCGACAGCCCGCCCACCCCGGTTCCGACGAAGCTCCCTGCGCGCTCGCGGTCGACGCCACGAAGGCGTCGCGGCCCGCCGCGCGGTTCCCCGGCTTCCAGCTCGAAGCCCGCAGCGTGCAACGCGCTCGCGGCCGCGTGGAGCGCGATCCAGGCCACGGGATCGAGCCGCTTGCGCTCGAGTCGCGGCGCCAGCGCCGGATCGTCGGGCAGCGGACCGAGCGGAGCGTGGTGGCGGGACCGCGGCTCGCAGCGGGCCCAGAGGTCCGGGATCGGCGTCACGACGGCCTCCCCCGCCAGGCAGCGACGCCAGAAGGTGTCCAGGTCGCTGCCCAGACCGCTGACGACGCCGAGGCCGGTGACGACGACGCGGCGCAACCGTCAGGCCTGCGCGCGCCAGGCGCGCCACAGCTCCTCGACGAGGTCGTCGACGGTCGACTCGGCGGAGAGCGCGTCCGTCGGCAGGCGGACCCCGTCGAGCCGCTCCTCCAGCTCGGTCAGCGCCGTCAGCAGGTCGAGGCTCTCGGCTCCGAGCGCTCGCAGCCGCGCCGCCGGCGCGATCTCCTCCGGCGCCAGCCCGAGGGCCTCGGCCAGCACGGAGCGCACTTCCTCCTCGACCCGGGTGCGGCTGCGGTCGCCAGGCGAAGTCCCGGTCACCGCCGTGATTATCGGCCAGCCGGCGCCGCACGGCGCGCGCTCTCGAGCAGGCACGCCTCGAGGGCTTCGTGCAGGGCCGCAGCCGCGTCGCTCGACAGCACCGCCGGGTCGTAGCGGAGGCTCGTCGTCAGCCGGCCCGCGTAGCGATGGGTCGTCAACGACACCGGCACGTGCGGCAGCAGCGGACCCAGCAGGTCGAGCTCCTGGAGCACCAGGGCGCCGACGGCGAAGCGCCCTTCCCCGTCGCGCAGGGCGAGCGGGACGTGGAGCGGGCCCAGCGCCGTGTGCAGGGCCGTGGGCGCGATCGCCCGCGGCGCCCGCACGAGGAGGCGCCACAGCGGCGGCAGGCCTCGCGCGACCGCGAGCGCGAGCAGGAACGCGAGCTCCAGCCGCCATCCGCGGATCAGCGCCAGTTCCCCGTGCAGCCCGCGCAGGAGCGCTGCCGGGTCCTCCAGTGCGCGGAACCGGCGATCCACGTAGACCTGGCTGAGGACGTTCGCCGCGGGCAACGACCGGTGCTCGAGCGTGCGCAGGTCGCACGGCACCAGCAGCCGCAACCAGCGGCGGGCGTCGGGCGCCTCGCCGTGGGCGCGCAGCCAGTGCCCGAGCGCGACGAAGGTGTCGCGCAGGAGCTGGGCGTTCTCGCTGACGCCCGCGAGGCGCGCAGCCCGCCTGTAGGCGTCGCTGCTCCCGCGATCGAGCGCGCGTGGCGGCGTGGCCGCGGGGCGAGAATCGACCGGTGCAGTCCCCTGCCCGGGGAGTCGAAGCGGCCGGCGGCCGAGCGCGCGGCGCACGCCGACCAGCCCGAGGAGTTGCAGCGGCGCCAGCGCGGGCCGCAGCCCCAGGTGGCCGCGCGCGGCAATTCGCGTCGTCTCGAGCGGTTCGGGCACGGCCTCGCGGCCGAGCGCGCGGGCGTAGGCCACGAAGAAGTCGCGCAGAAGGAGCAGGGCCCCGCGACCGTCGCACACGGCGTGGTGGATGCGGACCGTCACCGCGGTCCGGTCGCGGCCTTCGCGCACGACCGTCTCGAGCCCGGGCACGCGCTCGGGGGTCTCGGGCTCCAGCTCCGGCTCGGGAGCGTCCTCCGCCAGCCAGCGCAGTCGCGCTCGAGCCGGCCCGGGCCGCCAGCAGGCCCGCCCGTCGACCCGTGCGACGGTCGAGGCCGCGAGCGGATGGCGCTCGAGCACCGACCGCGCGGCGGCCTCGAACGCGGCACGCTCGAAGCGGCCGGCGAAACGCAAGCGCGCAAAGAAGTGCAGGTCGCCGCCCTGCGCCTCGACCAGGAGTTGCTCGAGCGGCGTCAGCGGCCAGGCGCCGTTCACTCGAGCCCGACGCTCTCGAGCACGTGTCGCTGGAAAGCGTGAATGCGCTGCTCGCCCGCGCCGAGGACGCCCGCGTGGGGGCTCGCCTCCAGTCCCTTCTGCAACGCCGGCATCAGGCGCCGGTCCTCGTCCAGGATGCGGGCCGTGACGCGGGCCCCGCCCCAGCCCCAGGCCCGCAGCGCCAGCGCCAGCGGTCCCGCCCCCGGCCGCGAGGGCGCGAACTGCCGGGCGACGAGCCGCGACGCCCCCGGGCCCGCTCCGGGCGTCACGCAGGTGGCGAGGCTCAGCGTGTCGGTGAAGGCGAACAGCAGGTTCGGGAACACGTGGTGGTGCCAGTAGCGGGCCTCCTGGCCGCGCCCGAGGCCGCGCAGCAGCCCGCGCTCGAGAAGCACCAGCGCCTGCTGCACGCGGTCACGGGAGGCGAAGTGGGTCGTGGCGAACGAGGTCTGGCCCGCGGAGATCTCCTCGACGAAGGTGCCGGGCATCGGCGCCGAGCCGAGCGTCCAGGGATGGACCTTCGCCACGTGGTACGCCTCGAGGGTGTTCTCGACGACCGCCTTCCAGTTGGCCGCCTGCGGCCACGAGCTCCGCAGCGTCAGCCGCCACCCGGTCCCGAAGCGCTCCTCGACCCGTTGCGCCAGCGGTCCGAGCTGCGTCGCGAGCGGAGGCGCGGCGGGGTCGCAGCAGACGAACAGCAACTGGCCCAGCCGCTCGAGCCGGTAGCGGGGCAACGCGTCGCGGTCGCGGTCGAACGGCGCGAAGCTGCGCGGATCGGGGATCGTGCGGGTGCGCCCGTCCGCGCCGAACTCCCACCCGTGGTACGGGCAGTCGAGGCGCGGGTCGCGGCCGCGCTCGACGTCGCGCAGCAGGCAGTGGCGGTGGCTGCAAACGTTGGAGAGCGCCACCAGCTCGCCGCCGAAGTTGCGGACCTGCACGGCGCCGCCGGGCAGCGACGCGGTCACGAAGTCGCCGGGCTGCGACAGCTCGGGCACCGTCGCGACGAGGTGCCAGCCCGGCTTCAGCAGCCGCTCGTGCTCGCGCCGCGCCCAGGCCGGGTCGTGGTAGGCCGCGGGCGGAAGCAGGTGCGGCAGGCGACCGGCGGTCGAGGCGGCAGGCTCCATCGGGCGCCCGAGTATCGCCCGCCCTCAGCGGGGCGGAGCGGCGAACCGCGGCGCCATGGGTGCGATCGTCCACGCCGGCCCGCCCGCCATCAGGGGGCCGGTGAAGCGCAGGAACGAGGGCGCCGGCCCGGGCAGCATCCAGACGTGCAGCTCCGGCGGCTCCACGCCCGCGAGCGTCGCGCCCCAGTTGAGCGGGAATGGCAGCGCCGGGCGCATGACGTTGTGGACGGTCGGCCGCTCTTCGCCCAGCACCACGACCGGCGCGCCGGCCTCGCGGGTGACGCCGAAGCGCAGGACCAGCGGTGCCGGGCGAAACACGACCCAGGACACCGAGGGCTCCTCTCCCTTCATCAAGGCATGCCGCAGCGCCTGGAACAGGATCCCGTTGGCTGCGTCGTCGGGGATCTCGATCTCGCCGGCGCCGGACTCGGGCTCTCGGCCCGTGGCGGTCCGCCGCCAGGAGTGGCGCCCGCTGGTGCGGTCGAACCGCGCCTCGAGCTCGCCGCCGAATCGCGGCCCCGTCTGCCGGAGCGCGTAACTCTCGAGCCGGGGGCGAGGCGCGGCGACGAACACCGCCGTCTCTTCGTGCGTCGATCCGTCGCCGAAGCGGAAGCGGGTCTGCGCGGTCACCCGCTCGCCCTCGGGCCACTGGGCCAGCTCGCCCGTCGCGATCCGGGCGCCCGCCGGGCCACGCAGCTCCAGCAGCGTGTGGGCGACGCCCTCGAGGGGGGTGGCTGCGGCCGGGCCCGCCAGGGCCGCGAGCGCCAGCACGGAAGCCACCGCCGCCCGGGCGTCGCGGCGGCTCGCCGCGAGACCGGCCGCCGACAGCGCGAGGCCCAGCCCCGCGAGCGCTGCGGGCCCCACCGCGAGGCCGGCGGCGTCGAGCCAGGCGGCGGCTGGCACGACCAGGGCGAAAGACAGCGGCACCGACCACAGGGCGCGCTCGGCCACGCCGCGATCGGGGAGAAGGGCCTTGCTCCACGCGAAGCCCGGGACGAAGAAGATCGCGCTCGCCGCGAGCGCTGCCCGCGCCGCAGCGGGCAGCAGCAGTGCCCCGCCCGCCGCGACCGCGGCCAGCGGGAGGAGGCCGCGCGCGAACGAACCCGGGCGCGCGCCGCCCGCGGCCTCCGCCACCGCGGCGATGCCGAGCGCGAATGCCGCGCAGGCGATCACGGCGGCTGGCCCGGGTTCGACCCCCGCCAGGACCGCGAGCCCGCCGAGGAGGCCGAGCCCGCCGGCGCGGCGCGCCGGAGGCGGCGGGGTGTCCTCGGCGACCGGCACGCCGCGCAGGCACAGCGCCAGCACCCGGGCGTAGGCGGCGAGGCCCGCGGCGATCAGGGCCGGGCGCGCCCCGGGCACTCCGAGCGCGAGGGCGGTCGCCGCGACGGCCAGGCCCGCCGCGATCGACGTGCCGCCCTTCACGGCCGCACCCGGTAGATCGCCACCTCGGCATTGGCCCAGGCCGGCTCCACGGCGGGCTCGCGCCGCAGCCAGGCCCGCGACTGCGCTGGGTCCGGCACGTCGGCGCCACTGCGCCGCACGACGACCCAGTCGACGCGCCGGGCGGCGAGCAGCTTCGCCGCGTCCGCTTCTCCCGCGAGCATCCGGCGCGCGTCGCGGGCCAGCGCCACGGCCGCCGGGCTGGCGTTGAAGAAGTCGCGCTCGGGCACGGCGACCAGGGTCGGCCGCGGCACCGCGCGCAGCAGGTGGAAGCCGAGCCAGTTGCTGGTGAGCACCACGTCGTCGGGTGCGCTGTGTGCTCGCAGCCAGGCAGCGGCCTCGTCGAGGGCGGGTGAAGCGACGCGGTAGGCGGCACCCGAGCGCGCCGCGGTGTCGAGCGCGGGGCCAGCGAGACCGGCCAGCAGCGCCACGGCCAGCACGGTCCGCACCCGGCCGCGGTCGAAGGCCAGCAGCAGCGCGCCCAGGGCGAGCTGCGACAACAGGCCGAAGTAGAACGCGGCGCGCCAGTGGTGGAAGTGGAGGCCGAGGGGGCCGCCGAACGTGAACGCGACGGCGAGCGCGAGGTGGGCCATCACCAGGGCCCGGCCGGCCGCGGGCGTCGCGCGACGCAGCACCAGCACCGCGAGCCCGGGCAGCAGCAGCGCGACCGAGATCGCGCCGGCCGGGCTCAGCACGGCCTCCGCGACGAAGCCACCCGTCTCGGCGAAACGATCGTCGGCCCCGAAGAAGAACCCGAGCCCCCCCACCCGCTGGCCGACGTCGGCAGCGTGCAGCAGGACCGGGCCGCAGAGCACGGCCGCGACCGGGAGCGCCACGCGCAATCGGCCGACCACCGGGCGCGGGTGGCGCAGCGCGACGGGCAGCAGGGCCAGCGCGAGCGTCGCGAAGAGCCAGAACGCCGTCAGGCTGTGGCTGACCGCGACGGCGCTCGTGGCAGCGGCGAACACGAGCGCCGGGCGCACGCCGCCTCGCTCCCACAACTCGATCCCGGCCACCCACGCGAAGGGCAACAGGCCGAGCCCGAGCAGGTTGCCGAAGCCGCCCCAGGCGGCGATCTCCACGGAGCCCGGGTGGACGGCAGCCGCCAGCGCGGCGGCCAGCGCCGCGTCGAGCCGGCGGAACAGCCGCCAGGCGAGCAGGAAGACGCCAGCCGCCTCGACGGCACCGACCAGGGCCAGCAGCGGCAGCGTCGCGACGGGCGCGACGCCGGCCAGCGAAGCCGGCAGGGCCAGCGCGAGCGGCCCGCCCGGGAAGAACAGCCAGCGGGTGAGCCCCGACTGGTAGTGCGGCAGCACCGAAGGCAGGCGTCCTTCGGCGAGGAACTGGTCCGCCCAGGCGACGTACAGCCCCCAGTCGAGACCCGCGGGATGCTCGCTCCACAGGTCGGGCAGCGCGCGGAAGACGATCGCCACGACCAGCACGGGCAGCAGGCGGGCGACGGCGCCCGCGGGAAGCGGGGACGCCGGCGTGGGCTCGACCGTGGCGACCGGGCGCCCCGCAGGCGGCTTGAGCAGGCCGGGCAGCGGCCAGTGCCACACTTCAGCAGCCTCGACTCTCGATCACCGCAGTCCCGTGCCGCCGTCCACCACCAGCACCTGGCCCTGGACCTGGTCGGCCAGCGGGCTGGCCAGGAACAGCACCGCGTCGGCGACATCGGCGGCCCGCAGCTCTCGGCCCGCGAGGTTGCCCTCGCGCGCGGCGCGGAACAGCGACTCGGCGTCGGGCAGGGCGCGGGTGGAATCGGTCTCGACCAGGCCCGCCAGCACCGCGTTCACGTTGACGCCGGCCGGTCCGAGCTCGAGCGCGAGCTGGCGGACCACGCTCTCGAGCGCCGCCTTGGTGGCGCCGACGAGGCCATAGCCCGCCAGCGGCCGACGCGCGCCGTGGCTGGACAGCGCGATCAGTCGCGCACGGCCGGGCCCGCGGGACAGCAGGCCGCGCGCCTCGCGCGCGAGCTCGACGAGCGCCCACACGTTGACGTCCATCGCGGCGACCCGCTGGCGGCGCGTGGTCTCGAGCAGCGGGCGGAAGCCGCCGCTCGCCACGTTGCTGACCACGACGTCGAGACGGCCGAAGCGCTCACGGACGAAGCCGACCATGGCCGCCAGGTCGCGCGCTTCGCCGACGTCCGCGCGCACCACCGCGCTGCGGCGGCCCAGCGCCTGCACCGCGGCGGCGACCTCGCGGGCCGCGCGGCGCGAGGTGAGGCAGTGCACGACGACGTCCGCGCCGGCCGCGGCCAGCCGCAGCGCCGTGGCGCGGCCGATCCCGCGCGAGGCGCCCGTCACCAGCGCCACCTGGCCGTGCAGGTCGATCACGCCTGGGCCTCCGCAACGAGTGCCAGCGGCGCCGGAGCGGCGCCGCGCCAGGCGATCTCGTAGCCGCGGGCCGCGGCGAGCAGGGCGCCGTCGGCGCCGCGCAGGTCGAAATCGAAGCGGGCTCCGGCGGCGCCCGCGTGCTGCAGGCGCGCCTCCACGAGACACGCCTCGCCGGGGTCGGGCAGCCGCCCCAGCCACAGCTCCGCGATCCGCGCCGGCAGCGTCTGCCCCGCCCGCACCGCATGCCACGCCAGCACGCCGACCGCGTAGAGGCAGCCGTCGAGGGCGCCGCACGAGAGCCGCCAGCCGAGCGTGCCGCGATGCACCCCGCCGAGCTCGCGCACCGCCGGGGCCGACAGGCGACCGACGAGCCGCCCCGGCTCCACGCGCACCCGGCGCAGCGTGCGGAAGCGCGGTCCGTGCCACAGCGGGGCCCCTTCTTCCGCGTAGAGGATCGCGTCGCGCACGTCGCTCGAATCCGCGCGTCGCGGCGCGTCGGGCGCGGGGCCTTCCGCCACGCGCGCGCGCATCGCGAGCCGATCCTTCTCGATCAGGCGCCCGTCCGGGCCGCGGACGTCGACCAGCACGGCGCACTCGAGCTCGGCCGGCGCCGCGGGCCGCACGCGCAAGGTCAGGTCCCGCGGACGCGCGCGCGGGAAGCGCACCGGCTGCAGCGCCTCGACGTCGCGCAGCAGCGTGGGACGGAACCCGGGCTGCGCCAGTGCTGCGGCCTCGCACATCAGCTCGAGGCCGGCGACCAGCGGCAACAAGGGTTCCCCCTCGAGGCGATGGTCCTGCAGCAGCGGTTCGCGCGCGGGGTCGAGGGCCAGCGCGAAGCGGACCTCGCCGTCCGCTTCCGTGCGCGCGGCCCCCGCCAGCAAGGCCGCCTCGCACGGCGCCTCCGGCAGCGGCTGGTACAGGCGCGGGTAACGCTCGTCGGTGACCACGACCTCGGCCTCGGGCAGGCCGGCTTCGAGCTCGGCCACGAGGTGCGCGACGCCCTCGCGGGCGGGCATGAAGCGCAGCCCCGCCAGCTCCAGCGCGTGGCGCGACTCCGGCCGCGTCGCCATCCCGGCGTCGTCCCAGGCGTGCCAGTGGAAGGTGGTCGCGGCGAGCGCGCTTCGGTCGCGCCGCGCCCGCGCCACGCACTTGGCGAGCAGGTCGTTGGCGAGCGAGTAGTCCGCGTGGCCGTTGGCGCCGAAGCGGCCGCTGATCGAGCCCATCGCCAGGAAGTGGCGCACCGGATCGCTCGCCGTCGCCTCCAGCAGGTGGACCGCGCCGTCGACCTTGGCGGCGAGGCAGCGCTCGACCTGGTCGCGGCGCTTGTCCTCGAAGCGGGCGTCGCGGCTCCAGCCCGCGCCGTGCAGCACGCCCGTGATCGGACCCGAGCGGCGCCGCACCTCCTCGAGCGTGCTCCGCACCGCGACCGCGTCGCCGACGTCGCAACGGTGATAGTGGGCCTCGACGCCGGCGGCGGCCAGCGCGCGCAGCGTCGCCTCGATCTCGATCGCCTTCTCGACCGCCTGCCAGTCGCGCACGGCGTTGCGGCCGGCGGCGTGCGCGACGTCCATCACCTCCAGGCGCAGGGCCTGGCGATCGCGCGCCGCCCGCTCGCCCCACGTGGCTCCCGGCTCGGGTGCAGGGGCGGTGCCGAGCAGGTGCAGGGTCAGCCCGTAGCGCACGCCGAGCTCGCGCGCGATCAGCGCCGTGATGCCGCGCGCGCCACCGGTGCAGACCCACGTCCCCGCCGGCCGCGGAGCCGCGGCGGACGGCGCGGGCACGGGCTGCGGAGCGACCCGCACGACGCCGCGGCTCCCGCCGGACCAGGCGACCTCGAGGTCGTGGCCGGGGGCGGCGAGCTCGCGCAGCAGGAGTGCCGCGACGTCGGCGGCGTCATCGTCGGGAGCGGCGTCGATCGCCCGCACCGACAACGCCCGCAGGCCCGCCACCCAGCCTTCGACCGACACGGCCTTGAGCAGGCCGCACAGGGCCCCGCCGTCCGGGGCGCCCATGCCCAGGTCGGTGCCGAACGCGCCGCCCAGGTGCGTGACCGCGGTCAGCGTGGCGTCGTCGCCGAGGTCCGCCTGGCGCACCCGGTTCCACCACCGCTGCGCCAGCCAGAACGGGGCGTCGACGCCACCCGCGCGACGCGACGCCCAGGTGCCGCCGGCGTCCGCTGCGCGCGCCGACAACACGAGGTGCGGCACCGGCTCGCCCGCCCACGCCGCGTCGAGCGCGGCCACCGCCGCCGCCGCGTCCGCCGGCAGGTCGTGGACCCGAGCGCCCGGCAGCCGCTCCCGCAACGCGGCGGCCAGTCCGGGATCGCCGAGCACGGCCATCGCACCGGCGAGCCGCGGGAGCTCAGGCGTCCCGGGCCGAAGCGGAGCGGGCTCCACTCGCACCACGTAGCGGGTGGCGAGCGCGGGCTCGGGGGCGACGAGCGCGTGCGACAACGCCGGCTCCGGGTGCGCCGCGCTGGCGCCACGTTCGTCCCGGCTCCGGGAGGGAATCTCGAACCCGACGGCGCGGGCTTCGGCTTCGGCGCGGGCGACCAGCTCGCCCAGGTGGCGCGCGCTGCCGAGCGCCCGCGTGCGCGCCTCGTCGAGGCCGATCAGCTCGCCCAGCTCGCCGAGCAGTTGCGCGCGCTTGATGCTGTCGACGCCGAGGTCGGCCTCGAGGTCCCAGTCGAGCCGCACGGCCTCGCGCGGGTAGCCCGTGTGCTCGACGACGAAGTCGACGACGAAGCGCTCGAGCGACGAAGCGGCGGTTCGCCCCGCTGCCGGCGCCACTGCGGCGTCGGGCCGCGGCCTCCGCCCGGCGCGCCGCGCCGTGCGGCGGCGGCGTGGGCGGGTGGCATCGAACTCTTCGACGAGGTGGGCGGGCGGCGCCGGCCGGTCAGCCCCCGGCCGCGCCGGGTCGGTCGCGGCGACGGCGCCCAGGCACTCGAGCAGCGCGCCGGCCCGCGCGAGCTGCGAGCGCAGCGGGCGCCGCGGGTGGTCGAGGGCGAAGAGCTCGACGTCCTCTCCCGCGAGGATCTGGCGGTGCAGGCCGGTCAGCACCTGGCCGGGCCCGACCTCGAGCAGCACGCCGTGACCGTCCGCGCGCAGCCGCCGCACCAGGTCCACGTACTGGAGCGGGCGGACGAGCTGGCCCGCGAGGTTCTCGCACAGCGCTGCCGGCTCGGCCTCGTGGCGCAGCGAGACGTTGCTCAGGAACGGCGTCGTGGGCGGGCGCAGCCGCTCGCCGCGCAGCGCCGCGGCGACGGCCTCGCCGGCCGCGGCCATCAGAGGCGTGTGCAGCGCGCCCGCGACCGCCAGCGGCCGCGACGCGACGCCCTGATCGGCCAGCCGCTGGCGCAGCGCTTCGAGGGCCGCTCGCGCGCCGCCGACCACGGTCTGGCGTGGCGCGTTGCAGTGGGTGATCCAGAGCAGCCCGGCGTCCGCCAGCCAGGCCGCCGCGCTCTCCGCGTCCGCGGCGAGCGACAGCAGCCCGCCTGCGACCGGGGCGGCGGCGACCGCTCGGGCCCGGGCGAGGGTCAGCCGCAGCGCGGCCCCGAGGTCGATCGCCCCGGCAGCCACCAGGGCGGGCAGCTCGCCGTAGCTGTGCCCGGCGACGACATCGCGCTTCAGGCCCGACTCGGTCGCCGCTGCGGCGAAGCAGAGGTCGGCGACCAGCATGCCGACCTGGGTGGCCACCGCCTCGGCGTCGCCGCTCCCGGTTCCCGCCTCCGCCAGCGCCGCGTCCGCGGCGGCGCGGACGCGGCGAGCCGCCGGCGAGTCGATGCGGTCGAGCATTCCTTCGTACTGGGAGCCCTGGCCGGGGAAGAGCCAGGCGACGCGAGGCGGCGTCGCGGGCCGCTCGCGGACGAAGAGGCCGCGCTCGTCGAGCAGGCCGCGCGAGCGGGGATCGGCGAGATGACGCGCGGCGAGCTCGAGGGCCTCGCGCAGCTCCGCGACCTCCGCGGCGACGGCGACAAGAGCGAAGCGCCCGGGCGGCAGCTCCGCAGGGCAGGCGTCGAGGGCGCGCGGCAGGTCGGCGAGGGCCGCGGCGGCCTGCGCCGCCAGCGCCTCGAGGGTCGGCGCTGCGAGCCGCAGGCGGACCCGCTCGGTCGCGGCTTCCGAAGACGCCGTCGGCGTGGCCGCTGCGACGACCACGTGCGCACCGAAGCCGGCACGGGCCCCCGTCGCCACCGCGGTCTCGCCGCCCTCGAGCGTGGCCCGCACCACGCAGGCCAGGCCGTGTGCCGCGCCGAGATGCCCGACCCTGGCCGCCAGCGGATCGGGCCGCCGCGCCGCGGGAAACGCCGCGGCCAGCGCCTCGGTCTCCCCCGCCGTGCCGGCCTCGAGCCGAGCGGGGCTCGCGGCTCCGCCGGCGCCCTGCGCGAGCGACCTGGCAACCGCGACCTCGGGCGCCCCGACCGCGAAGGCGGTGCCGCGGCGGCGCAGGACCCCGTGGACGCGGTCGCCGTCGCGGCGGGCGGCCGCGAGCGGCTTCAGCATCACGGCGGCGACGCCTTCGCCCGGCACTCGCTCCGCGAGCCAGCCCTGGAGCGAGAGCGCCTCGAACGCCACCAGGTCCATCGCCCGCTGCGCCGCCGCGCACACCACCGCCGAGCAGGCGCCGCTCTCGAGCAGGCCGGCGGCCGCGTCGAGCGCGGCCAGCGACGACGCCTCGCCGGCGTCGAGCGCCAGCGCGCCGCCCATCAGGTCGAAGGTCTTGGCGATCCGCGAGGCCAGGGTGCTGGAGGTGAAGGAGCCGGTCTCGTCGAGGAGCGCGGGGCGCGAGGCGAGGAACGCCCGCTCGAAGGCATCGGCGACACGCTCCGCCTCGGTGGGGGCGAAGCCGCGCGCCGCCAGCAGCGCGAGCAGGTGCCGGCGCGCGTCGGGCAGCCGCAGCCCCGCCTGGAGCTGGTTGGCGAAGTCGCCCCCGAACACCGAGCCGACGACGACGGCGGTGCGCGCGCGGTCGAGCCCGGCGCGGCCGCGCCCGGAGTCGCGCAGCGCCTGGCGCACCGCGTCCAGCAGCAGGAACTGCAGCGGGTTGGCGCGGGCGAGCTGCAGCGGCGGCACCCGCAGCCGGCGCCAGTCGAGCGGGTAGCCGACGAGATAGCCGCCGCGCCGCGAGGGCGTCTGCCAGTGCCGCGCGGGCCCGGGCACGACCGCGCTCTCGTCGCGCCAGCGCGGGTCCCCCGGCGCGCCGAGCGCGTCGCCGGCCGTGGCCAGCAGGCGGCCGAGCGCGGGAACGTCGAAGGCGCCGGGGACGACCAGGCCGCGGCCGACGATCGCGATCTCGGGGCGCGGCACGGCCCTCCGCACCGCGGGCGCCGACTCCGGCCGGAACTCGTCGACCACGACGTGGGCGTCGAGGCCGCCGATGCCGAAGGCGCTGACCCCGGCCCGCCGCGGGCCGCCGTCGGCCGGCTGCGGCCACGGCCGCAGCTCGCGGGCGAGGGCGAACGGGGAATGCTCCCAGTCGACCTCCCGGTTGGGCTCCTCCACGCCGACGGTCGGCGGGATCCGCTCCCGCTCGATCGCCAGCACGGTCTTGATCAGGCTGGCGAGGCCCGCGGTCTCCAGGGTGTGGCCGAGGTTCGACTTGAGGCTGCCGATGGCGGCGGCGCCGGGGGCGAGATGAGGGGCGAAGAACTCGCCGAGCGCCTGCAGCTCCGTCGCGTCGCCGACCGCGGTGCTGGTGGCGTGGGCCTCCACGTACTGGACGCGCGCGGGCTCGACGCCAGGGCCGTACGCGCGCGCGAGCGCGGCGAGCTGTCCCTCGCGGCGCGGCGCCCACAGGTGCCGCGAGCGGCCGTCGCTCGCGAGACCGATGCCGCGCACCACCGCCCGCACGCGATCACCGTCGGCGAGGGCGCGCGCGAGCGTCTTGACCACGATCGCGACCTGGCCCTCCGAGGCGACCAGGCCGTCGGCCCGCTGGTCGAACGGGCGCGAGCCGGAGGCGCTGCACGACTGCGCCTGCGAGAAGAGGATCAGGCTCTCGGCCTTGTTCCAGGAGGCACCACCGACCACGGCAGCCTCGACTTCGCCGCGCTGCAGCGCCAGCGCGGCGAGCGCCAGCGCCACCAGCGAAGATGCGCAGGCCGCGTCGAGCGCCAGCGCGGGACCGGTCAGCCCCAGGCTGCGCGCGACCAGTGCCGCCGCCTCGTTGGCCTCGAGGGCCGGTCCTCCTTGCGCGTCGCGTCGCGGGCGCCCCTCGCGCAGCGCCGCGGCCAGCGCCGCGGACAACTGGTCGCGCTCGGCCGGGTCCCGGCCCGCGAGCACGCCGTCCGCGCCCAGGTGACTCGCGGTGTCCGCGGCCAGCGTCGCGGCCGCCAGCTCGGGCCCACGCGGGCTGCCGCCGGAGTGGCCGACCCAGACCCCGATCCGCCTTCCCTCCAGCCCCGGCGGCGGCAGGCCTGCGTCGCGCAGCGCCTCCACCGCGACGGAGCAGAAGCCGGCGTGGCACGGGTCGGCCCGCTCGAGAGCTTCTGCCGCGTGCGCGCTCAGCCAGGGGTCCGGCGGCTGCTGCGCGACGAGGCCGCCGATCGTCGTGTAGGTGCGACCTGGAGTCCCGCGCCGCGGGTCGAAGTAGAGGTCGCGGTCGAGGCGCTCGGGCGGCAACTCGCCGAGCGCGGAGCGGCCCGCCGCTACCAGGTCCCACAGGGCGTCGAGGTCGGGCGCGCCCGGCAGCCGGCAGGCCATGCCGACGATCGCCAGCGGCTCGTGGAGCAGGCGTCCCGCGTCGACGGCCGCCGGGGCCGGGAGCGCGGGCCCCGCCGCGCGGCGCAGCGCGGCACGGGCCGCCGCGAGCAGGTCGGAGGCCGCCAGCTCGGGGCAGGGCAGGCCCGGCAGCGCGGCGCGGGTGTTGGTCGCGTCGAACTCGGGGTCGTCGCGAAGGTACGGGCGGTAGGGCGCGAGGCCCTGCTCGATCGCGCTCATCGCCGCCGGCGAGGCGAGCGGACGGCGCGGGTGCTCCAGCGCGGCCGCCACGGCCTCGCAGATCGCCCGCACCGGCGTCGCCTGCGGGTGGGTCAGGTGGTAGGTGCGGCCGTGCAGGCGGGGATCGCGGACGATCGCGAGCAGCGCCCGGACGGCCCAGCCGACCGGCACCAGGTTCTTGCCCTCGTCGCCGCGCAGCGCGAGCAGCCGCAGCAGCTCTTCCGCGTCCGGCGTGCCGCCGAGCAGGCCCGCGAGCCGCACGGGCGTGTCGAAGGCGAGGGCGACGGTCGCCGGATCGAGCGCGTCGCCGATCACGATCGAGGGCCTGTAGATCGTGACCGACGGGATGCCGGAGGCCGCCACCAGCGCCTCGGCGCGCGCCTTGCTGCGCTCGTACGGGTTGTTCCACGCCTCCGCGGTCTCGGTCTCCAGCACGCGGCCGCGGCGGGCGCCGTTGACGTAGGCGGTGGACACGTGATGGAACTCGCGGACGCCGGCGACACGGCACAGCTCGAGCAGGCGGGCGGTGCCTGCGGTGTTGGTTCGCTCCGGCTCGCCCGTCGCGGGGTCGGCCACGAAGCTCAGGCTGGCAGCGCAGTGGATCACGGCGCGGCTGGCGGCGAGCGCGTCGCGCAGCGCGGGGTCCTGCGCCAGCGCCGGATCGGCGAGGTCGCCCTCGACCACCCGCGGCCGCTGCAGCTCGCGGCTGCCGCCGATTTCCTCCATCAACGCGTCGACCCGCTGCGCGGCGCTGCCTTGCGGCCCGGGCCGCACCAGCAACGCGACTTCCATCCCGGCCGCGCAGCACTCGCGCAGCAGGCGGCGGCCGAGCAGGCCGGTGGCGCCGGTGATCAGCAGGTCCGTCACGCGCGCAACCGCGCGGGGAGCAGGGCGGACGCGCCCGACGATCTCGGCATCAGAGCGTCGCACGCTACCACAGATGCCGCGGGGCGGCCGGCCGCGCGTTACTGGATGTAGCCCAGCGCCTTCAGGCGCTCCCGCAGTCCCGGGTCGAGCGGAATCCGCTCTGCGGGAGCCACGGCGCGCCCGGCCACTTCCGCCAGCAGCCGCTGCACGAGCGCCGGGCGCGAGCCGGCGAGATCCTCGCGCTCCCCGGGGTCGCGGGACAGGTCGAAGAGCGGGCCCGGGCGGCCGGTCGCGCCGACGTGCAGCTTGAGCGCGAGGCGGCGCACGGCGCGCAGCACGGCGTCGTCGCGCCCGCTCTCGACGAGCAGCGTGCGCTCCGCGGCGCGGCGGCCGCCGAGGTCGGGCCACAGGCTGCGCCCGTCGCCGGGGAGCCGGGACAACCCCAGCGCGTCCAGCACCGTGGGCATCACGTCGACCAGCGACACGGGCGCGCGCACCACGCGGCCGGCGGGCACGCCGGGCCCCGCGATCAGCAGCGGCACCTGGACGACCTCCTGGTACATGCGGTCGACGTGGTCGCAGCCACCGTGTTCGTAGAACTCCTCGCCGTGGTCGGACACGGCGATCACCAACGACTCCGCGAGGGTGCCGTCGGCGTCGATCATCGCCAGGAGCCGCCCGAGGCTGCGGTCGGCGGTGGCCACGGCGGCGTCGTAGCGCGCCTTGACGTAGTCGAGGTCGGGGCCTGCGGCTGGCGGGTCCTCGCGGCAGAAGCGGGCCACGTCGTAGCTGCCGCCGTACTGGCCGTAGTGGCGGCGGGCGAGGTCCGGTTCGGCTTCATAGGGGTGATGGGCGTCGTAACCGTGGAGGAACAACAGGAACGGGCGGCCGCGATCCCGCCCCGCGAGGAACTCCTGCAGCCCCTTCTCGTGTTCGCCGAAACGCCAGGCCCAGTCGTCGTAGGCCTCGAACCCCTGGCCGAAGCCGAGCCGCGCCGCGACGAAGTTGCCCCCGGTCAGGACCCGCGTCTGCCAGCCGCGCGCGCGCAGCACCTCGGCGAGGGTCGTGTGCGCCTCGCCGAGCACCTCGGCCGACTCGAGGCCCCTGTAGGCGACGAGGCCCAGCCGCGACGGGTAGAGCCCGGTGAACAGCGAGGCGTGGGCGGGCGAGGTCCAGGCCGACGTCGAGGAGGCGTCGGCGAAGCGGGTGCCGCGGGCGGCGAGGGCGTCGAGCGTCGGGGTCAGCCCGCCCGCGTGCCCATAGGCGCCGACGCGGTCCGCCCGCAGCGTGTCGAGGCTGATCAGGATCACGTTGCGGGGCCTGTGGTGGGAGGGGCTGCCGAGCGCCGCGGTCGCGATCCCCGGCGCGCAAAGCGCGAGCGCCGCCACCAGACTCCGGGAGAAGGACATGCCGGAGTATATTCACGCCCCCGGTATTCCCTTGGCTCGCCGCGTCTCCCGATGAAGTTCGCCGCTCCCCTGCGCCCGCGCTCCATGGCCGCAGCAGCGCTGGCCGTGGCGACCGCGCTGCTGTCGGTGGCCGGCGCCGAGTGGGCGTCCGTCACCCAGGACTTCCCGTTCGGGGCCTTCGAGGTCCGGACCCAGCCCTTCGGCGTCGCCGTGGTCGCCCGCCAGTCGGGCGTGGCGATCCGCGTCCAGGCTTGCCACGAGACGGCCGCTCGGGAGGCATCACCCCACGAGACGATTCCGGTGTGCGCGCCCGGGACCTGGCCAGGTCGGGCGGAACCCGGCGCCTGGACCGAAGCGTGGGCGGCCTTCGACGCCGTCCTGGGACGACCGCGGGTCTCCTGGGTGGCCGCCCGCGACCGGCCGATCTCCATCGTCGTGCGGCCCGACGCGATCGCGCTGCGCTTCGAGAAGCGCGTCACGGGCCTCGGCCCCGGAATCGCCCACTACGCCCACGCTTTCGCGCTGGAGGACGCGCACGTCGTCCACGACGGGCGCGGCATCGCCTACACGCGCCTGGACGACGCGGCGCTGCTGGCGCGCCTGGGCCTCGAGGCCGACACCGACCCCGACCCGTGGCGCGGCCTGCCGGAGGACGCCGCCTACCTCGCCCTCCTCGACACCCGCTCGGGCGCCGCGCTGTACCTGCTCGGGCAGCCGGGCTCGCGGCTGCGCGTGGACCGCCGCCGCAACATCGTGCTGCGACAGGAGCGGCTCTCCACGCCCCAGGGGTCGCCGCTCGAGGTGGCGGTCCGGCTGCACGCGGCGCTGCCCGCCGGGCTCGCGCCGTGATCGCGGCGCTGGCGGCGGCGGCGCTCTTCTATCTGCTGCCGCTCGCGGCGGGCGCGTCGCTCCTCGGGCGCGGCGGGCGCAGGCCGGCGCTGCCCGACGCGTGGATCGCGGGCACGCTGGCGCTGGCCGCGTGGCTGGCAGCGGTCAACGTCGCGGCGGGGCTCTTCGGGTGGCAGGCCGGGACGCGGCTGGCACTGCTCCAGGCGGGCGCGGCCGCGCTGGCGCTGCCGGCGCTCCTGGCACTCGCCCGCGGCGGGCGGGGGGGGCTGGCGGTGACGGACGTGCCGCTGACGGCGGCGGGGCTGGCGGCCGCGGCCGCCGCGGTCGCCGTCTGGCGGGCCGACAGTCCCTACCCGGCGCTTCTCAACTGGGACATGTTCGAGCACCTCGCGCTGTCCGAGCAGATGCTGCGCGGCCACGTCCACCTCTCGCTGCGCTCCTACTCGGACACCTTCACGCTCGACACCTACCTGCCCTTCTACCACGCGCTCCTGAGCTTCCCGCGGGCGCTGCTGGCGCCGGACCCGGCCGGGTTCGCATGGAGCCTCGACACGCTCCACACGTTCGTGGCCGTGGGCGTGACCGGCTGGACCGCGAGGCGCGTGCTCGGCTCGCGGTCCGCGGCGGCCTGGGCGATGGTGGTCGCCGCCTTCAGCTTCGAGTCCCACGTGGCCTACACGTCGCTGTTCCACATGCCGCAGACGCTGACCGCGGTGTTCTTCACGGCGGCGCTGGGTTCGATCGCCGGTGGCGCCACCGGCACGCCGGCGCTGCTGCGCTGGGCCGCGTTCCTGGTCGCCTCCCACTTCTTCGTCGGGGTGCTGGCCGGGCCGCTCGTGATCGGCTTCGGCCTGCTCGCCCGACTGGAGCCGGCGCGCGCCCGGCGCCTGGCCATCGCGGCCTCGGCGGTGGCCGCGGGCGCGCTGGCCGCAGCGCTCGTCGCGCGCCACGCCGGCGGTCTCGTGCTCGACCCGTTCGGCACGGCGGAGAGCGCCCATTTCACGCTGGGGCCGGCCGACGTCTGGCGGCTGATGCGCCGGGCCCACGGCTTCGCGTCGCTGCTGCTGCTCCCGCTGGGCGCGCTGCTGCTGTGGCGCGGGCCAGCCCCGGGCCCGGCGCTGGCCGCCGCCACGGGCGTCGCCCTGGCTGCGGCGCTCTCCCCGCTGCCGTACGTGATGAAGTTCGCCACCCTGTTCCACTTCCTCGGGGCGATGGTGATGGCGGCCGGGCTGCGCCTGCTGGCGTCGGGCGCCGGCATCGTGGGGATCACGGCGTGGCTCGCCGCCTGGCTCGCGATCTTCGGAACGGGCCAGAAGGCCTCGTTCAAGCGCGAGCCGCACCACGGCGTCCACACCCTGTCGAGTGCCGACGAGCGCGCGGCGGCGGCGTTCCTGCGCGAGCGCTTCCCGCCGGAGACGGCACTGCTGGTCGGCGAGCCCGCGACGCAGCACATCCTGGAGGGGCTGTCCGGCGTCAACACCCAGGGTGGCACCTTCGCCAGCGGGCGCACCCGCGACCTGGTCGACCGCCTGTGGCCGGCGGACGCCGCGACCGCGGCCGACGCGGCACTGCAGGTGCGCGACCGTCTCGCGCGGGAGGCGCCGAGCCGGGTGCTGATCGCCGTCGGCGGGCGCTTCTTCGCCTGGCAGGCGGCCGAGCCGCGACACAGGCGGGCCAGCCACTTCAACGTCTGGCGCCCGCGCGACATGGCGCCCGCGGACTGGGAGGCGCTCGCACAATGGCGCGCCAGCGACCGCCTCCGGTTGCTGTTCCGCAACGACGGCGTGGCGCTGTTCGAGGTGCTGCCCCCGACTGCGGAGGCGCCGTCTGCTACGATCTCGTCCACGAGGAGCCCAAGATGAAGGTGTTGAACCGCTGCGGTGCGCTGTTGCTGTGCGCGACGTTCGTTGCGCCGATGCTCGAGGCTGCGGACGCCCCGACGGCGGAGCGCCTGAAGCAGGGGGCCACCGCCCTGCAGCAGGGCCGCTACGGGGAGGCGCTCTCGCTGTTCGACGCGGTCCTCGCGGCCGAGCCCGCCAACGTCGAGGCGCTGGTCGGGCGCGGGCAGGCGCTGGCGCGGACGGGCCGCGGGCCCGAGGCCCGCGAGGCCTACCGCCAGGCCCTCGGCATCGAGCCCGGCGCGCGCCCGGCGCGGCTGGCGCTCGCCTGGCTCGACCTTTGGTCCGACACGCCGAGCGCGCTGGAGTCGCTGCGCGAGCTGCGCGCGAGCCAGCCGGACGACGTCCAGCTCTCGTGGCTGGACAAGGCCGCCCGGCGCCAGATCGGCCCGCGCGTGTCGCTGGGCTTCGGCGCCGCGGAGGACAACCAGGACCTGCAGCGCAACGGGCTGCAACTGGAAGCGGCGACGGGGCTGCGCAACGGCAACCAGATCGGCTTCCGGGCCACGCACGCGCGGGCGGAGTACGAGGACCGCGACGACGACGTCAACGTGACCTCGTTCGAGGCCAACGCGACGATCGCCGCCGGGGCGGGACGGCGGCTCGAACTGCGTGCCGGCCTGGACCAGATCGAGGACCTGCGCGGGGAGTCGGAGTCGAAGGCGGCGGGAGGCCTGACCTTCCGCTTCGGCCTCGGCCGCGCCGTGGGCGGCGCGGTCTCGGTCGCCCGCGAGAACCTGACCTACGGCCCCGTGCAGATCGAGGACGGCATCGAGGCCAACCGCTTCGACGCCCGGTTCGACGCCGAGTTCGGCCCGCAGTTGCTGGCCGAAGCGGTGCTCGCCCGCTGGCAGGTCACGAGCGACAGCGGCGACATCGACCGCACCGAGCTGTCCGCCAACCTCGGCAAGCGCTTCCAGCTCGGCCGCGGCGTGCCGCTGGTGGTCGGCTACTCGTTCCAGTACCTCGACCACGACCGTGACTTCCGCAACGGCTTCTGGGCCCCGAAGGACTACGTGCGCCACGCCGGCTTCGTGCGCACCAGCGCCTGGCTGTCCTCCGGCTTCGGCTTCCAGCTCAGCGCGGAGATCGGCAGCTCCTCCTACGAGGATCAGGGCGGTCGCGCGCTGGTGAAGATCGATGGCCAGTCCGCGCTGCGCCTGTTCGCGCTGGCCAGCGTGCCGCTCGGCCGCGAGTCGGGTCTGCGTCTCGAAGCGACGGCGCAGCGCCTGGACTCGGGTCTCGACTCGGTCGCCGGCTACGCCTCGAACAGCTTCGGGGTCAGGCTGGCGTGGCGGGGGACGCGAAGCCTCGACTGATCCGCGCCGCCAGCGCGACCGGGGCCAGCACCAGGATCGCGTCGAAGGCGGCGTTCATCAGGAAGAGCTGGCGGTTGGCCGTCCACGGCCCCTCGCCGATCATCACGGTCGCGAACTGCACGGCGGCCACCGCCGGCAGCAGCAGCAGCACCTCGGCGGCCCGCCGCGCCTCGGGCGTGGCGGCGCCGCGGGCTGCACGCGCCATGCGCCACGCGGCCAGCGCCAGCACCGCTGTCAGGAACAGCAGGTCGGCCGGCAGGTGGCGGTGCGCGTCGCTCCAGATCGCGAAGGCCCGGCTCTGGGCGAGCGGGGGCATGCCGGCCCCCGCCTCGAAGTTGCCGATGTACTCGTAACGCAGGAAGAAGGCGCGCGTGCCGCCGGTGCGCAGCATCGCGATCAGCCGGTCCGGGTGGTTCAGGTAGAAGACGGCCACCGTGCCGAGCCCCACGCGCGAGAAGAACGTGGCGTCGAACTGCGGGTCCAGGCGCGGCGAGCGCGGGTCGGCCCAGTAGTCGACGCCGACGTACCGCGCGTGCTCGACGGGCAGGTCGAGCGCCGCGAGGTCGGCCAGCGGGTCGGGCGAGCTGTAGAGCAGTCCGTTGAAGACGGTCTGGTAGATGCCCGACTTGCGGAGGTTGCGCGGCGGCGTCACCGAGTAGACGAGCGGGGCCAGCGCCAGCAGGGCGGCCACCACGAGGGCCAGCGCCGCGCGGCCGACGCGGGGGGTGGAGCGCGGCGCCAGGCGCCAGCCGAGCAGCGCGAGCGGCACGACGAGGCCGATGTTCTGGGCCTTGGCCGTGGCGAGGAGCGCCGCGCACAGGAACCAGGCGGCGACCCAGGGGCCCGGGCGCGCGGCGATCGCGGCCTGCAGGCCGACGCCGAGACACAGGCACAGGAACACGAGGCTGCCCGGCTCCCCGTAGAGCGAGTTGAACCAGGCCGCGTACCCCACGTCGGTGAAGGCGAACACGGCGAGGGCCAGCAGCAGCAGGTGGGCCCGCGGCGGCAGCAGCCGGCCGGCGGCCGAGAACACGAGCGCCAGCCCGGCCAGCATCACCCCCAGGTGAACCAGCCCCGCCGCGACGATGTCGAAGCTGCCGCGCTTGGAGATCACCGCGTTGACGTGGCGGGCCAGGTGCAGCAGCAGCACCTCGGAGGCGACGTAGATGTCGTCGAGCTCGCGGCCGGTGCGGTTGACGTAGCGGGGCTCGACCAGCTCGAAGTGGCGGGTGAAGCCGGCGCGCCGCGCGTCGGCGTCGAGGCCGCGGGGATAGGCGAGGCCCGCGGGAGCCAGGCTGCGGTGGAAGTCGCCCGTGTCGGTCATGCCGACGATGGGCGGCACGAACAACTGGTAGCCGTAGATCGCGGCCGCGATCGCCAGGGCGATCCGCGTGCGGCGGAGCGCGCGGCGCGCGGGCTCGGCGGTCTGGGCGGCCGTCGGATTCGCGGGCATCGCTCTTGGCTCGCAGAAAGGGGCGGCTATAGTACGCAGCGCCTCGCCCGCCGCGCAACGATCCGCCCGAAAAAAGGAGCCATGCACGTCGTCCAGGTGTCGCCGTATCTGCTGCCGCACCACGGCGGCATCGAGTTCGTCGTCGACGACCTGCGCCGGGGGCTGGCCGACGCCGGACACCGGGTGACGGTGATCGGCTCCGACGCCCACCCCGGCGCTCGCCCTCCCGAGGTGGTGGCCCTGCCCGCGTGGAACGGACTCGAGCAGCGCGGCGTGCCGTGGCCGCTGTTCGCGCCGGCACCGCTCCTCCGCGCGCTCCGGGCCGCGCTCGCCGACGCCGACGTCGTGCACGTCCACGGCATGCTGCAGGCCAGTTCGCTGGTGGCGGCCGCGATGGCGCGCCGGCGTGGCGTGCGGGTGGTGCTGACCGAGCACACCGGCCGCATCCGCCCGCGGCCCGTCCTGCTGCGCGGCATCGAGGCCGTGGCAGCGGCCAGCATCGGCCGCCTCTGCTGCCGGCTGGCGGACGAGATCTCGGTTCTCAACAGCCGCGTGGAATCGGAAGTGCGCGCGCTGGCCCCGGGTCGCCCCGTGCGGCGCGTCCGCAACGGCCTCGACCCGGAGCTGTTCCGGCCGCCGGCGCCCGAGCGCCGCGCGGAGCTGCGCTCGCGCTGGGGGCTGACCAGGCCGACGGCCCTCTTCGTCGGCCGCCGCGTCGAGCGCAAGGGCTTCGACCTCGTCGCGCAGGCGGCGCGCGGGGCCTTCGACCTGGTCGGCTGCGGGCGCGGTGAAGGGCCCGCGCCGGAAGGCGTGCGCTGGCTGGGCGCGCTCGAGCGTGAACAGGTGGTCGAGCTCTACCAGGCCGCCGACCTGCTGGTGCTGCCGGCCCGGGGCGAAGGCTTCCCGCTGGTCGTGCCGGAAGCGATGGCTTGCGGGTTGTGCGTCGTCGTCGGCGACGAGGTCGCCTTCCGCGACCACCTGACCCCCGACGTCGCGGCCTTCTGTCCGCTGGAACCCGAGGCGATCCGCGCGGTGGTCGGCGGCCTGCTGTTCGACGAGGCCCGCCGCCACGCGCTGGGCCGGGCCGGGCGCGCGTTCGCGCTGCGCCATTTCGAGGCCCGCGCGGCGCTCGAGACCTACATGGCGCTCTACGCGCCGGGAGCGCGGGCGGCTGTGTGATAGGCTGCCCCACCTTGGCTTCCGCCCCCGGCCGCGTCCCGCGCCCCGCGCACGACGACGAGCTCGACCCGCCGCTGATCTCGGTCGTGATGCCGTGCCTGGACGAGGCGGCGACCGTCGCGGGGTGTGTCGCGGAGGCGCGCGGCGCGCTGGGGCGGCTCGGCTCCCGCGGAGAGGTGGTGGTCGGCGACAACGGCAGCCGCGACGACTCGCGCGAGCGGGCCCGCGGCGCCGGAGCGCGCGTCGTGGACGTGCCCGAGCGGGGTTACGGCGCCTGCCTGCGCGGGGCGATCACCGCCAGCCGCGGCCGCTTCGTGGTGATGGGCGACGCCGACCTGAGCTACGACTTCGGCGAGCTGGGCGTGCTGGTCGAACGCCTGGAGGCCGGGTGCGACGTCGTCGTCGGCAACCGCTTCCTCGGCCGCATCGAGAGCGGCGCCATGCCCTTCATGCACCGCTACCTCGGCAACCCGGTGCTCTCGGCGGTGGGGCGCCTGCTCTTCGGCGGCGCCGCCGGCGACTTCCACTGCGGGCTGCGCGGGATCAGCCGCGAGGCCTGGAACCGGCTCGAGCTGCACAGCACCGGCATGGAGTTCGCGACCGAGATGATCGCGCGCGCGCTTCAGGTGGGGATGCGGGTGGAGGAGGTGCCGGTGACCCTGCGCCGCGACGGTCGCGGCCACCGCTCGCACCTGCGCCCGGTGCGCGACGGGCTGCGCCACCTGCGGCTGATGGCGCGCATGGCGGCCTCGAGCCCGCGTCCCGTGAAGGTTCGCGCCGAGGACCCCGACCGCCTTCGCCCCCGCGCGCCCGGCAGTCAGCGCACGTAGCCGAGCGCCCGCAGCCGCTCGAGGCGGTCGGCCTCCGCCTTCGCCGCGAACGGCAGCGCGGCTCCAGCCTGCGCCTGCGCCGCATCGCGCCGGGCACGCGCGTCCGCCAGCAGGTCGGGCCGGCTGGCCGCCAGGTCGCGCCGCTCGCCCGGGTCGACCCGCAGGTCGAAGAGCAGGGGCGCCGCGCGCCGGTACTCGATCAGCTTCAGCTCCGCGTCGCGGTACCAGGTCACGCCGCCGACGTAGTGAGACGCGCCGAGCAACGGCCGCGGACGGGCGGACTCGTCGCGGCGCGGAAGCGGCCGGGCATCGAGCCCGCCGGGGAGGGCGACGCCGGCCGCTTCCAGCAGGGTCGCGAACAGGTCGAGGGTGCCGACCTGACTCCGGACGCGCCCGGTGACGCTGCCACCCGGCCAGCGCACGACCAGCGGCACGCGGAGGATGGTGTCGTACGGGTGGTCGTGCCAGACCCGTTGCGCGGCGTGCTCGCCGAACCCCTCGCCATGGTCGGCGACGACCGCGAGCAGCGTGCGGCGCTGCTGCCCCCGGGCCAGCACGCCGTCCCACAGCCGGCCCAGGGCGGCGTCGGTCTGCCGCAGCTCGCCGTCGTACTGGTCGACGAGCTGGCTCCACTGCGCCACGGTCAGGCTCACCCTCCCTTCGTTGACGTCGTCCTTGAACAGCCAGCCGGCCGCCTGCTGGGCGGGCGCGAAGTCCTCGCTGCGGCCAGCGCCCGAGAGGTTGACGGGGCGCGCCCAGCGCGCGGACCACGCGCGGTGTGCCGCGACGGGGCGGTAGGGCGCGTGGGGATCGAGCCAATGGACCAGCACGAGCGCGGGCCGCGTGCGCGCGCGTGACAGAAAGCCGTCCGCGCGCTCGAGCAGTTGCTCCCGGCCCACCACCTCGAAGCGGTCGAAGCCGCGGCGGAACCCGGGGGCGTCGTAGATGCCCTGCTCGGTGAACGCCGCGGTCTCGTAACCGGCGCGAGCGAGAGCCTCGGCCAGCGTCGTCGCCGCCGGTGGCAGGTCGAGCACGGGCACTTCCGGGTCGAGCGAGACGCCGTGCCGCTGCACGAACAGCCCGGTGAAGAGGCTCGCCATCGACGGCACGGTCCAGGGCGCCGGCGCGATCGCCTGCTCGTAGACGACGGCCTGAGCGGCAAGGCGGGCCAGGTTCGGGGTGGTCTCGCGCGGGTAGCCGTAGACGCTGGAGTGATCGGCGCGGGCCGTGTCCCACACGGCGAGCACGATGTCGGGCGCCGTCGGCGCGGGCTCGAGCGCGGGCAGCGTCACGCGCGCCGCGACCACGAATCCGGCCGCGGCCAGCACGACGGCGCCCGCGCGCCCCAGGGTCCGTGCGAGTTGCTGCAGCGCCATGCCTGCGATGCTAACCGGCTACGATCAGGGCATGTGCCGCAACATCCGTCCCCTGTTCAACTTCGAACCGCCGGCCACGGAGGCCGAGGCGCGCGATGCCGCGCTCCAGTTCGTCCGCAAGGTCGCGGGCACCACGAAGCCCTCGCGGGCCAACGAGGCGGCCTTCGACCGCGCCGTGGCCGACGTGACGTCGGCAGTCGTGGCCCTGCTCGGCACACTGCAGACGAACGCGCCGCCGAAGAGCCGCGAGGTCGAGGCCGCGCGCGCCCGCGAACGCCGGGCTCGCCGTTTCGGGTCGGCGCCGACCGGGAACTAGTGCCGGGTCGGCGCGGGGCCGAGGTACTCCGCGAGCGCTTCCGCCCACGGGCGCAGCGGCGGCAGGCCGAGCGCCTCGAAGCGCTCCTTGGACAGGATGGCGTGGCCCGGGCGGCGGGCCCGCGAAGCGATGTCGCGGGCGCGGGCCTCCACGATCGGCACGTCGACGCGGGCGACGCGCAGCGCCTCCTGCGCGAACGCGTACCACGTGCAGGAGCCCTGGTTGGTGACGTGGTAGAGCCCGCGCGCGCCCTTGCCGATCAGGCGCACGATGGCGTCGGCCAGGTCCGGCGCGTAGGTCGGCGAGCAGACCTGGTCGCTCACCACGCGCAGCGGCTCTCCCGGGGCCAGCGCCGTCGCCCGCTCCAGGATGCGGTCGGGGAACGAGCCGCCCTTGGCGCGGCTGCCGCCGCGGCCGAACAGCGCGCTCGTGCGCACGATCAGGTACGGACAGCCCGAGGCGATCACCAGGTGCTCGCCGGCCAGCTTGGAGGCGCCGTAGACGGAGAGCG
Organism: Acidobacteriota bacterium; assembly: GCA_011526565.1. Taxonomy (GTDB): domain Bacteria; phylum Acidobacteriota; class Vicinamibacteria; order Fen-336; family Fen-336; genus WYBL01. The sequence goes on along the minus strand of WYBL01000011.1, from coordinate 42,031 downwards.
GGCGCGGGCAGTCGTGCTCGGCGTAGGGCGCCTGCTGGGCGCCGTCGAACACGAAGTCGGTCGACACGTGGACCACGAGCGCGGCGGCGTCGCTGGCCGCCCGCGCGAGGTGCAGCGGCCCCAGCGCGTTGACCGCGAAGGCGGCGGCGCCCAGCGTCTCGGCGCCGTCGACGTCGTTCCAGGCGGAGGCGTTGACGACCACGTCCGGCCGCGCCCCGCGCACGACGCGACCGACGGCGTCGGCGTCCGTGACGTCGAGCTCGGCGCTGCCGCCCGCCCACACGACGTCGTTGCCGAGCCGCGCGACGAGCGCGCGGCCGAGCTGCCCGGTGGCCCCGGCGATCAGGTATCTCACGAGTCGATCCTCCTGGCGAGGCGGAAGTCGCGAGCGGTCAACCCGCCGCTGTCGTGGCTCCAGAGCACGAGCCGCACCTTGTCGTAGGAGACGTGGATGTCGGGGTGGTGGTCGGCCTCTTCGGCCAGCGCCGCCACCCGGTTCACGAACGCGATCGCGGCCGGAAAGCCCGCGAACGCGTAGAGGCGCGCGATGCGGTCGGGCGGGCCGGGCTCGCGCCGCCAGCCCGGCAGCGCCGCCAGCTCGCGTTCGATCGACGTCTCGTCGAGCAGCGCCATCGCTCCTCCATCCCCCGCCAGCGGCGCCGGCCCCTACTCGGCGGGCGTGTCCACCTTGGCCGTGCCCGCCACGGCCGCGGGCCGGCGGCGGCGGCGGCGGCGGCGGCGCTTGCGCGGCGCCTCCCCGTCGGCCGCGGGCTGCGCCGGGGCCGCAGCCGGCTCGGCGACCGGGCTCGACCCGCCGGTGCCCGCGTCGGCACCGGGAGCCGCGTCGGTGCCGGTCGCGCGTCGGCGCCGGCCGCCGCGACGCCGGCGGCGCGAGGAGCGCGGCGCCTCGTCGGCCGTCGGCTCCGCCTCGTCCGCCTCCTCTTCGGCGGGCGCCTCGACGACGGTCACCGGCGCCAGGTCCAGCGAGCGCCAGTGCAGCGCCAGTTCGCGGCCCTCGTCGCCGCCGTGGATCTCGAGCCAGCGCACGGCGTCCTCGAGGTACGGCCGTCCGCCCAGCAGCTCGACCACTCCCGGTTCCGCGTGCACGGCGCGCAGCCGCGGCTGGGCCAGCAGCATCAGCCGAACCTGGTTGAGATCGCGCCGCGCGAACGGCAGCGCGAGGGCGGCGGGCAGCGTCGCCTCCGGCTCGGCCTCCGGCACCCCGAGCCTCCGCGACTCGGCGCCGGGGTCGGGCGGGGGCGGGCGATGCGCCTCCTCGCGGCGGTGATCGCGAGCCGGAGCCATCACCGCGGCGCGCTTGAGCGAGACGCCGAGCGGCACCAGCACGGTGCCGGCGAGCACGGCCGTCGACAGCTCGTCGGCCGTCGCCAGCCCCTCGTTGCGGCAGGCGTCGAGCCGCTCGAGGCTCGCGCGCAACGCGCCGCCGCGCCCCGCGAGCGCCGCGTCGGCCTCCGGCAGGATGTAGGCGAGCAGGCCGACCTGGTGCAGCTTCTCGAACGTCGAGCGCGCCGCGCCCTGGCGCAGGATCTTGTACAGCTCCTCGAGCACGCGGGCCGGGCTGCTCTTGAGGATCTCCGCGCGCAGCGCCCGGATCGCCTCGACCGAGCCGGGGTCGATCGTGAAGCCGAGCCGGCAGGCCAGCGCCACCGCCCGCAGCATCCGCACCGGGTCCTCGCGGAAGCGCACGCCGGGGTCGCCGATGGTGCGGATGGTGCGCGACTCCAGGTCGCGCAGGCCGTCGACGTAGTCGATCACCGAGAAGGTGGCGATGTCGTAGAACAGCGCGTTGACCGTGAAGTCGCGGCGGAACGCGTCCTCCTCCGGGGTGCCGAAGGTGTTGTCGCGCTTGATCAGCAGGTCCTCGCCCTGCTCCGGCTCGGCCAGCTTGCGGAAGGTCGAGACCTCGACGACTTTCTTGCCGAAGCGGACGTGGGCGAGGCGGAAGCGGCGGCCGACGATGAAGCAGTTGCGGAACAGCCGCTTGACCTGGTTCGGGTGGGCCGAGGTCGAGATGTCGAAGTCCTTCGGCGTGCGAGCGAGCATCAGGTCGCGCACGCCTCCGCCCACCAGGTACCCGAGGTACCCGAAGTTCTTGAGGCGGTAGAGGACCTTCAGGGCATCCGGGTCGATGTTGCGGCGCGAGATCGGATGCTCCGAACGGGGCAGAACGCGGGGTTCCATGCCTAGCGGCGGCATTATAGGGGCCCCGGAGCCTTCGGTCTAAACTACCAGCCCTCAATGAGTTCGCAGCGACTCCCGGAGATCGACTGGCTGCGCGGCCTGGCCGTGGTGCTGATGTTCCAGACCCACGCCTACGATTCCTGGCTGGCGCCCTTCGCCCGCAAGGGAGGTTTCTACGCGACGAGCCGGCTGATCGGCGGCTACCCGGCGCCGCTGTTCCTGTTCGTCGCCGGCATCGGCCTCGGCCTGCTGGCCGCAGCGCGCCATCGCGCCGGGAAGGCCCCGCGCTCCGTGGCCCGCGAACTGGTCTCGCGCGCGCTCGAGGTGTTCGGCTACGCGGTCCTGTTCCGGCTGGCGATGTACGCGGCCGGCGGTTTCCGCATGCCGGGCGACCTGCTGCGGGTCGACGTGCTCAACGCGATCGCGCTGTCGATGGCGCTGTGCGCGCCGGGCCTGTGCGCGGCGAAACCGCGCTCGCGCGCCGCGGCGTCGCTGGCGCTGGCGCTGGGCGTCGCGCTGCTGACGCCGCTGGCCTGGGACTCGTGGCGCCCGGCCGGCCGGCCCGACGCGCTCGTCGGCTACTGGAGCGGACGGGTGCCGGGCGCGTTCTTCCCGCTCTTCCCGTGGGCCGGCTTCACCGCGCTCGGCGCCGCGGTCGGTACCGCCCTGGCCGCGCGACCCGGCGGCGAGGGCCGCGTCGCTGCCGCGGCGACCGTCGCCGGCGCCCTGCTGATCCCGCTGGCGCTGGCGCTCGACCGCCTGCCGCAGGTCTATCCCGTCTACGACTTCTGGTGGACGAGCCCCAACTACTTCTTCGTCAAGTGCGGGATCGTCCTGCTGGCGCTGGGGCTCGCCTTCGGCTGGGCGCGCGCGCCGTGGGCCGCGTGGCCCTCGCCGCTGCGGCAGATGGGGCGCACGTCGCTGCTGCTGTACTGGGCCCACATCGAAATCGTCTACGGCGGGCTGGTGGTGCCCGCGTGGCGCAAGGCGCTCGACGTGCCGCAGGCGAGCCTCGCGCTGCTCGGGCTGTGCGCCGGCATGCTCGCCCTCTCGATCGCGCGCGAGCGGCTGGGCGCGCGCGCGCGTTAGTCGAGCCGCGTCACCCGCATCCGCGCGTCCAGCCGCTCGGCCCGGAAGCGGGCGCCGGGCGGGAACAGCTCGCCGCGGCGGAACGGCGGCGCGGGGCGCGCCGGGTCGCGCTCGAAGGCGCCGTCGCGTTCGACCAGCACGCCCGTGAACAGCAGCTCGCGCCACTTGAGCGCGGGCAGCGAGAAGCCTCCCGGCTCGTCGCGCACGTCCTCGAACGCGTCCGCCGGGTTCGGCGCGGGCGGCGCGGGCCGCGCCGGCGCGGACGGCTCGGGGTCCGAAGCGCGCGGCCCCTCCTTCAGGCGCCGCGCGAGGTGGTCGAGCAGGCGCAGCTCGCGCGGGGCGAGGTCGACCCGGTGCAGGAGCCGCCGCCAGGTCTCGAGCGCGCGCGCGCCGCGCGGGCCGCGCAGGCCCAGGCCGGCACGCAGCCGGGCGAGCGTCGCCTCCTTCTCGTCGTGTGTCGCGAGCGCCGGGAGCGCGGGCTCGACGCGCGGCTCCGCGCGGAAGACCTCGTAGGCGGTCACCATCACCGCCTGGGCGAGGTTGAGCGAGGGCTGGTCCGGGTGCGAGGGGATGAACACCTGGCGTCCGCACAGCGCCAGCTCGTCGCCCGCGAGGCCCGAGGTCTCGGGCCCGAACACCAGTGCCGCGGTCGCTCCCGCGGGCAGCGCGGCGATCTCGGCGGCCATCGCGCGCACGTCGAGCCCCGGTCCTTCGGCCGGACGTCCCGACAGCGCCGCGACGTACGCCGCATCGCCGACGGCGTCGCCCAGGCTCGCCACCTCGCGCGCCGACTCCAGCACCTCGTGCGCCTTCCAGGCGCTGCGCCAGGCGTCGGTGCGCCGCCAGTCCCCCGGCGCCACGAGCGTCAGTTCCGCGAGGCCGGCATTGCGCATCGCGCGCGCCACCGAGCCGACGTTCGCGGCGGTCTCGGGGCGCACGAGGACGACGCGGGTGCGCGGCATCGGTCGCGGAACTCTCCGCTACCGGTGCAGGTGGCGGCCCGAGAACTGGCGCGCCCGCGGCGGGCGCCCGAGGTGCTCGAGCAGCGCCGCGTCGACGCGGGCGAGGTCCGCCGCGGAGAGCGCCACGAACTCGAGGCCGAGGCCCGGCGGCAACGCGTGCGAGCCGCCCGGGGCCCCGTGCTCGTGGGTCCAGGCGACCCGGCACACCGCGCGCACGGGCAGGTCGTTGCCGGGCAGTGCGAAATCGAGGCCGACCTCGGTCCCGATCGGCAGCGCCGCGTGGCGCTCCACGAACGCGCCGTGGCGGGCCAGGTCCATCATCAGCACGGGCTCCTCGCCGCCGTCGACGCGCAGCGTGCCGCGGCGGATGAAGGAGATGCGCAGGCGGCTGAGCGCTTCCACGTCGTGGGGCGTGGGGCGCGGCGCGGACTTGTTCCTGGCCATGGGGTCCCCTTCCGGTTCTAAGATACGACCGCATTCCGCCGCATGCCAGCGGCCCTTCGGGAGTTGCGCCTTGACCGAGAACCACGGTTCGCCCCGCCTCTTCGTCCGCGGCGGCGCCGACGACGGCGCCACGCTCGAGATCCCCGACGGCCAGGAGCTCTGGATCGGCACCGCGCCGGACTGCGCGCTGGTGCTGCGCGAGCCCCGCGTCGCGCCGCTCCACGCCCGTGTCAGCAACGACCACTGGGGCGTGCGCGTGTTCGACGGCGGCAGCGCCACGACCTTCGTCAACGGCGACCCCGCAGGCGACGGTTGCGTGCTGGAGACCGGCGACATCGTCACCCTCGGCAAGCCGGGTGCGCCGGGTTCGGTAACGCTGGAAGCGAGCGTGCCCGACCGCGTGCTGTTCACCGACGCCGCCTCGGAGGCGACCGCGCTCGACGATGACGGCGAGCCGATCGACCAGTCGGCGATCGGGGAGCAGGCCCGCAAGCTGGCCGCTTCCGGGGTGGTGGCGGGCGCGGCCGTCAAGGCCGCCCGGCGGCGCCCGGCGGCCGCGGGCGAGCTCTACGAAGCGCCTTCCATCGAAGGCGAGCCGACCTCGGTCGCCGCCGAGGCCCCGGCCGAACGCACCCAGCGCCCGCGCGGGCCGCGACCGCCGCAGCCGTCGAGAGGACTGCCCCGCCCCGTGCTGGTCGCTCTGGCCACCGTGGTGCTCGCGGGCGGCGGCACCGCGGCGTGGGTCATGTCGCAGGGCCCGCCGCCCACCATCCTCGGCGTGACCCCGCCCAAGGCCGAACCCGGCCAGGACGTGTCGATCGCCGGCACCGGTTTCACGAGCGGTGCGATCGTGCGCTTCGACGGCCAGGACGTGGAGGTCGTGCAGGCGGAGGCGGAACGGCTGATCGTGAAGGTGCCGCGGGCCTACTCCGGAAAAGGCGCGAGCCAGGTGCGGATCACGGTCGAGGCCGGTGGCCGGCGCTCCGCGACGATGTTCATGCGCGTCTTCGACGGCCCGCGGATCGCGAAGGTCTCCCCCGAGGTGGCGATGCCAGGCGAAGAGGTCGTGGTGACCGGGGAGCGGCTCGCGGGCGAGAAGATCGAGGCGGCGGTGCGCGGCCTGAGCGCCGAGGTGCTCGAGGTGCAGGCCGGACGGGTGCGGCTGCGGGTGCCCGACGTGCCCGGGCCGCAGGGTCAGGTCGTGCCGGTCGCGGTGAAGGCGGACGAGGACTGGTCCAACGCGGCGAAGCTGATCCTGGGCCGGCTTCCGATCATCGTCGAGACGGCGCCGGCCGGCGGCCAGGCCAACCAGGTCGTGACGCTGAACGGGTACGGCTTCGCGGCCGAGGCGGACGCCAACCGCGTCACCTTCGGCGGGCGTCCGGCACTGGTGCTGCAGGCCGCGCCCAACACGCTCACGGCCGTTGTTCCCGGTGGCGACGCGGCGACCAGCCTGAGCAAGGTCCCGGTGGCGATCGAGGTCGCCGGCGTGCGCTCGGGCAATCCGCTGGCGTTCGCGCTGTCGCGGCCGTCGGGCAACTACTACCTGCCCCGGTTCTTCGCCGAGCCCGTGCCCGGAGCGCCCGGGCGCGTGGCCGTCTCCTGCGAGGCCGGGCCCGTGATGCTGCTGGCCGACGCGGCGGGCGCGCCTTCGGTCGCGCGGCGGGCGGTGGCCGTGGCGGACGCGCTGAGCGCGCACTTCGTCGCCGCCCGTCCCGGCAAGGTCGAGCGCCGTGGCTCCGAGGTGCTGCTCGGCGGGCGGACCCTGCTGGCGGCGACCGCGAAGGATGCCGCCGCGCACGACGGCGCGGTGTCGTCCGAGACGCTGGCCGCGCACTGGACGGCGCTCGTCGCGGACCTGACCACGCTGTTCGCGCTGAAGGACCGGCCGACGCTGCTGCTCGAGCGGACGGCGCGGGCGACCGTGCTCGACCAGCTCTGGCGCGAGGCGCGGCGCATCGCGCCCGGCGCCGGCGTGCCGGGCCCGGTGGTCGCCGGCCTCGGGAGCGCGGGCTGGAACGCGATGCGCGCGCTCGCCCTCAGCCCCGTGCCGGAGTCGGCTTCGTCGGGCGGCCTCGCCTTCGCGGGCACGTGGCAGGGCGAGTTGCAGGCCCCGGGCCTGCCTGCCCGCCCGCTGCAGGTGCGGCTGGCGCTGGCAGGCGGCCGGCTCGAGGGGTTCGTCACCGCGCGCGCGGGCAAGGTGACGGGCGACCTGCCGCTGCGCGCGGTCGCGCTGCGCGGTCGCGCGCTGCGCTTCACCTTCGACCTCGGCGAGAGCCCGCTCGCCTTCGAGGGCACGCTCTCGGGCGCGAAGCTCGCGGGCGCGGTGCGCGACGAGTACGGCGGCAGCGGCACGATGACGCTGACGCTCACGGACCAGTAGGAGGCGGCGATGAAGCGCGTGCGCACCGGCCTCGAGCGGCTGCTCGAGCACCACCTGCCGGCGAAGGACCTGCGGCTGGGCCTGATCGCCAACCCGACGACGGTGACGGCGAACCTCGAGCACGCCGCGCTGGCCCTGAAGCGCGAGAAGCAGGTCAAGCTGGTCGCGCTGTTCGGCCCCGAGCACGGCATCTGGGCCGACGCCCAGGACCTGGTCGAGGTCGACGACTCGCGCGACCCGAAGACCGGGCTGCCGGTCTACTCGCTGTACGGCAAGACGCGGGTACCGACCGCGGCGATGGTCGAGAAGGTCGACGCGCTGGTGTTCGACGTGCAGGACGTCGGCTCGCGCTACTACACGTTCGTCTACACGATGCTGCACGCGATGGAGGCCTGCGCGGCCCACGGCAAGCGGCTGATCGTGCTCGACCGGCCCAACCCGCTGGGCGGCGCCGACGTGCACGGCAACGAGCTCGACCCCGACTTCTCGTCGTTCGTCGGCCTCCACCCGCTGGCCGCCCGCCACGGCATGACGGTCGGCGAGCTGGCGCTGATGTTCCGCGCCGAGCGCGCGCTGCACGCGGACCTCGCCGTGGTCGAGATGCGCGGCTGGAAGCGCGGCATGCACTGGGAGGACACCGGGCTGCCCTGGGTGCTGCCCTCGCCCAACATGCCGACGGTCGACACCGCGTTCGTCTATCCGGGGGGCTGCCTGATCGAGGGCACCAACCTGTCCGAGGGCCGCGGCACGACGCGGCCGTTCGAGCTGGTGGGCGCGCCGTGGCTCGACCCGTGGAAGCTGGCGAACGACCTCGAGCGCGAGAAGCTGCCCGGCGTCGCCTTCCGCCCGACGTACTTCACGCCGACCTTCCACAAGCACGCGGACGAGGCCTGCGGCGGCGTCCAGGTGCACGTGACGGACCGCGGCCGCTTCGACGCCTTCCTGTGCTACCTGCTGCTGATCCACCACGCGCGGCGCCAGGACCCGAAGCGCTTCGCCTGGCGCCAGCCGCCGTACGAGTACGAGTACGTCAAGCTGCCGATCGACATCCTGTGCGGCACCGACCAGATCCGCAAGGCGATCGAGAAGGGCGTCTCGCCGAAGCGGCTGGCCCGCGGCTTCGCGGCCCAGGCCAAGGCCTTCGCCCGCCGCCGGAAGAAGTACCTGCTGTACTGAGGTCGCCTCGATGACGCGGCACGCCCTGCGCCTCGCGCTGGCCGTGGCCATCGGCATCGCCTGGCTCTGCTGGCTTCTGCGCGACTACGTGTGGCACCACGCGCGGCTCGTGCTGTTGCCCGCGGTCGCGGCCATCGTCGGCGGCGCGGTTCTCCATCCGAGCTTCGACTGCGGCCTGGGAATCGCCCTGCTGCTGCTGCGCGAGGGGGCCGACCCGGGCCCCGCTGCCTGACGGCGGCGCGATGAGGCGTGGCCGTCACGGGAGCGCGAGGGCCACGATCTCGAAGGTCACCACGAACTCGTCGGCGACGTTGACGACGCCCGCCACCGACGGCGGCTCCACCCCCAGGCCCTTCAGCGAGAGTTCCAGCCTTCCTGTCGCGGTCATCCGGCCGCCTGCGACACGCACCAGCAGCGGCACCTCGATCGGATGCGAGCGCCCCCGCACGCTCAGCGTGCCCCGGATGAGCAGCGTCCAGTCGGCGCCGGCTCGCGAGCCCGTGGTGCGGTCGGAGACGAACAGGATCTGGGGATGGCGGGCCGCGGCCAGGACGTCGACGCCACGCATTCGCTCCTCGACGATCGGGACGTCCTCCGCCGGCTCCGTACCCGCCACGACGTGAAGCGCATCGGCGTTCCAGCGCAGCCACACGCGCGATCGCTCGGGCGCATCGGCAGTCAGGAACACCCGGCCGCCGGCGAGCGGCGCCTCGATCTGGTGGTCGTGGCCGAGGAACTTCAGCAGCCCGGACCGCCGCAGCTCGATGCGCACCCGGCTGGCCGCGGGTTGCACTTCCCAGCTCGCGGGCGAGGGGTCGGCCACCATGAGCCCGAGGCACACCCAGCCGACCACTGTCACGAGGGGCATGACCTCGAAGGCTGCGCTCCCGGAAGCCGGACGTCAATCCTCCCAGCTCGGGCCGAGCGCCCGGGCTCGCCACCCGGCAGCACCGAACGTCCTTGCCGAGCGTGCGGTGCGCAACCGAGCGTCGTCCGAACCCTGCGCAGTAGCGCTCAGGCCTCCGGGACCGCGAGTGCGTCGCGTTCGCGGAATGGCCCCTACCCCCGGCCGCGCGCGGTCGTCGCGCGTCCCAAGGTTCACGGAGAAACCGATGCCCCGCCGCCTTCTGTCCATGGCCTTGATTGCCGCAGCGCTGGCCGGGCCGGCTGCCGGGCAGGAACTCGTGCCCGACGCCGGCGCGACGGTGCGCGACTGCGTCGGCGGCGGGGGTGCCGCATTCAGGATCACGTCGAGCGTTCTCGGCGAAACGCGCCCGGTGCTGGTCGCGGCCCCGCCTTCGCATGCGGACACGGTTCGTGCCTACCCCGTACTCCTGGTGCTCGACGGCGAAGCGCTGTTCCCTTCGGCTGTCGCGGTGACCACGGCCCTCGCCGCGGCGGGCCAGGTGCCCGAGATGCTGGTGGTCGGGCTGCCCAACACGAACCGCCTGCGCGACCTGACGCCGCCGGGCCTCTCGGTCAGCGGCAGCAGCCGCAACGAAGGCGGCGCTCGCTTCCTCGCCTTGACGACGTAAGTCGAGGAAGCTCTTTCGCGCGCCGAAGAGCCAGGACGTGCCCGAGCGGCCGAGCGGCCCCTCGACGAACACGGATGCGCCGGCGGCTCCGAGACTCGCCCGCCCGGTCGTGCGTTCGCGGGTGCCGTCCCGGGTCTCGATCGCGAGCGCCGCGCCGACGCGGTCGCCGAAGCGGGCGGGGGCCGCGCCGGCGAACAGCGTCAGCTCCGCGATCACGTCGTTGTTCACGATGCTCAGCGAGTACCCGTCGTTGACGTCGCGGATGGTGTGGAACGGCGACGACACGAGGACGCCGTCGATCTGAAGTCCGGCCTTCTCGAAGCCCCAGCCGCGGACCGAGAACGAGGCGTAGTAGTCGTCGTTGCCCGAGACGCCGGGCATCGCCTGCACGGAGCGCAGCGCGTCGTCGGCGATCACGCTCGACAGGTTCCGCAACTCGAGGTTCTGCAGGCCGCGGGCGAGCGGCGCGTCGGGCTCGCGATCGAACGGGAGGGGCTGCACGTCCAGCGTCTCGCTGTAGCGCACGGCATCCTGGCCGAGCCGGATCTGCAGCTCTTCCGTGTCGCCGCCGATGGTCCGCCGGGCCACGCCGTAGCCGACGGCGGAGACCGAGAGCTCCAGCGTTCCGCCCTGCGGGCGCGGCAGCGCGAAGCGGCCCTCGCGGTCGGTCACCGTCTCGTCGGCGGGCGTCCACACCCGCGCCTTCTCGATCGGCTGGCCGGTGCGCGAGTCGACGACGCGGCCGACCACCGGCCCGGCGGTGTCGGCGCCCGGCGCCGACGCTGAGGAGGAGGCGAGAAACGCGAGCAGCACGAGAGTGGTCATCCTGGATTCCCCGAAGTTCTCGGTGCGGCGGGAAGCACGCAGCGAGCCTGCCGGTTTGAACACCATCCGGCAGGCGGCGCGTCACCAGCCGATGGGCTTTCCCCGCCTCGACGTCCCCCCGTGCCACTCCCCGGCGATCGCTGCGGGGCTAATCGTCATCGTCGGCGGAGCGGTGACCGGGTCGCGGCACCGCGGGGTTGAGCGTCGAAGTCCCGAGGCTGGGTCCGGCGGCGGAGACGTAGGCGGCTGCGGCTCCCTGCCGGTAGACCAGCTCGCCGCCGGCGTGGCCCACGCGGATCGCCAGCGCCATCGCGACGAACGAGGCGAGCGCCGTGGCCGCGGTCAGGCCGCGCGCCGCGCCACTCGCCTTGACGAAGAGCGCGGCGACGGCGAGCACGAGCGTCACGCCCGCGGCCCACACGAACTGTTTCGCCATCGCCTCGTGACGGCCGATCGCCGCTTCGCCGACGATCGCTTCGACGCGCCCCTCCTCGCGCTCGCCCGTCTGCAGCGCCGCCAGTCCGCCGGCGACCAGGACGGCCTGCAAGGCGACGAGGATCGCCCACGCGCGGCGCGGGAGGCGCTCGCGCCAGAGCGCCCACGCCAGGCCGGCGGCGAGGAACGGCACGACGAACGCCAGGCCGAGCGGCACGTGGACCATGGCCGGATGCAGCGGCAGCGAACCCATTTCGTGATCTCCCTTCTTTCGGGCCCCGTGCCCTCGTGGCGCGGGTCGTGGATCACAATAGGAAGCGCGGTACGACCGGGCCATGCGTCAGGCGACGCATGCGCCAAGTGTCTCGCTGCGCTCGACTTGGGGGCCGCGTATGTCGGATGACCGGGAGTGGGGCGAGGTCGGCCCGCGGCTGCTGGCGCTGTTCGTCGCGATCGCGGGCCTGATCGGCGCCGACCTGCTCGAGGACTCCCGGGCCGGGACGCCGCTCGCCCACCTCCTGGTGGAGCTGGTCGTCGTCAGCCTCGCCCTGCTCGGCGCGGGTCTGCTGTGGCGGGAGGCGCGCGCGGCCCGGCGCGAGGCGCGCCGCCTCGACGCCGATCTCGCCACGGCGCGGGCCGATGCGCAGCGCTGGCGTTCCGAAGCACAGGAGGTGCTGCGGGGCCTCGGGGCCGCGATCGACGTCCAGTTCGAGCGCTGGGGCCTGACCCCGGCGGAACGCGAGGTGGGCGTGCTGTTGCTCAAGGGCCTCTCCCACAAGGAGGTTGCGCAGGTGCGCGGAGCCAGCGAGCGGACGGTGCGGCAACAGGCCCTCGTCCTTTATCGGAAGGCCGGGCTCGGCGGTCGCTCCGAGCTGGCGGCCTTCTTCCTGGAGGACCTGCTGCTGCCGGGCCAGCGGCCGGATCGCGGGTAGTCCCGTCAGGGAGCGCCGACGCCCACCAGGGCGAGCGCGCCCAGCACGGCGAAGACGGCCGCCGCGACAGTGCGGATCGCGGCGATCGGCAGGCGCGTCGCCGCCTTCTCGCCGAGCAGCACCGCCGGCACGTTCGCGATCATCATGCCGAGCGTCGTGCCGGAGACGACCGCGAACAGCGACGGGTAGCGGGCCGCGAGGGCGACGGTGGCGACCTGGGTCTTGTCGCCCATCTCCAGCAGGAAGAACGAGACGAGGGCGGTGCCGAACACGCCGCGGCCGCTGGTGCCGGTCGCGCCTTCGTCGTCGAGCCGGTCCGGCACCAGCGTCCACGCGGCCATTGCCAGGAACGAGATCCCGAGAATCCACCGCATGGCGGCGGGGCCGACCGCGCTGGTGATCCAGGCGCCGAGCGCACCCGCGAGCGCGTGGTTGAGCAGCGTGGCGACCAGAATGCCCGCGATGATCGGCAGCGGCTTGCGGAAACGGGCTGCGAGAACGAGCGACAGGAGCTGGGTCTTGTCGCCGATCTCCGCCAGGGCGACGACGCCGGTCGAGACGAGGAGCGCTTCCACGCGGGACCTCCGGGGGCTGGGAGCCGTGACCACGCGCCGGGGGTTTGGGGGCGGAGGAGGCCGAAGTCGTCCGACGTAGCCCCCATGGGACTGGCGACGGGCTCTGCCCGGCGCCAGAACCCGTGGAGGGCGGCTACTCCCCGGTGACGCGGGGAGCTTACTCCAGGTCGGACGCCCCGTTCAGCGACGGGCCCAGCCGCGGCGGGCCAGCAGCGACTCGACACGGGAGCGGACCTCGTCGCGGATCTCGCGCACGCGTTCGACCGGCTGGCCTTTCGGGTCCTCGAGCGGCCAGTCCTCGACCTCGGCGCCGGGCACGTACGGGCACTGCTCGCCGCAGCCCATGGTCACCAGCAGCCGGGACCCGGCCGCGAGTTCCGGCGTCAGCAACTGCGGCCGCACGCCGGCGAGGTCGACTCCGACCTCGAGCATGGCCGCCGCCACCTCGGGGTGGACGTGCGGGCCGGGCGTCGTGCCGGCGGAGATCGCCTCGGCGCGCGCCGGGTCGGCGAGCTGGCCGAAGAAGGCGGCGGCCATCTGCGAGCGGCCGGCGTTGTGGCGACAGGCGAAGACGACGCGGTCCATGCGCAGCTCCTTTCGACTCTCCAGGCAGGACTTTCGCACGAGCCGTGTGACGGGCGCATGACCTGCGGCACCGACGCCTCCAGCGCCCGGCTCGCTTCTTGCTGGTTCGTCATTTCGTGGAACGACGAAATGGGGAACAGCCGGGAACGCGGCTCACGGGAGCATCGGAGCTGTTCAAGGCGGTCGGGCACCCCGCGCGGCTGCGCATCCTGGAGATGCTCCGCGGGGGCGGGTTGTGCGTCTGCCAGGTGACGGCCGTGCTGGAGCTGGCGGCCTCGACGGTCTCGGCTCACCTCGCGGAGCTGAAGCGGGCCGGCCTCGTCGTCGAGAGCCGGGACGGCCGCTGGGTGCGCTACAGCCTGTCGGCGGCCCCAGCGGCGCGGCCGCTGCTCGAGCGCGTCCGTGCGCTCGTCGCAGGTGATCCGCAGGTCGCGGCGGACGGGCGCGTGCTGAAGGAACTGCGGCGGGTGCCACTCGAGACGCTGTGCCGGGTCGACGTCTCCCGGCGGACGTCGGCTCGGGCGGCGAACCACGAGAGGAGGGCGTGATGGCGACCGAGGTGCAGGTGATCGAGGTGCTGGGGCCCGGCTGCGCGCGCTGCTTCGAGACCCACAAGGTCGTGCGGCACGTCGTCGAGGAGCGGGGGCTCGCCTGCACGGTGCGCAAGGTGGACTCGATCGACCGCATGGTGGAGCTGGGCGTGCTGCGCACGCCGGCCATCGTGTTCGACGGCAAGATCGTGCTCGAGGGCCGCGTCCCGCGCAGCGAAGACGTGCTGCAGCTCCTCGGGCTGTCCTGAGTCGGCGCGAGCCGCGCGGCCGATGAGCGAACGCCGCAAGCTGCTCCTGCTCGTGGCCGCCTTCGCGGCGGCGTACTTCCTGCCGATCGAGGAGCCGCGGGTCCAGGGCGCCTTTCTCGAGGGCCTGTTCCTGCTCAAGGACTACGCGCGGGAGCACGTGCTGCTGTGCCTGGTGCCCGCGTTCTTCATCGCCGGCGCGATCGGCCAGTTCGTCAGCCAGGGCGCGGTGCTGCGCTATCTCGGCGCCACCGCGCCGCGCCCGGTCGCCTACGGCGTGGCGTCGGTCGCGGGCAGCGTGCTCGCCGTGTGCTCCTGCACCGTGCTGCCGCTGTTCGCCGGCATCTACAAGCGCGGCGCCGGGCTCGGGCCCGCCTCCGCGTTCCTCTATTCAGGACCCGCGATCAACGTGCTCGCGCTGATCCTGACCGCGCGCGTGCTCGGGTTCGAGCTGGGCGTCGCGCGAGCGGTGGGAGCCGTGGCCTTCGCGTTCGTCGTCGGCCTGCTGATGGCCCTGATCTTCCGCCACGAGGAGGCCGAGCGGCAGCGCAGCGGCCCCGACCCCTTCGCGACGGGGGGCGACGACTCGCCGCGCCGGCCCTGGCAGGATGCGCTGTTCCTGGCCACGATGGTCGCGGTGCTGGTGTTCGCGAACTGGGGCGCGCCCAATGCCAGCGTCGGGTTCTTCGCCGCCGTGCACGCCTTCCACTGGCACCTGGCGGTCGCGGGTCTCGCTGGCCTCGCCGTGATGATGTGGCGCTGGTACCCGAAGTCCGAGCTGCGGTCGTGGGTCGAATCGACGTGGGGTTTCGCGAAGCAGATCACGCCGCTGCTGCTCGGCGGCATCGTGGTTTCCGGCTGGCTGATGGGCCGCCCAGGCAGCGACGCCGGCCTGATTCCGGCGTCGTGGGTCGCCACCGCCGTCGGCGGCAACTCGTTCGGGGCGAACCTGCTGGCCTCGGTCATCGGCGCGTTCATGTACATCGCGACGCTGACCGAGGTGCCGATCCTGCAGACGCTGCTCGGAGCCGGCATGGGGCCCGGGCCGGCGCTGACGCTGCTGCTGGCCGGCCCGGCCCTGTCGCTGCCGAGCATGCTGGTGATCCGTTCGTATCTCGGCACCCGCAAGACGGTCGTCTACGTGTCGCTGGTGATCGTCCTGTCGACGCTGACGGGATGGGCCTACGGGGCCCTGGTCGGATGAACTGAAGGAGGCGGCGATGACGGCTTCGATCGGATTCGTCGGAGGCGGGCGGATCACGCGGGTGTTCCTGGAGGGCTGGAGGCGCCACGGGGGACTCCCGCCCGGGATCGTCGTCAGCGACCCCGACGCCGCCGTCGTCCAGCGGCTGGCCGCCGCGTTCCCTGGCGTCACCGTCGTCCGCGACGACAACGCACGAGCCGCACGGCAGGACCTGGTCTTCATCGCCGTGCATCCGCCGGCGATGAAGGCGGCCCTGGCGCCTCTCGCGGGCCAGCTCCAGCGTCGTGCCGTCGTCGTCTCGCTGGCGCCGAAGTTCACGTTCGCCACCCTGCGCGACCTGCTCGGGGGCCACGATCGCCTGGCGCGGGTGATCCCGAACGCTCCATCGATCGTCGGCGCCGGCTTCAACCCGACGGCCTTCGGCCCGGGGCTGGACGCGGAGGGTCGTGATGCGGTGGCGACCCTGCTGGCACCGCTCGGCGCTGCGCCGGAGGTCCCGGAGTCGCAGCTCGAGGCGTACGCGGTGATCGCCGCGATGGGCCCCACCTACCTGTGGTTCCAGCTCGACCTGCTGGCGGCGCTCGGCCGCGAGTTCGGCCTGGCCGCGGACGCCGCAGCGCAGTGCGTCGCCGCGATGACCGTGGGCAGCGCCCGCGCCCTGGCCGAGTCGGGGCTGACGCCCGCCGAGGTCATGGACCTGATCCCCGTTCGGCCGATGGCCGAGGAGGAGGCCACGCTGGTGGCGGCCTACCGCGCGCGGCTGACGGCGGTCCACGCGAAGATCCGGCCCGCGTAGCCGAAGCCGCAGGCGACCAGCGACCCGCGCCCCGCTGCATCGAGGAGTCGAAATGGAAGGCCAGAGAATGTCCGTCTTCGAGCGCTACCTGAGCCTGTGGGTCGCCGTCTGCATGGCGCTCGGTATCGCCATCGGCAAGCTGTTCCCCGGCGCCGTCGAGTGGCTGCGCGGTATGGAACTCTCGGAAGGCAGCCAGATCAACGTCCCGATCGCGGTGCTGATCTGGCTGATGATCTACCCGATGATGCTGAAGATCGACTTCGCGTCGATCCGCGGCGTCGGGCGCCGGCCCACGGGCCTCTTCGTCACGATCTTCGTGAACTGGCTGGTCAAGCCGTTCTCGATGGCCTTCCTCGGCTGGCTGTTCTTCACGAAGCTGTTCGCCGCCTGGATCCCCGCCGAGTTGGCCGCCGAGTACGTCGCCGGCGTGATCATCCTGGCCGCCGCCCCGTGCACCGCGATGGTGTTCGTGTGGTCGCAGCTCTCGGACGGCGACCCGGCCTACACGCTGGTCCAGGTCTCGATCAACGACCTGGTCATGCTGTTCGCGTTCGCGCCGATCGTCAGCCTGCTCGTCGCCGGCGCCGCCGGGCTGGTGGTGCCCTTCTCCGTGCTGCTGCTCTCGGTGCTCGTCTTCGTCGTGATCCCGCTGGCCATGGGCTCGGCTTCCCGTGCCTGGTTCCTGCGCACGAAGGGAGCCGAGTGGTTCGAGAACCGGCTGCTGCCCGCGTTCCAGCCGGTCACCATCCTCGCTCTCCTGGCGACGCTCGTCGCGATCTTCGCCTTCCAGGCGGAGAACATCACGTCGCGCGCGTTCCACGTCGCGCTGATCGCGATCCCGATCCTGCTCCAGGTCTACTTCAACTCGGGCCTGACCTACGGCCTGATGAAGGCGTTCCGGGTGCCGTACCGGGTCGCTGCGCCAGGCGCGCTGATCGGCGCCTCCAACTTCTTCGAGCTGGCCGTGGCGACCGCGATCGCGCTGTACGGCCCCGGATCGGGTGCCGCGCTGGCCACGGTGGTCGGTGTCCTCGTCGAGGTGCCGGTGATGCTGTCGGTGTGTCGCGCGTGCATCGCCACCCGCGGCTGGTACGACGCGGGCACGGCGCCGCCCGCTGGTTAGACTCTCGGGGCGGTGAACGTGGGGATCGAAGCCGGCGAGCGTGCGCGTCACCTCGGGCGTGCGCTGCGCCTGGAGTGGCTGACGGTCGGCTGGAACGTGCTCGAGGGGCTGATCGCAGTGACCGCGGCGCTGGCCGCGGGCAGCGTGGCGCTACTGGCCTTCGGCATCGACAGCTTCGTGGAGACGTCTTCGGGCCTGATCCTGCTGTGGCGGCTGCGGGCCGAGGCCGGGATGCGAGACCCGCACGCGATCGAGAGGCTCGACCGTCGCGCGCGCCGGCTGGTCGCCGCTTCGCTCTGGGCCCTGGCCGCGTGGGTCGCGTTCGACGCGGCCCGGACACTGTGGGCGAAGGAGGCCCCCGAGGCTTCGCCCGTCGGCATCGCCCTGACCGCGGTCTCGGCGGTGGTCATGGTGTGGCTGGCCAGGGCGAAGCGGGCGACGGCCCGCGCCCTCGGCAGTCGCGCCCTGGAAGCCGACGCGTTCCAGACGACGGCCTGCTGGTGGCTGTCGATCGCGGCCCTCGCGGGGCTCGCCCTCAACGCCGCGCTCGGCTGGTGGTGGGCCGACCCCGTGGCGGCACTGGCGATGGCGCCGCTGATCGCGTCGGAAGCCCGCGAGGCGTGGCGCGGCGAAGATTGCGGGTGCCACTGAGGTCGCGCGGGCCGTGAGGCCCGACCCGCTGCGCCGGGAGGGTCGCTCAGGGGTCTCGCGGCGGGTCGGAGGCGGGGTGCCGGCGGAGCCAGAGGTTCCAGGCGATCAGCAGCCAGATGCCGGCCGCGACGGCGGCGCAGAGCAGGTTCACCAGCCCCGCGATGCCGTGTTCCTGGTCGGGCCGGAGCCG
This sequence comes from Acidobacteriota bacterium, assembly GCA_011526565.1. Lineage (GTDB taxonomy): Bacteria > Acidobacteriota > Vicinamibacteria > Fen-336 > Fen-336 > WYBL01. The sequence goes on along the minus strand of WYBL01000011.1, from coordinate 24,128 downwards.
TGCGAGAGTCTCGGCGAGGCCTACGTCGAGCGCCGAGTGGAGCAGCGCGACCAGCATCAGCGTGCCCCAGCCGAAGAAGCACCACAGGACGAGCACCAGCGGACGCCCCACGACGGAGACCCACCAGGCGGACTCCTCGCCGCGCAGGGGGCCGCTGTCCCGGGAGTGCCTGGCCACGGTCCGGCGATTGTCGCGCCGAACCGCGGCCGGGACACCCGGGGGTGATCGCGGCTACGCGGCCTTGCGCTCGGGCTCCGCCTGCGGGGTCGACGGGGACTGGACGGGCTTGGTGCCCGTGGTGGCGAGCACGACCGCCAGCACGATCATCGCGCCGCCCCACAGCACGCCGCGGGTCAACGGCTCGTCGAGGATCAGGAAGCCGAGCGCCACCGCCACCACCGGGTTCACGTAGGCGTAGGTGCCGACCACGCTCGCCGGCATCACCGTCAGGCAGTAGGCGAAGGCGGTGAAGCCGATCAGCGAGCCGGCGATCACGAGGTAGAGCAGGCCGCCCCAGGCCGCGGGCGGCGCCGACAGCAGGCGGCTCCAGTCTTCGCCCCTGGCCAGCGATTCGAGCACGAGGGCCGCGCCGCCGACCAGCATCTGCACCGCCGAGGCCGAGACCACGGGCAGCTTCTGCGGCACGCGCTTCACGTACAGCGAGCCCGCGCACCAACTGAGCGCCGCGACCTGCAGCGCCAGGATGCCGGGCCACTGGGCGGCGAAGTCGGCGCCTCCGGGCTCGGCCACGAAGCCGACGCCGAGCAGCCCGATCGCGACGCCGACCCAGGCCCGCGCCGTCCACGAGGCGCCGCGCGAGAGCACGCCCTCCATCAGCGTCAGCCACAGCGGCACGGTGGCGACCACCAGCGCCGCGATACCCGACGGCACGGTGCGCTCCGCCCACATCACGAGGCCGTTGCCGAAGGCCAGCAGCAGCAGGCCGACGAGACCGTAGTCGAGCCACTGGCGGCGCGTGGGCCAGCCGTTCGCGCGATCGAAGCGGGTTGCCGCCAGGCCCATGATCAGGCCCGCGAGCAGGAAGCGCACGGACGCCGCGGCGAACGGCGGCATGTCGTGCACGACGATCCGGATCGCCAGGTAGGTGGAGCCCCAGACCACGTAGATCGTGAACAGGGCGAGCCACGGCAGGAACGACGGCGTCGGCTTCACGACGACTCCTCCTCGAGCACCAGCGCGGGCTCGAGCGGACCCAGCCCCCCCTTCTCGACCAGCGTCTCCAGCACGAAGGACGTGCGCGACGACTGCACGGCGCGGGTCGCCGCCAGTTGCGCGAGCAGGCCGTTCACGTCGCCGATCCCGCGGCACACGAGGTGGACGACGAAGCAGTCCTCGCCGCTGACCCGGTACACCGAGCGCACCAGCGGGCTGTGCGCCAGGAGCTTCGCCACCTCGCGCTCGCGCCCCGGACCCGCGCTGCCGAGCAGCGTGAGCCGGATCTGGGCCTGCACCGCGAGGCCCAGGGCCCCGGGGTCGACGTCGGCGCGGTAGCCGCGGATCACCCGCCGCCGCTCGAGGTCCTTGATGCGCTCCGCCACGGCCTGCCGCGAGATGCCGAGGTCCTTGGCCAGGTCGGCCCCAGGCCGCCGCCCGTCGCGCGAGAGCGCGAGCAGCAGCGCGCGGTCCGTGGCGTCCAGCCCCGATCCGCGCCCGCCGTCCTTCGGTCCGCCCGCCCTGCTGCCCGTCACGGAAGCTCTCCGCGAATGTCAATACGCAACGCCGAACATGTTGACATACGCAATGTGCCCTGAAAAGTTCCGGGCGGCGCTCACGGCCGGGGGACTGGGCTATAGGATCCCCCCGTGGGGCGCCAGGTACTGCGTCTGGCGGCCGTCGCGCTCCTGGCGGCGGGACTCGCGGGGAGCTGGCCGGACCTCCGCGCGTGCAGCGACGTGCCCTGTCTCGCCGCAGCGGCACTCGGCCTGGCGGGGGCGGCCGGCCTCGCCTTCCTGGTCTGGGTCGCGCTCGACTACCTCTTCCACCACGCGCGGCTCGCCCTGCTCCCCGCCGCCGCCGCAGTGCTGGGCGCAGCCGCGCTGTATCCGAGCTTCGCCTTCGGGCTGGGGCTCTCGCTGCTGGTGCTGTTGCACGAGGGGCCGCCGCCGGCCCCGAGAGGTTGACGGCTCCGCCTCAGTCCGCCTGGACGATCTTCAGCGGGATGCGCATCGCCTGGATCGCGACGCGCTGGGCGATGCGGCCGGCGATCTCGTCGAACGCCTTCGCCGCCGGCGCGTCCGGGGCGGCGACCACGATCGGCTTGCCCTCGTCCCCGCCCTCGCGGACCCGGGTGTCGATCGGGACCTCGCCGAGGAAGTTGAGGTTCATGTCCTCGGCCATCTTGCGGCCGCCGCCGCTGCCGAAGATGTCCGTGCGCTCGTTGCAGTGGCCGCACACGAAGTAGCTCATGTTCTCGACCACGCCGAGCACCGGGATGTTGAGCTGGCGGAACATGCCGACCGCCTTGCGCACGTCGGAGACCGACACCCCCTGCGGCGTGGTGACGACGACCGCGCCCGCGACCGGCACGCTCTGCGACAGCGACAGCGTGACGTCGCCGGTGCCGGGCGGCAGGTCGACGATCAGGTAGTCGAGTTCGCCCCATGCCACGTCGCGCATGAACTGCTGCACGGCGCCGTGCAGCATCGGCCCGCGCCAGATCACGGCCTGGTCGGGCGGCACCAGCATGCCGATCGAGATCGCCTTGATGCCGTGGCCCTCGGGCGGCAGCATCTTCTTGTCTTCCGTGACCTCGGGCTGGGCGTCGATGCCGAGCATCTGCGGCAGGTTCGGCCCGTAGACGTCCGCGTCCATGATGCCGACGCGAGCCCCGCGCCGCGCCAGCGCCAGCGCCAGGTTGACCGAGGTGGTCGACTTGCCGACACCGCCCTTGCCGGCGCCGACCGCGACGATGTTGCGGATGCCCGGCACCTCCTGCTTGCCCATGCCGCCGCGGGCGCGGGTGTCGGCCGTCATTTTCGCGCGCGCTGCGGTGACGCCGGGAAGGCCGGCGACGAGCGTCTCGGCCTGGCTCTTGAGCTGGTCCTTGACCGGGCACGCCGGCGTCGTCAACTCGATCGTGAAGTCGACCTCGCCGCCGGCGATCTTGACTTCCTTCACGAAGCCGAGCGTCACGATGTCCTTGTGCAGGTCGGGATCCTGCACCTTGCGCAGCACGTCGAGCACCTGGTCCTGGGTCACGGTCACGGCGTTTCTCTCCGGGGAATGAGGATGGCGGGAAAACGTCAGGGCGCCGCCGCGGCGAGGGCCTCGTCCACGGTGCGCTGCAGGGTCTTCATCTTCTCGGGGCCGATGCCGAGCATCTTGCGGCGGATGGTGCCCTGCTGGTCGATCACGAACGTCGTCGGCAGCCCGTCGGTGGCGCCGTAGGCGAGGCTGATCTCGTCGTCGCCCAGCGCCTGCGGCCACTCCACCTTTTCTTCGCGCAGGAAGGCGCGGATCTCCTCGGGCTCGCCCGAGTCGACCACGACGCCGACCAGTTCGACCCCGCGCTCGCGGTTCTTGTGCCAGAACTCCCGGTAGTCGGGGATCTCGACCAGGCACGGCGTGCACCACGTCGCCCAGAAGTCGAGCACGACCACCTTGCCCTGCAGCGAAGCGAGCGAGATCCGCCCGCCGCCGGCGGCAGGCAGGTCGAAGGCGGGAGCGGCGCCGAGCGGGCCGCTCTTCGGGCCCGAGCAGGCGGCCGCGACGAGCGCGACGAGGAGGAGTGCGAGGCGGCGCGGCATGAGCTTCGATTATCGCACGCGCGGCAGACCGGACCCGGCGCGGCCGGTATACTCGCCTCACTCGAAAGGCGAGCATCGGCAGGAGCCTATGGACGCGGCGTCGGCGCCTTCCTTCAACACGGGCCTGTACAGGCGCGGGGCGCTGACCACCGTGGCCAACCGCGGCTTGTCGCTGCTGCTCGGCCTGCTGGCCCTGGGGCTGCTGTGGCAGAGCCCGCGGATGCGTCCCCAGCTCGCGCTCGCGATCGCCGTCGGCTACGCCGTCTTCGCCACCGCGGCCTATCTCTGGCTGCGGCGCCGCCCGCAGGCGCGCTGGCTGAAGGTGCTGCACGACCTGGTCGACGCGCTGACGGTCGGGGCCGGGGCCTGGTGCTCCGGCGGGCTGGAGAGCCCGATCTGGCTGCTGCTCTACCCGCACGTGGTCGCGGTCTCGATCCGCAAGGGCCTGCGCTACGCGCTGGCGTTCGGCGTCGTCGACGCCGCCATCGTGCTCGCGCTGGGCCGCGCCACTCCCGATCACCCGGAGGGCGGCCTGCACGCGGTCGCCCTCGTCTGGTGCGCGCTGATGGGCGGCGCCACCTCCGCCCACCTGCGCGACGTGCAGCGCCGCCTGGCCGCGGCGAACGAGTCGCTGCAGGGCGCCAACGTTCAGCTCGGGCGCAGCGTCGACGAGCAGGGCCAGACGCTGCAGGCGCTGCGCAGCAGCGAGGAGCGCTACCGGCGGCTGCTCGAGCGCATCCAGGACGGTGTGCTGATCGTGCACGACGGCCGCGTGGCCTACGCCAACGAGGTGTTCCAGGCGATGACGGGCCTGGGGGCGGAGCAGATCGTCGGCCGCGGTTTCGGCGACCTGGTCCCCGCGGACGACCGGCCCGCGCTGGCCGAGCGCTACCGCGCGTGGGAGGCGAGCCAGGCCACGGCAGGCGGCTTCGAGGCGCGGCTGCTGGGCCCGAGCGGCGCGCCGCTGCTGGTCCAGGTCAAGGCCGGCTCCGTCGAGTTCGAAGGCCGGCGCTCGGTGATCGCGACCTTGCGCGACGTGACCCGCGAGCGCGGCATGGAGCAGGAGGTCAAGGCCCAGGCCGAACGGCTGGCGGCGATCAACGAGGTCGCCAACGCCGTCAACCTGTCGCTGACCCTGGAAGACGTCTTCGCGGTGGCAGCCGAGGAGGCGCGCCGGCTGGTGCCCTTCGACCGTCTCTCGATCGCGACCCCCGAGGAGGCCGGCAGCGGGCTCGACGTCGCGGCCTTCGGCACCGCCGCCCGGCGCGTCAAGGCCCGCATCCCGTCCTCCGCCGTGGCCTGGGCGCTGCTGCGGCCGGTCGCCTGGTGCGCCGACGGCAGCGAGCCGGAGCCGGCCCACGTCGACGAACTGCTGGCCGGCCCCGGGATGCGGGCGGTCGCATCGGTGCCGCTCATCTCCAAGGGCCGCGTGATCGGCTGCCTGTGCGTGGGCCGGGCCCGGGCCGAGGCCTTCTCGCGCTCGGACCTCGCCGTGCTGGAGCTGCTCTCGCGCCACGTCGCGATCGCGCTCGACAACGCCCGGCTGCTCGACTCGGCGCGGCGCCGCACCCTGGAGTTCGAGTCGCTGCTCGAGGTCGGCGCCCGGGTGCTCGAGCGCAACGACCTGCACGAGATCCTGCCGCTCGTGTGCCGCAGCGTGAACCAGTTGATGGGCACCCACCACTGCCTGCTGCTGCTGCGCGAAGGAGACGTGCTGAACGTCGCCGCCCAGGAGGGCCTGGAGCCCGAGGTGACAGCCACGTTCGAGGACATCCGCGTCGGCGAGAGCCTGTCCGGCTGGGTGATGGAGCACGGCCGGCCGCTGGCGATCGAGGACATGCTGGCCGACCCGCGACTGAAGTTCGGCGACATGGTGCAGCGCTTCGGTTACCGTTCGTTCCTGTGCGTACCGATGCAGCGCCGCGGCGAGACGCTCGGCACGCTCGAGGTGGTGACCAAGACGCCGCGCCAGTTCACCGCCGAGGAGCAGGAGCTGATGGCCGCGTTCGCGGCCGAAGCCGCGATCGCGATCGACAACGCGCGGCTGCTGGAGGCGGCGCGCGAGCACCTCGAGCAGGCCACCCTCAACAACCGCCGGCTGCAGGAGGCGGATCGACAGCGCCAGCAGTACCTGCGCAACGTCAGCCACGAGTTCCGCACGCCGCTGACCGTGATCAAGGGCTACGCCGAGTTCCTGCGCGACTCGGGACCGGTCCCGGAGAAGGCGCAGGCGGACGCGATGAAGGTGATCGTCGAGAGCTGCGACCGGGTGATCGACATGGTCGACACCCTGATCGAGGTCAGCCGCGTCGAGCAGGGCATGGCCGAGCAGACGCTGCAGCTCCAGGACCACGACCTCGAGGAACTGGTCGCCACGGGCCTCGAGCCGCTGCGCGCCGCCGCCGACAAGAAGGGGCTGACGCTGGAGGTCTCGCTGCCCGTCCCCGCCCCGCGGTTGCGCGCGGACGGCGGGCTGCTCGTGCAGGTCGTGCGCAAGCTGGTCGACAATGCAGTGAAGTACACGGCTGCCGGCGGCCGGGTCGAGGTGCGGGGGCGCCTGGAGGGTGACGACGTGGTGGTCGAGGTCCGGGACTCGGGCGTGGGCATCGCGCCGGAGCACCTGCCGCGCATCTTCGACAAGTTCTACATGGCCGACGGCGGTCTCAACCGCCGCGCCGGCGGCACCGGCGTCGGGCTCTACCTGGTGAGGGAGATCGTGCGCCTGCACGCGGGCCAGGTCGACGTCGACAGCCGGCCCGGCTCCGGCAGCCGCTTCGTCGTGCGGCTGCCGCGGGGCCAGGCGCGCGCGGCTGTCCCCCAGGCGGCGTCGGCGTGAGCCGCGCGTTGCCGGTTCGCTGCGCCGCCGCCTTCGCCCTCGCGCTGCTGGTCTCCGGTCCCGCCCCGCTGTCGCCGGCCGCGCGGGCCAGCCAGGCCGCCGCACCGCGCCCCGACCTGGCGCCGGCGCTGGCGGCGATCGAGGCCGCCTGGGCCGCCCGCGACGAGGCGGCGTGGCTCGCGCTGTGGGACGGGCTCGACCCCGAGGCGCGCGAGGGCGAGGCGTTCTTCGTGCAGTCGCACTTCGGGTCGGGGACCACGTCGATCCTGCTCGAGCCGGCCCAGGCGCTGGCCGACGGCTCGGTGCGAGTCGGGGCCCGCGTGGTCACCATCACCGAGCCGCGCGGGCGGGTGGAACAGTGGCGGCTGCGGCTGCGGCCGCAGGAGGGCGGCTGGCGGCTGGTCGCGCGCGACGCCGGGGGCAGCGTCGACGGCCTGCTCCACCTCTCGCTCGACCCGGCGGGCTACCGCGCCGACGGGCTGCGGCTGGTGCTCGAGGACTTCGAGCTCGAGATGCACCAGGGCACGCTGTTCACGACGCCCGCGAGCATCGGGCCGACCGTGCTCGTCTTCTCGGGCGAAGGCACGGTGCGGGTGACGCCGAAGCCGGCGGCCGAGCGCGAGCAGCTCCGCGCCTACTCCGGCCAGCCCCAGCTCGTGCGCAAGGTGAAGAACGCGTTCGTGCGCCTCCACCCGGCCGACCTGCGCCGCGTGCTGCAGCCGACCCGGCTCGAGGCCGACGTGGCGGCGCCGCGGCGCGTCGCCGCGGCGCGCGCCTGGTACGACCGCCACGTGGGCCGCGCCTTCGTGCTCGACGCCGCGATCCCGGGCGCCCCGTGGTGGCTGCTGCCGGGCGTGGGCGACGCGGTCGTCGTGTTCGACGGGCCGAAGGGGCCGCTCACGTTCGCCGTCAGCGCCGGCGACCCGGAGTCGATCAGCCTGTTCGACCGCGAGCGCCGCCGCCAGATCTGCATGTACCCGGGCAGCGGCGGCACGCTCGACTACAGCGAAGACGACGGTCGGCCGATCGACGTGCTCCACCACGACGTCGAGGCGCGGGTGGAACCCGACGGCGCGATCGAGGCGGTGGCCCGGGTGCGGCTGCGGCTGCTGAACCCCGCCACCTCGCTGCGGCTGCGGCTCGACGAGGCGCTGGCGGTGCGCTCGGTCGAGTCGGACGCCGGCGGCCGCCACCTGTTCTTCCGGGTCCGCAACCAGAACGGGCTGCTCGTGTCGCTGGGCGGGCTGGCCGGCCAGACCGGCGAGCTGACGCTGACCGTGCGCTACGGCGGCACCCTCGCCGCGGCCTCGATCGACCGCGAGGCGCTGCAGCTCGGGCCCGTGCCTTCCGGCGCCAACAGCCTCGAGGAAGAAGTCGTGATCGAGCCGGTGGCGGTCTACACCAACCGCACGCTGTGGCACCCGCAGGGCGGCGACGACGACTACGCGACGGGCCGCTTCACCTTCTCGGTGCCGCGCGAGCGGCAGGTCGTGATGGGCGGCGTGCGCGAGGGCCAGCGCGAGGCGGACGGGCGGCAACTGGTGCGATTCCGCCAGGACCTGCCGGCGCGCTACTTCAGCTTCGCCGTCGGCCGCCTGGTCGAGGTGGCGCACCGCGACGCGGCCGGGGCTGTGCTGGAGGCGATGGCGGTGCCGCGGGTGCGCCGCTCGGCCCAGCGCTCGCTCGACGACGCCGCCGCGATCGTCGACTTCTTCGCCCGCGAGTTCGGGCCGCCGCCGTACCCGCGGATCGGCCTTGCCGTGATCGAGGGTTACACGCCGGGCGGCCACAGCCCGCCGGGCCTGGTGCTGCTGCAGGAGCGCCCGCAACTGATCCGGACGCCGCTGCCCGAGGACCCCGCCAACTTCTCGGACGTGCCCGGCTTCTTCCTCGCCCACGAGCTGGCCCACCAGTGGTGGGGCCACGGCGTCGCCGGCCGCAACTACCGCGAGCGCTGGATCTCGGAGGGCCTCGCCCAGTACGCGGCGGCGCTGTGGGTGCGGGAGTCGCGCGGCGAGGCCGCGTTCCGCGCGGTGCTGGGGCGGATGGGGCGCTGGGCCGTCAAGCACAGCGCGGACGGGCCGATCTCGCTCGGCCACCGCCTCGGCCACGTGCAGCAGGACGCGCGGATCTACCGCGCGGTCGTCTACGACAAGGGGGCGCTGGTGCTGCACACGCTGCGCAACCTGGTCGGCGAGGAGCCGTTCCGGGCGGCACTGCAGGCGCTGCAGCGCGAGCGGCGCTTCCAGAAGATCGGCACCCGCGACCTGCGCCTGGCGCTGGAGACCGCGTCCCGTCGTGAGCTCGGCGCCTGGTTCGACGCCTACATCCACGGCACCGCGATCCCGAGCCTCGGCTGGCGCTTCCACGGCGCGTCCGGCGAGCGGGCGGCGCGGGTCGAGATCGCGACGGCGGACCTGCCCGGCGACGTGCCCGTGCGGGTGACCTGGTCGACGGCGGGCGGCGACGGCGAGCACGTGGCCCTGCTGCCACGCGAGGGCGGCGCAATCGAGCTGCCGCTGCGCGAGTCGCCGCGGCGGATCGACGTCAACGCCGACTGGGGCGTGCTGGCCCAGTCCCGCAAGCGCTAGCTCAGGCCGCCGGTCGCGGGCCTAACTGAAGCCGTTCTGGCGGCCGGTGGTCTCGAGTTCATCGACCTTCGTCCGCGCCTGGGCAAGCTGGGCCTTCGCCTGCTCGAGGGCGGCGGCGCGGTTGGCGCGCGAGGCGGAGTGGATGTTCTGGCTGATGTCCCCGAGCGCGGCCTCCAGCTTCGCCACCTGTTCCTCGTACTTCGCCACGTCGTCGCGGGCCTTCTGCAGTTCCTCGCGCCACTTCTGCTGACGCTCGGCTCGCAGCTCCTCTTCGGTCTTCTCCGGGGTCGCGCCCGGAGCCGCTGCCGGCACGGCGGCCGCGTCCGGGCTGGCCGCCGGAGCGGCGGAATCGCTGCCGGCCGGGGCCGAGAAGGTGCCGGCGCCGGCCTTGCCGAGATCCGACTCTGTGATGGTCCGGGTCGCGTCGGGCGTCGCCTTGCGGCGCTTCTTCTCCTTCTTCGCGAGCTCGGCGAGGCTCGGCTCCTGGGCCAGGCCGCACGGCGCGGCCAGCGCCAGGGCGAGAGCGGCGATCAGGCTGCGCGAAGCCATGGGTCCCTCCTTCAGCGCGAGACGCGCACGGCCGCGCGCCGCGCCTCTTCCTCGAGATCCGCGATCCGCGCCTCGCAGGCCGCCAGCTCGGCGTTGCCGTCGTCGATCAGCTTCATGAGCGCGGCCCGGCGGCCACCGAAGGTCTGGTTGGCGAGGTCGTTCAGCTCCGTCTGGGCGTCGGCCATGACCTGGCGCACCTTGTCCATTCGCGCCTTCTGCTCGTCGATCCGCTTCTGGATGTCCGCCTGCTTCTCCGCGCGGAGTTCTTCGTCGGTCTTCTCCGGCGTCGCCCCCGGGGCGGGCGACGCGGCGGGACTCGCCCCGGGCTGGGCGGCAGGCGCGTCGGCGACCGGATTGGCAGTGGCGCCGGGGCCCGCCCGCAGTTCGTGTTCGGTGATGGTGGGCGTCTTCTTCTCGGCGGCCGCCGCCGCGGCCTTGCGCCGCTTCTTCTCCTGCTTCGCGAGCTCGGCGAGGCTCGGCTCCTGGAAGGCGAGAACCGGGGCGACGGAGCCCGCGCAGAAGGTCGACGCGAGCAGGACGACGGCGACGCGGCTGGACTTCATGAAAAAAGTATAGCCCCGGGCCGCCCGGGGGGAACCCCCGATTCGGCCCCCGGTGAGGGCCGTCACCCCCTCAGCCGAGGGCGAGGATCTTCAGCAGGTCCTTGGCCTTCTTGTTGGCCGGGTCCAGCTCCAGCGCGCGCTCCGCCGCCTTGCGCGCCTTCGCGTTGTTGTTGGCGACGAAGTGGTTCATGGCCGCCGTGGCGAGGGCAGCGGCTTCGGCCTTGCGATCCCCTCCTTGCGCCGCGGCGACCGGAGCCGGCGTCGGCGTCGGCGTCGGCATCGGCGGAGCGGGCGGGCGCGTCGCTGGCGGCGCGACCGGCTCCGGCGCCGGCGGGGCCGCGACCGGAGCGGGTGCGGACACCACTGCGGGCGGCGGGGCGGGCGCCGCGACCGGCGGCTCGGGCGCCGGAGGCGGAGGTGCGACCGCGATCGGCGGCGGGGCGGGCACCGGGGGAGGTGCGACCGCGATCGGCGGCTCGGGCAGCGGCAGGGGCACGGGCGGCTCCGGCGGAGGCGCGGGCGGCTCCGGCTCGGCGGCGACCGGCTCCGGCGCCGCCGCCACCGGGATCGGCGTCGGCGCGCTTGCGGGCCCGGACTCGTCGAAGAAGACCTCCTCGCGGGTCGCCGACGCTCCGACCGCGGCGGGCGCGGGTTCCGGCGCGGGCGCCAAAGGGGCGACGACGGGCGCCGGCGGGGGCTCGACGACCGGGGGCGCCGCCTGCTCGCGCACCGCGAGCACCTTCGACACCCGCTCCAGGATCTCGCGCGCCGCGGCGTTGCCGGGATCGGCCGACAGCGCCTCCTCGGCCGCCGCACGCGCCTCCTGCAGGTTGCCGTGCACGAGGTGCTCGCGAGCCGCCTCGAGCAGCGTGTCGGCGGCGCCCTGGTCCTCGGCCACGGCGTCGAGCCGCGCGCGGAGCGCGAGGGCGCGCGGGCTCTCGGGGGCCAGCTTCGCGGCCCGCGCGGCGATCTTCTCGGCCAGCGCGCGGTCGCCCTGCTCGAGGTAGCCCTCGGCCATGGCCACCATCTGCTCGACCTCGCGGTCCTGGATCGCGGCCTCGATCTGCTTCGCCTCGAGCTGGATCGAGGCGTCGTCGGGCTCCAGCTCGAGCAGCTTGTGGCACAGCGCCAGCGCCTTCTGGAGCTGGCCTTCCGCCCGGGCCCGGGCGATCTCCGCGCGTCTCTCGGCCATCTCGTGCTCCACCCTCCTGCGCAGCGCCTCCACGGGGTCGGCCGGCGGCTCCGTGCGCGGCCGCTCCGCCTCGCGCACGACGCGCTCGAGGTCCTCGTGCATCGCGTCGAGCGTCGGGTAGCGGTCGTCCGGGCTGGTCGCCAGCGCCTTGAGGATCGCCTGCTCGAGCCCCGGCGAGTACTCGCTCTTCGGCAGCAGGTCCGCGGGCGGGCGCTCGTGCGTCACCTTGAACAGCACGGCGGTCAGCGAGTCCGCCTCGAACGGCTTGCGCCCGGACAGCAGCTCGAAGGCGATCGCGCCGACCGAGAACAGGTCGGAGCGGTGGTCGGCGCGCTGGCCGTTGATCTGCTCGGGCGCCATGTAGTGGGCGCTGCCGAGCACGAGCCCGCTCTTGGTCAGGTTCGAGGACTGCAGCCGGGCGATGCCGAAGTCCATCACCTTGACCTCGCCGTCGGGCGAGACCCGGATGTTGGCGGGCTTGACGTCGCGGTGCACGATGCCGGCCCGGTGCGCGAAGGCGAGGCCCTCGCAGAGCTGCAGGATCACGTCGACCTTCCACGAGATCGGGTGCGGCTCGCGGTTCTGGATCACCCGCTCGAGGTCGGTGCCCTCGATGAACTCCATGGCGATGTACGGGCGGTTCTCCGCGTCTTCGCCGAAGTCGTAGATGGTGACGATGTTGCGGTGGCGCAGGCCGCCCGCCGCCTGGGCCTCGCGCATGAACCGCTCGCGCAGGTCGGGGCTCTCCGCCAGCCCCTGCAGCATCATCTTGAGGGCGACCTTGCGGTTGATCACCGAGTCGCGGGCCTCGTAGACGGTGCCCATCCCGCCCTGGCCGAGGACGCGGATGATCTCGTATTTCCCGACGCGCTCCGGGTGTTTCACTTTCCTGGCGGGTTCCGCGTGGATTCTACGGCCAACCTCGGGCCCGCGGCGAACACGCCGCGTGTCGTCCCGGCGTCAGCCGCGGATCGGACGCGGGCGTCCCTGCTCGTCGACGGACACGAGCACCACCTCGGCCTCGGTCACCTTGACCCGCTCGCCGGAGCCTGCGCCCCAGCGCTCGGCCTCGACGCTGACCTTGACCGTCACCGAGGTGGTGCCGATCCGCAGCGTCTCCGTGTAGAAGTTGACGACGTCGCCGAGGAACACCGGCTGGTGGAACTCGACCTCGCGCATCGCCTTCGTCACGTAGCGCAGCGGCGCCACCTTGCGCGCCTCGACCGCGGAGGCGAGGTCGATGTGGGAGAGGATCACGCCGCCGAAGATGGTGCCGTAGGCATTGGTGTCCTTCGGCAGCAGCAGCACCTTGATCGCCGGGACCTTCTCGTCCGCCATCGCCTCGCCTCCCCCGCCGCTAGCGGGCCGCCGCGGGACGCGCCGGCTCGTCCTTCGGCATCGGCTTGCGCGGGAGCCGGTCGGGCCGCGTCGCCGCCTGCCACACGAAGCCCGCCATCACCGCCGCCGCCTGCTTGAGGTCGGCCTCCTGCAGGCGGTCGTACTCGTCGAGGTTGCGGTGGTGGGTGCGGCTCTCGTACTCGATGTCGTCCTGGATGAACTGGAAGCCGGGCAGCCCGACCTCGTCGAAGGCCGCGTGGTCGGTGGAGCCGGTGTCGCGCAGCGTCACGGTCGTCGCGCCGAGGTCGCGGTAGGGCTCGAGCCAGCGCTCGAACAGCTTCGCCGCCGCGACGTTCTGCTGGGCGTAGATGCCGCGGATCTTCCCGCTGCCGTTGTCGAGATTGAAGTAGGCGGAGAGCAGGCCGTGGCCCGCGTGCACGGTCAGCGGGCCGGTCGGCCGCCGCATGAACGACGGCGTGTCGTCGCTGGCCGGGGCCGGCGGGCGGTTCGCGAAGTGCTTCGCCACGTGGGCGCGGGCGCCGAGCAGCCCCTGCTCCTCGCCGCTCCACAGCCCGACCCGGATCGTGCGCTTCGGCGTGACGCCGAGCGACTTCAGGATCCGGATCGCCTCCATCACCACCGCGACGCCCGCGGCGTTGTCGGCCGCGCCCGTCGCGGCGTGCCACGAGTCGATGTGGGCGCCGAGCATGACCAGCTCGCCGCGCTTGTCGGAGCCGGGCAGCTCGGCCAGCACGTTGGCGTCCATCGCTTCGGCGCCGCCCGCGAACTTCACCCGCACGTCGACCTCGACCTCGACGGTGCGCCCGGCCTGCACCAGCCGCGCCATGCGGTTCCACTGCTCGGCGCGCACGTGCAGCCACGGCACGCCGGGGTCGCCCTTCTCGCGCGGCCGCGTGCTCTGCGCCCGCACCTGGCCGTCGGTGCCGGCCGGATCGAGCACGGCCGCGACCTTCTCCTCGACGAGGAACGCGGCGATCTTGCGGCGCAGCGCCCAGCGCCGCATGAACTGCTCGCGGCGGGCCGGGTCGATCGCTCGGCGGCCGCCGACCTCGAAGGCGGCCAGTTCCTCGAGCTCCTTCTCGTCGTAGCGGTCGAGCGTCGGCTTCTCGCCGAGCGGCACCGGCACCGGCTCGCCGAGCAGCAGCACCTTGCCCGCCAGCTTGCCCTTGTGCTTCGCGAGGTCTTCTTCGCTGTCGAGCTTGACGACCACCGCCGCGCCGCGCACCGGGCCGTCGGTGCCGGGCGCCCAGGCGCGAGCCACGACCGTCAGCGGCTGCGCCCACGGCGCCACCTGGTGTGCGCTGGCGCGCTCCAGCGTCCAGCCTTCTCCGAACGGGCCCCACGGCTCGAGCTGGGCGTTGGCGAGGCCCCACGACGCGAGCTTGTCCTTCGCCCAGGCGTTGGCCCTCGCGAGTTCCGGCGAACCGGTCAGCCGCGGGCCGAAGCCGTCGGTCAGCTCGCGGGCCAGGTCCATCACCTGGGAGCGGGCGAACGCCTCCTGGCGGATGCGGGTGGCGATCTCGAGGTCGACCGCCTCTTCGGCGGCCGGCGCGGGCACGGCCAGCGCGAGCTGGCTCGCGACGGCGAAGGCGGTGATGCGGCGGAAGGCGTTCATCGGGGCTCCCCTGGCGAGTGTCTACAGTTCCTGCAGGAACGGGTTGCGGCGGCGCTCGCGGCCGATCGTCGTCTCCGGCCCGTGGCCGGCGATCACCCGCGTGCGGTCGTCGAGGGTCAGCAGGCGGTCGCGGATCGAGGCGAGCTCCTGCTCGAAGTCGCCGCCGGGCAGGTCGGTGCGGCCGACGCTGCCGGCGAACAGCGTGTCACCCGCGATCAGCAGCGGCTCCGCGGCGGCGAAGTGGAAGCAGAGGCTGCCGGGCGTGTGGCCGGGCGTGTGCAGCGTCTCGGCCTCGAGCGCGCCCGCCTTCACGCGGTCGCCGTGCTCGAGGTGTTCGTCGACCGCCGCCCGCTCCGGTGCCTCCAGCATGCCGCCGAGCCACGAGGCCTGCACGCCGAGCATGTCGTACAGCGGCACGTCGGCGCGGTGCAGCATCAGCTTCGCCCCGGTCGCGTCCTTCAGCTCGGCGATCGCGCCGACGTGGTCGATGTGGGTGTGGGTGATCAGGATCGCCCGGCAGCGCAGGCCGTGCTCGCGCAGCACCTGCTGCACGCGGGCGGGCTCGTCGCCGGGGTCGACGACGATCGCCTCGCCCGACGCCGGGTCGCCGAGCACGACGCAGTTGCACTGGAGCAGCCCGACGGGAAACGTTTCGACCAGCATCGAATCCGAATCCTACGCGAGACGGCGCAGGGCGAAGAGCGCCAGCGCCGCCGCCGCGATTCCGGCCAGCGCGTCGACCAGGTAGTGGAAGCCGCCGTAGACGGTGCCGAGCGTCAGCAGCGCCGACAGCACGGCGAGCGCCAGCCCCAGCGGGCGCGACTCGCGCCACGCCGCGGCGCTGGCAACCAGCGAGGCGGCGACGTGCGACGAGGGGAACGCGGTGCCCCAGGCGGAGCCGCCCTCGAGCAGGCGGTGGGTCAGGCGCGCCAGCGCGACCTCGGCGGCCGGGCCCGACACGGGTGGCAGCACGTAGCGCGGGCCGGCGACCGGCAGCAGCAGGAACACGACGTAGCAGGCGTAGAACGCCGCCATCACCGCGGTCACGACGCGGCGCGCGCCGGCGCGGTTGCCCAGCAGCCACGGGCCGAGCGGCGCCGCGGCCAGGATCAGGTAGTAGGAGAGGTAGCCGCCGTGGAGCAGCGTCGACAGCCACGGCCACGGCGCCGCGTTCATCCAGCTCCGCGAGGGCTGGCCGCCGAACAGCGCGGCCTCCCAGGCCTGCGCCTCGAGGTCGAACGACAGCCCGTGGGCGCGGTTGAGCACGCCGACCTGCTGGTAGAGCGCGAACAGCGCGAGCAGCGGGTAGAACTCGCCGACGAACGCCAGCGCCCCGCCGCGAGACCGCAGGCGCGGTGCGAGCAGGGCGAGGCCCGCGAGCGCCGCCAGCGCCGTCACCTGGACCAGGGCCGCGCCGCCGGCCAGCCCCTTCCACGGCAGCGCACCGGCGACGAACAGCGCGTACGCGATCGTCAGCCGGTCCAGCGTCGTCCGCTCGTTCACAGCCATCCCGCCTCCCGGTAGGCTTCGGCCGTGCGCCGCAGCCCTTCGGCGAGCGGCGTCGAAGCACGCCAGCCCGCGTCGCGCTCGAGCGCCGCCGACGAACAGGTCCACGCCGGCGCCAGCAGCTCGGGCGCCTTCTCGGGCGACAGCACGCTGGCACGCCCTGCCACGCGCGCGGCAGCGCCCGCGACGTGAAGCGCGGCCCGGACCAGCGGCGCGGGCAGCGGCACGACCCGCGGCGCGCGCCCGACCGCGGCGCCGATCGCGGCGACCAGCTCGCGTTGGCTGACCACCTCTGGCCCCGCGGCGTGGTACGTGCGGCCGAGCGTCGCCTCGGCACGCGCGGCGCACACGAGGGCCTCCGCGAGATCAGGCCCGTAGACGAGCGAGAGTTCCTGGCGCCCGTCGCCCAGCAGCGGCGCGACGCCCGCCCGCGCCAGCCGGAACAGTCGCAGGAACTCGCGGTCGCCGGGGCCGTACACCGCGGGCGGGCGCACGATCACGAACGGCGCGCCGGCCAGGCGCACCGCCTCCTCCCCCGCGCGCTTGCTCTCGCCGTAGGGCGTGACCGGCCGCGGTGAGGCGCTCTCGTCGATCGGCTCGCCGCGGCGCGAGGGCCCGCTGACCGCGAGCGACGAGACGTGGACGAGCCGTCCGACGCGAGCGCGCGCGGCCGCCGCGGCCACCCGCCCGGCGCCCTCCGCGTTGACCGCGAAGAACGCGTCGCGCGACGGCGCCGCCACGGCGCCCGCGACGTGGAAGACGGCCTCGGCGCCGTCGACGAGCCGCGCCAGCGCCGCCGCGTCGTCGAGCCCGCCTTCGACCAGCGCGCAGCCTTGCGCCTCGAGCGCCGCGCCGCGGCGGCGGTCGCGCACCAGCGCGCGCACGGCGTGGCCCTCGCGGCGCAGCGCCCGCGCGAGGTGACCGCCGACGAAGCCGGTGCCGCCGGTGAGCGCCGCGATCACCCGACCCGCTTCTCGTACACGCGGTACGTCTTGTAGACCTCGAAGCCCATCCGCACCAGCGCGTTCCGCATCGGGTGGTTGTCCTCGAGCACCCAGCCGGCCTCGCCCCAGCGCACGCCGCGGGCGCGGCCGTTCTCCCAGATCCGCGCGTAGAGCAGCGCGTCCACGCCACGCCGGTGCCACTCGGGCAGCGCGCCGAGGATGATCACCCGCACGCGGTCGATGCGGCGCGCGGCCCACAGCACCTTCAGCACTCCCGGGAACAGCCGCCCCGAGGGGTTCTTCCGCAGCGCGACGTTGAAGTCGGGCAGCGCGACCGCCACGCCCACGGGCTGGCCGTCGACCTCCGCGAACAGCGCGAGTGCCGGGTCGACGATCGGCCGCAACTGCTTCGCGAGGTGGTCCATCTCGCGGTCGGTGAACGGCACGAAGCCCCAGTTGCGCTCCCAGGCCGCGTTGTAGAGCCGCTTGATGTTCTCCACCTCGGCCGCGAAGCGGCGCAGGTCCATCGAGCGCACGCGCACGCCGTAGCGCTGCTGGACGCGGCGGGCGCCCTCGATCAGCCGCGGCGGCACGCCGTGCTCCCAGGTCTGGTAGGCGTACAGGTCGCGCACCCTGCGGAGGCCGTGGGCTTCGAGCAGGTCCGCGTAGTGCGGCGGATTGTGCGGCATCATCAGCACGGCGGGTGTCTCGAAACCCTCGACGAGCAGGCCGGCCTCGTCGTTCATCGAGGGGTTGACCGGGCCCCGCATCGCGTCGCAGCCGCGGTCGCGCAGCCATCCCTCGACAGCCGCGAGCAGCCCGGTCGCCGCCTCCGGGTCGCGCTCGCACTCGAAGAAGCCGAAGAAACCGACGCGGTCCGCGTGGATCTCGTTGTGCCGCCGGTTGACGATGGCGGCGACGCGGCCCACGACCGCGCGGCCGCGCCGGGCCAGGAACAACTCCTGGTCCGCATGCTCGTAGAACGGGTTGCGCCGCGGGTCGATCAGCGCCGCTGCGTCGCGGCGCAGCATCGGACCCCAGCAGGGATCGCCGGCGTGCAGCCGGTAGGGCAGCGCCACGAAGGCGCGGCGGTCGGCGCCGGCGCGGACGGGCTGGACGGCCAGGGGCTCGGTCACGGCCCCGGATCCTAAGCGTTTCCCCCCTTTGTGGCCCGAAACGCATCTGTTACAGTCCTGCCGTTCCCGGCCGCCGCTCGCCGGGTGGCGACGAACGGCCGCGGGCGCGGCCGCGGGCGGCGCAGGTTCCAACGGTTTTTGTGGAGAATCGGTCATTTCGAACAAGGTCTTCGTCGGCAACCTGAGCTTCGACGTCACCCGCGAGGAGCTGGTCGAGGCGATGAACGCCGCGGGCAAGGTCGTGGACGCCAAGATCCCGACCGACCGCGAGTCGGGTCGTCCCCGCGGTTTCGCTTTCGTCGAGTTCGAGACGGATGAGATGGCCCAGAAGTGCATCTCGATGCTGAACGGCCGCGACCTGAAGGGCCGGGCGCTCCGCATCAACGAGGCCGAGAACCGGCCGCCGCGACCCGCGGGCGAGCGCCCGTCGTTCGGCGGCCCTCGGCCCGGCGGCTTCGGCGGCCCGCGACCCGGAGGTGGCGGGGGCGGTGGCGGTGGTTTCGGCGGCCCGCGCCCCGGCGGCTTCGGGGGTGGCGGCGGCGGCCCGCGTTTCGGCGCGCCTCCCCCTCCCGACTTCGGCGCCAGCCCCGGGCCGACGCGCCGGCAGCGCGACCGGGGCACGGATCGCAGCTTCGATCGCCCCAACAAGAAGCGCGAGGGCGGCGGACGCCCCGAGAGCCCCGACAAGCCCGTGCCGTCGGCGAAGAAGTACAAGCGGCTCGAGGATTTCGACGACTACGACGAGTAGCGGCGAGGGGCAGGCGCGCGCGTGATCCTGCCCCTCCTCCTGCTGCTTTCTGCGCTCCCGCCGCGCCCGTTCGGCGAGGAGCGCCAGTTGCTGGACCGGCGCCTGGCCGCGCTGTCCCGCGCCCTCCCGGACGCGCCCACCGGGCAGGCCGATGCGGCCCACGCCCGCGACCTCGGGCTGGCCGCCGGGCTCACCGCCGTCGATGCCCTCGCCCGCCCCCCGCGCGAGGCCGGCGCGACCGGCGAAGTGCTGGTCGACGTCACCGCGCTCGGCCTCTACGTCGAGATCGACCGCTTCTTCCGCCAGGTCCAGCTCTCGCCGCGGCTCGTCGACGTGGTGTCGGTGACGCTGCAGGCGACGCCGGACGAACGCGTCAAGCTCGACGCCGTGCTGAGCTTCCCGTACCGCCCCGCGCGGGCGCCGCTGCCGCCGCCGCCCGAGGACCTGCGGGCGCGGACCGCCGGCGTGCCGCGCGCGACGGCCGACCAGTTCCTGCGCGACCACGCGCTGCTGCTGGCCAAGGCCGAGCAGGCCGCGACGCTGCGCCGCGCCCGCCGCAACCCGCGGCTGTTCCTCGCCGAGCTGGCCGCGATCGTGCGCGAGCGCCCGGTCACCCTCTCCTACGCGAAACTCGAGGACGACTTCGTGGTGCGCGGCCTCGCCGCGGGGCTCGGGCCGGTGCTCGGCCTGGAGCGCCGCTTCGAGCGCGGCTTCTTCCGCATGAGCCAGTTCATGGCCGTGCGCGAGGGGGCGTGCCAGCGCTTCGAGGCCCGCGGGCGGGCGCCGATCGCCGGCCCCGACGCCGACCTGCCGCTGCCCGCGGAAGACGCGTTCCGCCAGGACGAGGCGCCGTGCCGGCTCGACCGCGACGGCACGACGCTGGGCACTGCGCGCGCGCCGGCGGGCTCGAAGCCGGGCGCCGGGCCGCTGACGCTGCGGCTGCGCGACGTCGATGCCGCCGACGCGTTCGGCGCTTTGCACGCGATCACCGGCCAGGCCTTCGTGGTCGACGAAGCCGTGGCGGGCCGCCTGAGCGTCGAGTTCAACAGGGTGACCCTCGACGAGGCGCTGGCCGCGCTCGCGAAGCTGGGCCTCGCCATCTCTCCGCCCGCCGCGGTGCGGCGGGTGGCCGTCGGGCGCTCCGTGGCCGCGCCGGCGCCTTTCGCGGGCAACGGCGCGACGGGCTCGTTCGCGCTCAAGCGCGCCAGCGTGAGCGACCTGCTGGCGGTGATGACGGACGCGGACGCGTCGCTGGCCTCGCTCGGCCCCGAGGGCGCGCTGGGCCGGGTCAGCGTGTTCGCCCGCGACGTGCCGCTCGGCGAGCTGCGCCAGGCGGTGCTGGAGAGCGCGGGACTGCACGAGACGCTGGAGGACGACCGGCGGCTGCTCGCGCGCGAGGGCGAGGCGCCGGGCTCGACGCCCGTCGCGGCCAGCGGCGCGGTCGCGCGGCTGCAACCCGCACCGCAGGACCTCGCCCTCGGCGAGATCGCGATCGCGGGACTCGGCAACGCGGGCGGCGCGTCGCTCGCTTTCGCGTACTCGCCCGCAGGCACGCTGTTCGTCTACCGCACCGGAGACGCGCTCGCCGACGCGACGATCCGCGGCGTCGAGGCGACGGACGCGCTGATCGACACCGAAGACGGACCGCTGCGCCTCCGCCTCGCGCCGCTGCGCTGACGAAAAAGGGGCTGGGCCATGCTGGCCTCAGCCCCGAAGTGGCTCTTGTCGCGAGCCGGCGCGCCTTCACGGCGCGTCCTTCTTCCCGTCAGGTCCGCCAGGCTGCCCGGGCCTTGCTGCGCCAGCCCGTCAGCCTTCGGCTCTGTTCGGTGGAGTGTCTCCCATCAGTGACGACCTCCGACTTCAAGATGGCGCGCGGGCCGTCCGCCGTCAAGCGAAATCGGACGGCCCGTGCGGCTATCTTCCGCGCACGAGGTGGTACTTCTCCTGCCGGCCCAGCGCCCAGCGCATGCGGCCGTCGGCGCCGAGGATCGCGTCCTCCTCCTGCGCCGAGCGCAGCGGCTGGCCGCCCCACTCGGGCACGGGCGTCGTCGCCTGCAGCTCGATCGAGAACCAGGTCGACGCGCGCAGCTTCACGTCGCCGCGCACGGGCACGCCCTCCTGGCGGTCCCACAGGCCGATCAGCGGTCCCGCGCCGTGGCCGTGGTCGCCGATCGGGTGGCAGTACACCGTGCCCTCGATCCCCTCGGCCTTCATCGCGGCGAGCGCGTCCGCCAGCACCTCGTTGCCGGTGCGGCCCGGTCGCATCCGCTCCATCACGAGGTCCTGCAGCCGGTTCGAGCGGAGCAGCGCCTGCTGCAGCCCCGCAGGCGCTTCGGTCTCGCCCGGCTTCAGCACGTAGCCGACGTGCTGGGTGTCGGTGGCGAGGCCCATCGCGTGGATGCCGAAGTCGGTGTGCAGGTGGTCGCCCGGCTGGATCACCACCGCCTCGCGGGCCGCGATCGGCGCGTTGGCCGGCACCCCCGCGCGCTGCACGCTGACGCTGGGCGGGAACCACTCGCCGTAGCCGAGGTCGTTGACGCTCTGGCGCAGCCACCACACCACGTCTTCGGTGGTCGTCACGCCGGGCGTGATCACCTCGCGGGAGAAGGCGCGGGCGATCAGCGCGTGGACCGTGCGCTGCATCAGCACCCAGACGGGCTCCATCTCCGGGAGCCGGGCCTCGATGTAGCGCAGCGGCAGTTCCTCGGCGCGGACCAGCCGGTCCCTCCAGGGCCCGAGCGCCTGCTCGAGCTGTTCCTTCTCGCCGGCCGTGATCCCGTCCGAGAACGCGTGGCCGTACGACACGTTGATCGCGATGTTCTTCGGCTGCCGCTCCTCGACCAGCTTGCGCAGCAGCGCCCACTGGCCCTGGCCCCACAGCTCGCGCGACTCCAGCGCCGGGTCGCGGTACACCTCGTACAGCCCGCCGTTGCTGCCGCCGCCCAGCGCCAGGCGCTCGACGCCCTTCTCCTCGCCGCGGTCGAAGAAGACCAGGATCGTGCGCCGCCGCGCGGCCATCACCGACGGCGACACCAGCGGGAAGAACACCGGGTCCTCGGCGTACTCGCGGTTGACCACCAGCCACATGTGCACGCCGTGCTCGCGCATCAGCCCCGGCAGCACGCGCTCGAGCCGCAGCTTCAGCCACTCCTGGCGGACGCGGTCCTGCTCGCGCAGCGGCGGCAGCTTCTCGGGCATCGAAGGCGGCGGCGCGGCGGCGCGCGTGCCTGGGCTCCAGGCGAACAGGCCCGTCGTCGCGACGAGGGCCAGGGCGGCAGCGAGGGTGCGGCGGCGGAAGGACATCGGCAGGCCTCCTCGGGGGTGGCGGCGATTGTAGCGGCCGGCTACGGCGTCGGCGGCGCTTGCGGAAGGACGAACTCGAGCGCCGCGCGCAGCTCGGCCTCGACCCGCGGCGGCAGCTCGTGGCCGACGCCGGGGTACGAGCGCAGCAGCACGGCGCCGCCGGCCGCGCGCAGGGCGGCCTCCGCCTCGCGGTTGCTGGCGAAGCGATCGTCGCGCTCGCCGATCAGCAGCGCGACCCGCGGCAGGCGCGGCGCCGCCGTCGGCACCGGCGCGGTGCGCGCCTCGTACGAGCCGCCGATCAGCACGACGCCCGCGAACAGCTCCGGCCGGGTCAGCGCCAGGTCGAAGCCGGCGTTGCCGCCGCCCGAGTAGCCGACGGCGACGACCCGCGCGGGATCGATCTGCGCGCGCACGCGCGCCTGGTCGATGGCGCGCTCGATCAGGTGGAACGCGTGCTCCGCGACGCCCCAGTCCCAGCCGTTGCCGAGCGGGGTCAGCCCCTGGGCCAGCACCAGGTGGGCGCCGCGCTCGCGCGCCAGCGGCCGCAGCAGCGGCGCCAGGTAGTCGGCGCTGGTGCCCGACGGGTGCAGGCCGACGATCAGCGGCGTCGGCCTCGCGGCCTTGCCGGGCGCGTCGTAGTGCAGGAGGCGCGCCTTCTTCGCCGGCCCGTCCGCGAAGCGCGCGAGCTCGGCGGCGGCGTTGGCGTCGATCCGCGCCCGCACGTCCTCGAAGCCGGGCACCGCGCGCACCGGGTCGAGCACCGCGGCCCGCGCCAGCGTCGCCTTCCAGGCGAAGCCGCGCTCGGCCGCCAGCCGCAGCGCGTCGAGCGCGGATGCCGGATGGCCGCGCGCCGAGCGCACGCGGGCGAGGTCGAAGGCGGCCAGCGGGTCCTTCGGGTACTTCTCGACGAGGGCCAGCGCCAGCGTCTCGGCGGTCTCGAGGTCGCCGCGCGCCGCGGCTTCGCGCAGCTTCTCGCGCGCGTCGTCCGCCCACGCCAGGGCGGCGAACGACGCGACCAGCACCCCGGCCAGCACCCGCTTCCGCATCGCGGAGAAGCGTATCAGGCCGGGCGATTTCTGCTACCTTCGCTCCGTGAAGCTGACCGCGAAGCAGCGCCAGTACCTGAAGGGGCTCGCCCACGGGCTCGAGCCGATCGTGCGGGTCGGCAAGGCCGGCGCCACCGCTGCGGTCGTCGCCAAGACGCTCGAGAGCCTGCGCGCCCACGAGCTGATCAAGGTGCGGATCGACGAGGAGAACCCCGGGCGCGCGGCGATCGCCGAGCAGCTCGCGCAGGACGCGAACGCCCACCTCGTCTCCACGATCGGCAAGCTGGCGATCCTGTACCGCCCGCGCGACGAGGACCCGAAGATCGCCCTGCCGCGCTGACGCCAGAGCAGGCCGCTCGCGGTTCAGCGGCGCTTCTTGAACGCGTCGCCGAGCAGGCCGCTGATCCCCCACATCGCGGCGATCGTCCCGAGGAGCGCGGCGATCGGACGCCACGACTCACCTGCCGTCAGGTGATTGACGAAGGTCGCCCCGGGCGGAGCGGTCGACGTGAAGTAGAGCCCGGCAACCGTCGCCAACCCGCAGAGGGCCGCCAGCGCGGGCACGGCATTGCGCAGCCAGAAGGGCATGGCCAGTCTCCGGGCGGATCCTACGCCCCCGCTCTCCCCCCGCACCCCGGGACTCGGGCGCAGAATGGGAGGGGGGGCCATCGCGCTCCTCGGGAGGCGGCCATGGGGCGGCTGCTGTCGCTGCTGCTGGGTCTCGCGGCGCTGGCGTTGTTCGGGCTGGCCCTGATCTTCTCGCTGGTCAGCGGATCGACGCCGGTGGTGATCGCCTGGCTCGCGACCCTTTTCCTGTCGTACGGCGTGCTTCGCGCCTCCGGCAGGCGCGGCGCCGGCGCGACGTGCGTGGCGGTCGGGCTCGGCCTCGTCGCCAGCGTCGTCGGCAACGGCGTCGCGATCCGGCCTCCCTCGCAGGCGGCGATGGAGGCCTGGTACCGCACCGACCCGGCCG
>WYBL01000083.1 GCA_011526565.1 Acidobacteriota bacterium | reverse complement strand
TCGCCTACGCCGCTTCTCGGAAGTGGGTCGCACCCGCGTTCCAGGACTTCGCTCGTGGCGACCGCCGCAAGCTGGCCGTGTTGCTCGCCGCGGGTGCGGTCGCTGGCGAAGGTGTCGCGGACCTCCGGGCCTTGCTCTACGGCAAGAGCGTAGCGGGCGAGGAGGAGATCGACACTCGCGACTTCGATCCGACCTCGCCGCGTTCGTGGATTCGGCTGCTGCGCCAGGTTCAGGACAAGGCCTTCCGAACCGATCGGATCAAGGCCAACAACCCGGCTGGCGCATTGGCACGAGCGATCCAGAACCTCGCGACCCTCGGAGCGTTCGGAATCGCCCAGACGGTACTCGAGCGTGGCGCTCGCGGGGCCGATAGCCCCGTCGGATTCGTCCTGGGCCCCACCGGTTCGAGCTTCCAGGATCTCGTGATCGAGCCGCTGGCGGAGGCCCTGAAGGGTGACCCGGCCGGGGCTGGGCGACAGTTGATGCGGGGTGTAGCGGCTCACGTCCCGGTCTTCGGGAACCAGATCCAGCGCGAGATCGAGTCCTCCGCTCTCGGCGAAGCGCTCGGCTTCGATCGCCGCGATCGGCCGGGGAACGCTGGCTGGGTCGGTCGTGCCCGCGACCTCATGAGCCCGCCCGAGGGAACCGAGATGACCCGTGAGCAGGTCCGGCAGATCGAGGCCGAGCGCGACCGACTGAAGCGCATCAGCGACCGGGTCCCGAGAGGGCTGCCGAAGAAGGCGCCGGTGAAGCGCCTCGAGGTTGCCACTGCCCGGGCGAAGAAGGAAGCGTACCTGCTCGAGATCCGCGACCTCATTCGTCAGAGCCGGAACCGCGAGGCGCGTGCCTTGCTGAACCGTGCCCGGGCGGAAGGGCTCTGGATCTCAGAGTCGAAGGTCCGGGAAGGCCTGGAGGACAAGGAGACGCGATGAGCGAGCTGGAGGAAATCCTCAACGACTGGATGCTGTCGTCTATCCCTGGCGAGTTCGGACGCCGAGGCACCACTGGGCGTGCTGGATCCGAGTCGTCCTTGGACCTGACCGCTGAGTCGTCCTTGGACCTGAGCGACCAGCAGCTTGCGACGGTCCTCCTGATCTCCCGACTGTTGCGGTGCCGGTCCGAACTGCTCAAGAGCGTCGCCAGTGACGGGGTCTCCTCCGAGTTGGCGGAGGAGTTCGGTCGTGCCGCCGCGGCGCTCGGCCTGTTCGCCTTCATCGTCGTTCGCCTTCGGCAACCTGGCTCAGGCGGACTGCCGGAGGCGCCCACGCGCCCCGAGGAGCGGCGCACCGGGGCAGCGGCGTCAGTGCCAATCGATGAGGAAGTATCCAGCGGCCCGGGTCGACCGCGAACAGGCGAGGCTCGGAGAGCAGAAACGCCAACGGTCAAGGTCGGGCGGGGCGCCGCCGAGGCCCAAACGGCCGAGGCTTGGTGCGATCCGCGAGGCACAGCCGAGGCCTTGGAGGTCGCTCTCGAGCTGACGAACACGATGATCGCCACGATCAAGGCGCGGGTCCATCGATCGCAGGGCGAAGCGCCGAATGCACTACTGGCCGAGATCGCAAGGCTCGCCCGCGCCCGCGCTTCCCTGCGCGGGCTCCGGTGTGGCGTGATGGGAGAGGCATGGCTCCAACACGACGTGATGGGAGAAGCCTGATGCAGCCCGAACAACTGCCCGCGATCGCGGCCGAGGCGACGGCCGACGAGTTGCCGGCCCTGATCGGCGCGCTCGAGGCGGCTAAGGCCGTGGCCTGGGCGCGACTCGCGGCGACCGCTCAGGCCCGTGGCCCGCGGCCCGTGGAGGCGTCCGCGCCGGCCGCGACGGATCGCCTGCTCACGATGCCCGAGGTGGCGGAACAGCTCGGCATCACGGAGCACCAGGCCCGCGAGATGGGCCGGCGCGGGAAGCTCCCCACGGTCCGCGTAGGCGAGCGCCGGGTCCGCGTGCGAGCCTCCGCGCTCGCCGAGTGGGTCCGCGTCCGTGAGTTCGGCGGTACTCTCTCGCCCCGGAGACCCTAGCCGAGTGGCCTGCATCCGCCGACGCCGAGGCCGGTTCGTCGTGGACTACCGCGACGCGGCCGGCGTGCGCCGGTGGGAGACGTACCGCACGAAGGCCGAGGCCGAGGCCGCCTATGCGCGGGCCCTGGCCGCTTCGCGCGGGCCCCGGGCGTTCGGCGCCGACCTCGACGTCACGCTCTCTGCGTTCGCGGCGAAGTGGATCGAGGGCCTCGGGCAGACCATCAGCGAGTCGACGCTCTACGGCTACTGCTGGGCAATGGAAAAGCACGTGCTCCCGGTCCTGGGTCACTGGCGCGTCCGCGAGCTGTCGCGCGCGCACTTGGTGAAACTGGTGGCCGAGCTGGCCGAGAAGCGAGTCCGCAACCGGAAGCGGCCCAAGGCCGCGAAGGCCGACGAGGCCGCGGGCCCCGCGCAACCGGCGACGCCGGCCGAGCCTCCGAAGCTCACGCGCAAGTCGCTCTCCGTGATCCTGGGCACGCTCCACACGTGCCTGAACGAAGCCGTCGACCAGGGGATCATCATCGCGAACCCGGCGGCACGACGCGGCAAGAGCCTCGCCCGCGCTCTCGGCCCGCGCCAGGCCGAGACGGAAGAGCGCGTGCGCGCGATGACGCGGCCGGAGCTGGCGCTCTTCCTCGACACGGCGCGGACCGAGACGGCCGACTACCACGCGCTCCTGTTCACGCTCTCGCGCACCGGCTGCCGCATCGGCGAGGCCCTCGCGCTGAAGTGGGGCGACCTCGACTTCGCCGGGCGCAAGGTGCGGTTCGCGCGCTCCGTCTCGCCCTCGGGCGTCGTGAGCCCGCCGAAGAACGGCCGGAGCCGGACGGTCGACATGAGCCTGACGCTCCGCGGCGTGCTCGAGGCCCACCAGGCGAAGCTCAGGGCCGCGGCTTTCAAGGCGGGCGAGCCGATGGCTCCCTGGGTCTTCCCTTCTGAGGCCGGCTCGACGCTCGACGCCAACAACCTCCGCGACCGCGTCTTCGCGAAGGTCTGCCGGAAGGCCGGGCTCCCCTACCACGCGCCGCACGACCTCCGGCACACGTTCGCGAGCCTGCTCCTGCAAGACGGCGTGAGCCTGGCCCACGTCCAGCGGATGCTCGGGCACTCGGACCCGCGGCTGACCGCGAGCCTCTACGGCAAGTGGCTCCCCGTCGAGAACCCCGACGCCGTCGACCGGCTCGACGCTCCGGCGCCGGCAGCGAAGGCGGCCGAGGCGACCTCCGGGAGTGGTAGCAGCGCG
This sequence comes from Acidobacteriota bacterium, assembly GCA_011526565.1. Lineage (GTDB taxonomy): Bacteria > Acidobacteriota > Vicinamibacteria > Fen-336 > Fen-336 > WYBL01. The sequence goes on along the minus strand of WYBL01000083.1, from coordinate 41,503 downwards.
GTAGCAGACCCGCCCGCGGCGCCGGCCGCGAAGACCCCCGAGTCGCACGAGCCGGCCCCGGCGGCCCCGGGCCAGGCTGAGCGCAGCGGGCCCGCGGCTACCTTGCCCGTCCTGGCGCTCGCGAACCGCGCGAAGAGGCCCGAAAACAGGGCGTTTCGCGCGCGTGGTAGCAGAACGGTAGCAGAAACACGAAGGGGAGCCGTCGAGGCTCCCCGTAAGTCCTTGATGATGAATGGTCGGGGCGAGAGGATTCGAACCTCCGACCTCTTGGTCCCGAACCAAGCGCTCTAGCCAGGCTGAGCCACGCCCCGGTCGGATGCGACGAGGGAATATACCACGGCTCCCGCCGCGGCGTGCAAACGGGGGGTCAGCGCGGGCGCGTGGCGACTGATCCTGGCTGGCGCAGTCGCTGCTCCCAGGCCCGCAGCCCCGCGAACATCGCGTGGTGCGTCTGGTCGGTCTGCAGCGGCGTCAGCGCGATGAAGCCGTTGCGCACGGCCGTGCCGTCGGAGAGGTGGTCGCCTTCGATGCCCTGCAGGTCGGCCCAGGCCGCGGGCGAGTCCTCGCTCGCGTGGCGCTGGCCCTGGCGCGCGAGCACGGTCCCCCGCGGCGCGCCGGGCGGCACGTTGACGTTGAGCAGCGTGTGGGCGGGCAGGCCGTGCTCGAAGACCAGCCGCGCGAGCTGCTCGGCGAAGAGCGCCGCGTGGCCGAAGTCGGCCGCGCCGGAGCGCACCGCCAGCGAGACGGCGATCGCCGGCAGGCCCAGCAACACCGCCTCGCGCGCGCCGGCGACGGTGCCCGAGTAGAAGACGTCCTCGCCGAGGTTGGCCCCGCGGTTGATCCCCGAGATCACGAGATCCGGTCGCCGCGGGAGCAGCTTGGAGACGGCCAGGTTCACGCAATCGGCGGGCGTGCCGTCCGCGGCGAAGCGCCGCGCGCCCTTGCGCTCGCCACGCACGGGCCGCTGGATCGTGAGCGAATGCGAGCAGGCGCTGCGTTCGGCGTCCGGGGCCACCACCCAGACCTCGTGGTCGTGCTCGAAGACGGCCGCCAGGGCCTCCAGGCCCTCTGCGGCGAAGCCGTCGTCGTTGGTCAGCAGCACGAGTCTCGTCATCACACCCCGTCAACGAAAAAGCCCCGGGACGCTGCCGTCCGGGGCCATCGTGGGTCGTTTCGGTTGCCGCGACGAGGGGAAGGGTTGGTCGGGATGGCGGGATTTGAACCCACGACCACCTGCACCCCAAGCAGGTGCGCTACCAGGCTGCGCTACATCCCGACGCGGTCTACCGCACCCGTCAGTTCGTGATCTTGCCACCACGGTCGAGCAGGGTCAAGATCTCCCGCAGTTCGTCGCGCACCTGGAGCAGCGCAGCGCGCGTCCCGTCGTCGCGCGCGGGAGCGGCCTCGACGGCCGCGTCGCCCCCGGCCTCGGCCTCTGCCACGGCCTGCGCCGCCTCGGACGCGGGGGTCGCCCCCTTCCCTGCGGCCTCGGTCTCGAGCTTCTTCTTGGCGCCCGCGATCGTGAAGCCCTCCTCGTAGAGGAGCTGCTTGATCCGCAGTACGGTCTCGATGTCGCGGCGCCGGTAGATGCGCTGCCCCGAGGAGTTCTTGGCCGGCGCCAGCGAGGGGAACTCCGACTCCCAGTACCGCAGCACGTAGGGCTGGGTGTCGGTCAGCTCGCAGACCTCGCCGATCTTGAAGAACAGCTTGTTGGGAATGCGGCGGTCCAGGGTGCTCATGCTCGCTTGGCCGCGCGGACTATTCGGCGGCGCCGAAGAGCTTGGACGGCCGGAACACGACGGACCGGCGGGACTTGATCACCATCTCCTCTCCAGTCTGGGGATTGCGCCCGCGGCGTTCGCGCTTCTGTCGGACCAGAAACGTGCCGAACCCGGTGATCTGGACCTTCTCGCCATCCGAGAGGCGGGATTTGAGCGTCTCGAAGATCTGCTCGACCAGTCGCGCAGCTTCGCGATTGGAGATGCCTCCGTGGCGCTCGTAGACGATCCTGGCGATGTCGGCTTTCGTCATCGGCCCCTGGAGCGCGTTTCCCAGCTAGCGGAAAAACTCAGAAAAGACGAACGTTTAGCTTGAAAAGCTCAGGGAGTATATGAGTGTGACCAGCGGCTGTCAAGGACGATAAACCGTGCCCCTGCTAGTGCTTGCGGGTGCGCACCTTGAGCACGATCGGGCTGCCGGCGAAATCGAAGCTCGCGCGGAGCTGGTTCTCGAGGTAGCGCTGCCACGAGAAGTGCAGGTCGACCGGGTGGTTGAGCGAAAGCGCGATGGTCGGCGGCTCGATGCCGATCTGGCTCGCGTACAGGATGCGGACCGCGTGGCTGCCCTTCTTGGCCTTGGGGGCGTACTTCTCCGAGGCCTTCGCCACCACGCGATTGAGCTCGCCGGTCGTGATGCGGAGCGCGGTCGCCTGGCGCACCTTCGCGACCGTGTCGAGCAGCGCCGGCACGCCGCGGCCGGTGCGGGCCGAGATGAACACGAGCGGCGCCCAGTGCAGGAACTTGAGGCCGTCGCGGAAGTCCTGCTCCGTGGCCTTCTGCTTCGCGGAGCGCGCCTGCGCCAGGTCCCACTTGTTGATGGCGAGCACGACCCCCGTGCCGGCCTCCTGGATCAGCCCGCCGATCGTGGCGTCCATCTCGCGCACGCCTTCTTCGGCGTCCAGCACCAGCACCGCCACGTCCGCGCGGTCGATGGCGCGCCGCGCCTGGACGACGCTGACGTGATCGACGGTGTCCTTGAGCAGGCGCTGGCGGCGGATGCCCGCGGTGTCGACGAGCTGGAAGCGGCGCTCGCCGCGCGCGATCACGGCGTCGACCGCATCGCGGGTCGTGCCGGCGATGTCGGACACCAGCGCCCGCTCCTCGCCCACGAGCCGGTTCAGCAGCGACGACTTCCCCACGTTCGGCCGGCCGACGATCGCGACCCGGATCGGCCGCTCCTCCTCCGGGGCCTCGACCCGCGGCAGGCCGCGCAGCGCCGCGTCGAGCAGGTCGCCGACGCCCTGGCCGTGGTCGGCCGAGATCGCGAGCGCCTCGTCGGCGCCCAGCGCGGCGAACTCCTCGATTCCTGCCGAACGGCCCTCGGTCTTGTTGACGGCGAGCAGGAAGTCCTTCCCCGCCTGGCGCAGCTTGCGGACGATCGCGGCGTCGTCCGGCAGCAGCCCGGCGCGCGCGTCGACGACGAGGACCACGCGGTCGGCCTCGGCGATCGCCCGGTCCGCCTGCACCGCGGCGGGCCCCAGCAGCGGGTCGTCGGTGCCCAGCAGCAGTCCGCCGGTGTCGACGATCTCGAAGGCCGCGCCCTGCCAGGAGGCCTGCGCGTAGTTGCGGTCGCGGGTGGACCCCGGCCGCGAATCGGTGATCGCCTTGCGGCGCCCACAGATCCGGTTGAACAGCGTGGACTTGCCGACGTTGGGGCGGCCCACCAGGGCGAGCCGGGGAATGGTCTTCAATGGGCTCCTGCGGTTTGACAGCGAATTCGGCCTAATCCTAAACTGAGAAACGACTTAGCGGGAGGCTTGCGGGCCCATGATCAAGGTGGACATCATCAACGAGGTCTCCAGGGCGGCCGACATCACCAAGGTGAAGGCCGAGGTGGCCGTGGAGGCAGTCCTCGAGGCGATGAAGGAGTCCATGAAGCGCGGCGAGCGCATCGAGCTGCGCGGGTTCGGCGTGTTCCAGGTCAAGCCCCGCAAGCGCGGCATCGGCCGCAACCCCCGCACCGGCAAAGAAGTGCGCATCCCGCCGGGGCGCACGATCCGCTTCAAGCCGGGCAAGGACCTGCAGAGCCTGAACGGCTGACGCCCGCGTGAGCGGCGCCCCGGCGCCTTCCGTCTGGAGAGCGCTGCCCCTTCACCTGCTGCTGTTCGCGCTGACCGCCGCCTCCGTGTGGCTGATCGGCGGCCCCGCCATGGCCGTGGGCGTGCTCTCGATCCTGCTCGCCCACGAGATGGGCCACTACCTCGCCGCGCGCTGGTACGGGATCGACGCGACCCTGCCCTACTTCATCCCGTTTCCGTTCCCCTTCTTCAGCCTGGTCGGCACGCTGGGTGCCGTGATCCGGATCCGCAGCCCGTTCCCCGACCGCCGCGCGCTGTTCGACGTCGGGATCGCCGGGCCGCTGGCCGGCTTCGTCGCGCTGCTCCCCGTGCTCGCGCTCGGCGTCCTCGAGGCCCAGGTGGCGCCGCTCGACCCCCGTCCCGGCGTCCTCTACCTCGGCGAGCCGCTGCTCTTCCAGTGGGCGGGGCAACTCGTGCACGGGTCGCTGGGCCCGCACGAGACGCTGGTGATCGGCCCGTGGGGCATGGCGGCGTGGTTCGGGCTGCTGGTCACCGGCCTCAACCTGATGCCGATCGGCCAGCTCGACGGCGGCCACGTCGTCTACGGCCTGTTCGGCGCTCGCGTCCACCTGAAGGTCTCGCGGGCCGCCTCCTGGGTATGCCTGGCCCTGCTCTGGTTCGGGCCGCAGTGGCTGATGTGGGCGGTCCTGATGCGGGTGCTGGGCCGGGCCCATCCGGCCACGTGGTACGACGCCGCCCCGGTCGGACGCGGGCGCCAGATCGTCGGCGCGCTGGGCGCGCTGGTCTTCGTCGTCAGCTTCGTGCCCGACCCGATCCAGTTCTCGTGGTCGGAGTTCGCGACCGAGCTGTTGTCGCTGTTCTAGAGCACTGACAAGGCGTCGACGTCGACGACGATGCCGGGCCAGCGCACCGGTCCGTGACGCTTCACGAGCGCCGAGCGGAGCGCTTCCCGCATCGCCTTGCGCGGGCCGCGCAGCACCACCTGGAAGCGGTGCTCGTCCTTGATGCGCGCCAACGGCGCGGCCCCGGGGCCCAGCACCCGGAAGCGTCTCTGGGCGGCGACCCGCAGCGCCTCCGCCAGGGCACCCGCCTCGCGACGGCCCGCTTCGGGATCCCGGCTGCGGACCACGACGTTCACGAGCGACGCGAACGGCGGCCACCCCATCGTGCGGCGGAACTCGCTCTCCCGCTCCCAGAACGCCTCGTAGTCCTGGTCGCAGGCGAGCCGCAACGCGTAGTGGTCGGGCCGATGGCTCTGCAGGATCACCTCGCCGGCGAGCTCGGCGCGGCCCGCGCGGCCCGCCACCTGGGTCAGCAGCTCGAACGTGCGCTCGGCCGCGCGGAAGTCGGGCAGGCCGAGGCCGACGTCCGCGTCGACGACGCCGACCAGCGTGACGCGCGGGAAGTCGTGGCCCTTGGCCAGCATCTGGGTGCCGACCAGGATGTCGAGCGCGCCCTGCTCGAAGTCGTGCAGCAGCTTCGCCACCGCGCCGCGGCGCTGTGCAGTGTCGCGATCGAGGCGGCCGACGCGGGCCTTCGGCAGGGCGGCCTGCACGGCCTCCGTCACCCGCTCGGTGCCGAAGCCGGTGAGCCGCAGGTACACGCCCTTGCAGGCGGCGCAGGCGTCGGGCGCGCGCACGTCGTGTCCGCAGTAGTGGCAGCGGGCCAGCGCGCCGCGCTCGTGCAGCGTGAGGGCGACCGAGCAGCGCGGGCAGCCCAGCGGCTCGCCGCACTCGCGGCACAGCAGGCTGGTCGCCCAGCCGCGGCGGTTGAGCAGCAGCAGCGACTGCTCGCCGCGGTCGAGCCGGGCCTGCAGTGCCTCGCGCAGGGGCATCGTCAGGATCGGGTTGTCGCCGCCGCGCATCGCCTCCCGGCGGTCGACGATCTCGACCCGCGGCAGCCCGAAGCTGCCGATTCGCCGTCGCAGCGAGAGCCGCTCGTACTTGCCCAGGAGCGCGTTGTGCCAGGACTCGAGCGCCGGCGTGGCCGAGCCGAGCAGCGCCACTGCGCCCTCCAGCCGGGCCCGCATCACCGCCACGTCGCGGCCGTGATAGCGCGGGCTCTCCTCCTGCTTGTAGGCCGCCTCGTGCTCTTCGTCGACGACGACCAGTCCCAGCTCGCGCACCGGCGCGAACACCGCGGATCGGGCGCCGACGACGACCCGCGCCGCGCCTTCGCGGATGCGCCACCACTGGTCGTGGCGTTCGCCCGCCGACAGCTCGCTGTGCTGGACGGCGACGAGGTCGCCGAAGCGGGCCTGGGCCGCGCGCACCAGCAGCGGCGTCAACGCGATCTCGGGCACCAGCAGCAGCGCCCCGCGGCCGAGCTCGAGGGCGCGCTCGACGCCGCGCAGGTAGACCTCGGTCTTGCCGCTGCCGGTGACGCCGTGGAGCAGGAACGGGCGGAACCCGCCGGCGTCCTGCGCCGAGTGCAGCGCGGCGAGCGCCGCCGACTGCTCGCCGGTCAGGGCCGGGCGTTCGCGCTCCGGCAGCGCCGGCAGCGAGGCCGGCGTGCGCACCGCACGCTCGTCCTCGAGCGCCACCGCACCGCGCGTCGCGAGGGCCTCGAGCGCGCCGCGGATCGCGGGCCGATCGCGCGCGAGGTCGGCGACCCGTGCCCGCCCCCCCGCAGCCTCGAGCCGGGCCAGGGCCTCGCGCTGCGCTGCGCCGCGCGTCGCAACCGTCGCGTCGAGCAGCCGCGCCACGCGGTCGACGCGGAAACCCGCGTCGACGTCAGCCAGCGCAGCCCCCCGGCGCCCGCCGGCCGGCGGCGCGATCAGCCGGTAGCACTCCCCCGGCGGCGCCAGGTAGTGCTCGGCAAGCCAGGCGGCCAGGTCGAGCAGCGGTCGCGCCACGAGCGGCTGCTCGTCGACCACCTCCATCACCGACTTCAGTTTCGGCGGGACGTCGTCGGCCGCCGCCGGTCCCAGGCACATGCCGACGACGCGCTGGGCGCCGAAGGGCACGAGCACGCGGCAGCCGGCCGCGGGCGTTGGGAGTTCGACGCCCACCCGGTAGGTGAACGCATCCTGCACCGGCAGCGGCACGGCGACGCTGACCAGGCGCTCGCTCACGCCGCCACCTTAGCGCCGCGACGTGGAGCGGCGGGTCCGCGGCACGGGGAGCTCAGCGCCCCAGGTGGCGGAGGACCAGCTTCAGGTCCTCCCACACGTCCTTCTTCGCCGACGGGTTGCGCAGCAGGTAGGCCGGGTGGAACGTCGGCATCACGGGGATGCCGCGGTAGTCCCCGAAGCGGCCGCGGATCCGCGAGATCGGCTCGGCGGTCTTCAGCAGCCACTGGCCCGCGAACTTGCCGAGCCCGATCAGCACCTTCGGCTTGACGATCTCGATCTGCTGCTCGAGGAACGGCTGGCAGGCCAGGATCTCGGCCGTCTCCGGGTTGCGGTTGCCGGGCGGACGGCACTTGATCACGTTGGCGATGAAGACCTCGGGGCGCGGGACCTTGAGGCCCTTCTCGATGATGTCGGTCAGCAACTGGCCCGCGCGGCCGACGAAGGCCAGGCCCTGCTCGTCTTCGTCCGCGCCCGGCGCTTCGCCGACGAACATGATCTCCGCGCGCAGGTTGCCCTGGCCGTAGACGATCTTCGTGCGTGTCGGCGCCAACGTGCAGCGGCGGCAGTCGCCGATCCACTCGACGAGCGCCGCGAGCCGCGCCTCGGGCTCGCCTGTCGCGGGCACGGGACACGGCTCGGCCGCGGCGGCCGGCATCGCCCACTCGGGCGTGGCGGCCTTCGCCGACGCCCGGCGCGAAGCCGTGGCCGCCGCGGGCGGCTCGCTGGACGGGGGCGCGGGACGCGCTGGGGGTGCTGCCGCAGGTGGGGCCGAAGCGCGAGCGACGGGCGGGGCGAGGAGCGACTCGCGCGGGGCCACCGGCGGTGCCGCCCCGGCAGCCTCGCGCGGCACACCCACTTCGGTCAGTCCCGAGAGCCAGGCGAGCCGCTCGCGCAGCTCGGCGGCGATCAGCGTGCGCTCTTCGTCCGACAAGGCGCGCTCAGCCCCGGGCGCCGCGCAACTCGCGCACGCGGTCCCAGATCCGCTCGGCCAGCGCGCGCTTGCTGGTGCGTTCGACCACCACCTCGCCCGCGCTGTCGACGAGGGTCGCGGCGTTGTCGTCGGCGTCGAAGCCGACGCCCGCGCCCGAGACGTCGTTGGCGACGATCAGGTCGGCGTTCTTCGCGACCAGCTTGCCGCGCGCGTAACCGACGACGTCGTCCGTCTCGGCGGCGAAGCCGACCAGGAACCGCGGCCCCTTCTCGCGGCCGAGCGCGGCCAGGATGTCCGTCGTGCGCTCGAGCTCGATCGAGCGGGCCGCGACCTCCTTCTTGACCTTGTGGTCCGAGCGATTCGCCGGGCGCCAGTCGGCGACGGCGGCGGCCATCACCACCACGTCCGCGCCCGCCGACTCGCGCAGCACGGCCTGCTCCATCTCGGCCGCGGAGCGCACCCGCACGGTGCGCAACCCGGGCGGGTCCGCGAGCGCCGTGGGCCCGGACACCAGGGTCACCGCCGCGCCGCGGTCGCGCGCGGCCTCGGCGACCCGGTAGCCCATCTTCCCGGACGAGCGGTTGGAGATGAACCGAACCGGGTCGAGATCCTCGATCGTCGGCCCGGCGCTGACCACCACCTGCAGCCCCGCGAGGTCGCGGCGCCGCTGCAGCGCCGCCATCGCGGCCTCGACGATGTCCGGCACCTCGGCCAGCCGGCCCTTGCCCAGCCAGCCGCACGCGAGGTAGCCCGAGCCGGGCTCGATCACGGTCGCGCCGCGGGCGCGCAGGATCGCGAGGTTCTCCGCGACCGCGGGGTGCTCGAACATGTTCACGTTCATGGCCGGCGCCAGCAGCAGCGGCGCGCGGGTCGCGAGGTGCAGCGTGGAGAGCGCGTCGTCGGCGATCCCGCGGGCGAACTTGGCGAGCACGTTGGCCGTGGCCGGCGCCACCAGCAGCAACTCCGCCGCGTCCGCCAGCGAGATGTGGCGGATGTCGCCGTTCTCGCCCAGCCGGAACTGGTCGACGAACACCGCGTGGCGCGAGAGCGCCTCGAACGTCATCGGCGACACGAACTCCGTCGCGTGGCGGGTCATCACCACGTGGACGTCGACGTCGCGCTTCTGCAGCTCACGGAGCACCTCGCAGGCCTTGTAGGCCCCGATGCACCCCGTGACGCCGAGGACGACGGTCGGCACCGCTCGCGCCTCCGGGTCAGCCCTCCTGGCCGGCCTCTTCGGCGACCGGGGCCGGGGCCTCGGGGTCGACGATCTCCCACGACACGGCGTTCTGCAGCACTTCCTGCATCGCCACCCGGGTGGGCTTGCGCGTCTTGACGTCGACGCGGGCCTTGGCTCCCTGCTGGATCTGCTTGGAGCGCTGGGCCGCCACGACGATGAAGCGGAACTTGCTGTCCACGTCCTTCGGCATCACGATCTGGGTCATCTCGCCTCGTCCTCTCCTCGTCCGAAAAGTCGAAAACCGGGACTCTACCCTGCCCGGAAGGTCCTGAGAATCGCCTGCGCCGCCTCGCGGCGCCGGCTGGTCCGGCAGCGGGCTGCCGCGATCACGGCCTTGACGGCCGCAACGGCGGCCTCGACGTCGTCGTTGACGACCGCGTAGTCGAACTCCGCGAAGCGCTCCATCTCCGTGCGCGCGTTGCGCAGGCGCCGCTCGATCACGGCCGCGTCGTCCTGGCCGCGGCCGCGCAGCCGGCGCTCCAGCGCCTCGGCGGAGGGCGGCAGCAGGAACAGCGTGACGGCGTCCGCCAGCCGCCCGCGGACCTGGGCCGCGCCCTGCACGTCGAGGTCGCAGACCAGGTCGCAGCCGGCCTCGCGCGCGCGTTCCAGTTCCGCCATGCTCGTGCCGTACAGGTTGCCGTGGACCTCGGCCCACTCGAGGAAGCCGTCGCGGCCGACCAGCGCCTCGAAGGCAGCCCGGTCGACGAAGTGGTACTCGCGCCCGTCCTGCTCGCCCGACCGCGGCGGGCGGGTCGTGTGGGAGACGGAGAAGCGCAGGCCCGGCACCTCGGCCAGCACCCGGCGCACCACGGTCGACTTGCCGGCGCCCGAGGGCGCGGAGATCACGAACAGCGAGGCCTGTTCACTCAACGTTCTGCACCTGCTCGCGAAAGCGCTCGATCTCCGCCTTGAGGCCCACGACCTCCGCGGTCATCCCCGCGTCGGCGGCCTTGCTGCCGATGGTGTTGGCCTCGCGCATCAGCTCCTGCGCCAGGAAGTCCAGCTTGCGGCCCGCGGGCGCCTCGCCCGCGACCAGGCCTCGGGCCTGGGCGACGTGGGAGCGGAGCCGCTGGAGCTCCTCGGCGACGTCCAGCCGGTCGGCCTGGCGCGACGCCTCGGCCACCAGCCGGGCGTCCTCGACGCCGAACTCCTGGACGAGCTCCCGCAGGCGCGCGAGCACCTGGTCGCGTCGCGAGGCGCGCGACGCCGCCGAGGCCGCCTCCAGCCGACCCGCGGCGGCGTCGACCTCCGCCAGCATTCGCTCGAGCGCCGCCCCGAGGCGCGCTCCTTCGTCGCGGCGCATGGCCGCGACGCCTTCGGCAGCCGCCCGCAGCGCGGGTTCGACCAGGGGCCAGAAAGGCTCCCCCGCCTCGGGCCCGGGTTCCACGCCGTTGAGCACGCCCGGGTAGCGCAGCACGTCGCTGACCCGGACCCCGCCGTCGACCGAGGGCAGGTCGGCGATCCGCCGCAGCGACGCGACCACGGAGGCGATCACCTCCTGCGAGGCGAGGCTCGCCTCCTCTCCCGCCGCGCCGGTCGCCTGGATCGTGACGTCGACCTTGCCGCGCTCGAGCCCGGCCTGGGCCAGGGCCCGCACCCGCGACTCCAGGCCGCGCAGGCGCCGGGGCAGCGAGACGGAGACGTCGAGGTAGCGGTGGTTGACCGTGCGCACGGTCGCGCTCACCTCGCCGGCCTCGCCGGCCGCGCGGCCGCTGCCGAAACCCGTCATCGAGCGGATCACAGCGCCGGGTCCTCGGTCGAGAACTGCAGTTCGTGGAGCCGGCTGTAGAGGCCGCGGCGGCGCAGCAGCGACTCGTGGTCGCCCATCTCGCGGATCTCGCCGCCCTCGATCACGAGGATCACGTCCGCGTGGCGCACGGTGGAGATGCGGTGGGCGATGACCAGCGTGGTGCGCCCCCGCATCAGGTTGGCCAGCGCCTGCTGCACGAGCCGCTCCGACTCGGTGTCGAGCGCCGAGGTGGCCTCGTCGAGAATCAGGATCGGCGGGTCCTTGAGGATCGCCCGCGCGATCGCGATGCGCTGGCGCTGGCCGCCCGACAGGCGACTGCCGCGCTCCCCGATCACGGTGTCGTAGCGCCGCGGCAGGTTGAGGATGAAGTCGTGGGCGAAGGCCGCGCGGGCGGCGCCCTCGATCCGCGCCTCGTCGACGTCGGACAGGCCGTAGGCGATGTTGGCCCGCACCGTGTCGTTGAACAGCACGATCTCCTGCGTCACCAGCCCGATCTGCTCGCGCAGGCTGCGCAGGCCCAGGTCCCGGATGTCGTGGCCGTCGATCCGGATCACGCCCTCGGTCGGGTCGTAGAAGCGCGGCAGCAGGTTGAGCAGCGTCGTCTTGCCCTGGCCGCTCTTGCCGACGATCGCGATCACCTGGCCCGGCTGGGCCCGGAAGCTGATCCTCCTGAGGATCTGGCCCCCGCCGTCGGCGTAGCGGAAGCCGACGTTGCCGAACTCGATCTCGCCGCGGGCGCGGCCGATCGCGACCGGCTGCGCGGGCTCGGCCACCTCCTGGTGGGTGTCGAGCACCTCGAAGATCCGCGAGGAGGCCGCGAGCGCGCCCTGCAGCGTCGCGTTGACCCGCGACAGGCGCTTGATCGGCGTGTACATCGCGAGCAGCCCGGCGACGAACGAGGTGAACGAGCCGGGCGTCATGCGGCCGCTGGCGATCGCGTGGCTGCCGTAGAGCAGGGCGGCCACGATCGCCAGGCCGCCCACCGCCTCCATCAGCGGCGGCAGCGCGGCGGTCGTGCGCGTGATCTTCATGTTGACCGCCAGCAGCCGCGCCGACGCCCGCTTGAAGCGGGCCGTCTCGAAGCCCTCCATGCCGAAGGCCTTGACCACGCGGAAACCGGAGATCGTCTCCTGCAGGATCTCGGAGATGTCCTTCCAGCGCCGCAGCGAGGTCTCGTTGGAGGCGCGCAGCCGGCGCCCCAGCTTGACGAGCGGGTACAGCGCGAGCGGCATGCCGAAGATCGCCACCAGCGCCAGCACCCAGTCGAGCCAGAACAGCAGCGCCAGCAGGCCGACGACGGTGAGCCCCTCCTTCAGCAGGTCGCCGGCGATCTCGGTCACCGCGGCCTGGATGCGCTCCACGTCGTTCGTGATGTGGCTCATCATCTTTCCCGTCGAGTTGCGCGACAGGAAGGAGAAGGACTGGTTGAGCGTGTGCTCGTACAGGGCGTTGCGCAGGTCGGTCACGGCGCGATGCCCGACCAGCGCGACCAGGGTGGTGCTGAAGTAGGCCCCGAAGCCCTTGAGGACGTAGAGGCCCAGGATGGTGGCCGCGACCTGCAGCGTGTTGACCCCGCGGATCAGCACCTCGTCGAAGATCGGCTTGACCGTGTAGGTCAGCAGCGCCCCCGACGCGGCGTAGACCGCCATCGCCGCCCACGACAGCGCCAGCAGGCCCGAGTAGGGGCTCGCGTAGGCGAACAGCCGCCGGGCCTGCGCGAAGTCGCCGCGCGCCCCGTGCACGGCGGTGCGCACCTCCCGCAGCCAGGGCCGGCGTCGGCGGGCAGGAGGACCTTCCGGGATCAGGGGGTGGGCCGGCAGCGCGATGGCGCGTTTCCTCGCTCCGGCCGTCCGAGGCCCCGAAGCGGGGTCGCGACCGGAGGCGTAAGTATAGACGAATCCGGGACTTTCGGCCCCTCTAGTCGACGAAACGGTACTTGATCAGGGTCCACAGCGCGGGGAAGCCGTCGCGCCACGTCAGCTTCTTGCCCTCGGAGTAGTCGCGGCCCTCGTAGGTGACCGGCACCTCGTAGACGCGCGCCTTGCGCTTGAACAGCTTGGCGGTGATCTCGGGCTCGATCCCGAAGCGGTTGCTCTGCAGCGGGATCGGCTTCAGCACGTCGGCGCGGACGGCCTTGAAGCACGTCTCCATGTCCGTCATCGTCGTGTTGTACAGCACGTTGGTGACGAAGTTGAGGAACAGGTTGGCGAGGTAGTGGGTGAACAGGAAGCAGCGGTGGCGGCCGATGAAGCGGCTGCCGAACACCGCGTCCGCCTTGCCGCGCACGATCAGGTCGAGCAGCTCCGGGTACTCCTCGGGGCTCCACTCGAGGTCGGCGTCCTGGACGACGATGATGTCGCCCGTGGCCGCCTGGATGCCGCGGCGCACGGCCGCACCCTTGCCCTGGTTCTTCTCCTGGAGCAGCACCTTGAAGCCGTGCTGCCTGCCCAGTTCCTGGAGCCGCTCGCGGGAGCCGTCGCGCGAGCAGTCGTCGATCGCGATCAGCTCCTTCTTCACCGGCACGGCCAGGACCCGGCCGACGATCTCGTCGAGGGTGGCGATCTCGTTGTAGACCGGCATCACGACCGTCAGCAGCGGGTCGCTCATCGGCGTGTGACGGCGGCGGGCGACGGCGGTCTCGCTCATGCGCGTGTACGGTAACCCTGCGGGTGGGCGCGGCGCCAGCGGGCCGCGGTCTCGACGATGTCCGCCAGCTCGGTGAAGCGCGGCGCGAAGCCGAAGGCCGCGCGCGCCCGCTCCGCCGCGGCGACCAGCCGCGGCGGATCGCCGGCCCGGCGCGGGCCGACGGAGTGCGGCACGGGCGTCCCGAGCACGCGCCCGACGCAGTCCACCACCTCGCGCACCGAGTGGCCGCGGCCGGTGCCCAGGTTGTAGGCCTGGAACGCGTCGCCGCGCTCGAGCGCCTCCAGCGCCTGCACGTGGGCGACCGCCAGGTCCTGGACGTGGATGTAGTCGCGGATGCAGGTGCCGTCCGGCGTGTCGTAGTCCTCGCCGAAGACGGTGAGCGGCGGGCGCCGCCCGAGCGCCGCGTCGATCGCGAGCGGGATCAGGTGCTCCTCGTGAGCGTGGTCCTCGCCGAGGCTGCCGTCCTCGTGGGCCCCGGAGGCGTTGAAGTAGCGCAGCGCCACGGCGCGCAGCACGCCCGCCGCGGCCAGGTCGCGCAGCGCGCGTTCCAGCGCCAGCTTCGAGGCGCCGTACGGGTTGATCGGCGCCTGCGGGTGGTCCTCGTCCATCGGCACCCGCACGGGCACGCCGAAGGTCGCGCAGGTCGAGCTGAACACGAACCGGCGCACGCCGGCGGCGTCCATCGCGTCGATCAGCGCGATCGCCTTCGCGACGTTGTTGCGCCAGTACGCGAGCGGGTCGCGCACCGAGCCGCCGACGCTCAGCAGCGCCGCGAAGTGGAGGACGGCGTCGCACCCCTCGAGCGCCCGCGACACGGCGTCACGATCGGCGATGTCGGCCTCGAACAGCGGAACGCCGGCGGGCACCGCCGCGCGGTGGCCTGCCGACAGGTCGTCGAGCACGCGGACCTCGTGGCCCGCCTCGAGCAATGCGCGGACCGCGTGGCTGCCGATGTAGCCCGCGCCGCCGGCGACGAGGGCCCTCAACGCCGGCCGATGCCCTCGTAGTGGAAGCCCATGTCCGTCAGCAGCTTCGGGTTGTAGATGTTGCGGCCGTCGAAGATCGCGGGCCGGCGCAGGATCTGCTTCAGCTTCTCGAAGTCGGGCTCGCGGAACTCCGCCCACTCGGTGACCACGACCAGGGCGTCGGCCCCGCGGGCCGCGTCGTAGCTGCGGTTCGCGTAGGTGACGCGGTCGCCCAGCACGCCGCGCGCGACCTCCATCGCCTTCGGGTCGTAGACCTGGACGCTGGCGCCTCCCTTCAGGAAGCCCTCGATCAGGGTCAGCGCCGGCGCCTCGCGCATGTCGTCGGTGCGCGGCTTGAAGGCGAGGCCCCAGATGCCGATCACCTTGCCCGCGAAGCCGCCGAGGTACTTCTCGACCCGCGGCAGCATCACGCCCTTCTGCCGTTCGTTGGCCTCGTCGACGGCCTCGACGACCTTGACCGCGCAGCCGTGGTCGGCGGCCGTGCGGATCAGCGCCTTCACGTCCTTCGGGAAGCACGAGCCGCCGTAGCCGACGCCGGGGAACAGGAACGAGGGGCCGATGCGGACGTCGGTGCCGATGCCCATCCGCACCTTGTGCACGTCGGCGCCGACCCGGTCGCACAGGTTCGCGATCTCGTTCATGAACGAGATGCGGGTCGCCAGCATCGCGTTGGCGGCGTACTTCGTCATCTCCGCCGAAGCGTGGTCCATCACCAGGATCGGCTTGCCCGTGCGCACGAACGGCTCGTACAGCTCGCGCATCACGGCCTCGACCTCGGGGTCGTCGGTGCCGATCACGACCCGGTCGGGCTTCAGGAAGTCGTCGACGGCGACGCCCTCCTTGAGGAACTCGGGGTTGCTGACCACGGCGAACGGGTGGGTCGTGAGCGGCGCCATCGCCTCCCGCACCTTGCGGGCGGTGCCCACGGGCACGGTCGACTTGGTGATCACGATCTTCTTCCCGTTCATCGCCCGCGCGATCTCGCGCGCCACGTCGAGCACGTGGGTGAGGTCGGCCGAGCCGTCCTCGTCCTGCGGCGTGCCGACCGCGATGAACAGGATGTCGCAGCTCTTGACGGCGGCGTCGAGGTCCGTCGTGAACGCGAGCCGGTCCTCGCGCACGTTGCGCGGCACCATCTCCTCGAGTCCGGGCTCGTAGATGGGAATCTCGCCCTTCAACAGCAAGTCGATCTTGCCCGCGTCCTTGTCCACGCAGACGACGCTGTTGCCGTTCTCGGCGAGGCAGGCGCCCACCACCAGCCCCACGTAACCCGTGCCGACGACTCCGATCTTCACGGCCTTCTCGCTCCGTTTCCCAAAGGCGCCGGCCCGAGGGCCGCGCCGCGCTGTGGCGACCCCTTTTCGGGGGCGCGAGAGGGTAACACATCGCCACTTTCGGGCTATGATCCGCGCGCTCCCATGCGGGTCGGACTCGACCTCAGGCCTTCCCTCTCCCGACCCACCGGCGTCGGCGCCTACGTCGGCGCACTCGCGCGCCGGCTGCCCCTGCTCGCGCCCGGCGACGAGTTCGTCTACTTCTCCGCCTCGCTCCGCGAACGCTACCGGGACCGCGACTGGCCGAAGAACACCCGGCTCGTCGACCGCCGACTGCCCGTGCGCGGCCTCAACCACGCCTGGAACCGCTGGGGCTGGCCGAGCCTCGACGCCCTGGTCGGCGCCGAGCTCGACGTCGTGCACTCGCCGCACCCGCTGATCGTGCCCGCCCGCCGCGGGCGCCGGGTGGTCACGCTGCACGACCTGTTCTTCCTCAAGCACCCGGAGATGACGCGGGCGGAGATCCGCCGCGACTACGCGCCGCTGGTGCGCGATCACGCCCGGCGCGCGGACGGCGTCATCTGCGTCTCCGAGCACACGGCCTCGGAGGCGCGGCTGCTGCTCGACGTCGCGCCCGAGAAGATCGCGGTGATCCCGAACGGCGTCGACCCGGCCTACTGGAACGAGCCGGGCGAAGCCGAGGTGAGCGCGCTGCTGGCCCGGCGCCGCCTGCCGCGCGGAGCGCTGCTCTACGTCGGCAGCGACGAGAAGCGCAAGAACCTGGTCAACCTGGCGATGGCCTACCTCGGCCTCGTGCGGCGCCGGCCCGAGACTCCCCCGCTGCTGCTGGTGGGCCCCGGGCCGCTGTGGGCCCAGGGCACCGATCTCGGCCCCCAGATCCGCGCGGTCGGCTACCTGCCGACCCCCGAGATCCGGGCCCTGATGGCGGCCTCGGCGATGCTCGTGCTGCCTTCGCTCGAGGAAGGCTTCGGGCTGCCGGTGATCGAGGCGATGGCGGCCGGCCTGCCCGTCGTGTGCTCGGGCGGCTCGGCGCTCGCCGAGGTCGCGGGCGACGCCGCGCTGCTGGTCGACCCGCTCGACACCGGTGCCATCGCCCGCGGCATCGAGCGCATGCTGGACGACGTGGCCCACGCCGAACTGCTCCGGCAGCGCGGCCGCGAGCGGGCGCGGACCTACGACTGGGACCGCACCGCGCGCGAGACGCTCGCCTTCTACCGCCGTCTCGTCGGCTGAGGTGCGGCCGCTCTCGATCGGGATCGACGCCCGCGAGCTGCAGGGCCACGCGACCGGCGTCGGCCGCTACCTGCGTTCGCTGCTCCGCGTGTGGCCCGTCCCGGAGGACCGGCTGGTCCTCTACTTCGACGGACCCGTGCCCGAGGACCCGCTGCTGCTGCGGCCAGGCGTGCTGGTCCGCGAGGCCGGGCCCGGCGGCAGCAGCGGCGTCGCCTGGCAGCTCGGGCACCTGCCGCGCTGCGCGCGCCGCGATCCGCTCGACGTCTTCTTCGCGCCCGCCTACACGTGCCCGCTGGGGCTGGCGGTGCCCCGCGTCACCGCGGTCCACGACCTCTCCTATTTCTCGTGGCCGCGGGACTTCCGCGCCCGCGAGGCGCTCCGGCGCCGGGTCACGGTGTGGGCCAGCGTGCGCACTTCCACCGCGATCGTCGCCCTCGCCGAATTCGGCCGCCGCGAGCTGGCCGAGCGCTTCCCCGCGCAGGCCCACCGCGTGCGCGTGGTGCCGCCGGGCGCCGACGACGACCTGCCGCCGCCGCCCGCACGGGAGGCGGCCCGGGCCCGGCTCGGCGCCCGCGGCCCGCTGCTGATCAGCGTCGGGTCCATCTTCAACCGCCGCCGCGTGCCGGAGCTGCTGCAGGCCTTGTGCCTGCTGCGGAAGCGGGTGCCGACGGCGCGCCTCGAACTGGTCGGCGAGAACCGCACCTGGCCGCGACTCAACCTGCCCGCTCTCGTCCGCGAGCTGGGTCTCGACGGCCACGTGCGGCTGCGCGGCTTCGTCTCCGAGGCCGAGCTCGCCGACCTCTACGCCGCGGCAGACGTGGCCGTGTTCCTCTCGGCCTACGAGGGGTTCGGGCTGCCGGCGCTGGAGGCGATGGCCCGCGGAGTGCCCGTCGTCGCCAGCCGCGCTCCTGCGATGGGCGAGGTGCTGGCCGGGGCCGCCTGCCTGGTCGACCCGGAGCGGCCCCACGAGGTCGCCGACGCGGTGGCCGAGCTGCTGGGCGACGCCGGGGCGTGCGCCGCCCTGCGGGCCGCGGGCTCCACCCGCGCGGCCGAACACTCGTGGGCGCGCAGCGCCCGCGCCTTGCGGGAACTTCTGGCGGAGGTGGCGGAGGTGACGGAGGTGACGGCATGAGTCGGGGTCCCACGATCGCGGTCGTCGTCGTCACCTGGCAGAGCGGCGCCACCATCGAGCGCTGCCTCGCCTCGCTGCGCGACGGTGGCGCCCAGCCGCTCGAGCTGGTCGTCGTCGACAACGCGTCGACGGACGGCACGCCGGGTGCCGTGCGGGCCTCGTTCCCCGAGGCGAAGCTCGTCGAGACCGGCGCCAACCTCGGCTTCGCGGCGGCCTGCAACCGCGGCGCGGCAGCCACCGCGGCCCCCTGGCTGCTGTTCCTCAACCCCGACACCGAGGTCCGCGCGGGTGCCCTGGGCGCGCTGATCGCGCGCGCCCTGTCGGAGCCGCGCTGCTCGGCCGCGGGCCCGCTCACCCGCTATCCCGACGGCACGCCGCAGCTCTCGTTCGGGCCCGACCTCACGCCGTTCACCGAGCCGGGTCAGCGCCGGCTGGTCCGCGGCCTGCGCCGGCGCGATCCGGACGTGGTGAGCGAGGTGACCCGGCTCGTGCGCGAGAGCGGCGAGCGCGACTGGGTCTCGGGCGCCTGCCTCCTGGTCCGCCGCTCGGCGTTCGTCGCGGTCGGCGGCTTCGACGACGGCTACTTCCTCTACGAGGAGGACGCCGACCTGTGTCGCCGCCTGCGGGACGCCGGCGGCCGGGTGCTGCACGTGGCCGAGTCCGAGGTCGTGCACGCCGTCGGAGCCTCGATGGCGGCGTCCGCCACGTCGCGACTCGCCTACCACCGCTCGCACCTGCGCTACTACCGGCGCTGGAACGGAGCCGCTGCCGCCCTCGCGCTGCGCCTCCGGATCGCGGCCGAGGCCGCGACTCTGGCCCTGCGTGGGCGCCTCGCACAAGCTCGCGCGACACTTTCCGTGGCCGTCTCCGGCTGAGCCGCGCGCCTTTTGGCGGCGGCCGCGGCCGCGTGTTACCGTGCCCGCGGGAACGGCCCGCGGAACGATGAGGATCGCGATCGACGCACGAAAGTGGCGCGACTACGGCATCGGCACGTACGTCCGCAACCTGGTGCGGCACCTGGCGCGGCTCGACACGGAGACGACCTACCTCCTCTTCTGCGCCCGCGGCGACGAGGCGACCCTGCGCGACCTGGCGGCCAACTTCGAGCCGGTGGTCGACGACTCGTCGGGCTACGGGCTGCGCGAGCACGTCTCGATCCCGTGGAAGCTGGCGCGGGTCCACGCCGACCTGCTGCACTGCCCGCACTACGTGCTGCCGCTGCTGGCGCGGACCCGCGCCGTGGTCACGATCCACGACTGCATCCACCTGCTGTTCCCGCAGTACCTGCCCAACCGCGCGGCCTTCCGCTACGCCCGCTACATGCTGGGCAGCGCGATCCGGCGCAGCGCGCTGGTGCTGACGGTCTCCGAGGCCAGCAAGCGCGACATCCTCCGCTTCTACCCGGACACCGATCCCGACCACGTCGTCGTGGTGCCCAACGCGATCGACCCGGCCCTGCTCGAGGAACCCGACCCCGAGGAGACCGAGCGCGTGCGCGAGCGCTACCAGGTCCGCGGCCGCTTCGTGCTCTACGCGGGCAACGTCAAGCCGCACAAGAACCTCGAGCGGCTGGTCCAGGCCTTCGCGCGGGTCAAGGCGCGGCCGGGCTTCGACGACCTCAAGCTGTTCCTGATCGGCGACGACGCCGGCCGCTTCCCGTCGCTGCGGCGCACGGTGGAGGCGCTCGGCGTGCGCCAGGACGTGCGCTTCTTCGGCTTCGTGCCCGACTCCACGCTGGCCGCGCTGTACCGGATGGCAGCGGTGTTCGCGTTCCCCTCGCTCTACGAGGGCTTCGGGCTGCCGCCGCTGGAGGCCATGGCCTGCGGCGCGCCGGTCGTGACCTCCTGCGTCTCCTCGCTGCCCGAGGTCGTCGGCGACGCCGCGCTCCAGGTCGACCCCTACTCGGTCGAGGCGATCGCCGACGGCATCGCCCGCGTGCTCGACGACGCCGAGCTCGCATCGCGGCTCGTGGCCCGCGGGCGCGAGCGCGCGCTGCAGTTCTCGTGGGCCCGCTCGGTGGAGGCCACCCACCGCGCCTACGCGCGGGCGCTGGGCGCGCCGCTGCCCTCGCGGCGCCCGGAGCCCGTCCACTGAAGGTCGCCCTCGTCCACGACTGGCTGACCGGGATGCGGGGCGGCGAGAAGGTGCTGCTGTCGCTGCTGCGGCTGTTCCCCGACGCGACCCTGCACACCCTGCTCCACGTGCGCGGCTCGGTGGCGCCCGAGATCGATGCGCGGCCGATCGAGGAGAGCTTCGTCGGCCGCCTGCCCCGTGCCGCGGAGCGCTACCGCTCGTATCTGCCGCTCTTCCCGCTGGCGGTCGAGGGGCTCGACGTCTCGGGCGCGGACCTCGTGATCTCCTCGTCGCACTGCGCGGCGAAGAGCGTGCTCGTGCGCCCCGACGCGGTCCACGTCTGCTACTGCCACACGCCGATGCGCTACGTGTGGGACCGCTTCGACGACTACTTCGGCCCGGGCCGCTTCCCCGCGGCGTTGCGGCCCGCGGCCCACGCGCTGGCGGCGGCGCTGCGCGGCTGGGACCGCTGGACCGCCGCGGGAGTCGACCACTTCGTCGCCAACTCGGCCTACGTCGCGGGCCGCATCGCGCGCTACTACGGCCGCGACGCGGAGGTGATCCCGCCGCCGGTCGACACCGAGTACTTCAGCCCCGGGCCCGGGGCACCCGGCGACTACGACCTCGTGGTCTCTGCGCTCGTGCCGTACAAGCGCCTGGAACTGGTGCTCGAGGCGTATCGGGGCAGCGGCCGCGAGGTGCGGCTGGTGGGCACCGGCCCCGAGGCGGAGCGGCTGCG
Source organism: Acidobacteriota bacterium (assembly GCA_011526565.1). Lineage (GTDB taxonomy): Bacteria > Acidobacteriota > Vicinamibacteria > Fen-336 > Fen-336 > WYBL01. The sequence goes on along the minus strand of WYBL01000083.1, from coordinate 20,588 downwards.
CGCGCAGGCCCCGCCCGAGGCGCGCTTCCTGGGCCGTGTCGACGACGCCGAACTGCGCGAGCTGTACCGGGGCTGCCGGGCGGTGCTGCTGCCGGGCGTCGAGGACTTCGGAATCGTGCCCGTCGAGGCGATGGCGTGCGGCCGGCCGGCCGTCGTCTACGCCGAAGGCGGCGGCGCCGAATCGGTGATCGCCGGCGAGACCGGGCTCGTCTTCGAGGACCCGACTCCCCGCGGCCTGCGCGCGGCCGTTGACGCCCTCGCGGGGCTGCGCTTTAATCCGCAGGTTCTGCGCTCGCGAGCGGAAAGCTTCTCCCGCGACGTCTTCGAGCGCCGCATCCGGGCCTGCGTCGACCGTGCTCTCGAGGCGCGTCGGGTCCAGGGAACGCGTCCTCCATGGTGAAGGATCAGGCCCGCCTGCTGACGGCGGCGTACGTGGCAGTCGACGTGCTGGCCACGGCAGCCGCGTGGCTGCTCGCCTTCCTGGCCCGTTTCCATTCGCCGCTCGTCACCGGCTGGTTGCCGGTCACCAAGGGCCTGCCCGAGTTCGAGCCGTACCTCGTGCTGCTGCCGGTGATCGCGGTGCTGTGGCCGGCGGTCCTCTACCTCCACGGCCTGTACCGCATGCGCCGCGGCAGGTCGCGGATCGACGAGCTCTTCACGCTGGCCTGGAGCGTCGTGGTCGCGACCGCGATCCTGCTCGCCTTCACGCTCTACCTGCGGGTCTACTGGTTCTACGAGCCGGACGTCGCGCCGCGCTGGGAGTTCAGCCAGGGCGTGCTCGGCGTGTTCGTGGTGCTCGACGTGGCGGCGCTGGCCACCGGTCGCGCCCTGTTTCGCACCTGGCTGGAACGCCGCTGGGCGGCCGGCGAGAACGTCCGCCTGCTGGTCGCCGGCGCCGGCGAGCTCGGCCGCGCTGTCGCTTCGACGCTGGCCGGGCACCGCGAGCTCGGGTACCGGGTGGTCGGCTTCCTCGACGACCAGGCCCGTGGGCCGGTCGAGGGGCTGCCGGTGCTCGGCACCCTCGACGACGCCACCCGCGTGCTCGAGGCCGAGCGCATCGACCAGCTCTACGTCGCGCTGCCGCTCGAGGAGCACTCGCGGCTGGTCTCGCTGATCCGCTGCGTGGCCAACGAGTGCGTCGACATCCGCGTGGTGCCGGATCTCGTGCAGTACGCGACGCTGAAGGCCGGGCTGGAAGACCTCGACGGCATCCCCATCATCGCCCTCAACGAGGTCCCGCTGCGCGGCCTGGCGAGCGTCGGCAAGCGGCTGATGGACCTCGCCGTCGGCGGCGCGATGCTGGCCGCGCTCTCCCCGCTGCTGCTGCTGATCGCCCTGATGATCAAGTGGAAGGGCGGGCGCGGGCCCGTTCTGCTCAGCCAGGAGCGCATGACGCTCGACGGCAAGACCTTCCCGATCTACAAGTTCCGCACCATGGTCGAGGAGGCCGAGAAGGACACCGGCCCGGTGTTCGCGACGGAAGACGACCCGCGGCGGACGCCGATCGGGGTCGTGCTGCGCAAGTACAACCTCGACGAGCTGCCCCAGCTCTTCAACATCCTGAAGGGCGACATGAGCCTGGTCGGGCCGCGCCCCGAGCGGCCGCCGTTCGTCGAGCAGTTCCGCGAGCGGATCCCGCAGTACATGCTGCGCCACCGCGTCAAGAGCGGCCTCACCGGCTGGGCCCAGGTCAACGGCTGGCGCGGCAACTCCTCGATCGAGAAGCGCATCGAGTACGACCTCTACTACATCGAGAACTGGTCGCTGCTGCTCGACGTCAAGATCCTGCTGCTCACCCTGCTGCGCGGCTTCGGACAGAAGCACGCCTACTAGGAAAGGTCCGGAGAGATCCCCCATGGCCAGAGTCCTCGTCACCGGCGCCGCCGGCTTCCTCGGCTCCCACCTCTGCGAGCTGCTGACGGACCGCGGCCACTCCGTGATCGGCATGGACAACCTGCTGACGGGCGACATCCGCAACGTCGAGCGCCTCTCCGGCCGCGACTACGTTTTCGTCAAGCACGACGTGACGAACTACATCCACGTCGACGGGCCGCTCGACCGCATCTACCACTTCGCGAGCCCGGCCTCGCCGATCGACTACCTCAAGCTGCCGATCCAGACGCTCAAGGTCGGCAGCCTCGGCACCCACAACGCGCTGGGGCTGGCCAAGGCCAAGGGTGCCCGGATCCTGATCGCCTCCACCTCCGAGGTCTACGGCGATCCGCTGGTGCACCCCCAGCGCGAGGACTACTGGGGCAACGTCAACTGCGTCGGGCCGCGCGGGGTGTACGACGAGGCCAAGCGCTTCGCCGAGGCGATGGTGATGGCCTACCACCGCTACCACGGAGTGCAGACGCGGATCGTGCGAATCTTCAACACCTACGGCCCGCGGATGCGGGTCGAAGACGGCCGCGCGATCCCGGCCTTCCTGTCCCAGGCGCTGAAGAACGAGGACGTCACGGTCTTCGGCGACGGCTCGCAGACCCGCAGCTTGTGCTACGTCTCCGACCTGATCGAGGGCATCACCCGGCTGATGGAGTCGGACGAGGTGAACCCGGTCAACGTGGGCAACCCGGTCGAGATGACGATCCGCCAGCTCGCCGAGACGATCATCTCGATCACCGGCTCCAAGAGCCGCATCGTGACCCGCCCGCTGCCGATGGACGACCCCAAGGTCCGCCAGCCCGACATCACCCGCGCCCGCGCGATCCTCGGCTGGGAGCCGAAGGTGGCGCTGCGCGAGGGCCTCGAGCCGACGATCGCCTACTTCCGCGAGCGGCTCGGAATCTAGCCCGTCGGCGCGGCTCCGCCGCGCCGGTAGAACTCGCTGGCCAGGTACCAGTCCCGCGCGTCGCGCCAGAAGACCGAGAGCGCGGCCGTCACCGGCACCGCGAGCAGCATGCCGAGGAACCCGAACAGGCTGCCGCCGGCGAACACCGCGAGCATGATCACCACCGCGTGCAGGCCCAGGCTGCTGCCGACGATGCGCGGCGTGATGAAGTTGCCCTCGACGAACTGGCCGAAGGTGAAGACGGCGGCGACCGCCAGCAGCCGCTCGGGGCTCTGGTCGTCGACCCACGACAGGGTCAGGGCCAGCGGCAGGCCCAGCACGTAGGACATGAAGGGGATCAGGTTGAAGAAGCCGATCACCAGCCCCGTCAGCAGCCCCAGCGGCACGCCGCACGCGCTGAGACCGGCCCCGTAGAACGTGCCGAGGATCAGGCACACCGTGATCTGGCCGCGGACGAACGCCGACAGCAGGCGGTCGACCTCGCCCAGCCGCGAGAACAGGTAGGGCCGCAGCCGGTGCGGGCACAGCTCGCGCAGCCCGTCCTGGATGCGGTTCATGTCGTAGAGCAGGTACACGGCGAAGACCGGCACCACCATCAAGTTCAGCACCGTCAGCACGAACGACAGCGCCGACGAGAAGGCCTGCTGGATCGCGTGCGTGACCGGCGTCAGGATCTGCGGGGCGTTGCTGCGCAGCGCCTCGAGCGCGCGCTCGCGGACCTGCTGCACCTCTTCCGGGTAGCGCAGGTTGAGTTCCGCCAGCAGCGGCTCGGCCTTGGCCCGCACGACCGCCGCCCAGCGCGGCACCGAAGCCGCCGCGTCCCGCGCCTGCTCCCACGCCTTGGGAATCGCCACCAGCAGCAGCACGGCCAGCACCAGCACCACGAACGCGCACAGCAGCGCGACCGCGACGGCCCGCGGGTCGAGCCGGGCCCGCAGCCAGGGGCGGCGTCCGAGGTCGCGGTCCGCGAAGCGCTCGAGCGCGTTGGCCAGCGGGTTGAGGAAGTAGGCGATCGCCAGCGCCGCGCCGAAGGGGGACAGCACAGGCCACAGCAGCCCGAGGCCCCACAGCAGGAGCAGGACCAGGCCGACCGCCGCCAGCCCGCGCAGCCACGCCGGCCCTCCGCTCACGGCTTCTGCCCCGCCGGTACGCGGCTCGCCCGCCAGGCGTAGTGGGCGGCCGAGGCGACGGTGAAGACGGCCACCGTCCAGAACACGAACGGCGTCCACGGCTCGGGGTCGCCGGCCGCGTTGAGCGCGAGCACGAGGCCCGCCGCGACGATCTGGCAGGCGGTCGAGAGCTTGCCCAGCAGGCTCGGCGGGAACACGCGGAAGCCCGAGCTCAGCGTGATCGCGGCCGCGCTGACCAGGATGATCGCGTCGCGCGAGAGCACCAGCACCGTCACCCAGACCGGGACCGGTACCAGCAGGCCCGGGCTCCAGGTCAGCACGATGTAGGTCGTGGTCAGCAGCACCTTGTCGGCGATCGGGTCGAGCACCGCGCCGAGGCTGGTGCGCTGCCCGCCGCGGCGCGCGATCCAGCCGTCGAGCAGGTCGGTGACGCCGGCGACGACGAACACGACCAGCGCCCAGGCGAACTCCCGCCACACCACGAGCACGGCCAGAAAGGGCGCGAGCCCCATCCTCAGGATCGTCAGCTGGTTGGCGATCGTGAGGAGGGGCTCGTTGTTCAAGGGGCTGCGCTTCGGCCGGGAGGCCTACTCCTCGAGGCGGTCCTTCTTGGCGACGATCTTGGCGACGAGGTCCGTGCAGGCGGCCGCCTGGGCGTCGCCGAGCGCACTGTTGCGGTACTCGGAGGAGCCCATGCCGACGCCGGTGCCGCCCTTGGAGAAGCTGAAGGAGCCCCCCTTCTTCGACTCGCCCACGCCCTTGGCCGAGAGCAGGATCTCGCCCGTCGAGACGTCGACCAGGCGGGCCGTCAGGTGCACCTCGGCCTTGCCCTTGCCGCCGCCGAGGCCGATGCCCTTGACGCGCAGGCCGCCCTCCTTGCGCTCGGTCGTGTACTTGGTGATCGAGCCCGTGATGATGAAGTTGATGCCCTTGATCTTGCCGATCTTGGCCATCGTCGCCGCCGACGGCGCGGCGCGGTTGCTCTGCGAGAAGTCCTGCTCGGCGAGCACGGTGTCGAGCTTCTTGCGCTCGATCACCGAAAACGTGCCGTCCTCGAGGAGCGCGTCGACCACCTGGTCGGCCATGCCCTTGCCGATGTCGTACTGCCCCCACCAGTTGTCGAGGGTCCCGTACTCGAAGTCCATGACGGCGACGGCGATCCGCTTCGGCTTCTGCGCTTCGGCGTCCCCGGCGACGGCCGCCACCGCGAGGGCCACGAGGGCCACGGCCAACCTGCGCTTCATTCCTTCCGCCTCCTGTGTCGAGTGCGGGCCGAAGGTAGCACCGCCGAGCCCGCGCCGCCAACGCGCGCCGCTCGCCCGGTGACCCGGCTCACAGCCCCGCGCGCCGCAGCGACTCGAACAACTCGCGCTGGCGCGCGTCGAGGCCGCCCGGCAGGCGAACCGCCAGGCTGGCCAACAGGTCCCCGCGCCCGCCGTCGGCCTTCGGGAGGCCGTGGCCGCGCAGCCGGAAGGTGCGGCCGGCCGGGGTCAGTTCGGGAATCCGGATCGAGAGCTCCGACTCCAGCGTGGCCACCCGGGCCTCTCCGCCCAGCACGGCGGTCGTCAGCGGCACCTCGAAGGTCGTGACGAGGTCGTCGTCGCGGCGCTCGAAGCGGGGGTCGCGCGCGATCGTGACCTTGAAGAAGACGTCCCCCGCGCGGCCCTGACGGCCGCCGCCGCCACCGACCCCGGCGACCCTCACCCGCGCGCCCTCGCGCACCCCCGCCGGGATGCGCACCTCCACCCTGCGGCCGTCGACGTGCAGCTCGCGTGTCGCGCCGTGGAGCACCTCGTGCAGCGTCAGGTCGACCGGGCGCTCGACCTCGGTGGCCGGCGGCTCGGGCGGGAAGCCCCCGCCCGAGCGCCCGAAGCCCTGGCCGCCGCCGAAGAACGTGCTGAAGAACTCCGAGAAATCGCCGAGGTCCTCGACCCGACCGGTTCGCGGCCCGCCGCCTCCGCGCGGCCGGCCGTGTCCGAACGGAATGCCCCCCGCGGCGATCTCGTCGTATTGCCGACGTTTCTGCGGGTCGGAGAGCACTTCGTAGGCCTCGCCCACCTCCTTGAATCGGGCCTCAGCCTGGGCCTGGCCCTTGTTCACGTCCGGGTGGTACCTGCGGGCGAGCCTCCGGTACGCCGCCTTGATCTCCTTCTCGGAGGCGGTGCGCGGCACGCCGAGGATCGCGTAGTAGTCCTTGAACTCCACGAGAACGGTTCTCCGGTTTTCATATTAATGCGGTCTTCCTATACTCGGCCGGTGCCGATGCCCCCCTCCCGCGGCCGCGTTCCCGCGCCCCCGGCGACCGCGTGATCCGGCGCCACGCGCGCCTCGTCTGGCGCGCCCTCAACCGCTTCTTCGACCACAACGGCCCCGATCGCGCGGCGGCCGTGGCCTTCTACACGCTGCTGTCGCTGCTGCCGCTGCTCACGTTCCTGATCGCGGTGGGCGTCTGGCTGCTGGGGTCGTACGAGGCGGCCTACCGGGTGACGCTGATGCTCTTCAGCGGCATCGTCGTCCACCTCGACGAGCGGGCGATGGACACCCTGCGCGAGGCCCTGGGCGCCGCGGGACGCTTCCAGATCCCCGGCCTGCTGCTGCTGGCCTGGACCTCGAAGCGCATCTTCACGTCGCTGTTCGGGGCGATGGAGACCGTCTTCGAGGTCCCCGGCCGTGGCTTCGCCCGCGGCAACCTGGTCGGCTTCGGGATGGTGCTCGCCACCGGTTTCGCGCTGCTGCTGACGCTGGCCGCGGGGATGATGGCGACCGGCGCGGAGGCCATGCTCGAGCACGTCGCCGGCTTCGCGGGCTTCGAGCGGCTCCGCGGCGCGACGGACTCGGCGGCAGCCCGGGCGCTGCCGATGCTGATCGCCTTCACCTTCTTCTTCCTCGTCTACCGCCTCGGGCCCCGACGCCGGACCGTCTCGCCCCGTCATGCCGCGCTCGGGGCGCTGCTCGCCACGGTGCTGTGGGAGATCGCCAAGGCGGGGTTCGCCTACTACGTCAAGAACCTCGCCCAGTTCGGCCTGTACGGCGCGCTGGAAGCGATCGTCGTGCTCGCGCTGTGGCTGGAGATCTCGGTGTCGATCATCCTGCTCTGCGGGGAGTTCGTCGCGGAACTGATCGCGGACGGCCACGAGAACGGCGCCCTGGAGAGCGGCGCGCCCGCCGACCTGGCGAAAATTTGACAAAAGCGAAATAAAAGCGAATCATCCGGAATCGATACGGCACAGGGGTCGTTTACCTCTATGGCGGGAGGGTTCCAAAGGTGCTGCTGCTTCAGTCGTTCCTGGCTCTGGGGCTGGTCGTCGCGGGTTTCGGCGTGTTCATGCTGCTGCGCTGGGCCGACCGGCTCGAGGCCCCGCCCGTTCATGCCACGGCCTCGGTTCACCCGTTCACGCCACGACCGCAGGCCTCCGGCGGAGGCCGCCGCGCGGCCTGATGCCGCGGAGTGCTACACTCCGATGTCTCGGCCTGACCCTGTGGTGCAGAGGCCCAGCACGTCACCCTTTCAAGGTGAAGATCGAGGGTTCGAATCCCTCCAGGGTCGCCAACATCTCCGCGATCGGGGCCCTCGCGCCCCACTGGAACACGACAAGATGAAGACCACCCTGGCGGGCCTCGCCGCAGCGTTCGGCCTCGCTTGTCTGGCTGCTCCTGCCCAGGCGACCGAGCCCATGCAGAAGCAGGCCAAGAAGCTCGGCTTCCCCGTGCAGAACTGCCTCTACTGCCACGCGACCCCCCATTCCGAGGCGGTGATGCTCGACCGCGCGCGTCAGTACAGGGTACCGGCGGGCAACTGCCTCGTCTGCCACGGCAACGACATCCCGGGCACGCTCAACGACCGCGGCCACTGGCTGGTCGCCGAGAAGGAGCGGCGGAAGGCCAAGGAAGCCGACATGGCCTGGCTGAAGGACTACGTGGAGAAGAAGCCCGCAGCCAAGAAGTAGGGCGCCGCCGAGGCGCCCTCCGGCGCTTCGGTCAGTGGCCCGCCGGGCGCAGCGGCTTGAGGAAAGCCTCCGCCTCGGGGCCGATCGCGGTGAAGCGCAGGATCAGCGCACGCCCGTCTTCCCCGCGAACCTCGAGCACCTTCGCGTACAGGTCCCCGCCGAGGTCCTCCCCGTCGGCCTTGACGAGCGCGATCTTGACGTTCGACAGCGGCGGCAGCGAGGCCTCGGAGGAGATCTCGCCCCCGTGCTCCGACAGCTTCACGAGCTGCCCGAGATACGCCTTCTCCCCCACCGACTTGCCCTCGAGCACGTAGTACCGCAGGGCGACCGGGGGCTGCAGGGCCTGGTAGTGCTCCTCGCGCTCGGCGAGGTACACCGCGTACGGGGCGCCGATGCCCTGCAGGTCGTGGACGCGGATCGGCTCCTTGGCGCCCTTGGCCTTGACCTCGACCACGTCGCCCAGCTTCAGCTCCGCCTTCACCTCGGCGATCGTCGTCTCCGAGACGAGGATCTGGCCGCCGACCGTGTACGACTCGATCCGTCCCGTCAGGTTGACCGGCGGACCGACGACCGCGTACTTGGTCCGGCGCTGCGACCCGATGTTGCCGACGACCACCTCGCCGGTGTGGATCGCGAGGCCCATCTCGAGCCGCGGCAGGCCCTGCGACTCCAGGCCGCGGTTGAACTCCTCCATCGCCGCCTGCATCTCGATCGCGCAGGCGCAGGCGCGCGCCGCGTCGTCGTCGCGCTTCATCGGCGCGCCGAAGATGGTGAGGATCGCGTCGCCGATGATCTCGTCGATGGTGCCGTTGTACTTCATGATGATCTCGGTCATCACCCCGAGATACTGGTTGAGCATCGTCACGACCGATTCCGGCCCCAGCCGCTCCGACACCGACGTGAACGCGCGCAGGTCGGACATCATGATCGTGACCGTGCGCTTCTCGCCGCCCAGCTTGAGGCCCTCGGGCGACTCCAGCAGCGCGTTCACGATGTCGTCCGAGAGGTAGCGGCCGAAGGTGTTGCGGATGAAGCGGTTGCGCACCTCGAGGTGCTCGGCCAGACGCTGGATCTCGTCCTTCTGGCGCTTCAGCGCGAGCTGGGTCTGGACCCGCGCGAGCACCACCGGGAAGTCGAGCGGCTTGGTCACGTAGTCGTTGGCGCCCAGCTTCAGGGCCTCGACGATGTCCTCGCTCTGGTCCTTGGCCGTCGCCATGATGATCGGCAGGTCGGCCATCGTGTACTTCTCGCGCAGCGTCTTCAGCACGTCGATGCCGCTGATGCCCGGCATCATCACGTCGAGCAGCACCATGTCGAAGCGCTGCTTCTCGATCATCTCGAGCGCCTTGTAGCCGTCTTCCGCCGTCAGCACCTTGTACTTGCGGCCGGTCAGGCGCCGCGACAGCATGTCGCGGTTCATCTCGTTGTCGTCGACGACGAGCAGCGGCCCGCCTTCGTCGCCTGCGGGCGTGCCCGAGGGACGATCGAGCGGGGTCAGGGACGGGGCCGCGGCCGAGGCGGGCGAGGTCGGTGCCGCGGGGGTCGCGGCCGCAGCGGATGCGGCCGGCGCAGGCGGGGCCGCAGGGGCGGCCCCGGCCGCGGGCGCAGGCAGGCCGCTGCCCGGGTTGAGGAACTTGTCGATCAGCTCGATCTCGCGGCGGGCCGCCTGCTGGATCTTCTGCAGGTCGGGCACGTAGTCGGCGTGCCCCTCGTCTTCGGCCTGCTCCTGGAGCAACTCGGCGTAGCCGAGGATCTGGTTGATCGGCGTCCGGAGGTCGTGGCGCGCCTTGGAGAACGGATCGTTCTCGGACATGCCCGTTCGCTAGCCCGCCAGCAGGCTGAACGCGCCCCGTGCGCGATCGAACGCGTAGGTGCGTCCCTCGATGGCGAGCTGGAAGTTCGGGGCACCCTTGCCGTGCCGCCGCCAGGTCGCGCGGATGTCCTGGTCGGACAGCGATGGCGCGTGGTGCCCGGCCAGCACCAGGACTCCGGGGTGCGCCCGCGCGACGTTCGAGGCGTGCTCCTGGGACCCGTGGCCGTGCATCTGCTGCTTGATGTCCGGGAAGTGCGAGTCGTAGACCGCGAGGTGGGCGCCGGTGATCAGCTTGCGCTCGGTTTCGGCGGTGCCGGCGTGCGGCTCGTGGTCCGACAGGTAGGCGACGGTCGGGCCCTTGCGCACGGCCAGCCGGAACCCGGCGGTGTCGAGGAAGCGGCGGTTGTCGCCCGAGCCCGAGTAGTGGTTGAGCGGCGAGGTGCGCAGCGAGAACGAGCCGATCGTGCGCTTCTCCTCGGCCGAGATCGTCACGTACTCGAGCCTTGCCACCGTCCCCATCGCCAGCAGGTCGAGCGGCACGTAGAGCGGGTGGGCGTAGCCGGCACGAATGCCCCCGATCGCCTCGGCCGTGCCGTAGAGCCTGACCTCGAGGCCGTTGCCCCGGCGCCAGAACCAGTCGGCGTCCTTCAGCCCCTCCCAGTGGTCCATGTGGGCGTGGGTGATCAGGACGTGCACCCGTCGCACGGTCGAGAACCGCGGCTCGGTCATCAACGCGTGGCCGAAGGCGGCGAGCCCGCGGCCGGCGTCGAACACGAACGCGTCGGTGGCGGTCGTGACCGAGTAGCACGAGGTGTGGTTCCCGATCGAGGATCGGCGCGGCAGCAGGTTTCGCGAGCCCCTGCAGCCCCAGACGTCGAAGTGGACCTCGTCGTCGCGGAGCGGCCGGGCGGTGAGCTTCTTGGGCATCGGTGATTCGGGGTTCTCCCGTGAGTCGGGAATGCTACCAGACGACCGCCGCCCCCGGCCGGAAGATGTGCGCTGGCTCACTTCTCCGCGGCGGCCAGCCGATCGACGCCGGGCTCGAGCTCCTCGACGACCCGCAGCGTCCGCCAGTCGCCGCGCCGGAAGCGGACGAGCATCGCGACCCCGACCAGGAACACGTAGAAGGTGGCGGCTCCCCAGGCCGCGTACAGGCCGTACCCGAGATGGAAGCACAGCACCCAGGTCGGCAGCAGCATGCCCAGGCTCGAGGCCACGACGCTGGCCCGCAGCGGGAAGGCGGTGTCGCCCGCCCCCTTGAGCGCCGCCGCGAAGATCACGTTGGCCATGTCGAAGATCGAGTAGAACGCGACGAAGCGCAGCAGCACGACCGACAGCTCGCCGATCCTCGCGAACTGGCCGGGGGCCGAGCCCGCGGCGTACGGCGCCAGCAGCAGCTCGGGGGCGAGCAGGTAGAGCGCGCCGCAGGCCCCCATGTAGACGAAGCTCATCTTGAAGCCCGACCAGGTCGCTCGCTCCGCCGCCGCCACGTCGCCGGCGCCCAGCGCCTTGCTGACCAGGGCCGCCACCCCGAAGCCCAGGCCGAGCATCGGCGTGAACACGATCATGTTGAGGTTGAACGCGATGCCCGTGGCCGCCAGCTCGGCCGTGCCCAGCCGCCCGACCATGAACATGAACAACGCGAAGGCGAAGATCTCGAGGGCGTAGTGGAGGCCCGCCGGCACGCCGAGCCGCACGAGGCGGCGGAACAGCCCGGCCTCCAGCCGCCAGTCGGCCAGGGTGCGGTAGGCCTCCCGGTTCGGGCGCCGGGCCATCAGCGCGAAGAAGCAGAGCGCGCCGAACGCCTGCGAGGCGATGGTGGCCGCGGCGGCCCCCGCCACGCCCGCCCGCTCGAAGCCACCGTGTCCGAAGATCCAGAGGTAGTCGAGCACGGCGTTGACCGCCGTCACCGCGACGTTGACGAGGAGCACGACGAGCGTCCGTCCGCGGCCGGCGAAGAAGGCCGACAGCGTCGCCATCGCCACCACCGGAAGGGTGCCGAGCAGCAGCACCTGGGCGTAGGTCACCTCGTACTGCTGCACGATCCTGGAGTGACCCGCGAAGGCGAACACCGGCTCGGCCAGCGGCGTCAGCGCGACGCCGCCGACGCCGGAAGCCAGCGCGAACCACAGCCCCTGCCACATCGCGGCGCCGACCCGCTCGGGACGCCCCGCGCCCAGGTACTGCGCCACGAAGGAGGTCACGTACTCCCCCGTGCCGATGCAGACGCCGATGTAGGTCCAGACGACGAACAGCGCCGTCACCGCCCCGGCGACCGCCTCTGCGGAGTACCAGGTCAGGAACAGCCGGTCGACGAACGTCTGCAGGGTGAACGAGAGCTGGGCGAGGATCAGCGGGTAGCCGATCCGCAGCACCTCGCGGCCGCCACCGGGCCCCTCCCAGAACCCCACCGGGGCCGGCGCGGTCGCGGTCATGGAAATGCGATTATCTCCCGGCGTGACCTCCCCCGACTTCGGACTGCGCCCCTCCGAGCTGCGACGCCTGCGCGCCCTCGATCCGCCGTGGCGGATCCAGAAGCTGCTCGACGATCTCGACTACGACGTCGCGGGGGCCCACTGCCGCTCCCCGCGCCGCGCCCTGCGCGAGCGCCGGGTGCAGTGCATGGACGGCGCGCTGCTGGCGGCGGCGGCGTTGCGAGTGCAGGGCCATCCGCCGCTGCTGCTGGACCTCGAGGCGGAGCACGACGACGACCACGTGCTCGCGATCTTCCGCGGCCCGACCGGGCGCTGGGGGGCGCTCGGCCGCTCGAACTACTCCGGCCTGCGCTACCGCGAGCCCGTGCACGACACCCTGCGCAGCCTGGCCCTGTCCTACCTCGAGGTCTACTTCAACCTGCGCGGCGAGAAGTCCCTGCGCCGCTACTCGGTCGCGGTCGACCTCGCGCGCTTCGACCCCCGCAACTGGATGACCGCCGAGGACGACCTGTGGGACATCCCCGAGCACCTCTGCCACGTGCGCCACCACCGGCTGCTCGCGCCGGTCGAGGAGCGCGCGCTGGCGCGGGTGGACCGGCGGACGTTCGCGGCCGGCCTCGTCGGCCGGCAGGGCGAGTTCGGAGGCAGGCGATGAAGCGCGGCGTGCTGGCGATCGACCAGGGCACCACGGGCACGACGGCGCTGGTGGTCGGCGAAGACGGGCACCTGCTCTCGCGGGGCTACGCGGAGCTGGCCTCCTCCTTCCCGAAACCCGGCTGGGTGCTGCAGTCGCCGCAGGCGATCTGGGACTCGACGCTGCTCGCGGTCGCCGAGGCCCGGGCCCGGGCACACGCCGTCGAGCTCGCGGCCATCGGCATCACCAACCAGCGCGAGACGACGCTCGTGTGGGAGCGCGCCGGCGGCCGCCCCGTCGCCGACGCCATCGTGTGGCAGAGCCGGCAGACCGCCCCGCTGTGCGAGGCGATGCGGGCCGACGGCCGCGAGCCGCTGATCAAGGCCCGCACCGGCCTGCTGCTCGACCCCTACTTCTCGGCCACCAAGCTGCGCTTCATCCTCGACGAGGGCGACCTGCAGGCTCGCGCCGAGGGCGGCGAGCTCTGCTTCGGCACGGTCGACTCGTGGCTGCTGTGGAAGCTGACGGGCGGCGCCGAACACGCGACCGAGCCGACCAACGCCTCGCGCACGCTGCTGTTCGACCTCCGCCAGCGCGCCTTCGCCCCCGACCTGCTCGAGCTGTTCCGGGTGCCGGCGGCCGTGCTGCCCGAGGTGCGACCGAGCGCGGGCTCGTTCGGCGTGACGCGCGGCGTCCCTGGCCTGCCCGACGGGCTGCCGATCACCGGCGTCGCCGGCGACCAGCAGGCCGCCCTCTTCGGCCAGAACTGCACCGTGCCCGGCCAGGCCAAGAACACCTATGGCACCGGCTGCTTCCTGCTGATGCACACCGGCGACGCCGTGCCGGCCGCCAGCCGCGGACTGCTCGGCACCGTCACCTGCGACGCGGCCGGCGCCGCGACGTGGGGCCTCGAAGGTTCCGTGTTCGTGGCGGGCGCGGCGGTGCGCTGGCTGCGCGACCAGCTCGGACTGATCTCCAGCGCGGACGAGAGCGCGACGGTCGCGGCGTCGATCCCCGACAGCCACGGCGTCCACGTCGTGCCCGCGTTCTCCGGGCTCGGCACTCCCTACTGGGACGCCGGCGCCCGCGGCGCGATCCTGGGGCTGACCCAGGGCGCGGGTCGCGCCGAGATCGTGCGGGCGACGCTCGAGAGCATCGCCCTCCAGACGCGCGACGTCGTCGAGGCGATGAACGCCCACGCGACGCAGGCGCTCGAGCTGCTGCGGGTGGACGGCGGCGCCTCCGCCAACGACTTCCTGATGCAGTTCCAGGCCGACCTGCTCGGCGTCCCCGTCGATCGCCCGCGGGTGATCGAGTCGACCGGCCTGGGCGCGGCATGGCTCGCGGGGCTGGGCGCCGGCCTGTGGCAGGCCGGCGACCTCGCGGCACTGCGCCAGGGCGAGCGCGTCTTCGAGCCGCGCATGAGTGCGGACCAGCGCGAGGCCCTCTACGCGGGCTGGCGCGACGCCGTTTCCCGGGTGCTGACCGGCGCCGAGACCGCCTGAGGTTTGACGGCGGCGGCGGCCTCGGCAATGATCCGCCGCGAGTTCACCCCTTGACCTGCCGACACTGCGGCCAACCCGTCGACGCGCAGGCCGACCGCTGCTCCGGCTGCGGGCGGCGGCTGGCGCTGGCAGTGCTGCAGGTCTTCCGCGGCGAACAGCCCGGCGAGGTCTACCCGCTGGGCACGGCCGCGCTGCGCATCGGCCGCAGCCTCGACAACGACATCTGCCTCGGCGACGCCTCCGTCTCGCGCTTCCACGCCCGCATCGAGCCCGACGGAGACGGTGGAGGCTACGCGATCGAGGACCAGGGCAGCACCCGCGGCCTGTTCGTCAACGGCCAGCGCGCCCAGCGCGTCGCCCTCCACCCCGGGGACGTGGTGACGCTCGGCGACGTCACGCTGCGCTTCTCGCCGCCCGACGAGCCCGGCGGCGGAACCGAAGCCACGACGTCGGCCAGCGTCCTGCTCTCCGTGCTCGAGGCGATCAACGCGACGCACGTGCTGAGCGAGGTGATGGACCGCGTGCTCGACGCGGTGATCCAGTTGACCGGCGCCGAGCGCGGCTTCCTGTTCCTGACCGACGACCCGGCCGAGGTGCCGGCCGGCGCGGAGACCCTCGACGAGGGCGTCGTCGGCCTGCGCCAGCGCGCGGCCCGCGTCCGCGGGGGCGCGCCCCGCTCGGAGTCCACGGGCCTCGGCATCTCGACCTCCGTGCTGCGGCTGGTGATGGAGCGCGGGCAGACGGTGGCGACGGGCAACGCCGCGGCGGAACCCTCGTTCGCCCCCTTCCAGAGCGTCGCCAACCTGTCGCTGCGCACGATCGTCTGCCTGCCTCTGCGCCCCCCGCGGGCCGACCACGAGACGCAGCCGCGGCCGCCGATCGGCGCGCTGTACGTCGACAACTCCGTGCTCTCGGCTCCCTTCCGGCCCGACGCGCTGCGCGCGGCCGAGGCCCTGGCCGTGCACGCCGGGCTCGCGATCGAGAACGCCCGCCTGTTCGAGCGCGAGCAGCGCACGATCGCCGAGCTCGAGAAGGCGCGCGACCGCGCCCAGGAGGCGAGCCGCGCCAAGAGCGCGTTCCTCGCCAACATGAGCCACGAGCTGCACACGCCGCTCAACGCGATCCTCAACTACGCCGAGATGCTCGTCGAGCGCGCCGAAGACGAAGGCGCCGACGGCTTCCTGCCCGACGCGCGGCGCATCGTCGGCTCCGGCAGGCACCTGCTGCGGCTGATCGACGACGTGCTGGACCTGGCCCGCCTCGAGGAAGGCCGGATGAAGCTGGCCGCCCGCCCGTTCGAGCCGGAGAAGCTCCTGCGCGAGGTGGTCGACGGGCACCGCGCGCTCGCCGAGGAGAACGAGAACTCGCTCGAGCTGCAGTTGCACGGGGACCTCGGCGAGATGGAGAGCGACCCGCGCCGGCTGCGCCAGATCCTGGCCAGCCTGGTCACCAACGCGCTGAAGTTCACGCAGAAGGGGGCGGTCCGGGTGGAGGCCTCCGCCGAGGTCGTCGCGGGCGTTCCCGGCGTGCGGTTCACGATCAGCGACACCGGCGCCGGCATCGCCCCGGAGATGGCGGCCCGGCTGTTCGAGGCCTTCTCGCAGTCCGACGACTCGGACACCCGCAAGCACGGCGGGCTCGGCCTCGGCCTCGCGATCGCGAGCCGGCTGGCGATCGCGCTGGGCGGCCGCATCGAGGTCGAGACCCAGCCCGGCCGCGGCTCGGTCTTCTCGCTGCGCCTGCCGTCCGTCCTTCCCGGCGCGGCCGACTAGGTCCCCCGCGGCTTCGCGCGGTGGGTCGGCGTCGCGGCCCACGGGTCCTCGGGCCACGGATGGCGCGGGTAGCGGCCACGCAGTTCCTTGCGGACCTCGGGATAGGTCCGCTCCCAGAAACCGCGCAGGTCGCGGGTGGTCTGCACGGGCCGCCCGTTCGGCGCCAGCAGCAGGAACAGGACCGGCTCCTGGCGCGGTCCCAGCCGCGGGGAGTCCGCGAGGCCGAACAGCTCCTGCAGCTTGACCTCCGCGGCGACGCTGCCGTCCTCGCGGTACTCGAGCCGCGCGCTGCGCCCGCTCGGAACGCGCAACGATTCCGGCGCCAGCCGCGCCAGATCGTGCGGTGCCTGCGCCTGCAGGGCGCCGAGCAGGTCCGCGTCCGCGAGCGAGCGGGCTGCCAGCGCCGCCTGGGCGCAGGCCGCCTCCAGGTCCGGTTCCAGGCCCGCGAAGCGCAGCCGCCGCACGAGCGCCTCGGCCGCCGCGGGGAGCGGCCGCTCGCGCAGCGCGGAGGCGATCAGGCGCGCGGCTGCCTCCGGGTCCGGCGCCCGCTCGTGGCGGCGCAGCACCAGGGCACCGAAGCGGCTCTCGTCGAAGGCGCGGACGCGGCCCGCCGCGTCAACCCCGTGAGCGGCGACGGTCGCGTCCGGCTCGATCCAGTCCGCGTCGACCGCGCTCGCGACGCGGATCAGCGCCTCGCGCTCGCCGCCCGCGAGGTCGAGCGCGACGACGTACTCCGCGTCGTGGACGCCGCTCTCGCGGGCCAGCGCCGCGCCGTGGCCCGAGGCCAGGAGGAAGCGGCGGCCGCGGGGCTCGCGGCGCTGTGCCAGGCGGTCGGCGAACGCGTGGAACAGCGCCCTTCGCAGCGCATCCTCCCCGCGGGTCGCGGCGAGCGGCGGGAGATCGCGCGCGAGGCGCAGCAGCTCGCTCGCCGTGCGCGCCACGCCCGGCGCGGATCGCAGCCGGTCGGCGAGCAGCAGCACGTCGGAGTCCGTCGCGGTGCCGTCCGGTCGCAGCCCGTGGCGCTCCGACAACAGCGCGCAGGCGGCCGCAGCGCGCGGGTCGGCCCCGGTTTCGACCAGCACCCGCGCGAGGCGCGGCGGCAGCGGCAGGCGTCGCATCCGCTCCCCGAGAGCGGTGACGCGCCCGGCCGCCATCGCTCCCAGCCGCTCCAGGGTGCGCAGGGCCCGCTCCAGGGCCGCGACCGGGGGCGGCTCGTACCACGCGAAGGCCCTCGGGTCCGCGCCCCACGCGAGGAGGTCGAGGGCGGGCCCGCAGAGGTCGACGCGCGCGATCTCGGGCTCGCGGTGCGGGCGCAGCGCGTCACGCGCGTCCCACAGCCGCACCGCCACGCCGGGGCCGGTGCGTCCCGCGCGGCCCGCGCGCTGGTCCGCGGCATCGCGCGAGACGCGTTCCAGCTCCAGCGCGTCGAAGCCGCGCGCGGAGTCGAACCGGGCCACCCGCTGCCAGCCGCTGTCGACGACCCGGGTCACGCCTTCGACCGTCAGCGACGTCTCCGCGACGTTGGTCGCCAGCACGACCTTGCGCCCCGCGCAGGGTGCCAGCGCGTGCGCCTGCTCCGCGGCGTCCTGCGACCCGTGAAGCGTGCGCACGTCGGCGCCGCAGCCGGCGAGCTCCGCCGCCGTGGCCCGGATCTCCGCCATTCCCGGCAGGAACACGAGCACGTGGCCGCCGTCCTCGCGCAGCGCCTCGCGCACGGCGCCCGCGGCGCTGGCGCCAGGGGCATGTCGCAGCTCGAGCGGATGGCCGCGCCCCGGCACGCGCACCACCGGGGCGTCGTCGAGATGGCGGCTGACGGGTTCGGCGTCGAGCGTCGCCGACATCACCACGAGGTGCAGGTCGTCGCGCGCGCGCCACGCCTCGCGGGCCAGCGCCAGCGCCAGGTCCGCGTGGAGCGAGCGCTCGTGGAACTCGTCGAGCACGACCACGCCGAACTCCGAGAGCAGGGGGTCGGCCACCAGCCGCGCGGTGAGGATGCCCTCGGTCGCGACCAGCAGCCGGGTGCGCGGACCGAAGCGCCGCTCGAACCGCACCTGCCAGCCGACCTCCTCGCCGAGCGCGACGCCCTGCTCGGCCGCGATGCGCTGGGCCAGCGCCCGCGCGGCGACGCGTCGCGGCTGCAGCAGGATCGCCTTGCCCAGGTCCAGCAGCGACGGCGGCACCCGCGTGGTCTTGCCCGCGCCCGGCTCCGCCACGACGACGGCCGCGCGGTGACGGCGCACGGCCTCGACGATCGCCGGCACGTGGGGATCGATGGGGAGTGCCTCGCGCACGTCGTAGACTCTAACCGCCATGCGCGGGGCGCTCATCTACGGGGCGTACGGGTACACCGGCGAACTGGTCCTGGAGCAGGCCCTGGCCACCGGCCTGCGACCCGTGCTGGCCGGCCGCAACGCCGCTGCCGTCGAGGCACTCGCCGCCCGCCACGGTCTGGAGGCGAGGGTCTTCGGCCTGGAGGACCCCGCGGCCCTCGACCGCGGACTCGCGGGCATCGGCGCCGTGGCGCACTGCGCCGGCCCCTTCTCCCGCACGGCCCTGCCGATGGCCGAGGCGTGCCTGCGCAACCGCGTCCACTACCTCGACATCACCGGCGAGATCGCGGTCTTCGAGGACCTGCACGGGCTCGACGCGCGCGCGCGCGCCGCGGGGATCACCCTGCTGCCGGGCAGCGGCTTCGACGTCGTGCCCTCCGACTGCCTGGCCGCGCACCTGGCCCGCCGCCTGCCCGGCGCGACGTCGCTCGCGCTCGGCTTCCAGTCCACCGGGCGCGTCTCGCGCGGCACCGCGACGACGATGGTCGAAAACCTGCACCGCGGCGGCTGGGTGCGCCGCGGGGGCCGGCTGACGCCGGTGCCCGCGGGCTGGCGCGCGCGCACGATCGACTTCGGCGCCGGGCCCGTCCACGCGATGACGATCCCGTGGGGCGACGTCGCGACCGCCTGGCATTCCACGGGCATTCCCGATGTAGAGGTCTATCTCGCCGTGCCACCGACCGCGCGCGCCGCGGCGCGGCTGTCGAATCTGGTGCGCCCGCTGCTCGCGACGCGCGTCGTGCAGTCGCTGCTGCTGCGGCGCGTGCGCGCCGGCGCCCCGGGCCCGAGCGCGGAACGCCGGGCCCGCTCCGCGTGCCTGCTCTGGGGCGAAGCCCGCGCGCCCCGGGGCCGCGTCGTGGCGCGGCTGCGGGTTCCCGACGGCTACACCCACACGGCGCACGCGGCCGTGGCCGTGCTCGAGCGCCTGCTCGCCGGCGGCGCGGCGGCCGGGTTCCAGACGCCGTCGCGCGCCTTCGGCCCCGACTTCGTGCTGCAACTGCCCGGCGTCAGCCGCACCGACGACCCGACGGAGGAATCATGAACGACACCCCGCCGCCCGCCCTCCAGGACCGCTACTCGCCCAACGGCATCTGCTTCGGCTGCGGACCGAAGAACGCGAAGGGGCTGCGCATCAAGAGCCACGTGGTCGGCGCCGACGTCGAGTGCGAGTTCCACCCGGAAGGCCACCACCAGGCCTTCGAGGGCACGGTCAACGGCGGCATCGTCGGCTGCCTGTTCGACTGCCACGGCAACTGGGCGGCCTGCCACGCGCTGATGAAGGCGAAGGGGCTCGACCACCCGCCGTCGACGGTCACCGCCGAGTTCCACGTCAAGCTGCGACGGCCGACCCCGTCGAACCGACCGGTCCGCATCAAGGCCCGGGCGGTGGAGGTCGTCGGGGACCGGGCGGTGGTCGAGGAGACGATGGAGAGCGACGGCGTCGTCACCGCCACCTGCCGCGCCGTGTTCGTGGCGGTCGAGCCGGGGCACCCGGCCTACCACCGCTGGGCGTGATTCAGCGCGGGCGCGGCTCCAGCGCGATCGACACGAAGGCGCCCGGGCCGTCGCTCTCGAACGTCAACACGTAGACGCTCGTGGCGTAGTAGGCGAAACGCTCCCCCGGCGGCAGCGGCGCCTGCACGGGCTGGCCGCGCTCCAGCGCGAGGCGGGCCGCGCCCGCGCCGCTGCGCACGTCGAGCGTTCCCGGCGCGTCGCCGACCGCTGTCACCGTCATCGCCGCCACGGGCTCCAGCGCCCGCAGCAGGATCTCGGCACGCGCGCCCGGCTTCAGGCGCAAGCCCTGCACGCCGCCTTCCGTGACCACGCCGGTGGTGCCGTCGTCCGGAAAGTACAGGTAGTACGCCCGAGGGTCGGCAGGCCAGCCCCTGTGTGCGTCCCCCTCCGTGTCGCCGACCGAGCGCTTCTTGCGCCAGGGCTCGACGAAGGCCGACAGGTCGTTGAGCATCGCCAGCTCCGCCGGCAGGTAGACGAACGGCACCCGCCCGGCGTGTTGTCCAGGCTTCATCGAGGCCTGCAGCGGCGCCCACAACGTCGGCGCGAGGAAGGCGAGGCCGAGCAGGGCGCCCGGCACCGCGACCAGCAACGCGCGCGCCGGCGGCACGACGTAGGGCAGCAGCGGCAGCACGTTGAGGAAGTAGCGGTTGCCGACCGTGCCGCCGCCGCCGTACCAGTTGTCGGGGATCTGGACGATGTAGAAGATCCAGGAGATG